>JAGONT010000036.1 GCA_017992885.1 Alphaproteobacteria bacterium
TATTCTGCCTGCTTGGGCATGGGACAGAGACAAAATACTCAGTAAGGCCCGCATCCCTGACACAGATCTTTATGATCCTATTAGCTTGATTACCTACCTGATTTGCTACCGTTTAGAATGGGAGAGCACCACATGGTCAGGTCAAGACGGGTTAGGCCAATTTTTAGAATATCTTCTCAAGCATGATGAAACACAATTTTTTCAAGCCATTGGATGGATTTCTAAGCAATCATGGTATGTAACGACAGAATCCTGTCACGCTATGAAACCAGCTCTTATCCATTTTGAGAAAGCGCAAGAGTATATAGATCACTATATCTGTGATGAGATGGGTCATTATAAGTTTATGGAACAGGTTTTTCAGGATCTTGATCTTCAAAAAGAAGATTTTAACGTGGGAGCCGCAACCAAATGGTTGTTATCGGCGCATGAGAGAGTGGCCGCTTTCTCCCCCCTTGCTTTTGCAGCAATGATTAATATTTTTGAAGCTGCCTATTATGAAGGACAAGATCCTATCTCGCGAGTAATTAAACTGTCATCAAAGCCCCAGGCGGCTCAAGGATTTGATCTTCATTATAAGATTAATCAAGAACATCGACATTGTGACGTGCCTGTACGTTTAGCTTCGTATTTGGCTCCCCAAACATATTCTCATGCCACATTAACATTAGGGTTATTTGAATTAACACTTAACTTCCTTGATAAGATGGAAAAAAATCTTGCTAAGAAATTTTCCATTTGATAAGGGATGAGGATATGTATTTGTATCCTAGGAGAGTATCATGAAAATTAAAAATGTTAATTTCCAACTTACAAGGACTAAGTGTTATACTTAATTTAACTTACTTAATTTAGTAAAAAACAGAAGAGGAGAATACTATGAAAATTATGAACGTTAAGTTTTCGTCTACAAGAACTTGGTGTTATCAATAAATATTCATCTATATTGTAACATATTCTTAATGTTTGTAACCTGGGTGGGTTAAATCTCTCGCCTTTAGACGGAGGCTTCAGTATAAAAAATGAAGGCAAGAATACCGAAAAGGCTTCCATTGTTAATTATCACTTAGTGTGGGTCACTAAGTATAGAAAGCCTGTATTGTATGGTGAAGAAGCGCAGCAAGTACAAGATGTGATACGGAAGGTATAAAGAATCAGGATGAAATTGAAAAACGTAATTCAAGTCGGCTTCTAGCCGAATTTGGGAGCTACTCCCTTCTATGCGGTAAGGAAGTCCACTTTTTGAGGGAGGAAGGTACCTAAAAAATATTCTCTTGTAAGTAATATTTTAATTTATTAATTTCTTTATCTGTTTTAAGGTAATCTGAGTAAATAAAATATAATTTTACCTCTTTATCTTTAATACTAGGGAGGATGTTTTTTAAATGACCACTCTTAATAACCTCCATTTTTTCATAACTCCCGATAATGCCTAATCCACTTTTTGCAGCTTTGAGGGCAGTCTCAATCGAATTTGATGTAAAGACAGGTTGATGCAACTGTCCTTTAGGCATTCCTAGTCTTAAAATCCAATTCACATCAGAATAAGGATGCTCTTCGGGATGCGCATGAGCAATAATGTAATGGTTCTTTAAGTCTTCCACTGTCTGAGGTTCCCCCTGGTTCTCTATGTATTGAGGGCTAGCATAGAGTTTTTTTTCCAAAGTGAATAAAAGATCTTGTTGAATATTTCTGGTATGCGAATCAAAAGGGCGAATTGCAATATCCACGTCATTTAAAACGATATCAATTAAATGATCATCACTAATCAACTCAAACACAAGGTCAGGGTATTCTTTGTTATAAGCAAAGATAAGGCTATCTAGTATACAAGATGTAATCGCATAAGTTGATGCAATTCTGATTTTTCGCTTTTTTCCATTATCTATTGTTGCATGCGCATTACGTGTAAATCCTTTAAGGCTTACAAAAGTTGTTTCGACAATGGAAAAAAGCTCCTCTCCCTTACGCGTCAGTTTGACTCCTCCACTATGGCGAGAAAATAACGGACATCCCAAATGCCCTTCAAGCAAGATAATTTGGCGACTTAAAGCAGACTGAGAAATATTTAAAAAGCGCCCTGCACTTACAAAGCTCCCACATTTTGCAACATAATAAAAACTTTTAGCCTTACTCCAATCAAAATTCCGAAAGCGAGGCGTATCCGTTAATTCGATTGCTTCAATCTCTTTAGTTACCAAATTTTCTTTTATCTTTGACATCGTCATATTCTCCCCAACCCATAGCAAACAGAAGATTTGGAAAGGCATTTATTTTTTTTGATGCTCTTATCAACAATTTCCTCATATATAAACTTCAGTCTTGTTTTAGGTTACTTCGTTGGTTGCCTTTTATTTAATGTACTTTTTTATTTTATTATTTTTCAGATTAACTGATTGGTGAATTTTTACAACCTTCTCCTGCATATATTCCTATTTAATGAGGATATACCCTCTATAACGAAACAATGCTTTAAAAAAGGCTCTAAAACTAAGCTATATTCTTCTAAGGGATCAGTGAATCCCTTAGAGAGTATAGTTGGTAAATAGATTGTTTGTGGTGGTAAATTCTCATTTGATCGGTGAGACAAGTTGCAGAGTGTTCACTAGCCTCCCTGAGAACACTCTGCTTTAGTCTATCCGGAACTTAGCCTCTGAAGGACGGGTAGTGGTGATGGCTGGTTCCTCCTTCAGTCTCTCTAATGTGGTCACTCCAGAAAACTATAGTACACTTTCAAGGTGTCATAGGTAACGAATACGTGGGAGCAAATCGTCGAAGAAGGAGAGATTTGTGCAAAATACTAAAGTTTGGTTTCATCCCTTCTCAAACGTACATACCTTACCTTTTCTTTTGAAAAAAATGACAGCAACTAAAGACACGATTCCTGTATCACCTTCACATTTTTCTACCATAAAAAAATGTACAAATACGTATAAAATTACTGTACTCTCATCAAAAAAGGAACATTTTCATGAATTTGAGCAGGAGCTACTTAATAGTGATCAAATTTCATTTGAGGAAGCCTATTCTCAAGCCAAACACCGTGTCTCTCTCATAGAAGATCCATTATGGAAGTCTGTCTGTGCAGAAATGGTAGATATGATGGGTCCTTTGGCTGTTTTAAAGATGTGTAACAGCAGACTAGGGTCATTTTCTCATCAATATAAAACAATGGATCTTTATTGCCAGACAGAGGAAATCGCTCAATTTATCCAACAGTATTCTTTTGTCATTTTAGGAAGCCTTCACCGATATTTTCCTATGATGAAAGACTTGAAAGTCAAAATTAATTAAATTATCCTTGTTGTGCAGGAGCTTGAGCGGGTGCTGGCAGGAGATGGGATCAGTGTCCAGGAAGGAATAGATGAGTTGGGGGCTATCTGCTTGACTAAATCAATTGAAATGAAGTTATTAAAAAATATACAAAATAAGAGTAAATTTTTCTAATTAACTCCCCTAACAAAGAAAGCTTATGCAAAACTCATCACCTACAGCTTCCCTCTCACCCACCTACCAAAATTTCACTGACTTTGAAAAGGAAGTCTTGGGAGAGATGGTTTTGAACACGGTTAAGTCTGATCTACAGCGATACCTTGATAAATTTCACTTACAACAGATGAAGGATCTTGAAGTAAAAATGGCTGGATTTGAACAGTCTTGTGCTCGCCAAATTCAAGAATCTCTTGAGCAAAATGTCAAGCTACAACTTGAGGCCCATTTTCAAAAGGTTGTAGAGACTTGCCAACAGAATATTTCACAAGTGACATCCCCACTCTTTAAACGCGCCGAGAAAGATGTACAGAGCCTGACTGATACAGTCACAAAAGCCAATGCATTTTGCGAAAATATCAAAATACAATATGCCCTCAGATGGAGCCCCCCTTTCTTTGCTCTTGTTGGTACAGCAGGGCTTGCGGGGGCGTTGATGGGACTTTTCCTGTTGTTTTCTCAAGTGCCGTTTATTTCTGTTCTCTTTATGAATCCTCATCTGCGAGAGGCCTATATAACGGGTTTACAGGTTATAGAGATGAGAAAAGAGCTTGAAACCCAGGCAACACAAATATCAGCGTCACAGGCAATATCACAAGAGCAGACGGTCCAAAAGACCTCTGCAACTCCAAAGCCAACTCCTGCCCAGAAACAAGCAAAGAAAAAATCAAAGTGAATAGCCACCTCTCCCACGGTCGAGGGAACGGAAGTGCTCTTCAGGATCTTTGCTTTGAGCAACTTGTTTGATTTTTTCGACTTCCTCAGAATCTCTCAGTTTAAGGTGGTTCATAAAGTCGTGATCCTGGGCCAGCTCTTTACTGAATTTTTTTAAATCCTCTTTAAAAGCTTCAGGAATATGGCGCGTGTCTTTCACCATGTCGTATAAGCTTTGAAATCGCAGGTACGTGTCTTTTATATGATCGCGATGAGCTTGTCGCTCTTGCGCAGCACGTTCTTCCACAATAACTTTTTCCTGTCTTGCTTTTTCTTCTGCGGCAATGCGTTTATAGTTTTCGACTTCCTTCGTTTTTACTTTTGTAAGAACATTCAGAACCCGTGTAGGGTCTTGTTCTGCGAACGCATGAGTCTGATCTTTCCATTGGATTGTAAATCGGTTTAAGAGGGGAGAGATTAACTCTCTCTCAACCTTTGCCAGGCTTTGGCTATAGGGCTTCAGGAAATCCTCTTTCCGTTGGTTCCAATAAGCAATAGCTTGCTCTTCTCCATGAGCTTTGAGGCCTTTCTTAAAAGCTTCTTTTATAATTGTGGCATTGTTAAAGGCAGGATGCTTCATTTCCTCAAAGATAGCCGTAAGGGCTGGGCTGATCTTCTCTTGGGCTTGTAGTGTATTTTTCTCCTGAAACAATCCATTAGCTCGCGCTTCTTCACGAATTCCCTCTTGAAGAGGAGATACTCGAATCTCTTTCTCTCGTTTAATGCCAAGGAAATGATCTGCCACACTCCAGAAGGCTTGTTTTGTGACAGCCCCCATAGCTTCTAGCTCATTGGAAATACGGTTAAATATTTTTGTGAGCAGCTGATCCTCTTTTTGCATGAGCTTGCTAAGGGAATCTGCATCAAGATAGTCTGCTGCTGAGAGCTTTTCTCCTGATTTGGACAGGACTTCTGGCAATTTCTCTGATCGCCAAAAATCAAAGGTGCTCCCATACATATGCACATCTTCTCGATGGCGGGTCATGGCCACATAGGTCAGATTTTGAGTCATTTCATAGGAGGCCAAAACAAATGTACGATCAACTGTTGTTCCTTGGGATTTATGGATGGTAACGGCCCACCCTTGGTCAAAGTAAGGATTGAGGTTGGGGGAGAAGGAGATATCCTTTCCTTCATCAAGCTGTACCTGGACTTTGCTTTTTGTGAGGTTCGTAATGGTCCCCATACTTCCATTCTTAACCCCCAAACCATCATTGTTGCGGGTAAAGACAATGCGGTCGCCTTTTGCAAACTCTCGCGTTTCCTTAAGGCATGACTTACGGCCAAAATCGTCCTCAATCTCTCGTGTAATTGTGTAGGTCATCTCATCCTTCACAAGATGGCCTGAGGCTTTTAAATGATCTCTTGCTTGGGTATTGAGGTCTCTTACATCTCGATTGCTATACGCCATCATAAGCATGGTTTTATGCGGATTTTCCTTGTAAGCTTTGAACCAACCTGCAATGAGTTTAGTCTTTGCCTCACTCCTTACCTCAATAGTTTGACCTGGGGCACGCTCTTTCCCGATAAGAGAATCAAGATTTTTTGCTTTAAGAAGGGCGCGAGCATCCTTATATTGGCCTTCCTTGGGTTGGTCTTTATTTACAAAGAGCCTTGCTAATTCTGTTGGATCAAGACCTCGAGCTTCAAGGAGCGGTTTGTAAATCTCAGGTCTGTTAAGGATTTCCTTCCCTGCTTCTTTTTGAAGGGCACGCCATTTTAGGAAGGCAGGATAGTCTTCATGACTTTGAGCATGTTCTTTCGTCTGGACGTCTTTCATAATCTCTCGGAAAATAAGACCCGACAGGCGTGCCCCTATCTCATAACGTTTTACAATATCTTCTGGCGCATCTCCCTCAGGAAGCTTTTCCTCAATCAGATGAACATGTCCTCGTCCTTGATAAGCTTGAATGGCTTTGGCGGATTCTTGTTTTCCAAATAAAATCGTTGCTTCTTTTTGCCATTCTTCCTTTTGCCGGACTATTTCCTCAAGGCGGGAAACCCCGACTCTTTCTGTGACCAATCGAAAGGCAGGGCCTGCTTCCACAGGCTGAAGTTGAGCCCCATCTCCCACAACGACAGCTTTAACGCCTAAGATTTTGACAGCATTTAAAAATCTGTCAAACCGTTCCACATCCACCATACCCGCTTCATCAAGGACGAGGATACTTTTTGAGTCATATTGACACCGCCCTCCCTCAAAAGCTTTTAAGAACTTGTGAAGAGTTTGGGAAGGAATTCCACTTCCTTCTAAATTTTGAGCGGCTCTTCCTGTGGGTGCTAGGCCATACACCCTATACCCTTCAGCCTCCCAAGTTTCTCGACAAGCTTCCAGGGCCGTTGTTTTTCCTGCACCTGCATAACCTACAAGGCATTTGAGTTGTCCTTCAGCCACAACATGGCGTATTGCTTCTTCCTGACCCTCACTTAAAGTGCTTCCTTTCTCTTTCAATTTTTCCTGTATGACAAAAAGGCCATGATGGAGAGAAACAGGAGAAATAGCATGAGAAAGATGAGAAGCAAGGTTTTCTGCTGTTTCTACAAGCTCTTTCTCGGCTTTAAGCATGCTACGGGTGGTATAGATGGCACGCTCTTCCAAGCCTACACCCTCGGGGCGTAGCACAAGTAATTCTTTTGAATTCCTCAACTTATCTTCAAGCCTTTGAAAAAGAGAAATCTCATTCACATACCGATGCAAGACTTTCTGTACATCCCCCCACATAAAGGTAGCATGATGCTTTGTGACAATATCAAAAACAACATCTGGTTGCCGCATAATACGATAAAGGTTACGGATCTGAGCTGCTTGAAAGGCCTGCATCTTTTCGGTGACAGGAGTAAAGTCTTCTCCTTCTTTCACTCCTTCAAGGTGTTGAACCCTCTTTTCTTGCTCGAGGATATTGCGCCCAAGCTTCGGCTGAGGCTCCACCTCAATCCCCCGTTCTTTATGAGAGCGGTGATCAATTTGAACATCATGTCCATGGAGCTTAAGATGAGCATTAGAATAATGAGCCCATTGTTCTCTGAGCTCTAACAGAACTTCTTTCTTATTCCAGTCTCGATCCTTTTGTGCACTCAGGCCATGTTCTTCCAGACGACGCGTGGCGGCAACAACATGGCAATGGGGTTTATCTTCTCCCGTTTTCTCATCCACGTCAAAATGAAAATTGAGTTGAGCAATCATCCCGTGAGAACACAGTTGTTCCTCAACAAACGCTCTGGCAAGAGCCATGTTCTGCTCCTCTGTGAGTTCACGATGCAGGGCAAATTCAAACTCGCGCCAAAGACGGGCATCAATTCTCTTTTCTGCAGCCTCTACCATATCACACAGCGTTTGGACGCCCTTCTGGCGATCCTCCGCTATCAGCTTTTGAATATCCTTTGCCCACTCAGGGGCATTCTGGGGAAGAGTCAGCTCTACATGTTGCACAGGTTTGTCCGCATAATCGAACGTCTGGTCGGTACGGTGATCATAAAGCTCACACCCTGCCCGATAGGCAATCGCCCGCACCGTATTCCGCCCCCCACGAGAGAGAACCTTTACACTGAGGTGATAAATCGCCATGATTTACGCCCCCCTTTTCCCTGTGGGGTCTTCGTTGCTTGCAACCGAGCGCCGTTGCCAAAGGCAATGTGTAAGCGCGCTTAGCTCACTTTTAAAAAAGTTCGCCAAGACAGCCTTATCACCCACAAAGAGTTGATGAATAGCTATGGAGTTATTCATAATTATCTGCAGTTTTACTAAGTTACTTCAATGAATTATATTGATTTATAATAACAAATATGATAATTTAAGTCATTCATAAAAATAAAGAAGGAGCCCGTATGACGGATAAACTGATGACCATTGAAAAGCGGATCCAGAGACTTAAAGAAAGGCGAAATAAACTTTACACGCAGCAAGCCACCCTCTTTTATAAGGATGTTGAAAAGATTTTTAAGAATGGGTTTTGTCCAGCTCTTGTATTGGATATCCTCACCAAGACCTATGAAACGGCTTCTGCCCTTCAACAACAAGAGTGGGAAAAGCGTGCTCCTTCCTTTCACACAAAGCCCGTTCACAGCACTTGCACGCACCCTCAAACGACTGAGTCAACACATCACCAAGGCTGAAGAGAGGAGGTACCGGATGATGCATAAACTTGAACTCACCTCCCGTACAGCAAGGAAAGCAAGAACGAGGTCACTTATTCAAATTGGTGCTCTTTGCGATAAGGCCAAAGTTCTTGAAGCTTTTGGTATTGTCTTAGGCGAGGACCTTCAGAAATCTCCCCAGATG
The DNA here is from genome assembly GCA_017992885.1 of Alphaproteobacteria bacterium. Classification (GTDB taxonomy): domain Bacteria; phylum Pseudomonadota; class Alphaproteobacteria; order UBA9655; family UBA9655; genus UBA9655. The sequence goes on from JAGONT010000036.1 coordinate 8,483, forward strand.
AAAGAACCGGTCGCCGCTTTGTTCAAAGGTTTCCTAGATTTAAAAGAGATGGTCAGCGCAGGAGAAGTTCATCAGCAATTATATGCGACACAAGGCCTAGAAGCTCTGAGAAAGCTGAATGAGGAAGCTCTAAAGTAACAAACTCACCAGGGACTTTAAAGTTCCTGAGCTTCTGTGGGCTTTCGATTGGATTCATTTTTTCTTATTTTTGATCATTGCTAAACGGCGGCACAGAATATCCTCCGCTTCGTTAAGAAACTTATGACGCTTCTCTCCATATTCAATCGTGACCGACAATGAAAAAGCTGCGTATCTATTTGGAAAAGATCAGCTGAGATGGAGTAAGGAGTAAAGCTACTCCTCCGAATAAAGCCATTCAAAAAAGGACGGCAAATGATTCCAGTACACTTCAACAGGCGGCAAAATATGGACTTGGTGGAACAATTGCTGTCCCCATTGTCGAAAAAATTCTTCTTTTTTAGGCTCAATATCAGCTAGGGTGATTAATCCTATTCCCTTAAATTCACACTTGACCTTTAAAATCTCTCGAAGCACAAGAGAATCTTTAAGGGGTACTTGACGAAATAAATTGACAACATCGTACAAGTCTCGCGCTCCTGGCCTTGCTCTTTCACCTAATGCCCTTATTTTTTCTGAAAAAAGTTCATCAAAGCTATAGGATTGGGCATAAAAGAGATCAGGATTAAAATCTGAGTAGGGATGATCCACGCCAACACGTACAGAAGGTTGCACTAATTTTTCATCTGCCGTTAGATCCAGTTTAATTTTAGCCGCTGAATATTGATATTTTAAAGGTCCACGATAGTAAATTCGCGCCTGACAAGCTTGGTTCCCTCGTGGATTTTCATATATGTCGATGTACAAAGGGACCTGCTTTGCATCAGCTGCAATGTTGATGCCGCTTTGCTCATAGACCCATTCACTGACCTCAGAAAAAGCGAGCTTCAAAAAATCAACATTGATCTGCTCATCGGTTATTAAGGTAAAATCCAAATCCTCAGACATCCGCTCTGTATCAAAAAAACACTTTTTAACACACGTCCCTCCTTTAAAGAGCCACTCAGGAGATAGGAGAGGATGGTTATAGATACCTGCTAAGACCCAACCAATAACATAATCTTTTTCAATCACCCTGGGGTCCAGGGACAATCGTCCAGCTGCTTCTTTGATTTCCTCTGCGTCAATCACGATGGATAGCCTCTTGCCAATTCTTGGGGATGCTTAAGCCCCATTCTGTAATAAATCTTACGTCCTTGTAGCCTGGTTCCAGGCTTGATATTCCTTTTGTTATATGGTTTTTGCAGTAACTTATTAAGCCACTGTTTTTATTGTCCATAAGGGAGAGTAAGTATCCCAATCTTTTAAAGAGAGCACCATTATTCTGTTTTTCAGCGTATTCAAGTAGTTTTACTTCATTGTAATGATCAGAGCTTAGGTAAGCGCGTAAACACTGATCCACATGATGAATTCCTCCGCCCATTGCCGGGTCGTCTAGCATATCTATAATTGTTTTGTGAGGATCTGTAATTTGTATTTTAACATTTTGATCCCAGAGCGTCTTAAGACCAAATAACAAAGAGGGATCTACGTGCTTCATATAGAAAGAAACATTTTGTAGAGTAATTTTTTTTCGCCTTACATTTTGAGAGGTCACCACGCAAATACTTTGAAAAACTTGTTCTGTGAAGCCCCAGTGTTCTGCAGCAGACCATCCTCCTATGTAAGCTGGGCTAAATAGCTCAGGAACTAAAACCCATACATTATTTAAGACTTGTTCAGAAGATGAAGCTTCTATTGAAACAGGAGCATAAAATCCACGTTTAAGCCGCTTGAGCCATCCTTGCTTGGCCCATTTAGAGAGCGTCATTGACGCTATTGAAGGTGAAACATTCAGGATCTCCGCAGCGTGACCAACAGATATGATGGGACCGGCTTTCCTTAATAAGAAAGAAAGTCTTTCGCGTCCTTTGGAGGACCTGATAAAATGTGCTTCTGTCATACTACATTATAACTACAATAGTTGACGAAAAATGTCAACTTCCGCATTTTGAGTGTAATAAATTGCGAGGAGATTTTTTCCTGCTAACAAATAAGGTCACCCCTATCATTGGTCCCTCTTATTGTTTATCACAAAAAGAGAATTTGTCGATTTAGTGATATGAAAAACCTTTGAAAGTGCTATCACCAAAATGACAGTCGAGGAAAAAGGCAACAAATTGGACGGCCTAAGCCGCCTTAAAAGAAGAAAAAGAGAAGCCATAAAGATAGCTCCTCCCTTTCTTTTCCTAATCTACCACACTCACGCTTTTTCCAACGCTTTAGCACGCGTTTTTGGGCATGGCCTTCCAACGGTTTTAAGAGATATCAAAGCATGTATGGAAAGGATTAGGATTTTTCAGAATCAAGTTCCATCTCACTAACCCATTGATCATGTGCGTTCAAAAGCAATTTTAATGACTTTTGTGCGCGGTCAAGTTCAAACGTTCCCCTGCCAATTAAATTGTGAGCGTTTCTAACGTGATCAATAAGTTCTTGTGATAAATACTCGATTTGGGCTAAATATAACTCAGCCATGGTAATCTCCTATACGGTTGCTATGGTCAGCGGCGTGTATTTGTTTGCTGCATTTACACGTCGCGCCCGCTTCACCATGAAGTAGGCAAGTTCAGAATAAAGCTTTCTTTTCTGAGTGGCAAGTAAAAAGGCACAAAAACTTTGTATATTTTTCAACCGATTAAAGATGCTGTTGCCTATTTATTCTCTTACTCTGGCTGCTGAAGTCCCTGTGCAACAAGCCAACTTTGAGCTGCTTTTATTCTGCGCGTCAGCCAATCTTCGTCATAGTAGCCTTCCGCCTCCTCATAAGGGAGGGTGTTTAAAACAGTAATAAAGGCGTCTTGATAAGCGATCCGTTGAGCTTGGTTTGAACTCTGCTGCCCATCATATTCAGCAATAGCGAGGCGTTCTTCAAAGTCATCCAGATAGGAAGATCCTTCATAAGGGAAAACAGAAGTTTTGTTTAAATCACCTTGAGAAGGACCCGCCAAACCCGACAAATTCAAATTAGGACCCAATCTGTTGGGTTTGTCGGAAATGTCGGGTTTGTCGGTGTTGTCGGAAATGTCGGGTCCTAATTTTGACATATTGCTCAAATTTTCTCCCAAAAGGCCCCAGGGACTACCCGCCAAACCCGACAAATTCAAACTTAGATCCAATCTGTCGGGTTTGTCGGGTCCACCTCCAGGCATATTTTTCAAATTTTCATCCCATTTGTCGGTGTTGTCGGAAATGTCGGGTTTTTCCATAAATTTGTGAAGCCAATTATTCATGGTTACTTCTTTTCAAAATTTTGGGGTTAACGTAGAAACATCTTTTAGCTTTACGCCCCTCGGAAGGAGTCCCTTCCTTAAGCCAGCCCAAGTCTATAAGAAGCTCACAAGCCGCCTCCACCTCTTCTCTGGTTTTTAGGAAAGCCCATTCCTTTCTGTAAACATCTCTCGCGTCGAACGAATCGTTTAAGTCTCGCCCCTGAATCCGTCTCGCAAGGTTCCTTGCGGCTTGATACCCAGGACTGAGGCCCATCTCGTAAATCCGGCGAGCATGGGATTCTAGATACTCACACCAAGCAGCAGCCCTCTCCACACAGTCGACCGAAATAGGGCCACGAGCCTTCCCACTGGCTACATTGATGAGATGGAATATGAGAGCGAGGGAGGGCACGAGTTTGCGGTACTTGGCAAAGTGTTCCAGAAGGATGGGCTCCTCTTCAGCGTTAAGCTTTTCACACTCTAACTCCGTTAACCAAACGAAAAAGGTATGTTGAGCGTGATCCGTAAAGCAAAAGTAAGGTGTCTCCTCACCTTCCTGAATCGCTCCGTAATCACAGAAGTTCATGGAAGCCAGCTCTTTCATAATGGAGGCGACCTCTCTTTGAGCGGTAATATTTGGCTTTTTATCGATTAACGTCCAGTTCTTGACCTCATCTGGATAGACCAGCAATTGAAAGCGCTGCAGTAGGCCATCGTTACAAAACCCAGACAAAGTCTGTTGAAAATAAGATAATAGCTTATCTGGCTGCGTGCTTCCCAGGATGGATATGCAGAGACTCTTTGTATGGGTCGTCCCTCTTCCAATACGGTCAGTTGTTTTTGAATCATCTCCATTCCAGGCCTCGAGATAGAAAGAACGATCCGCCTCATGGCCAACTTTATCCCACGTCGTCAATAGACCTATTAATTCATCGCGGTACAACAAGAGTCCACGAGGATTTTGAGAAAGCAGCTCGTGCATCTTCTCAATGGTTGTATCATTTGTGCAATAGCGTTTCCAAATGGGAGCTTGGGGTTCTTTAAGCATTTTAAGCTCTTCCATGGCCAGCTTAATGTCGAGATCATTTCTGAGATCAGCAGCCTTCCCCATCCTTTTCTTAATGGCCTCTTTCTGAACCTTATGGCTCTCTAACTCAATTTCATGAACCTGGATTTCTTTTTCAAATGTCGCGTAAGCCTCCTCTTCAAGGACTTTCATGGGTTTGAGGACCTCCTTAAGGCTCGGGCTCTTGAGTGTACTGGGTCGCCCCACAATGCCTCCCCAAAGGTTAGGGACGATGGACCACGAATCATTTTTCTTGGGACGAACTCTACACCCTGCACCAATCAAAGAAGCTGAGGCAATAAGAGCTGCAACCGCCACATAATCCAAAGGGCACTGCATACGTTCAGCAATATCGGTGAGCCAGGGTTGGTAAGGTTCGGGGATTAAATCAGCCGGCAAGGGAATGACAGGTGAGAGATCCTTCTTGATGTTCTTGAGAGGCGTGGGCTCAGGCCAATTGAGGGACGAAGATGGGGTTTGAGGTTGACTGAGTTGTCGTTTCACTGCCTCAAGTCCCTCCCGTATATGGAGATCATTAAAGTCTGTTGGTTTGGAGGTGGTGTCTTTAAAGGTCGGAAAAACAAAGGAACAACCATATTTAAGAGCCGCTTCCTGAGCCTTTTCCCGACCTATATTGTGCTCTTTCCAACAATCATCATCTCCTGCAATAATAAGAGGACTATTGGGGTAGGCCTTCTTGATCTCCTCAATTGCAGAGTCTAGATTCCCTGCGTCAAAAGCAATGACCACTGCTTGTTGTGTTGCCATATGAATGCTGGCACCTGTTGCGTAACCTTCTACAACGATAATCGGTTTGCCATCTTCAAGAACACCTATAGAGTGAAAACAACCCTTTTTGCGACCGCTTGTCAGAAAACGTTTGGAGCCATCTGGTTTAATCCATTGCAAACTCCAGAGTTTACCTCTTACATCTTTAAGGGGAACAATGAGAATGTCGTTACTACAGCGAACACCAAAAGCTCCAACCTTCTTTTTGAGAAGATAGGAAGAATTCTCTGTTTCGGAGAGAGTAGTCCATTTTTCCAAAGCAAGGATGGACGTTTCCTCATATTTTCTGAGTCTTTCTTCTTCTGCATCTTGCTTGGCTTTTTCGATTTGCTTAAAAAGGTGCTCTTTATCTAAATTTGCAGCTCGATCATTCTTTAAACTCCACGTTTGTGAAATATCTCGACTCCAATCTCCATAAGCACCTGCTAATCCGTAAAAAACATACCAGCCATCTTTATGACTTTTATTTCCTGTAGAAAAGCGGTGAATATTTCCATCACCTATGATATTCTCTTTAAAGTTCAGGCCTGCACAACGCATGGCTTGTATGAAGTCTTGAACATAGTTTCCTGGCAGAAAAGTGTTCATCCCAGAGGGCCCCTCAGGGGCCCTCTGGTCTTGATGAAAAGGTTTATCCATTCTATTGATCTCCTTTCCCGTCGTATTTTACATTATTGTTCGAAGCATTAGGTTTATTCACCGTGCGTATTTCAATAAACTCTAAAAGATCACCATAACGATATTTGGGGAGTCTTCCTACCATGACGACAGGAAGGGGATATCGTTTTGTTGACTTCCAAAGCGCAAGGGTGATGGGACTTACGCCTAAGAACTCGGCTGCTTCCAACCGAGTTAACAGACTATTTTTATTAAGCTTTTCCATAATTTTTATCCTTTCTTTTATGGTTACGATGCTGCTTTAAGCTCTCAGAAATTTGTTGAGTGACAAGATTGGGGATGTTAAAAATGGGGCGCAAGCCTTTGATAAGCCCCTCAGTACCAATGAGGAGCCTTTCTTTTTTCCAATTCATCATTATCGCACTTCTCCATTTTGGGTTTCAATCCACTGAGAAAAGGCGCTCTTAGAAATGAGGATCTTCCGCCCTATCCGACGGATACAGCTGTCGAATCCATTGCTTCTTGAACGAAAAATAAAAGCTCGAATCCCTCCTTCTGTGAAGGCCGGGTTACTCGTGGTGAGTTGTCTAATGGTGACGAAGTCGTCTATGCTCACGACAGGTTGTGTAGATTTGTTGTGGATATGCATTTTTTTTACTCCTTTAAGTTATAAGAAGCAGCACTATTGCTGCCTAACTGGAGTAAAAATCAATCTTGAGAGAAAACAAATGGGTGAAAGGGATCAAGGCAAAGGGGGGACCCCATTCTCACCTTAAAAACACATTTAAATTCAATAGGATATATGAAAGCGATTTCTGATGGGGTCACCCCTTATGCTTGGCTCGCCCTTGTTGCGATTCAGGCAAACGCACTAAGGTCGCCATAGCATCGGCTAGTTTTTTGCTGGGTGGAGTGATCTTATGATCAGCGAGTTTTTTTGCAAATAAAGCGGCTATTGCTTCTTTTTTTTCCTGATTTTCTCTCGAAATCCCCAGCTCCCTTATAACCTCTCGCATCATCTCTAAGTAGGGAGTTGTATATCCAGAAGAAATCGCAGGTTCTGTATCTATAGTAAGAAGATACTCATCAAGCACAGGATGATAATCAATCCCTTTCTTCTTTGCCCATTCCAGTCCTTTTTTAGGCTTTAGAGAGCTTTGCGCCCAATTGTCACGATCAAGATGGATAAGCTCAAAGGCACCTCCAAGAATAGCGGCTTTCACCAAGGTCAAGTTCTTCTTGTAAAGGTCCGGCCTTAGAAAGATGCGAGAAAATCTGCTAGGAAGCAGTCTTTCTAGTTTATCTAACCTGGAATTTCTGGACTTTGAGTCCTCTGACATAAGATCTAGAGCTTCGGGATGCTCTGATATGAAATCCAAAGCTTCTGGATCACAATGACTGATATAGGCGCAAAGCTCGTGACTGGTCCATAAATCAAATTTAGAGCAGCTTTCGTAAAATTCTCTTACCTCAGAAAGATTATCCAATATTAATTTCTCTCTCGTGATTTCTGTGTAGGCTTTGAGAAGTGCGATCGGAAAGTATGAAAAGTATTGATAAATCAGTTTTACAAATTGAGAGCGAGACTTAATAGTATATCCCAATATACCAGGATTGTTAAAATTTGATATAAGTGTGACAACATTATCTAGTTTAACAATATCATCTAGTTTTTCAAAACCATCCTTATTTCTAATTGAGGACCTTGCAAAAAGTATATTTTCCCTCAGCTTACTTCCTAAGTGTCTTATTTGCATTTCCTTCAATACAGAAGGTGGATTGTTGTGGGAGAGTATATCTTCTAGTCCTTGTTGAACATTTAGGGGACTCGTGTCAGAGAGCCACTTTTTGCAAGAGTCAACATCCTGTTCATGTATATTTTGTGCAAACGGCTTATTCACCAAAAAATCCTTTCATTCATGCGCTGAACAACTTGGGCTGTATGCGCTTCGCTGAGATGGGCGTAGCGTTTCACCATCTGCAAGGTTTTATGTCCCAGAACTTCAGCAAGCGACGCTCCAACCCTGAACCCGTGCAGCTTTTTTATAAATATTTGTATTTAAAACTAAAGTAATCTTTCTTCTCCATTTAGAGCATTGATAGGAATTATCGCAGGAACATTTAGGCAGAAAAAGTAAGAAAGCTTTAACATGATGGAGCGGATCATACAGAACAAGATCGTGGCGCTCTGCTAAAAATTCAGATAAGGATTTTTTTTATTGATTCCACATTATCCTGAACCCTCTCTTTTTTTATCGTTTGTAACATAGCCTCAGTGGCTTTTTCAACCGAATCTCTCACAGGGTCAATATTTAATCGTGCATACACAGCTGTGGATTGGGAGGTCTTGTGACCCAAGGTTCTGCCAATCATGTAGCTGTTGGCTCCTGTGGCCGCTTGCCAGCTGCCTAAAGTTCGCCTTAAGTCGTGGAGTCTTAAGTCCTTAATACCGGCCCTATCGAGGATTCTTTTCCAGCCAGCTTTAGGCTCCATCAAATGACCTGTTTCTCCTGGTCCTTCAAAGACCCATTCGCGTCTGCCATATTTCTCAAGACGCGTTTTAAGAAGGTCAAGAACAAGATCGACGAGATGAATTCTTAAGGACTCACCGTTCTTGGTTTCTGGAATTAGCCATTCTCGCCTTTCAAGGTGGATCTCTTCCCAGCGCATCGCCAGGACATTTGATCGCCTTGCCCCTGTAAAAAGGGAAACATACACATAGTCACGGATAGTATCATTCTGCTCCATATCTAAGCTTTCAAAAAAACGAGGCAATTCATCGGGGTGGAGAAACCGATCTCGTGATTTTTCCTTAAACTTTTTAATTCCCTGTACCGGATTGATGCCCTCCCAACCCCACTCAATGGCTTTGTTGTAGATAATCTGCATTCTCGCGAGCAAACGATTGGCTTGATATTGCCCGTTTTCCTTGCCAATCTTTTCATGCAAGGCTTGTACTTCTTGTTTTGTAATTCCAGAAAGCTTTCGTTGAAACCAATGGCCTAAAAACCGAGGAACATCACGTTCGTCCGACTGCCAGGTTTTTTTCTGATGCTTGCTATAGCGGTCCATATACAAAGCAAACATTTCTCCAAAGGAAGTCTCCGCCCGCAGTTTTTTCTTTTCGTCGTTAGGGTTCTTGCCCTTTAGCATTTCTGTAATGATCTTCTGAGCCTCATTTCGAGCCTGCTCAATGGTCATGTCGGGATACTTCCCTAAGGTAACTCGCACTGGCTTGTCATTCAGCTTCCGGTAAACCTTGAAGGACTTGGTCCCTTGATCCGTTACCATAAGCTCCAGGCCTCTGACCCTCGTATCATACACATAAAGGCGCTTACCCTTCTCAGGGCAAGGAAGAGCATCAAGACTCTTCTTCGTAAAGTTAAAGTTGTTATCCTGCTTCTTCATATTTTCTCTCCCTTTTTCTGCGAATCTTTTTGTGATCCTCTGATTATAGTCAGATGCTCTCTTCGTTTTATCGGGTATACGCCGGGTATACTAGAGAGCGCTATTTCGATATAAATTCGTAAAACTTTAGATAATCAAATGTAGCTAAAACTCTAGATTTTGTAAAGGATTATCTAACTTCAGATAGAGAGATATAGTTTAAACTGTGTGACTACGGATCAGAAGGTTAGGAGTTCGACTCTCTTCGGGCGCACCAGTAAAA
>JAGONT010000008.1 GCA_017992885.1 Alphaproteobacteria bacterium
TTGCTCCACCACTCTCGGCTAATACTTTCGTTATCGCCGCTGTTAACGTCGTCTTCCCGTGATCTACGTGCCCTATTGTCCCTATGTTACAATGCGGCTTCTTCCGTTCAAACTTCTCTTTTGCCATCGCTTTTATCCTCTATTGCTCTAACCTTACTTCATCTTTGGAGCGGGTGAAGGGAATCGAACCCTCATAGCCAGCTTGGAAGGCTGGAGCTCTACCATTGAGCTACACCCGCTCAAGAAAATTCGTCGTGTTACGAAGGAAAGAAGCACAGTTCACCCCTGTATCAATATACAAAGACAAACTTGCAGCCTAAATCACGCTACTCCCTCAACACTTTAATTCCCTCGTTATACAGTCTTTTCTTTTTTTTTCAAACATTATTTAATGCTCTTATCCTACCCTTTAATCATCACGATTCTGCTGATTTGCAAAAAAAGAACAATCATTCTAATCTAGATCCAATGGTATACGTCCCAACATTGAGCGATTAAACATAAAATGACTGATGTTCCTTTCCATCTCGTTTCAGATTTTCACCCGGCAGGTGATCAACCTCGCGCCATCACGTCGCTTAAGGATGGGCTCGTCAGCGGAGAAAGAGACCAAGTTTTGCTGGGTGTCACAGGGTCAGGAAAAACCTTTACCATGGCTCAAATTATTGCTCAACAAAACAAACCCGCCTTGATTATTGCGCCGAATAAGACCTTAGCCGCCCAACTTTATGGAGAGATGAAGGCCTTTTTTCCTCACAATGCGGTTGAATATTTTGTCTCCTATTATGATTATTACCAACCCGAAGCCTATGTCCCCCGGACGGATACCTTTATCGAAAAAGAAGCGACCATTAACGAACAAATCGATCGAATGCGCCACTCTGCCACCCAAGCCCTTTTAGAACGACGGGATGTGATTATTGTCGCCAGTGTTTCGTGTATTTATGGTATTGGCTCTGTTGAAAGTTACAGCCAAATGGTGATTTCGCTGAAAGTTGGCGATCAAATCGAAAGGAGTGACCTTTTGCGTCAGCTGGTGAGCCTACAATACAAACGAAACGATCTTGATTTTTACCGGGGATCTTTTCGCGCTAAAGGGGATAGTATTGAGATTTTCCCGGCACATTACGAAGATCGAGCTTGGAAAATTTCTCTATTTGGCGACGAAATTGAATCCATTATCGAAGTTGATCCTTTAACAGGTCAAAAAACATCGATTCTTGAAAGCATTAAGGTTTATGCGAATTCTCACTACGTCACACCCGGACCAACATTACAGCAAGCCATTGAGGGAATTAAGAGGGAACTTAAAACGCGTCTGGAAGAACTCAGACAAGAAGACAAATTATTGGAAGCCCAACGTTTAGAACAACGCACTCGATTTGACCTTGAGATGCTATCAGCAACAGGCATGTGTGCGGGGATTGAAAATTACTCTCGCTTTCTCACAGGACGATCCCCTGGCGAACCTCCCCCTACCCTTTTTGAGTATCTTCCAAAGGATGCTCTTTTGTTTGTGGATGAAAGTCACGTAACCGTTCCACAATTAGGAGCCATGTATAAAGGAGATGCCTCTCGCAAAAAAACACTTTCCGATTATGGATTTCGCCTACCGTCTTGTCGAGATAATCGTCCTTTAAAGTTTGAGGAGTGGGAGGCGATGCGCCCCGCTACCATCTTTGTTTCAGCCACACCCGGCCCCTGGGAAATGACTCAAGCGCAAGGCGTTTTTGTCGAACAAGTGATTCGACCCACGGGGTTAATGGATCCCATCTGCGTTATACGACCCGTTGAAAATCAAGTGGATGACCTCATTCACGAATGCCAAGAAACGGCTAAAAAAGGATATCGTGTATTAGTTACCACCCTCACCAAGCGGATGGCCGAAGCTTTAACGGAATATCTCAGTGAAACCGGGCTTAAAGTTCAGTATGTTCATTCTGATGTCGATACCTTAGAACGCATTGAGATCATCCGTAACTTGCGGTTGGGTGTCTTTGATGTGTTGATTGGCATTAACCTTTTGCGCGAAGGGCTTGATATTCCTGAATGTGGACTTGTCGCTATTCTCGACGCCGATAAGGAAGGTTTTTTGCGTTCGAAAACCTCTCTCATCCAAACCATCGGAAGAGCGGCTCGGAACGTTGACGGATGGGCTCTTTTATACGCAGACAGGATAACAAATTCGATGAAAGCTGCCCTTGAAGAAACAAATCGACGACGAGAAAAACAACAAGCCTATAATGCCACTCATGGCATTACCCCCGAAACGGTGAAGAAATCAATCCATCAGATTTTGGCAAGCGTGTATGAAAAAGACCATACCACCATTTCTCTTGAGGAAGACCCTTATTTTAAGCTAAGCCCACAAAAGAAAAAAACCTATAAAGACGGCCTTGAAAAGAAAATGTTTGCCGCTGCCGGTAACTTGCACTTTGAAGAAGCTGCCCGGTTAAGAGATGAAATTAAAAGACTTGAGGAAAAGGAGTTAGAGTTAGACAACCCAAATTGAGGATCTTTTCTTCTTTGAGGATGAGGGATGTTTTCTACATCCCTCATGATAGGCTCCTTCTATCTTACCTCTGCATCAATTTTTGCCAGTAATGCGTTGGTTAAATTAGTAAGACTTAACTGACTGAAATCCGCCTTTCTCTTATCTAAGGCCCTTATCTCATCAAGAGGATTATTCGAAAGACTCGTACCGCTAATTTCCTCCTCATATACTGCCATCAGAACTACTCGTCCTAGGAGTAAGGAACGCTCATGTTTAAATAAGGATTCAATAACTGTAGGACGAGTCTCATTGTCTTGGGGCAAAAAGCTCTTAATAAAACTCTGTCTGCACGGCAGCAATTTTATGCTCTCGCAGCATAAATATGCCTAAACAAAAATCACAAATAATTACTTCCTAAAAATTTACGACAGAACCCTTTTCCGAAGCTCTTTCTTTAGTCCTTATCATAACCTTCTTCTCGGGCTACATGCTCAATCTTATAGAGGGCTTGAATCATTTCAAAAGCTTTGTTAGCAATACGATGAGGGCCTATCCTTTATTAGATGTCTCAAATTATTATTATAATCTCTAAAAACCCAATTCCAGTGGGTTATATGGCTTTGTAAAATTGGGTATTGTTTTCTTACTAGGAACATATCCATTTTGGTAAGCTTTTTCCAGCCATAGTGAGGCTTGCTCATTATCCCGCTCAGTTCCCCACCCCCGCAAATAACAATTTCCTAAATAAAATTGAGCTGCTGGGACACCTTGAAGTGCCGCCTGTTGCCATAAGGTAAAGGCTTCTGTTCTTTGATCCTTTTTTTTCTTGTTGCGTTTGCCGTCGATACCCTCAACTGTAAAATAAAGTTCAGCAAGCTTCGACGCAGCTTTTGGATCACTGCTTGCTTGAGCGAAGCATTCAAATGCAAAAGTAGGCGCATCCTTCATCACATCCTTTCCAAGATTATAAAACCCAACGGGATAACCAAGACGGGCTAAACTCACCAATGCATCAAGCTTTCGCGTTTTTAAGGGAATGTTCATCATAAGTGTCCTGTAACGATTATCAGGACCAAGCCAATTGTCTTTTTCTTTGAGCGAAACTTTATTTCTTTGAGTATCTCGACATTCTCTTAGCCAATTACATAAGCTCCCCCATTCTTCATAATTTTGTTTTTTCTTTGTGGCGAGGGTAAAGACAGTGGCTGCTTTCCCATAATGACATAACTCGTAAGGTTTTATTGACCAACCCCACATAAAACAATGACCGAGAGCTTGACGATAAGATTGATTTTTTGGCCATCGAGAATATTCTAAGAATAATTCAAAATTTACAGCACTAAGTTCTTGGTTATTATTCATCTTTTTCATTTTTTTATTTGCTAGATTTTCTAGCAGTTGAAGACTATCTTCATACAGCTCTTTATTTTTTCCTGAAGATTGCAAGAAAGGAGCCAATCTTTGCACCAATTGTTGAAACCTCTCTTTGGCTTCCCATGTAATTAATAAGTTGACAACTTGAAGCTTAAGCTGTTGGATTACGCTTTCAGTTTCACTTACCTCAAGCATCACACATAGTTCTTTTAAGAATTTATTAAAGTCTTCAGACTGCGAAAGCTGATTTAAAAAAACAATTTTTATGTCACATAAATTTTTTAATGCTTTTTTTTTCTTTATATCTTGTCTATCAATGCTGTCTATATTTGCAATGAGCGTTTTTACAAAGTTATAGCAATTATCTTTTTTAGCTTGTATTACAAGTTTTTCTTTAGCAAACGCATCATAGCCTTGAGAATCGGCAGGTACTGAAGCAACTTCAGAAATAAGCATTGTTAATGTATCAGGATCTCGAGATAAATCATAGAGTGCAAAACAAAGTGCAGCTAAAAAGTCATTTTTTTCACCACCTCGCCCAAAATAATAATATTTTCCTAGAGCTGGCAATTCGCCTAATTCTCCTTCTATTATCTTACTCACTTTGTTATCCCGCTCGGCTTCTTGATTAGGTTGGACTAATTCTTTATTTTTGTCTTTGAAGTAGTTAATATACTTCTCATATGTACTAAATACCATTGTTTCAACTTCTAATATTGATAAGGCACGTAAAGCAATAGGATTTTTTTCTTCTGCAGCCCTTCGTAGTTTCTCCAAAGTCCTTTCATTTCCCATAGCAGAATCTGTTATGTGTTCAAAGTGGGCAAGATGCAAATACCCATCACTATCTACTTCTGCAAATTTCGTGTAATATTTAATTGCTTCGTCGTTATTTCTTTTGACCCCTATACCTCCTGCATGCAAGTGCCCCAGAATTTCATAAGCCTTCGGGCATTTCTGTGATGATGAAGCTTTTTCAAACTGTATCATTGCTTTGTCAAAATCTTGCTTACAACCCCAACCCCACAAATAACACTGGCCAAGCAAGTAAGCAGCCTCAGCTTGTTTCTCAAGTTCAGATTTTTTGGACTCCTTTTCCAATTCTTCTTTATACTTTGATTCCATAACAGCATTTAATTTTTTAGGCTGTTTAACTAATTCTCTTTCTTCCTTTTGATCATCTGAGAGTAATTCTTCTTGCTGAACTGCAAGTTTAGACTTATCAACTACAGGGGAAATTTTTTCTTCTAGTCCTTTTTTCTTCGCTAGCAAATCTTGTTTTTCTGCTTGTAATCTCTTAAGAGGATCACCTGTAACAGTCTTAAATAACTCTTCTACATCTTCTAGCCGTGATTTAACCTCGATAAGATCTGCTTGATTTTCAGTTAATTCTGCTAAAACTTCATCAGAAGGAGTTAGATCGGTTTCTTGAGCATGATAACGGTGTAAAAGAGAAAGCTCTCGTAAAACAAGATCAAAAAAACCTCCTAAAGTTTCGTCTCGTTTTCTTTCTTCATTTCTTTCTTCATCATTATGTGGCTGACAAAATTTATAGGATACTGATAACATTGCCTCTGCCAAGGGATGAAAGCCATAAGCATGCTTCAATAATAAATAGCAATATCTCATAAAAGTTCGCTTTTTTAAGTAAATATCAACCATGTGTCGCAGATTGCCACGATCTTTCGTAGGATCAGGATGGTGCTCAAGAGGAGAATCTTGTGCTTTTATTTTTTTTGCTAGTTTATTATTAGGGCCTTTGTTCTTATTATCTTGGTCAGGAATAATGATAATGTCTTTTAAATCTTCCTCTGTTGCTTCTAAGCTAAGAGGTTTCGGTTCGTTTGGAAACTTGATTTTACTTACTGTTGTCGTAGTTTTACTTGTTGTTGTCGTGGTGTTGCTTACCATTTTTGGGATGTAATTTATTGGTTTGAACTTTTCCACCGCTTCTTTTAACTTTTTCAGCCGCTCCTCTGTCAACCTCTGAAAAATGTGTTCCTCATCTTCTGCGCCTCGTCCCAAGCCGATAACAGCATACCTCTCTCCAATCCGAGCCAGCATAACTTCTGCTTGTTGAGCTAAGCCTGGCTTATTAGCCACTTGCAAAAAACTATCCTCTTCAGATTCAATTGTATTGGTGGTAATGTTGATAGTAAATCTTTGATTTCCTTTTTCAAGGGCCGCATAATTAATTGGACCATGAATCCCCCCTAAGCAAATTATTTGACCTTGTAAAGAACCCTTTGATACAGCGCAAAGATCTGCATATCCTATTAGGTTACCAATAGCACAATCAAGAGTAACAATAGCAGCTCCTCCTATAGGTTTTCCAGCAAAGCGGGTGTCATTCTTCCCCTGTTCCCAATCATTAAAATATGCTGCGTCAGCTAGAGGGGCAGCGGAAATCCCATCTTTCAAAATCTTCCCTTCCTTAGTAAGAGGATAGAAAATTAATTCTTTACTATTAACGACGTTAGCAAAGTGATGACCTCCTACAAGAACATGGCTAGGGCCAATCAATGTCCCAGTCAATATTCGTTGCGATTTATCATTATAAGTGATCTTTAGATAGCCATGAATCTGATAGGGATAACCTTCAGGATACGTAGGAGCAAGGCTATGTGGCGATGCAATAGGCATTTTTGTCGCATGGAATTGCTTTTCTTGATGTGGCGATAAATAGGAAGGATACACAGGCCCCTTTCCCCTTTCCGCTGGATAAGAAGAAGTGGATGCAGATGAGGGCAATGGCCTATACTTTTCTTGCTTTGAATGCGCCGAGGGTAAAAGCTTGCGTTCTGATTCATCATCTTTCATTGCAAACACAGAGTCCCCAAAAGAAAAAAAAGCCAAAATACCTAAGATAAATCGCATCATATCCACTAGACGGTAGCTCCGTTTTTTTTAATTGAACAATCGTAACATCACACTGCTTAAACACAAGTAAAATTCTAATGGTATGGCCTGAGCGACTTTAAGCGGCTTTTATAATGAGGAAAGATAACCGTACACCTAGTCAGTGGTACTCCTAGCGTTTTAAATCTTTCTGTATTTTCTACTTTTTTATTTGGGTGAATCTAAATAATAATAAATGAGTGAACACTTTAATAAAAAAGGAGATAAAGATGACAACCAGGGTAGGATTAGAACCAGATTTTATGACAGCAATAAAAAATTTAATAGAACTTGATTATGACGCCATCGCTGCTTATGACGCCGCCATTGATCGGCTAGATAAAGAAGGGTTTAGGAAGGCTTTCAGGGATTTTAGAAAAGATCATGAAAAGCATATTGAAGGACTTTCTGCTTTCCTCAAAAGTAAGGAGGAGGTTCCCCCCACTGGGCCGAGTGCTAAAAGTTATCTTACGCAAGGCAAAGTTATTTTAGCTAATCTAATGGGGGATTTAACAATCTTAAAAGCCATGAGAACCAATGAAATTGATACAACCACAGCTTATGAGCGCATCAATATCCACAAAGGAATTCCTAAAGAAATAAGAGGGATTTTAAAACAAGGGCTTGAAGATGAAAAGCGTCATTTAGCCTGGTTGGAAGAAACATTAGAGGAGGCAGTCTAGAGTAAAAAAAAGGGCTAAAATGAATAGAACTTCTAAGAAAAAACTCCTTAACTTTCTTAAATTTTCATAAGGAAAAATGAAGCCTGGTCTTTGGAAAAGGAAAAATCGTATGGGAAGATCTACACCATCTTCACTGATCCCACTGACTGAAGAAGGGAGGAAGATTCTCATGGAACAGTATAAGCTACTCTTGGAATCAATCAATAAATTGAACGATGTCCGTGAAACGGCTAATAATTTTTGGATAACAATTAATGGCGCTTTGATAGGCATGATTGCCTACATTAGGGACGCAGAGAGCATGGGAGGAGATCAAAAGCCATTCCTTCTTTTTACTGTGCTCTTTTTTGGCTTTGTCCTCACTCTTTCTTGGTTGAGTTCTCTTGCTTCTATAAAAAAGAATATCGAAATAAGAAATGACTTAACCATCGAATTGGAAAAATATTTACCCGCTAAAATTTTTACCTTACTCATGAGAAAAACAGGAAGAAAAGAAAATTGGAGCTCCATGGTTCTTAAAGAAATGTTCGTTCCTCTCTCTTTCTTAATAGGATATATTTTTTTTGCGGCTCTTTTATGTATTTCTCCTAGGACCTTAGTACCCTGTTAATAAGGCTAACAACTATTCTTTCCTCATTCCATTTTCTAATTAAATTTTCTAGGAATTATAATTTCTTTTTAATTTTATAAATTAAAGTTTAATTTATTGTAGATTTTCTCATTTATAAAAAATGTAAAAAAGTTATTATTAATATTAATTAGATAAGGAGAAAAATCATGCGACCAGATGAAGACCTTTTAAAAGAGATTACTCAAATTCTAGAATTTGATCCTGCGATTGATGCAACAAATATATTTGTTGCAGTAGAGGAAGGAATTGTAACCTTATCAGGCAGCGTGCATTCCAATGTTGCACAATGGATGGCAAAAGAGGCTGTTAAACATATCAGCGGTATAAGGAGCATCATTGTAGAGCTTGAAGTTCGTCCTTTGATTAAGGAATAAAAATTAATAAAAAAATTAAGCTTTTATGGAGGACTGCCTTAAAAATTTAGAATTCTTGCCTTTTAAACAGGGCAAAGAAAAGATGAGCGAAAATGATACAAGATACGTTTTTAATTTCATAGAAATGCTCTCACCATTTGTTTTGCATTTGATACTTTTGGTAATAATAAAAATTATTTTAGAAAAAATAAATTTTTTAAGAAAGTCTCCTTTTGAAAGAGTTTTTTCTTTATCAAAATCTTCTTCATATTTTAATTTTTATTATCAGTCTAATCGTTACCTTTGGAATATTTGGAATAGATGTACAAGGTATCATTACAGGTCTTGGTTTAGCCAGTTTTATAATGGGTTTTGCCTTGAAAGACGTTATTAGCAATCTTCTCTCAGGCTTTTCTATTCTCTTTTATGGCCCCTTCAAAATCGGTGATGTTATTATTATTGATGGGATCTATGGTACTGTTTTAAAAATGGATATTCATTATATAGTTTTGGATACAGGGAATGAGCTTTGCTATATTCCAAATTCTTATATTACGGGGACAAAAATAATGGTTAAAAAACACAACATTAAAAGAGCATATCAAATAAATAATTTTTTCTTTATATATTAAAATGCAATTTTAGAAAACTGTCTATTTTTTCAATATAAGAATTTATAAAGCAAAATCCCCTTACTTCTTTTCTTTTTCATGTTTTTTAGAGAGAGATTCTTTCTTAACGAAACCTTGCTCAGCAAGTTGTTTAGCACGTGCTTGCCCGCCTAGTTTTCCCATGGCTGAATAGGCTTCACGTTTTTTTTGCTCAAAGGTTTTCTCCTCTTTAACTTTTGCCTGCTTCGTCTTTTGACTCAATTCTTCTTTACTGTCATTTTTGACAACCATAATTTCCTCCTCTTTCTTCTTTTGCATTTATGTGCTTCATAAAATTTAACCAAAATAATTATGATAAATGAATTTATTTCAGTAACTTATAAAGATCAGCAACCTTTTTTATCCGCGGGAATTGAGATAAAGCAATTCCTATACCAAAAGAAAGAAGGACAATTTTTCCCGCGTTATTTTTTAGCTCACCTTCCAAATTAAGGCTTTTAAAAATCTCCTGAATTTGGGGAAGAGAAGGCTTTGAAGACACAAAGGTTTTTTGTCTGTTGAAAAAGAGCAAGAGACCTCCAGCTAGGAGGAGGAGAGCACTTATACTTGCGCCGCTCTCCACATATCCCATAACAGGAACTAAGGCTTCAAAGAGAAAGAAAAGTCCACTTCCTCCTCCTCCCATTAAGAGAACAAAGCTAAGTATCCTCCACATCTCAATCTTCTCGGTATTTTGAGATCTCAGAAAGTGATCAAGGATAAGGTTGATGAGGGTTCTCATTTTTTTATCTTGAGTAAAGTGCCGACCAAAAATCCAATGCCTAAAGCACAGGCTGCTGTAAGGGCAGGATGCTTTTTAATATACTCTTCAACCTCATCTATTTTCTCCTGACCATAATCCACAATCTCATCTTTAGTACGATAAAGCTGTTCCATGGTTAAGAGAGTTGAAAATTCACGAAATCCTTCTTTAATGGCATCAAATGATTTTGTAAAAGCTTCGTGAACTTCTTCATAGTTTTCTTCTGTCGAGGATTTTAACTTTTTAAAAATCTCTTCTCCCTTTTTGAATGTGTCTTTCAAACTATTATTTTCAGATGTCAGGTGTTCTTTGTCTTTTGCGCTATAGTCGTTAAGAAAACCTTCTATTTTTGAGAGTTTATTTTTATACTTTTCTAAATGTGATTCCATATCTTGGATATAATTTTTGTCTATCATGATGTTTCTCCTTTTTATGTTACAAACTTCTTGAAGTTTAGAGAGAAGCTAAGCTCCTCTCTAAACTAATGACAACAGCACGGGCACGGACGAGAATGGGGTTTATGATTATCGGCCGATCTCTCTAGTGCTTTCCCCGCATGTTGGATATCAGTTCCCGCTCCTTCCATTGTGTGACATCCGCACAAAAAGATTAGAGGAAAAAGGAATATAAGATATGAAATGACTTTCTTTAGATTACATTTCTTTTTATTTTTAAATATATTTTTCTTCATCATTTTTTCCTTTTTAATGCAAAAATATTGAAATATTATATCTCTCTACTTTTACAACTTGTGCCAAAGGTTGTATCTGAAAACAAAACTTCGTAGTTTTTAAAAACACTTAGATTCTTACATTTTCCACTTGTAAAAATACCATCTGCTATATCAATCACGGAGAAGTACTCGCGTCCCTTAAAGGCATCCACGGGCACAACAATGTTAGCCGTTTGCTTTCCACAGGAGCGCAACCGACTATCTAAACATTTCCAGCAGTAAGGATCTCCCTCAGTATTACCCGGAGTGATATTCACTTTAATGGCAACATCACTGTTATTAATGATCCTCACCATTCCTGCTTCAGCTTGGGTCCCTCTTGCAAAAGAGGCAACGGCAAGAGCTAGGAAAAAAACTTGAGTTGTTTTCTTATAATTTTTCATTTGATTTCTCCTTTTGTTAAATTCTTACATGCTTTTTAAGATTATATTTATGGAGACTTTTATAAAAAGCATGTAAGAATGGGGTGTTATTCATTATAAAAATCTCTATCTAACCAGCAGCTGCAGGGTTTTTATCAGTTATGTTTGTGCAAGAGGTTTTTCCAAGGGTGGAGTTAATCACAATGGTGTGATCAGCAGCGGTAACCAACTCCCCACACTTTCCACCCATAAGCTTCCAATCTGGTTCTCCCCCATTACCTGTAGAGGCGATCACTTCAAAGGTAGGCTTGTTTTGTACTTGTTCCTGTCCAATAACTAGCTCCCTCTGTTGACCAGCCTCTATAAGCTCAACATAGTGGTTGGGGGCTCCTTCACCTCGAATAAAAAGCTGCACTCGCTCATTAGGGAGCTTATTGATTACTGTAAGCTTACCAGCCTGAGCCATTGAAGCGCATGAGAGACACAAAGCGGTTGCTAAAATTAATGTTTTTTTATAATTCTTCATTTTTTTCTCCTTTATTTTTCATTTTAATTTTCAAATTTCAAATTAATTCATTTAATTTTTAGTAAGTTAGGGGGAAAAATTGCTCTTATACATTTGCCTTCCTTTCTCTCTGGTTGTTAATCTTTCTGCCTGCTTTAAGAATCAGACAAAACCATCTCTTTTAAAAGTTTAATAAAATTTTTTATTTAAACGATGAGATATCAAAGAGAAAATTCTTTCTTATGTGTGAGTACTTTGCTTTGGAGAAAAATTGTAGAATCACTTATTTCATGGCATACCATAAAAAAGCTGCTAGATTATCAGTAGGTGACGTTCCTGTTATCGCAAGAGCTGAGTTAAATGTTCTTCTTGCAGATCTGCATTTAGGCTTGGAAGCTTACTCTAACTCTTAACCCACTTGTCACCTTACTTAACGTATTTCTTCTTCACAGCTGCCCAAGCTATTTTATGCGCAATTTCTTCCTGTGACTCTTGCATCTTTCTTTTCTGAGGATTTTTGTATTCTTCCCAGGCGTGGTTAAAGGCTTCGAAATAAATTTCTTGAGCGTGCTTTGGCAGCACCCTTCTTACAGACTCTGGTAAGTCATCTAAAATCTTATAAGGCATTTGTTTTCCTTTCTTGAATGCAAGATATATTTTTGCGACTTTTGCAGGTTTCTAAGATACTTTTTAATAAAGCGGATTGGTTGAGTGGAGTCAGCCAAGGGAAATTCTGTTATTTTATTTGTGAGTCCCTCCATGATCTCACAGCCTTAAAAAAGTATAAGGAAGAAAACGTGTTTAAATGATCCTCCTTAAGAAAGTTAAGCGGAGGTTTTTTGAAGCTATTTTCTCGACTTTCTTTCCCAATTCATTGAATTGAGGCGTAATGCACCAAACCAATTCAATAAGTTATGCGTAGGTCTTTATAATAAATCACTGGCGCATTATCCAAAGAGGAGTAAGTCAGTGGAGCCTTCATCTTTTTCATTAACGCTCTTTAGAAAAACAATGAAGAAGAAACTATTTTTTCTCTTCTCGCTCAACCCTTGGAAATACGGCTTGAGGCTCTTGCAGTCGCGCGCCAGCCTTCAAGGGTATTTTGAGCGCTTCAAAGGTTCTTTCTACCTGCCCAAGCTGATCAAGAATTTTAGCAGCCGCATCGGGCATAAGGGGCTGAATATAGATTGCCACGTGCCGTATGACTTCAGCTAATACATAAAGGACTGTCCCCATACGCAGATGATCTTGCGGATCTGTTGATTTCTTTAATGACCACGGTTTTTGCGAATCCACATACCTATTTGCCACAGCAATAACTTCCCAAATATGCTGGCAATAAGTTTGAAGGGCTTGAACGCTGATTGCATCACGTAAAAGATCCTGGAGATGAGCCGCTTTGGCCAGAATTTCACGATCTTCACCTTTCAAATCATCAGGAGCTGGAATGGAGGCATCCGCATTTTTATAAATGAAAGACAAGACCCGTTGAACTAAATTTCCTAAATCATTCGCAAGATCGCTGTTTAACCGCTGAACCAGTGCCGCATCAGAATAATCTCCATCTTGGCCAAAAGTGATTTCTCTCATCAAAAAGTAACGCACAGGGTCGACTCCATAAGTATCAATGAGCTTAAAAAGATCCACCACATTTCCCAATGATTTTGACATTTTTTGTCCATCGTGCGTCCACCAACCATGCGCAAAAATGCGATCAGGGGGACTTAGATCTGCTGCCATCAAGAAAGCTGGCCAATAAACAGCGTGAAATCGAAGAATATCTTTACCCAATAAATGTATTGAACCCGGCCAGAAAGTACGAAACTCTTCTTCTTCAACATTTGGATATCCCAAAGCTGTGATATAATTTGTTAAAGCATCTATCCAAACATACATCACATGGGTAGGATCACCGGGAACAGCAACACCCCAATCGAATTTTGTCCGGGAAATGGACAAATCTCTTAATCCTCCCTTAATAAAGCTAAGAACCTCATTTCGCCGTCCAATCGGCGCTATGGCTTGAGGATTGGCTTCATAATAATCTAAAAGAGGCCTTTCCCAAGCTGAAAGGCGAAAGAAATAGGAAGATTCTTCCATCCACTCAACAGGCGCACCACTGGGAGCTTTTCCATCAACAATTTCAGACTCTTCATAATAGGCTTCATCACGCACAGCGTACCATCCCGCATAGGTGCCTTTATAAATTTGCCCTGCCGCTTCAAGTTTTTTCCAAAGAGCTTGAGCCGCCTCATGATGCCGCTTTTCCGTTGTGCGTAAAAAAATGTCCTGTGACGCATTAATTTTATGGGTCATATCAAGAAAAATCTTCGATAGACGTTCTGTATAATCTTTTGGCGTTTCCCCTGCTTCTACGGCCGCTTGAGCGACTTTTTGACCATGTTCATCTGTGCCAGTCAAAAACACCACACGAGCCCCAGCAAGACGCCAAAACCGCGCAATCACATCAGCCGCAATTGTGGTGTACATATGACCTAAGTGTGGCTTATCATTAAGATAATAAATGGGTGTTGTAACGTAGCATGTCGTCATGAGGCATTCCTATTTTGTAAATTTGCAAAAACACACGTCAACGTTGCTTTTCGATCTAACTGGGCAAAGCGGCACTGATCAAAAAGACCTTCTATTTTTCCTTGTATGACAAGGGTCTTCTCTAAAGAATAGTCTTTAAAAAAAGAAGCTTTTCCCTTAATTTTTTCTAAAAGATGATGATGGAGGAAATTTCTTAACAAGTCTTCAACAAGAGTATAGGAAGCTTCTTCTTTACCATAATCATGAACAAAAGAGGTCGCCGCCCCCTCTCCCTCTAAGATTTTTTGCAGCTCCTTATAAATCTGAGGTCCCTCTCCTTCCATCAATCGGATCAATCGGCCCGGACTTCCTTGGCTTATTGAGAAAAAATCAGGAAGAGACAAA
The DNA here is from genome assembly GCA_017992885.1 of Alphaproteobacteria bacterium. GTDB lineage: Bacteria > Pseudomonadota > Alphaproteobacteria > UBA9655 > UBA9655 > UBA9655. The sequence goes on from JAGONT010000008.1 coordinate 14,384, forward strand.
TCTTGAAATTGTAGAGCCTCTTTCACCTCTTCCTCATTCAAGGGCTTCAGGGAAAGCGTTTGGCATCGTGATCGAATCGTTGGTAACAGATGCCCGGGAAAAGCAGTAATAAGGAAGAACACAGTTTTAGGAGGAGGCTCCTCAAGACGCTTTAAAAGAGCATTGGCCGCATTGCGATTCAGTCTATTGGCCCCATCAATGACCACAACTCGCCAACCTCCTTCCACCGTTGTTTGGTTTAAAAAACCATTCAGCTTACGCACTGAATCAACGTCTATTTCTCGTGCGTCTTCACCCCCAAGGGTCCATAAATCTCCATGGCTTTGAGCGACAATTCGTCGATAAAGGGGATCTTTTGCTGAAAAACTCGTATTTTTATCTTGTCTTCCCGATAAGATATAGCGTGCCATATGAAAGACAAAGGTAGCTTTTCCAATACCACAAGGACCTGCAACAATCCATCCATGGGGAAACCGATATGAATGAAAAGTTCTTAAAAAATCATCTCGCTCTTCGTGATGGCCAACTAATTTTAGATTCTCCCGCGGAGCAAGCATAACACGTTTCCTTTAATACCTTAGTTTTTGGAAAATATAATCGGCACTATTTTATAAATATTTCCATCTCTTTTAAATTCCAAAGCGCAATCTTACTTCCTCAAAAATTAATTGCTCAACTTTATCAATATCCAACAAAGCATTAATGGCAACGCAACGCTCAGGATTATTTTTCAAAATCTCTTTATACCCCTCGTCAACTCTATGATGAAACTCAAGATCAAAACAGTCAAACCTAGTTTTACTAATATTTCGTTGTTCGACTCGTTCCAAACCCAGCGCAGGGCTTATTTGAAAAATAAAAGTTAAATCTGGTTCTAAGATTCCCACCGTAAATTTATTAAGCGCAAGCATTGGCTCATAACCAAGCTGATGACCATAGCCTTGATAAGCCACCGTTGAGTCAGTAAACCGATCGCACAAAACCCATGATCCCCCCTCTAACTCAGGAACAATGCGTTTCTGGACAAGATCTGCTCGGGCCGCACTCATTAAAAGAGCTTCTGCTTTTGCTGTCCAACGAACACTCTCTCCTTCCATCAGCAAGGCACGAATTTCTTCCGCCCCTATTGTTCCCCCAGGTTCACGATAAGAAACAACATCCACCTCTGCTTGGAGTAACTTGCGATATAAGATATTAATTTGAGTGGATTTTCCAGACCCCTCACCACCTTCAAATGTAATGAAAGGAGCTTTGTGATTACTCATGAAGAAGGCTTTCCCCATAAAAGATAATGAAGAGAATAACTAATTCTTTGGAAAAATCCGGCCATTTTTACATCTTTTCCGACATAAAGAGGCGTTTTTAGGACACCTTTTTCAGGAACTGTGACCTCAAGAGAACCAACTGTGTCCCCTGCTTTAAGGGGAGCGGCTAAAGGAGAATCGTAAATAATTTTAGCCTGAAGATCTTTCCTTTGGCTTCGCGGAAGAGTTAGGATAATATCTTGAGAAGCAATAAGAGGTACGGATTCTTCTTCACCATTCCACACATCTCCAACCTCAACCACATCTCCTTTGCCAAAGATCTTATAGTTTTTAAAAGCGCTAAATCCCCAATTCAAAAGAGCCGTTGCTTCTTGATCTCGAGCCTTAGAAGTAGGGAGGCCATTAATCACCAAGATAATACGACGATCTCCTTGTTTAGCAGATGCAACAATGCCATAGCCCCCAGCTTCGGTATGACCTGTTTTCATCCCATCAGCACCCATACCTTTATTAAGGAGTGTGTTTCGATTTCCTTGTTTAATATTATTATAAGAAAATTCTTTAACAGAATAGTATTTTTCATACTCCTGAGGAAAATCTCGAATCGTTCTTTCTGCAATAAGCGCAAGATCTTTTGCTGTTGTCAGATGCCCTTCATCAGGCCACCCCGTCGCGTTAACAAAAGTTGAATGGGTTGCCCCCATTTCATGCGCTTTACGTGTCATTTCTTCTGCAAAAGCAGCTTCAGTCCCTCCGAGGCCCTCTGCCAAGACAATACAGGCATCATTCCCAGATTGGACAATAACCCCATGAAGTAAGTCATCAACATTAACCCTTGATTCAACCTGAACGAACATTTTTGATCCCCCCATTTGCCAGGCTTCTTTACTCACATAAAGGGTATCATCAAGTTTAATATCTCCACTCTTGAGACGTTCAAAAACAAGATGTGCTGTCATTATTTTAGACATTGAAGATGGAACCATTTGCTGATCAGCATTTTTTTCGAAAAGGATGGTTCCTGTATTAAAATCCTTCATATAAACTTGTGGAGCTTGCACTTCCAAAGCCCCCGCTGCGCTAATCATCCCCAATAGTATAAAATTAAAAAATTTCCACATCATTACTTCCCCTAACGGATCACAATTCGAGACTTAAGATGCCCTGCATCAGCTAATTGATCAAGAGCAAGATTCGCTTGAGACAAACTTGGGAAAGGACCTACCCTTACAGCATAAGGCTGAGGTCCCTTATTTGTAACTGACTGAACAGGTGAAGTCATGTTCTGAGTCAAAGAGTGGGAAAGTGCACTCGCTTCAGCTTGATTTGCATAACTCTCTACATCGACAAAGATGCCTGTTGAAGCAGAAACTTTAGCCTTTTTCGGAGGAGGGGGAGGTTCAACTGCAGCCAATAGAGGGGTTTCTTCTTGATCTTCAAAAAGAGCTTCTGGAAGACTTGTCGTCATAACAACAGCTGCAGGAGGGGGAGGACTCTCAGTAACAAGTGACGGAGGAGGTGGCAAAGCTTTAACAAGCATCACTGAAGATGGGTCAATCCCATTTAAGGCTAAACTTTCGGGAACAAGCGTATAAACACGTACTTTTGCCGTTCCCTTTTTTTCGAAACCCAAAAGTTGAGCCGTTCTTCTGGATAAATCAATGATTCTTCCTTCGACAAAGGGACCTCGATCATTCACTTTAACATCAATTTCTCGGCCGTTTTCTAAGTTAACAACTTTTACAACACAAGGAAGAGGCAATGTTTTATGCGCAGCTGTTACCTCATTCATATCAAATCTCTCACCCGTTGCTGTCGGACGACCATGAAAGATGTCTCCTCCTCCATAATAAGACGCCATTCCTTCCTCTTCATATTCATAATGAGGCTGAGGGTAGTACCAAATGCCCTTGATTTGGTAGGGACGACTCGTGGCTTTTTTGGGAGAAGTTGTTTTTCCAAGAGAACAAAACTCTGGTGTCTCTGGGCCGCTTGAGCACGCAGCCAACAAAGAACATAAACAAATAACTACGGAAATTTGCGAAAATTTTTGTCTCACCACCTGCGGCCTTTTCTATTTAGATTTTGTAAAATAATTGACTCTTATGCATTCTGCAAGCAGGGAGATTTTCTAGAAAGAAAATCAACCTTGAAATTTTAAAAATTTCAAGATAACTTATTGATGAAAAATATAAACTAAGGAAAAACAATGAAAAAAACTTTTCAATCTACCCTCATTCTAGGGCTATCAATCTTAATGGGACAATCTGTATGGGCTAAGGACGCTCAAACAAAAACCTCTCCCCAAGACACGAAGGCAGCTGCTGAATTTTTTCGTCATGAATTAAACTTCAAAACAAATCCATATGGCGTTAACTCGGTCCTTAAGGATAAGCAAAAGAACATTACGATTGTTGATGTTCGTTCAGCAGAAGATTTCGCTAAAGGACATATTCCGGGAGCTATTAACCTACCTTTCAATAAGTATAATAGCTTTGATGGTCCAGATACGACATTCCCTGAGTTAAGAAAAGATGGGTATAATTACGTTTATTGCTATCAGCTACTCTGCAATTTAAGTCAAAAAGCGGCAGTTAAGTTTGCTTCTTTAGGGTACCCCGTAAAAGAAATGGTAGGGGGATTTGCAGAATGGGAAAAAGAAAAATATCCTATTGAAAAATAGGCTATACCCATTGAATTTGAAAAGACCATGTCCCATACCGATGAGTGTCATTCCCACGTAGGTGGGAATGACACCAGAGGAAAACAAAATAAGGTATTTTCACGTCCGATGAGTATATTAACGTTTTTTGACAGGAGGAAATACCCCAATCTTTCCTCCTTGTCATCTTTATCCGCTGCACAATTGAGTGTTGCTTCTATTTATTTAACTTTTTCAATCCCATTTATTTCATAATTTTACGTGGCTCACCAATTATGATAAAAGCTCTCCCTCCTCTTTGGCTCCTTATTTTGATTGCAGGGTTGCCCCAAGTTTCAGAAACGATTTACAGTCCTTCTCTTCCAGATATAGCCCACAGTTTAGCTGTCCCCGACTCTTGGGTTGAATATACGCTTACAATTTATCTGGCGGGATTTGCCGTTGGTACACTTTTTTGGGGAAAACTTTCAGATCGATTGGGTCGCAAGCCTTGTCTTTTGATTGGTATTGCTGTGTTTATTTTAGGATGCGTTGGATGTTATTTTTCCACCTCCATCACCCAACTTATGATCAGCCGATTCCTTCAATCTTTCGGGGGGAGCACGGGAAGTGTTTTGGGACAAGCCATAACACGTGATGTTTTTCGAGGGGTCGAAAGAGGCAAAGTTTATTCTACCGTTGCAGCTGCCCTTTTCCTTTCTCCCGCAATTGGCCCCTTTATAGGAGGTGCCATCGATCAATTCTTTGGATGGACGTCTATCTTCCTTGTGTTAATGATAGCAGGCATTCTGGTTTTTCTTTCAACTATGTTTAAACTCCCTGAAACCCATTCTAATCGCACAGCCTCAACTTCTCTCTCTAAAATAGCACGCAATCTAATACGAGACAAACATGTGCTTGGATATGGCCTTGTAGTCGCTGCTGCCAATGGAATTCATTTTAGCTATTATGCTGAAGGACCTTTTTATCTTATTGATCTGTTAGGATTAAGCCCATCAGTTTACGGGTTAACTTTTATCGGCTTTGGTTTCATGGGTATTTTAGGAGCTTGGCTTTCGCGAACACTACAACAGTATTTCAGCTCTAAGTCTATTTTATGGAAAGGAATCCTTATTCAACTCAGTGCAGTCAGCTTTTTTCTTATTGCAACTCTCACACTCGAGATTTTCCCTCTTCCTCCTCTTATTTCAATTATCGTAACAGTAGGAAGCATGGCTACCCTCTCTGCAGGCACCGCCATGATCGTTCCTAACTGTCTTTCCTTAGCCCTCGAAGATTATCAACACGCCGTGGGAACAGCCTCTTCTCTTTTTGGATTTTTTTACTACACTCTAGCATCTCTGATGACGCTCTTCATGGGTTTATTACATAACGATACCAAATACTCTATGCCCCTCTATTTCTTTGGGATTGTTCTCTTGATTTTAGTTGTTTTTCTCCAATTCATTAACAAAGAAGAAAAAAAAGAGTTAAAAGTTCCTACCCCTAGTGTAGCATAACCCTTACCCTTTGGCCTCTGAGAGAGGTCAAAGAGTTGAAAAGAGGTTACGCACTTAGAGTTCGGGGTACCAGCGTCCCTTCGGGTACTTTTGTTTATATTCTTCTGGGAATTTTTCCTGACAAGCGAGCCAGCACTCCTTATGCGCCTGAATGGCTGCCCTGTATTCCGCTCCCTCCAAGTGGGTTTGTTGGGAAACTTTGGTATCACACTGAGCATAACATGAATCAAGCCCTTCCTCGTGCATCGCGAAGGCAGGGATGGTAGGATACAAGATCGATGTGGTAAGCATGGAAAATGTTAATATTTGAAGCAACTTTTTATCCATAATTGTTGTCCTTTTTGCCATTTATTATCTATGATTTGGAATGAATCTTGGTACAAATTCTCTCTTCGGACTCACTCTTGAGTGCTTACAGGTTATATACTCTTCATTAACATAAGGTAAACAAAGGGAACACTGGCAGAGGACAAGACTTTTTAACGTTTGAGAGACGGGTGCAGAGACTTCCTTGTGCCTAACACTGCCGACATTCTCTAGCGCTTTTTTCTGGGTTCGTTGGATAGGAGCTTATCCTCCTAAAGATATAGACTTTGTCGTGGCGGAGAGAGAGGGATTCGAACCCTCGATACGGTTTCGCCGTATACACGATTTCCAATCGTGCGCCTTCGACCGCTCGGCCACCTCTCCGCACAGAATGAAAGGAAAGTAGCTGACTTTTTATCTAGAATGCAACTTAAATATGAAAAATTGTTTTAAGGTGCCTTATGCTAAAGTTCGCCTGGAGAAAATTCAAAAAACACATCAATTAAAATGGGAACTTCCGATGGGACATTTGTCGATTAAAAATTTCATAGCTCCCTTTTCCCTTATGCTTGGCTTGATAAAGAGCAATATCTGCATCTCGAATAATATCCTCAGGTTTCTTGTAAATTAAATAATCCCCTAAGGCGATTCCAATGCTCAAGTGAGAAGTAATTTTCTCTCCTGCAATTTCAAAGGGCAAAGAAACTTCATCAAGTACACGATTAACAACGCCCTCAACATCTGACAACTCCCTCACATTTGCCAGAAGAAGGGTAAATTCATCTCCTCCTAATCGAGCCACAGTATCCCCTCCCCGCCTACAATTTTCAAGTCGTTTCGCAATAATCATTAAGAGTTTATTCCCAGCTTCATGTCCTAATGTATCATTTACTTCTTTAAAATGATCAATATCCATGTACAAAACAGCAAAGGAAGATCGACTCAACAAAACTTGATTCAGACGATCCATAAAAAGAGAACGATTAGGAAGTCCTGTTAAATCGTCATGAAAGGCATTGTAAATCAGTCGTTCTTCAGCTTTCTTTCGTTGTGTTATATCCGTTTGAAGACCAACAAAACGAATAACCTCTCCCTTAGCATTCCATAGAGCGCGCCCTCGATTGGCAACCCAAATATAGTCTCCCATTTTATTACGAATACGATGTTCGCAATTAAAAAAATCAATTTCCCTAGCAAAGTGTGACTTTATCATTCGGAGAAATGAATCAACATCATGGGGATGCACGAGGTTCAACCATTCTTGAGGTGACTTTTGAAAGGTACTGTCATAGTGCAACATTCTTTTCCAACGCGTGGAAAAAAAAATGGTGTTTGTTTCGAGATTCCAATCCCAAAGACCATCATTGGTTCCCTTCACAGCAAGAGAATATCTATTTTCAGCTCTTTTCAAATGCTTTTTCGATTTTTTTATATGATGATTGATCACGGTTACCATGTATAAATTTTTTCTTGCGTCACTCTTATAAGTCAATCATATAAGATAATCCTTACCCTTTCATTAATGTAGGAAAACCTATGGCAAAACTTCACTTTTATTATTCAACGATGAATGCAGGAAAAACAACAACCCTTTTGCAATCAAATTATAACTACGGGGAAAGAGGGATGGAAACGCTACTCTTTATCCCTGCCATCGATATACGGCATGCTCCCGGAATTATTGCTTCACGCATTGGACTTCGAGCTGCAGCACATGCCTTTGAAAATGACTTTAACTTTTTTGACTTTGTTTACATGATTATCCAAACAACACAAATCAGTTGTATTCTCATAGATGAAGCACAGTTTTTAAGCAAAAATCAGGTTCAACAACTCGCTTGTATTGTTGATGAGCTAAAAATTCCAGTTCTTGCCTATGGCCTAAGATCAGATTTTATGGGAGATCCTTTTGAAGGAAGTCGCTACCTTCTCGCTTGGGCTGAAGAAATTTCTGAAATTAAAACCGTTTGTCATTGTGGAAAAAAAGCCACGATGAACGCTCGCATTGACGAAAATAGCAAAATATTAAGGCAAGGCGAGCAAATTGAAATTGGCGGGAATAATCGCTACATCGCCCTCTGTCGCAAGCATTTTATGAATGGGATTATTTCATCCCCCAAACAAGCTATCGATCAAACCATCCAAAAGACCGCCTGAAGCAGAATTATCATCTAAACCAGCCTCACCGCTCTGTTCAACTTCTTGAGTTTGGAAGAGCGAATTTTGAGGTGTTTGGGACATAAATAAGTGCCAAAGCCGTGCTGCAGGACTTCCTGGAGCTGGGTTCATGGGTGTATTGTCATCATTCCCCGCCCATGTCCCCGTAATGAGTTCAGATGTAAATCCCACTAACCATGCATCGCGATGGAGCTGACTCGTTCCTGTTTTTCCAGCACATTGCGGTCCAACACTGGCCTTCTTACCCGTGCCATAGCTCATCACAGCCTGCAACATTTGTATCATGTTTCGAACGACAGAAGAATCCACGATTCTATGAGGTGTCGGTTTTTTGTACGCGTATAAAAGATGGCCCGAAAGATTCGTAATTTTTAAGATAGCATAAGGCTTTAAACTTAAGCCATCCCTTGCAATAATGCCAAAAACTGATGTGAGCTCTAACAGAGTCGTTTCTCCTGTACCAAGGGCAATGCTTAAATCATCGGGGAGTGCAGATTTTACCCCTAAACGTCTCGCTGTCTGAACAACACGCGCTAACCCTAATTTGCGCGCCAGTCTGACCGTCACAGTATTAACTGAATACGCAAAAGCATCTTGTAAAGAAACGTCTCCCCGAGTTTGATACAAATAGTTTTTTGGTTGCCACGTCCCTATACGAATAGGTAAATCACTGATAAGTTCTGAGGGATTCATCCCGGATTCAATAGCAGCCAGATACACCACAAGTTTAAAGATTGACCCTGGCTGACGTAGCGCTTGTGTTGCACGATTAAATTGACTTTGCTTATAATTCGCCCCTCCGACGAGAGCTCTAACTGCTCCCTCATGGGTTAGAGAAACAAGAGCCATCTGACTCACTTTTGCCGTTTCTCCTTTTTCTTCAAGCACTTCTTGAAGTTTAGATTCGGCAAGTGATTGGAGGCGAGGATCTAAAGTCGTTGTCACAACTAAGTCTTTATCTTGCGTATCCACATAATTCGGCAAACTATCGACAATCCAATCTGTAAAATATCGAATAGCCGATCCACGAAACGTTTCCGAGGTTGAAGATGCCAGAGCGAGGGAGGCTTCTTTAGCCCCTTCGCTGATAAAACCCTCCTTTTGCATATTTTCTAAAACTTGGGCCGCTCGTTGATCCGCAAGGTGAGGATTATTGGAAGGAGAGTACTTTGAAGGCGCCTTTAAAAGACCGGCAATCACAGCCGCTTCATAAAGAGTTAGGTCTTTTGGATTTTTGCCAAAATAATGCTGAGAAGCTGCGGGTAAACCAAAGGTCCCTGATCCTAAATAAACTCGATTCAAATAAATAGTCAGAATTTGGTCTTTTGAAAATTTATGTTCAAGCCAAAGAGCTAAAAGAGCCTCTTGAATTTTTCTTCTTAAAGAACGGTCACTCACATCATATCGTTTCTCAGACTGTAGAAAATTTTTGGCCAATTGTTGCGTGATCGTACTGCCGCCTTGCACCACATGACCGGCTCGATAATTTACCCACAACGCACGAATAAGTCCGATAAGATCTACGCCAAAATGAGAGTTAAACCTGCGATCTTCGATGGCTAAAATAGCTTGCGTAACATGTAGAGGAAGTTTCTTAATATCCACCATTTCACCATGCAGGTCTCCATAAGTGGCTAATTTTGTTCCATCTTTCGCCAGAACTGTAATGCTAGGACGCCGTTCCGTTTTTTGCAATTTAGTAATATCCGGCAAATCATATATATACCAAAGAACAAAACATCCTCCCAAAAAAGATCCCCATATCAAAAGAATACAGAACCATTTACCAAGCCATCGCCAAAGCGAACGCTTATTTGCCCTATGGGGGGGTCGAGGAGGAGGCGGAGGCGATGCTTTTTTTCTTACCTTTACAGGTTCATGTGTTTCAACGCCAAGGCGATCATTGGGATGGAGAGAAAATGTCACCCTAAACTGAGTCTCCAAAAATGGCAGAAAAATGCTTGAGGACATAAAGTCGGAACCATCTAGCATAATTTTCTGGGTTTATTATGAGGTCTTCCCGTAGAGCTTGAGGAACAACCCATTTAATTTCACAAACTTCCTCAGGATTAAGATTCATATGTCCCTCGTAAGCCCCTTTAAAAACGTGAGTAAATTCCAACTCCCACAAGTCTTTCTCAAGCTTTAACGTATAACAAACGGTGGTAAGGGGCAGCACCGAGCAAGAGAAGCCAAGCTCTTCATTTAGTCGCCGGCACGCAGCTTCTTGCACCTCTTCCCCAGGTCGGGGATGACCACAACAACTATTCGCCCAAAGCCCAGGAGAATGGTATTTTCCCAAGGCTCGTCTTTGAATCAGGGTTTCACCCTTGGTATTAAAGACAAAAACTGAAAAGGCTCGATGCCTTTGGGGAAGGAGGTGAGCCGTTAGTTTTTCTTGGGTTCCAAGAGGATAATCCTTTTCATCGACCAAAATAACAGTTTCCAACACGAAACTTAAACCTTATCAAAATTGTCTAGGAGGAAGTGAAGCGCGTCATCAGGAAGATGTCAACTCTTATGAATTAAACAGGGACGATTAAAAGTACGACTTTTATGTTAGATTCTCTCTCCAATATGTGTCATCCTTGTATAAGGAATCTTTTGTTTTTCAAAGAAAAAAATTAAGAATTCCTTATTGTGAGGATCTTTTAAGAAATGGATCCTCAACACAATAAAAGGTGATATTTTTCTCCAAAAAATCAATCATTTATTGGCCAAGAATGACATTTCGGGGGGATAAATATTCTTCATGTGGTGCCCTAAGTTAAGCACCTATTTCTTCAATACGAACGTCACATTTCCCATCATTCGTAGCAGTAATTTTATACTGTGTATTATCTTTTATAGACTGATTATCAACTGTCTTACAAATCACTCCATTTGCGATCACAGAAAATGAATAGGTAGAAAGTAAAGGCGTCATAACAAAATTTGGGTTATCTTGGCCAAGAGTACCAATAGTAGAATCCTCTTTTCCGTTAACCCCCACGCTTACTTTTAAGGTCGGTGTACTATCAGATGAAAATAGCAATGTGGACACAGCAAATGCGTGTGAAGACGAACAAATACCTACAAAAGTTGATAATAAAAGGTAAGCTTTCATAATTTTCCTCCTTTAAGGACTTAGAGTACAATCTCTCTCTATTTTTTTACTTAAATATCCAAATTCTTTACATTCAATGCGTTTGCTTGGATAAACTCCCGACGAGGTTCAACAATATCTCCCATCAATGTTGAAAAAATTTCAGAAGCTTGATCCAAATGCTCAACTTTTACCTGAAGCAACGTTCGAACCTCAGGGTCTAATGTTGTCTCCCATAATTGCTCAGGGTTCATTTCTCCAAGTCCTTTATAGCGTTGGATACTAAACCCTTTCCGTCCCCGTTCGTGGACAATAGCTAAAAGGGCTAAAGGCCCCAAAATAGGAAAACTATCGTCCTTGATTTTCAAAACAGGCAGACCTAAAAATGTCTCGTGAAGGGTAGCACTCAAACGATTAAGCTGCCGAACCTCTGCAGTATTTAAAAGCGACAAGCGAACTTTATAACTTTCTTCCACCCCTTGAAGCATCCGACTCACAGAAAGGGTATGGGCTTCATCAATATGCCCCTGCCACTTCTTTTGACCTTCTTGCGAAACAAGATTAAGACGATCAACAAGCTTTTGAGCATAGTGCGTGCCTTCATGAGGAAAGGTGTCTGTATTTAAAATTCCTACAATCGCTGCTTGCTCTAAAATAAGTGGTGATCCAATTTGCTTTGAAGGAACTTTTAGAAGCTCTTCGACTTGGACACACGCATCCACAATCCGCCTCAGATCAGCTCCCGCAACTTGAGCACCCGTATGAAGAGTCAGCGATGCTCCTTCAAGGCCGCCCTCAATTAAATAATTCAAAAGAGATTTTTCATCCTTAAGATACAAAATTGAGTTTCCTCGTTTTGCCTTAAACAGAGGGGGTCGAGCAATATAAAGATATCCTCTTTCAATGATTTCAGGCATTTGTCGGTAAAAGAAGGTCAATAAAAGAGTCCGGATATGACTCCCATCAACGTCTGCGTCTGTCATTAAAATGATCTTGTGATAGCGTGCTTTTTCAATATTAAAATCATCACGGCCAATACCTGTCCCTAAGGCAGTAATTAACGTACCAATTTGCTCTGAACCCAACATTTTATCAAAACGCGCACGCTCAACATTCAAAACTTTCCCTCTCAAAGGCAGAATAGCTTGATATTCTCGCTTACGCCCCTGCTTTGCAGACCCACCTGCACCATCTCCCTCAACAATAAAAATCTCGCTCTTTGCAGGATCTCGTTCCTGACAATCCGCCAATTTTCCAGGCAAAGAAGCAATATCAAGCGCTCCTTTCCGACGCGTCAAATCACGAGCTTTCCGAGCCGCTTCGCGTGCGAGCGCTGCTTCCATAATACGGTCAATTATTTTCTTTGCTTCAGCAGGATGCTCTTCTAACCATTGCTGGTATTTATCGCCGACAATTCCTTCCACTGCTGTCCGAACTTCAGAAGAGACAAGCTTATCTTTCGTTTGAGAGGAAAATTTAGGATCTGGAACTTTCACTGATAAAACACACGTAAGCCCTTCCCGCATATCCTCACCAGTCATCGCAACTTTTTCTTTTTTATTCATTTGCAGAACGTAAGCATTTATACTTCGCGTCAAGGCCCCGCGAAATCCAGCAAGGTGCGTTCCACCATCTCGTTGAGGAATATTGTTTGTAAAACATAAGGTGGTTTCATGATAACTGTCTGTCCATTCCATTGCTAAATCAATGACAATGCCATCCTTTTCACCCTGAATCACAATAGAAGGAGCATGAAGAACATTTTTGCTACGATCAAGATAGTTAACAAAAGCTTGCACACCTCCTTCGTAGTGCATCACAACTTCTTTAGCCTCTTCATGCCGCTCATCTCGTAAAACCAAAGTTACCCCTGAGTTTAAGAAAGCAAGTTCGCGTAAACGATGTTCCAATGTCCCAAAATCAAATTGGGTTAAAGTAAAAGTTTCTTTTGAAACTAAAAAATTTACTTCAGTCCCTGTCTTTCCTTCAGCATCTCCAATAATCCTAAGATGTTCATCAGGATTCCCATGAGTAAAGCTCATGAAATGTTTTTTACCTTTTGCATAAATCGTAAGAAGCAGCTTTTCAGAAAGAGCATTTACAACGGAAACCCCCACGCCATGAAGCCCACCTGAAACCTTATAGGAATCTTGATCAAACTTTCCTCCTGCATGGAGGTGAGTCATAATGACTTCCGCAGCGGATACGCCTTCTTCAGCATGAATATCAACGGGAATCCCTCGTCCATTATCAGTTACCGTAACAGAGCCATCCGCCTTAAGAATGACATTCACACGATCGCAATGTCCGGCAAGAGCCTCATCAATAGCATTATCCACAACCTCATAAACCATGTGATGAAGCCCAGACCCATCATCCGTATCTCCAATATACATTCCTGGTCGCTTACGGACGGCATCAAGACCTCGTAAGACTTTAATTGAATGGGCGCCATATTCTTCGTTAGGTGTGGATTCAGTAGGTTTTGTCATGAACTCTCTCATTTATGTTTTCGATACTAACCGAGCTTCTTTAAGGCTTAAAAACTGAGCGTTTCCTTGCATCTCTTTAAATAAAGAGACATCTGTTCCCGTCAGCCAAGCCTGTATTTTAAGCTTTAAAATCACATCAAACAATGCTGATCTGCGTGTTTCATCAAGATGGGCTACAACCTCGTCTAAAAGCAAGAGGGGAATTGCTCCCGTGCGAACAGCCAATAAGTGAGCCGAAGCCATCACAATAGACAATAACAAAGCCTTTTGTTCTCCCGTGGAACATAGGGCTGCAGATTGCTTTTTTTCTAAAAATTCCACTAAAAGATCACTGCGATGGGGGCCAAAAGAAGTTCGGCCTGTAAGACGATCTTGTTCTCGACATTCCGCCAGGCGCCTACGCATTTTTTCTTCTCCCTCAAGCAAACTGTGTTCGCAAAGAAAATGATCAAGCTCCCCTTCTAAAGAAAGCTCTGCATGCGGAAAAAGGTTATGTTGACTTTTCAGAACGCTTGCGAGCTGCCCCACCACCTCACGACGCGCAACGGCAATCGCTATTCCTTCATTAACAAGAGCTTCCTCCAAACTTTCAAGCCAATAACGATCCATACGTCCCTGACGCAAAAGAAAACTGCGTTCTTTTAAAACTTGTTCATACCGGCGTAGACGTTGAGCATGACCTGGATCAAAACCATAGACCAAACGATCTAAAAATCGTCGACGCCCTTGAGGACCATCCAAAAACAAACGATCCATCTGAGGAGTCAGCCAAACCATTGAAACCCATTCTGCCAGAGCACACTGGTTTTTTGCCTTCTCTCCATTAATTTTCGTCACACGTCGTTCACTGTCCGGAGCGTCGGGATCAAGACCGGTACCAATTTGAATTCTATCCCCTTGATCGTGTAATTGAGCAGAGATCGCCCAAGAAATCGACTGATCTTGTTGTCTAACCTCTGAAAGACGAGCTCGACGTAGTCCTCGCCCCGGAATCAAAAAGGAAAGAGCTTCTAAAAGATTAGTTTTCCCTGCTCCATTGGGCCCTGTCAAAACAACAGGTCTTAAGTCAAGAGACACACTAAAAATTTCATAACACCTAAAATGGGAAAGGTTTATACGTTCTACACCCCGTAAGGGAATGCTACTGTCGCAGGAGAACTGACGTTGTGTTACTGTCATTAGCTTTAATAAATTATCCTAAAAAATCATCATTACAGAATTAAAAAAATCTTAGCGAATAGCTTCCACTTCGTAAAGGGTTTCTAAATCTTGATTTTCTTGATTTTTTCATTGACCCTCTTTTAATTTCCGGTATTTTAAGAAAGTTCTTTGGGCCTGTAGTTCAGAGGTCAGAACTCTCCGCTCATAACGGAGCTGTCGCAGGTTCGAATCCTGCCGGGCCCACCACCTTTTTTCAGGAGTTATTCATGGCATCTAACCAATATATATACGTGATGAAGGGCCTGACGAAAGTTTATCCTGGCAAGCGAGAAGTCTTTAAGGATATTTGGCTATCCTTTTACCCAGGAGCTAAGATTGGCATTATCGGCGTAAATGGCTCAGGAAAATCGACATTGATGAAAATCATGGCAGGCATAGACACAGAGTTTAATGGAGAAGCTTGGGCCGCACAAGGAACAACTGTTGGGTATTTGGCCCAAGAGCCCGATCTTAACCCGGACCTTACTGTTGAACAGAATGTGCTTGAAGCTCTTGCAGACACAAAAGCACTCTTGGACCGATTTGAGACCGTAAGCGCACGCTTTGCAGAACCCATGAGCGATGAAGAAATGAATGACCTTTTAGCCGAACAAGCTGAACTCCAAGATAAAATTGAGGCCGTTGAAGGTTGGGATCTCAATCGTAAAGTAGAAATTGCCATGGATGCGTTGCGCTGCCCCTCCGGAGAAGCCGATGTTAAAACTCTTTCCGGCGGAGAAAAACGACGGATAGCGTTGTGTCGTTTACTTCTTCAACAACCCGATATTTTACTTCTGGACGAACCCACAAACCACCTGGATGCTGAATCTGTAGCATGGTTGGAACGCCACCTTCAAGAATACAAAGGAACGGTGATTCTTGTCACCCATGACCGTTATTTCTTAGACAATGTAGTGAGCTGGATTTTAGAGTTAGACCGGGGGCAAGGTATTCCTTTTGAAGGAAATTACTCAGCCTGGCTTGAACAAAAGCAAAAACGCTTAGCCTTGGAAGGCAAACAAGAAGGCGCTCGTCAGAAAACTCTTGCCAACGAGCTTGAATGGATTCGCCAATCGCCAAAAGCTCGTCAAGCCAAGAGCAAAGCCCGTATCCAGGCCTATGAAGAGTTATTAGCCCAAGACGCCCGTAAATCTCAAGACTCAGCTCAAATCATCATTCCAGCCGGCCCACGCTTAGGCACAACGGTCATTGAAACTCAAAATCTTTCGAAAGGATTTGGAGATCGATTGCTCATTGATGACTTGAATTTCAGATTACCTGCTGGTGGGATCGTGGGCATTATTGGACCGAATGGTGCTGGAAAATCGACTCTTTTCAAGCTAATTACCAAACAAGAAGATCCCAATGAAGGAACGATCCGCATTGGGGATACGGTCGTCTTAGGATATGTGGATCAATCACGTGATAGTCTGGATCCCAACAAAACCGTTTGGGAAGAAATTTCGCAAGGCCTGGATGAAATCGAACTGGGAAAGCGAAAAATGCCAAGCCGCGCTTATTGCAGTAGCTTTAACTTTAAAGGGACAGACCAACAAAAAAAAGTGGGTCAACTTTCAGGGGGAGAACGCAATCGCGTTCATCTAGCGAAGATGTTGAAATCGGGCGTAAATGTTTTGCTGCTAGACGAACCGACGAACGATTTGGATATTGATACCCTGAGGGCGCTTGAAGACGCTCTGTTAGACTATGCCGGCTGTGCCGTCATCATCAGCCATGATCGCTGGTTCTTAGACCGTATTGCGACCCATATCCTTGCTTTTGAGGGAGATAGCCATGTGGAGTGGTTTGAAGGAAATTATCAAGCCTATGAGGTTGACCACAAACGCCGTCTGGGAATGGACGCTGACCAACCTCATCGCGTGAAGTATAAGCCGTTGGTACGAAAAACCGCTTGAGTCAGGCTTATGCTGCTACTCTATGATGATAGACGTATTTTGCAGAAAGTTACTCCCATTCGTCATCTTCATCATGGGTATGGTGTGAGGCTATAGGTAGTTTTTGTTTAAACTCTTCCACCTTCTGTTCAAGAGACTTCATCATTCCTCCTGGTTTCTGCTGTATTTTTGCTGTGTTTCCAGAAGTTTCTTCCGGAGGATTATTGGTCTTTTTCAGGATTGTTTGCTTTCTGATACTTTCAAGCAGACTTTCACCTTGTGGTTCAGCTTGCTTTGTCTTGAGTCTGCTTAAAACTTTTTGTTGTTTTGAAGCTATGTCTTCCTGCTGAGTCGTCTTCTTTTGCGCCATAAGAGGTACGTTATTCTTATGATAAACGTTTATTTCACCATTGAATTTTTCAATCTCTTTTATAGCCTGACTTCTCGCTCTATTTTGCTGTTGGGCTTGCTTCGTGAACCCCGTCTCAAGGGGTAACTCAGCCGTTGGCTTTAAAGCAGCTATCTTCATTTGCACTGCTTCAATTGCGGCCAAATTATCAATAATCACCTCATCTACTGTTTTTTTCAATGGAGTCAAGAGAGTAGCACTCTCAACTGCTGAACTGAGTTCTTGAACGTCTTCACCTGCTTCCTCCTCAGCTATTGCCACTCTACGATCTGCAAGTGACTGTTTTAAAGTATCTAGAAGTGTTTCAGGTTGTGAGACGATTTCTTGTTTCGGTTGAGTACTTACATTCCTTAGAGCATGAGGATTTCTAATGCTTTCAAGAAAACTTTCTCTGCTTACAGGTTCAGTTTGCTGAGTCTTGAGATTGCTTAACAGCACATTCTGCTTTTCAGCCTCTTGCAAAGACGCTTCTTCCAAAGTCTGCTTTTGAAGCATAAGTTTAGTAATGGCCTGTTCGGTATCCCCTATTTCATCATTTATTGTTGTGGTCTCTTTTATAGCGGTGGCTAATTCATCCACTGCATCAGAAGCGCTCTGAACCTCAGCTGGACTCGGAGCACGTGCGAGTACCCCTAGTTTTGGTAATGGAGGTGGTGGCGGAACTTCAGCTTCTGTTACCTCACTAACAACTGGTTTTGAAACTAAGAGTGAAGCCATCGTCTCAACATCTTTAGACGTTGGCTCTTCTATCGGAAGGGCTACTCCTTGAGGTCGTATTTTAGGAAGCTGCTTTTCAGTTTCAATGGGTTGAACAACCTCTTTTTTAACGACGGGCACTTGAGGCAAAGACCTTAAATTCGTTGAGGGAACACCTTCTACAACAGGAGACTGTTTTTTAACTGCATTAGATTGAGTCTTCGTTCCCAGCTTAGGCACAATGACGGTTTTAACCGTACTGACGACTTTATTTGTCCAGCTTTCAAAACCGACTAATTAACGACTGGACGCCAGAAGAAGCAGTGCCTCGAGAAGACTTTTGAGAAGGCGTTTGCTTGCCTAGGGTTTCACCAGCCTTCCCAGCTGCTATGGTTTTTTGTTGCACTGCACCCTTCGTGATCGCTTGGTGATTCGACAGCTGTGCACTGGCACTCCCGTTTACCACTGATTCTGCTGCTCCCAAAGCAGTGCTTGATAAAAATGTTAACGTAACTAACGGAAGCACGGCGCGTCTAAAAATTTGCTTTGATATTTTGTTCTTCATCTTCATCACCAAACAAACTCTAACTCTAACTCTAACTCTAACTCTAACTCTAACAAAACAATTATAGCATTGTTTTGTAATTTTCAAAAAAAATCACTCTTTTATTTTAATTAATAATTTTAATAAATGGAATTTCTTATCAAGCTGGAAAAGTGACAGACTACTTCCCCTCTCACTCCTCTAAATTTAACAGCGCAACATTCCCCCCGCTTGCAGTGATATTATAACTAAACGTACGTTCAACAGCAAAACGCGGCAAATAATAAGGCCCTCCAGCTTTAGGACCTGTCCCTGAGAGACCTTCACCGCCAAAAGGTTGAACTCCCACAACGGCACCAATCATATTGCGATTGATGTAAAGATTGCCAACCTGAGCCAACTTACGAACTTTATCCATGGTCTGTTCGATGCGGCTTTGCAAACCCATTGTTAAGCCATACCCCGCTTGATTGATCGTTTGAACAACACTTTCAAGATCCTGAGCTTTAAAACGCGCCACATGTAAAATGGGGCCAAAAACTTCACGATTCACATCATGCATTCCCTGAACTTCAAGAAGCGTCGGCGCCACAAAATCCCCTTCCTTTCCAGAAAGAAGGGTCCGCGCCAAAGGTTGATGTTTTTTAACGTAAGACTCAATGTCATCACGTGCAGCTCCATCAATGACTGGTCCTACATCGGTGGAAAGCCATTGCGGATCACCAACAATCAACTCTTCCATAGCTTCCTTGAGCATAGCAAGAGTTGGTTCATATATATCATCCTGAATAAAAAGAACTCTTAAAGCAGAACACCGTTGGCCAGCACTTTGAAAGGCGGAGACAATCACATCATCCACAACTTGCTCAATTAAAGCGGAGGAATCCACAATCATGGCGTTTATTCCCCCTGTCTCTGCTATCAAAGGAACGAGAGGCCCTTTGCGTTCAGCTAAAGTTCCTTGAATATGTTGAGCTGTGGAGGTGGCCCCTGTAAAAACGACCCCATTCACTCTTAAATCTTTAACAAGAAGTGTGCCGATAACACTGCTACGACCCGGGAGAAAATGAAGGATTTCCTGTGGCACACCCGCTTCATGCAATAGTTGAATCGCATGAAAGGCCACCAGTGGAGTTTGGGATGCCGGCTTAGCTATCACTGCATTTCCAGCAGCGAGAGCAGCCGTAATCTGCCCCATAAAAATGGCAAGAGGAAAATTCCATGGACTGATACAGGCAAAGACGCCGCGCCCTCGCAAAGCCAATTCATTGAGCTCTCCCGTTGGACCTTTCATCGTTTGAACCGTGGCAAAATGCTTAAGAGATTCTGTGGCATAATATCGACAAAAGTCAGCAGCTTCTCGAACTTCAGCAAGAGCATCGGGCAATGTTTTCTTTCCCTCGTAGATAAGCAGACCCAAAAAAAGTCCATGCCGATTTTCAATAAAGTCAGCAGCTCGATTTAAAATTTCCGCCCGCTTATTAGCAAAAGTGCTATCCCAAGACTTCCAATGAAAAGACGCCGTTGCAAGAGCTTTATCGAGATCCTCTGCTGTTGCCTCTTTAACTGTGCCATAAGATCCTTGCTCTTTTTCGATCTCTTGCTTAAGAAGCGTAACAACCTTTCGATTACTTAGGTCAAACCCTTGAGAATTTTTCCGCATTTTCCCATAGATATCCTTTGGTAAAGGGATGCATGGGTGGCCGTCCGGGGGATGGGACTCAAAAAAAGCCCAGGGATCGCCCATTTTTTCTTCAAGTGAAAGGGAAGAATCATATATCTTATGCACAAAAGAGGTATTCGCACCATTCTCTAAAAGGCGACGAACCAAATAAGGAAGTAAGTCTTGATCAGTCCCTACAGGCGCATAAACCCGGATAGGAAGAGAATGAGTTGCACGAATGTGGGTATAAAGTTCTTCACCCATACCTTGAAGACGTTGAAATTCAATATCTTGTCTCCCTTTCGCCATCTCAAGAACAGTTGCCACCGTATAAACATTATGGGTCGCAAATTGTGGATAAAGAACGCCTTCTGCTTTTAAAAGTCTTTGAGCGCAGGCTAGGTAAGAAATGTCAGTTGCCGCCTTACGGGTAAAGACAGGATAGGTACGATACCCCCCAACTTGTGCTACTTTAATTTCCGTATCCCAATAGGCTCCCTTTACAAGACGAACCATCAGAGGGCTTTTCGTTTTTTGAGCTAAAGCTTCAACATGATCAATAACGGCCATAGCCCGCTTTTGATAAGCCTGAACAGCCAACCCAAATCCATCCCACCCTTTCAAATCTGAAACTTCACAAACTTTTGCCATCAATTTTAAAGAAAGCTCAAGACGGGATGCTTCTTCTGCATCAAGAGTGAGGGCTATCCCCGATTCCCGAGCCAAAATACAAAGTTCTACCAGAACAGGAAGTAGCTCTTTCATGACGTCTTCATAATGAGAGAATGTATAATGAGGATGAAGAGCAGAAAGCTTCACGGAAAGGCTATCTCTTTCAAAATGCGAAAGAGTCTTGGCTTGTTGCTTTCCCACAGCTTGAATAGCCTGAACATACGCTAACCGATAAGCTTGAGCCATAGTGCGAGTTCGTGCCCCTTCGCCCAACATATCAAAGGAAAAACGATCCTGAGGGGATTTGAGGCGTCGCTTAAGAGCTTCTTCAATAGATTGACCCAAAATGAATTCACGACTTAAAAGGCCCATAAAAACTTTAAAAGCCCGAAGAGTTAAGGGTTGAACAAGTGTTCCCCACGATGAATTTTGCATGGATTGCACAAAATTAAGCCCCCAACGAGACATCGTAATCAATTTGTCTTCCTTGTCTCCCGTTCTACGCCATTCATGCTGAGAAAGCTTATCTTTTAAAAGAAGATTGGCTGTATAAGCGTCAGGAATACGTAAATAGGCTTCAACGAGAGCCATTAAGGAGCGCCCTTCTGCTTGAGACAAAGGAAAAGCCTGTAAAAACTTTTGGATATTAAAAGCGTTCAACGGCGTGTTCTGCAAAGCTTCAATCCAAATCTTGACTCGCTCTGCTATTGCTGGCCGAAAGGTTTTAATCGATTCAAGATCTTTCAGTAAAGACACGATTAGACTTTTTTCATCTTGATTAAGAAGGTCTTCAAAGCTCTTGTCGTAAAATAAGTGCCCCTCAAAAAGCATCAACAAAATCTTTCTTTTAAGAAATTCGTCTTGGGAGGGGAATAATTTTTAGGTTTTCTTCAATCTGTTGAATTGTGGGCAAGCTCATTTGCGCTCCTTTCTGTAAGCAAGCCAAACCGCTCGCAACAGATGCTCGCCTCAACGCCCCGAGCAAATCAATATCACGATCCAAGCTAGCCGCAAAAACGCCCACAAAGGCATCTCCAGCCGCTGTTGTGTCTACAGCCTCAATTTCCATAGCTTGTACTTTCCAAGTTTCATTTGGTGTACAGGCAATCGCGCCTTGCTTTCCGAGAGTAACAATGCACATCAAATCAAATTGAGTCGCAACACGTCGGGCAACAACCGCTGGAGAAATAACTTCAAACCCGAGGTGAAGTCCTAAAAGCGTTGATTCTACTTGATTGACAACCAAAGCATCCAAAATATTTAAGATATCGGGAGGAATATCATACGCGGGAGCTAAATTTAAAATGATTTTTGCCCCAAATTTCTTTGCACGACGAATAAGTTTCCAATTTTCTTCAACAGGCGTTTCCATCTGTAAAAGAAGGGTTGTTTCTTTCGATAACAGAAAATCAGGAATTTTGGCTTCCCGTGCCTCTAGATTAGCGCCGCTCGCAACAGTAATCATATTTTCACCCCGGGCATCAACGCAAACGGCCGCACATCCTGTTGATGAGTTTTGGCTTACATCCACCCCCACTAAATCGACAAAAGAGCTTTGAAGTGAACTTAAAATCATACGACCAAATTCATCATCACCAACTTCGCCAAATAGCTTTACCGAAGCCCCTCCTTTCGCCGCAGCAACGGCTTGGTTTGCTCCCTTCCCTCCCGCAATCATTTGATAACTTGGGCAAAGAACTGTATCTCCAGGACGTGGCATTTTTTCAATGCGCATCACCATATCCAGATTAAGTGAACCAAAAACAACGATCATAAGCTTCTTTTCTCCTGTTTTATTTCCTGCGCCTGTTCCCTTTAAGGGTACATTATCTCTGCATCAGACTCTAGACAAATAGATAAAAATCATGTGTTATAGATATAGTTATCATAAAATTAGAACGGGTGTAAGAGGATGCAAACCTGTCGGCATCAAGCTTTTAAAGTTATCGTTTATTTACTGTTTTTTTTGATGGTGGGAAGAAACTTATTATGGGCAGTCACAAGCTCCTCTATTGTCATATGTGCTAAATCCGGTGCTATTCAACATGAACATAATGCCGATGCTATAACCCATCCTGCTTCTCTTACAAAAATGATGACTCTTTATTTAACCTTTAAAGCCATAAAAACAGGAAAACTCAAACTCACTCAAAATCTCCGTGTCTCAAAGTTTGCCGCTCAACAAATGCCTTGTAAACTTTGGTTAAAAGCGGGTTCAACCATTACAGTACGTGAAGCCATTCTTGCTCTTATCACAAAATCAGCCAACGATGCTGCCACGGCTTTGGCCGAAACTTTGGGAAATGGTTCAGAAGCGCGTTTTGCACAAACCATGACCCTCCAAGCGCGCGAGTTAGGCATGTCAAAAACAATTTTTAAAAATGCTTCCGGTGTTCCTAACAAACAACAAGTCACAACAGCTCGCGATATGGCAACCTTATCTCGAGCTTTGTACAAGGATTTTCCCGAGTATTTTCACCTTTTTAAAACTAAAAAATTTGTTCACAAAGGTGTCGCTCATGCAAACCACAATCATCTTTTAGGAAAGGTCGACGGCGTAGATGGAATTAAAACAGGATTCATTTGTTCTTCTGGTTTTAATTTAGCCGCTTCCATGACGCGAGGCGATCGCAAGATTATTGCTGTTGTTATGGGAGGTGAGAGTATTAAAGCCCGCGATACTAAAACAACAAAGCTGCTTGAATCCGCCTATGCAAACTTCACGGGAAAAAAAGGCTTTCATAATCAAAATGATTTTATGGGGAAAAAGAATTTTGAGTATCAAAATGAGTCAATTACTGACTTGCTTCAAACCCTAGGCCATGACGAAGCTTATGCCAGTTCACCTCCCGCAAAGTTGATCAAAGCAATAAACACTCCCACAACAAACAAGGCAAAACTCATAAAGGTACAACAGAAATCTAACTCTCTAGATGATATTATTAATGATCTCTCTAAAAAAGTAAGCAGTAAACAACCTAAATCTATAGAAGACGTTCTTTCTTCTCTCGACAGTTCTCATCCTAGAGTGACAAACAAACCACCAAAAAAATCTTCGAAGGCTCAGAAAGAAAACAATAAAAATCCCCTAAAAACAACATCTAAAGATGTAATAAAGAATACCAACAAACATCCAAAGCAAGAGGTTGACTCTAGTCAAAAGCCAGCTTCAAAAGAAAAACCTAAGCCCACGAAAAAGCCTGCCAGGGATCATTCCAAGAAGAAGACTAAGCCAACTTCAAAAGAACAGCATAAAACTACAAAAAAACCTATCAGGAAACCTTCCAAGCAGAAAGCTAAGACTTCTCAAAAGCCAGTTCCTGAAACTAAAGCTACGAAAAAAACATGAGAAAAATTTCCTTAGCGCTTTTCTTGGTGAGTCTGCTGTCAAATACTGTTGCTGCAACACCTAAAAATGTAATCATTACCCGTCACGCGGATAAAGTTCTTCCTCATGGATTTTGCTTGTCTCTTCAAGGGCTAGAAAGAGCAGCTGCTTTAGCCTATTATTTTTCTGATACCCTTCACTATAATACACCCCCTATTTCCCACATTTTCGCAGCTTATTCAGGACAACCAAAGCCGTACATAAGATGTCTGCAAACTTGCCAACCTACGGCAACTCATTTAAAATTGCCTCTCAACACAGCCTTTACGCTTACTGAAGTTAAAGAGGTTGCCCAGGAAATTTTGACCAATCCCCTTTATGATAACGCAACCGTATTAATGTGCTGGGAACATGAACATATTGCTTCCCTTGTCATAGCTTTAGGAGGAGAAAATCCAGGCTTTTGGCCAGATAATATTTTTGATCAGGTTTACCTGCTATCCTATGAAGAAAACAATAAACCTAAGCTTCAAAAGTTTTTACAAGAACTCATGTTTGGCGATCGAGCCTCCTTCAAAGATGAACCACATCCTCTTCCCCAAGTTCCTGTTCCATGTCCCAAAGTAGCTTCATAAAAATGAACAAAAGAATGTTGTTTTTAGGGACATTAGCTTTGTGTAGCATGCTTTCCCAAGCGATGAGTATTCCGGAAAAAGTTATTCTCATTCGTCATAGTGAAAAAATTCCAAAAGGAAATCAGCTTGATTTACAAGGATTTGAGCGTGCCCAGGCGCTTCCTTATTATTTCGCCCACACCCCCCTGTATAACAATCCCCCGATCACTCATGTTTTTGCTGCCGGATTAAAAAGTGCGGGAACTTCTGTCAGATCTATTCAAACGTGCAGCCCGATTGCTAACTTTTATAAACTTCCCCTGAATATTGACTTCAAAAATTACGAAACAAAAGAAATAGCCACGGAGCTTCTGACAAACCCCAAGTATGATCAGGCATGCGTCCTCATTTGTTGGTCTCATGGTCATATCAGAGAAATCGTTACAGCTTTAGGCGGCGAAGACCCAGGTAAATGGTCAACACATGTCTTTGATCAAGTTTATCTGTTAACTTTTGCAGAAAACAAGAAGCCAAAACTTGAGAAGATCCTCCAAAAACTTATGTTTGGTGACAGAACATTTTACGAAGATGAGCCCCCACCCCTCTCTCAGGATAGGGTCATTAGTCCAGACAGAGCTTCATAAACGTTCCTCAGAAGCTCTCCTTTCCGCGCTCCCCTCCTGGACTCAATCTAATTCCACCTCAGCAACTTTTTTTGTGAGAGCTATCACACCCATTAGTGTCAGAAACAAGGGTGGGGGAGGATCCTCCAAGCCAATTCACTCTGAACCTTGGTATATCGCAATGGACAGTCTTCCTAACGAATACAAAACACGGGACTATAGCTTGAAGTGGGAAATTAAAAATATTTTTTTTGATCCTAATCTCCAATTATATTTTGAATGGGCAGAAGATGCGTACTTTGAGACTGGCTTTTGTAGTCATTTATACTTCAAAAATTATCCGGAAACAGCAGATCTTACGAAAGAACATCCCTTTCTAAACTACACTTTCTTTATCACCCAATAGCTAAATTGAAAGCGTTTAAAAAAGGGAATACTGTGGTTGAATCTATCGAGAAAGGCTTGTGCTGCAAAGCAGAGCTTATGTTCCACACAGATTTGGTAAGAGCACTCTAGACATAAAAAAAGGGAAGGTCTCCCTTCCCTCTTCCGAATATGACTTTAAGTTTATTGTTCGCTGGTCACAATAGAGACAAATCTTCTCCCATTTGCTTTACGTGAAAATTTTATGTGGCCTTCGGCAAGTGCAAAAAGCGTATGATCACGTCCCATACCAACTAACGGTCCAGGATAGTATTCTGTCCCACGTTGCCGAATAATAATATTTCCAGGGATCACTAGTTCTCCCCCAAATTTCTTTACCCCAAGACGACGACCTGCAGAATCGCGACCATTCCGGGAACTCCCACCCGCTTTCTTTTGTGCCATTGCTCTGTCTCCTTATTCTTCAGACGATTTCTTAACCTTTGCACCAGCAGCCTTTGCTGGCTTTGCTTTTGCTGATTTTGTCTCTTCAACCGCTGGCTTTGCTACCTTTGCCTTTGCTGGCTCTGCACTCTTTGCATCTCCTTTTGGAAGGACTTTCTTGTCGGCTGCCTTAGGTTGTTTCGCCTCTGTTACAAGAGCAGTTTTTGCTTTGGGTGAATCACCTTCACCCAAGATATCCGTAATACGAACAACACTCAAGTATTGACGATGGCCATTCTTACGCCGATAGTTATGGCGGCGCTTCTTTTTAAAAATGATGATCTTGTCATCACGAATTTGATCAACAATTGTTCCACACACCCTAGCACTCGTCACAAAAGGAGCTCCAACTTTTACGGAATCTCCCTGACCCATCATCAGAATGTCGGTAAATTCAATGGCGTCGCCTGAAGCACCGGCAAGCTTCTCAACTTTAATAATCTCATTTGCGGTAACTTTATACTGTTTTCCGCCGGTTTTGATGATTGCAAACATCTCAATTTCTCACTTTTCTCATAAGCCATCTATGGCAAAAGCACCTGGAAACACCGTCCAGCTCTGCCTCTTCACTACCTTTTCCCCCTGCTTCTGTCAAGGCGTTTTATGCATTTATATGCACAGCAGAAGATATTATTTTTTACTTCGTTTGTTGACAGCTTCGTAATTTTTCATCAAATACATATCCTTCAGCGCAGTGCATGCATTCATTTGTTGCCGCGTGGTAATGATCGTTTGCATTACATTTCCCAATCACATCCGGTGTGCCTTTACATGTTGCAGTTTTAGTGTCAAACAGAAAGCCATGGGCACAATAAATACACTCATGAGAAAGCTCATCATAGCGATGATCCAATCTCCCACACATTTTCAAGTTAACTCGTTCCGAAACTTGAGTTCCTACAGCCCCCAGAGTCGTTGACATCATAAGAAAAACTGACGCGAATTTTAACATAATACCTTCCTTTTGTTCATAAATTTATTAATAATATTGTCGTATTCTGCAAAAAGTATAGCTTAGAGTTTTTTCTAAAAACAAGAGGCTTTCTTCAGACGACCTAACCCTGACTTCTTTCCCCCTCAGTTAAGGCTATGTTCTTTTACAACTGACAACTTTTAACCGCTCGAGGAAGATATTCTTTGCAAATTTTCTGAGGAATTTCATGTTTTCGCAATAGCAACATCTGCGTGTTAATTTGTCTTAAAAGAGGACTTTCAACACGAGTTGCAAAAGAATAAAGATCCCATTCCAAGGCAAAATGACTGGGGCATAAATCATGTTTTGCCGTTTCTTTAAGGTAAGCTTCAGCTGTCGAAAGATCCTCTAAAAAAACATCAATATGATGCTCTTCCAGAGCTTTAGTCCCTGCTTGCAAGGAATCAAAAGGAAAAACTTTTACGCCCATATCTACAGCCGTTTTAAAGGCTTTGGAATGCTGCACGGCCCCAACCTTTCGTTGTTCTAAATCTGAACTACACTGAATAGGGTTGGCATACTTAACTAACGTGGCCGTCCCAAAAGAAATTAAAGTTGCATTGAGCATAATAATGATAAAATAAAAAATGGCCTTTTGAAAAAGGATAACAAGTTTACCACCTGAACTTTTTGGAATTTCTGAATGGCGACCACTTAAAACATGGGTCCAAAAAAGATGAGAGATTCCCCCTTTGTAACTCGTAGGAAAATTATTTGTATGTGATCTTTCATAATACCACAACAGATGAATATATAGTAAAAATAAGATAATAAACGTGGCTATAATCCCACCAGCTGAAAGAAGAAAAAGTTTTATAAAAAGAATTGTATTTTGCATATACTCAACAACCGTAATAGCAATCACTTTATCCACAAAATAAGGCAGGGTAAATTCTGCTTTTTGGTAGCGATCTTCGGTGATTGAAAGAGCTCCGACAAGAACATCAAAGTCTCCTTTTTGTAACAAATCAAATGGTTGATCTTCATTCGCATATTGATATTCGATAAATGTATAGGGTCGTTTAAGACCTTGCGCAATCTCATCCCAAAGATCTATGGCCAACCCCGTATAGGCGGCGCCATTTTTAATGACAAAGGGAGGATCAATAACCACACCCACCTTTAAAGGTTCTTCACAATACCCTGGGGATCCCATCATAAAGACAAACATTATTATAAAAAACAGTCTCATGATCCCTCTCCTCTTTTTGATTTAAGTTTATCATTTTTAAAGAAAAGAAGCATCCCCTCTTGCACATAGGAAGCGAGTTTTTTATATATAGAGGATAACTTTAAAAAGGATTCCTCAACTGTCAAATTTGTTATCACCTCAAAAGCTCAAAGAGTTCATCGAACATTTTCTTGACTCTAAAAAAGCTGAAAACATTGTTTCTGTTAATCTTCAGGGAAAAACCTCAATTGCAGATTATCTTGTAATTGCGTCAGGAAGATCTCAAAGGCAAGTTGCCTCACTAGCCGAACTTCTTCGGGAAGAACTTAAAAAACAAGGTGTAAGACCCATTCATATCGAAGGTCTTCCTCAGGGAGACTGGGTCTTAGTTGATGCGGGAGACATCATTATCCATCTTTTCCGTCCTGAAGTTCGTCTTTTTTATAACCTTGAAGAAATGTGGGGGGTACCTCCTGCTGAAGAGGGATCAAAATCTGCCGATCTTCAATGAACATTACCCTCGCTGTTATTGGAAAACTAAAAGATCCAGCGTTAAAAGCCCTTTATGAAGAATACAATAAACGCCTAGAATGGAAAATCTTTTTGCATGAATTTAATGGCAAAGCTTCACCAACCCAAGAGGGTGATCTTTTAACCAATGCTGTGCCTGTCCCTTCTTATCTTATCATCCTTGATGAACAAGGAAAAAATTTAAAAAGTGCGGAATTTGCAGAACTTTTGAGTGATATCCAAGTTCATCATCAGGGAAAGGTTACCTTTGTGATTGGAGGAGCTGAAGGGTTAAGCTCTGCTGTAAAAACCAAAGCTAACCTGTCACTTTCCTTTGGTCGTATGACATGGCCCCATCTTATGGCCCGCATCCTGCTGATGGAGCAGCTCTATCGAGCCCAACAAATTTTAAAAGGCCACCCTTATCATCGCAGCTAAATGCCTAATCTAACCCCTTCGAATTTAATACCGTTCGCCGCGCTTCCCAAAGTCGCGATTAGACCTGGTGGGCCTGTCGGAAGTCGTATTTAGAGAGGAGAGATGATAAAGTCATATAAGTCATTCACAAAAAAAGAAAAAAGGAAGATATGACATTATTTGTCTCCATAGAGTAACTTGGTTGAAAAGAAGCATGCCTATCAACTTATCTGAGAGATGGTAGATTTTGAGAGTCCCCAGAGAGCTCTTTCCTGGGAGAGATCAACAGCAAGTTACAACATAACCCGCAAGCTTTTAAGAAAGAACGCTGAATACTCTTACTAATGAGGAGCTTAATAAAATTAAATTCGACCATTTAGAGAGTGTTCATGTACGAGGCGTTGCTAAGGACTTTAAAAACCATCCAGACCTTCTAAACCACCTTGCTAAACTAGAAGCCAAGCCTTGATGGGTTAGCGTAGGATATTTTCTGTCAATCGAGTAGGAGGAGCCTCACGACCCCCTCCTCTCACACCACCGTACAAGCGATGTCGCGAATACGGCGGGTTCAGCTAAACGTTTACCCGAATCTTTAGCATCTTATGCAGAGGTCTTTATCTTGAACTCCATGGGAGAATGGATTTAACGAGCGCTTTAAGGAGAGCCTCAGAGATGAACCCTTAAACCTTGAGTATGTTCACACTCTCAAGAAGCTCAAGTGATCATAGGCCAAGGGTTGATGAGTATAACCACATACGGCCTCACTCCAACCTAGGATATCGTCCCCCATCTCCTCCCTGCTTCGTCCTCAAAACTAAACCCTATGAGTTCGCTCCCTACAGCGCTATGTAAAAGCGTACTCGCAAGCTCAACATTCCTCCTCTACGAGATTTCTTTTGGACCTATTCTCGGGGGTGTGACACATGATAGGGTGAAGTTAAATCCTGTCTCATGGAATTTTTTTTCACAAATGGTAAGGTAATCAGCTACAACCACAAATAAAGTCTTAACCTTTTGAATTTTAGAGGATGATACGTTAACTTCAAAATAAGGTTTTTCTTCTTCTTTTAAGGGAGCGATTCCTATGCTTATTTACCTAGCAACTCTACACTTTCCTATGAACTCTTTTCTCATGTCTTGTCCAAGGGGAGCCGCATAACAAGCTGGAGAAAACAAACATAAATTTAAAAAAGCATCTCATAAAAACCTCCAACAAACAACAACCCATCCATAATAAATATTTTATTTTTATAATATGTTACTAGATAAAAAACTATCTAATGCAAAATATGCAAATCAAGATAAAGGGGCATATTCTACAAGTGTATTAAAAAACTACTGGCTCTTTGCTTGAGAATTGGAAAAGGCCTTTTCTCGCAAGGCTTCATTACGCGCCTTAAGGCTTTCTCGATCGTGCTCCAGCTTTTTACTCTCAGCTGCACGAGACGTTTTCTCGTTTCCTTCATGACAATGACGTGGCTCAGTGGCTTCTTTCCGTTCAGGAACCGTACGAATATCAGGAAAATCATAAGGATCATACCCATCATCGCCTGTAATCCACGATGCTAAACATCCCGTCAGAACGATAGGTAAACATAGATAAAGATAATTTTTATTCATAAAGCATAAAATACTAACCTTTCCGCAAAAAAACAATGAAATTATTTGGGGTTTAGGAATGTAAAAATCTCTTTTATAAAAACATAAAAAATGAAATAACACGATGAACGATAGGCGGAATTCATTTACTCTATGTCCATTCAATCAGATACCCTTTTTAAAGGAAGCCTTCTCGCCCTAACTATCATGATTTTAGGCATGGTCGTCATAGGCGGCTTGACTCGCCTAACCGGATCAGGCCTCTCGATAGTCGAATGGAAACCACTTACAGGCATCCTGCCCCCTTTTACCTCCCCTGAATGGATACTTGAATTTAGTAAATACCAACAAAGCCCTGAATTTCAAAAGATTAATTTTGGAATGACACTTTCTGAGTTTCAATCTATTTTTTGGCTAGAATATTTTCATCGCTTGTGGGGTCGTCTTTTAGGGATTCTTCTTCTTATTCCAACCTTCCTGATGATCTTTAAAAATCAACATAAAAACCTGTGGAAATTCCTAGTGTTGCTCTGGCTTTTAGGGGCTATACAAGCCATCATGGGATGGTTCATGGTCAAAAGTGGCCTCAATCAAGACCCTCACGTGAGTCCCTATCGCCTTGCAGCCCACCTTTTTCTGGGGTTTGCTATTTTTGGCATCGCTTTGTGGATGACTCTCTCTCTTTACCATCATCACCTCAACCTTAAACTCGCACAAAAAGTATTGTCTCCCCTTAAAAGTCTTTGCCTCATAGCGCTTTTTCTGGTTCTAACAACAGCTTTTTTAGGAGCTCTGGTAGCAGGGCTTAAGGCTGGTCTTTTGTATAATACCTTTCCGTTGATGGGACATCATCTGATTCCCTTTGAATTTTTATCGCAAACACCATGGTGGAAGGATGTTTTGGAAAATCCTGTAAGCGTCCAATTTCTCCATCGGCTATTCGCCACACTCACAACACTATTTTGTGGAGGAATTTGGGTTTACCAACAAAATCACCTCCTTCCTTCTCTTCTCTCTCGCGCCATTAAGGGAATTGCACTTGCCGCCCTTGTACAGTTTTCCTTCGGACTCTTAACTCTTTTGCTAAACGTTCCTATTGTTCTTGCCACTCTCCATCAAGGATTTGCCTTTATATTGTTTGGCAGTCTGCTCTATACTCTTTTTCTGCTCTATCCTCGGCAAGAAGGTTGATTCAATGCCAAAAACAAACAAACCTCTGTCTTTTACAAAAATGCAAGCTCTTGGAAATGATTTTGTCCTGCTTGAGGAACAAAACCTTAATTTTCCTCTCACCACTACCCAAATACAATGGATTGCAAGTCGACGCTATGGAATCGGCTGCGATCAGATCATTATGATCAAAGAATCAAATCAAGCTGATGTGGAAATTTCTTTTTATAATGCTGATGGAAGCCAAGCCTCAGCTTGTGGAAATGGAACACGCTGTGTGGCAAAATATTTAGGAAAAAAAACAGGATTCATTCAAACACTTTCCTTTCTTTCTCAATTTTGGCAAACTCAAAATAACATAACAATTTCTTTAAAAGAGCCCACCTTCTCGCCTCCTCACCCACGTGGCTATTTTATAGATGTCGGGAATCCTCACCTCGTCATTTTTACAGAAAATCCTGATGAATCAGACTTTGTAAATCTTGCCCTTTCTCTACAACCCGCAGAAGGCATTAATGTAGAACTAGCTCACCGCATTTCCCCCACGACTCTTAAAGTTCAAATTTGGGAACGGGGTGTTGGCATCACACCTGCTTGCGGATCAGGCGCTTGTGCTGTAGGAGTATTAAGTTTAAAATTAGGGCTTATTGAAAAGCCTCCCGTTATTATCGAGATGACAGGAGGAAAATTAGAAGTGGATTGGGCAGAGGACCGCCCCCTTCTTTTAACAGGCCCCGCTGAATTTTGTTTTAAAGGAATGATTGACCTTCCATGACCACACAAATTATTACCTTTGGCTGCCGTCTGAATTCTTATGAATCAGAAGTTATTCGCGAAAAGGCCCAAAAAGCAGGACTGGAAAATGCCATTATTTTTAATACATGCGCCGTAACTGCTGAAGCAGAACGCCAAGCCCGCCAAGCCATCCGAAAACATCGCCGCGAAAACCCCCATGTAAAAATTATTGTCACCGGCTGTAGCGCTCAAATAAATCCTGAATCCTTTGCTCAAATGCCAGAAGTCGACCAAATTCTTGGGAACATGGAAAAATTAGAAGAAACCTATTTTCGCCCTGATCAAGAACATGCTCGCGTTATTGTGAACGATATCATGTCCGTACAAGACACAGCTGAACATTTGATTTCCGGTTTTGACGGCCGTGCGCGGGCCTTTATTCAAGTCCAAAACGGCTGCAACCATCGCTGTACCTTTTGCACCATTCCGTTTGGCCGAGGCAATAGCCGAAGCGTCCCTTTAGGCGTAATTGTAGATCAAGTTCGCATTCTTTTGGCCAAAGGGTTTCAAGAAATTGTTCTCACAGGCGTTGATATTACAGCCTATGGTGAAGACCTTCCCGGAAAGCCCACTTTAGGACAAATCGTTAAGCGCTTACTCGCCCAAATCCCTGAGCTTCCCCGCCTTCGCTTATCTTCCTTAGATCCCGTTGAGGTCGATCCAGACCTTTTTCATGTCTTCGAGCGTGAACCCAGGCTAATGCCTCACTTTCATTTAAGCCTGCAAGCCGGAGATGACATGATTTTAAAACGCATGAAACGCCGTCATTTACGTCAAGATGCCATTGATATATGTGAGAAATTACGCGAATTACGCAACGACGTTACGTTCGGTGCTGATATTATTGCCGGTTTCCCTACGGAAACCAGTGAAATGTTTGAGAATTCATTACGAATCATCGACGAATGTGATTTAAGTTTTCTGCATGTTTTTCCCTACTCTCCCCGCCAAGGAACACCTGCCGCTCGTATGCCTCAAGTCAGGCAAGATATTATCAAAGAGCGTGCCGCACGTTTGCGCCAGGCAGGACAAAAAAACCTTGAGCGTACCTTTAGTAAATTTATAGGCCGTGAGGTAAGTGTTTTGTTTGAATCCGAAACACAAGGTCATAGTGAACATTTTTTGAACGTTCGATCAACAACATCTCATAGCCCAGGCAGTATCCTTAAGGCTCATATTATGCAAGCAAAAGAAACCTATCTCGACGTTAAGGTTATTTCATGACCAGTTGGATTAAGCGGCTGAAAGATGGTCTTAAAAAATCGTCATCGCGGTTATCTGCAGGAATCACTACCCTTATCACCCATCGCAAATTGGATGATGAAACCCTTGAAGAACTCGAAGATCTTTTAATTACCAGTGACTTAGGGGTCGCCACAGCCCAGGATCTTGTGCAAAAACTGAGTCAAAAAAAATATAACCAAAATATTACGCCTGAAGAAATTCGCGTCGTTTTTGCTGAAGAAATTGAAACTTTGCTAACCCCTTATGCTCTTCCTTTAATTCCAAAAAAATCGTCCAATCCCTATGTCGTTTTGGTCCTAGGCGTGAATGGCTCAGGAAAAACCACCACCATTGGTAAATTAGCTAAGCAATGGAAAGATCAAGGGTATCAACTTTCTCTGGTCGCAGGCGATACCTTTCGAGCAGCAGCTATTGAACAACTTAACATCTGGGCTCAACGCGCGAACGTTCCCCTTGAAAGTGCCTCTACCAAAGATGCAGCGGGCCTCGTGTATGAAGCTCTTCAAAAAGCCAAAGAGCGTGGAGATGATATTGTCATCATCGATACGGCAGGAAGGCTCCATAACAAGACTGTATTGATGGAGGAGCTTAAAAAAATTAGACGCGTCATACAAAAACTTGACCCTTCTGCTCCTCATGCCACTCTTTTAGTCTTGGATGCAACCACAGGCCAAAATGCCTTAACTCAAGTCAAAGTTTTCCAGGAAACCGCTGACGTTTCAGGTCTTATTATTACCAAGTTGGACGGCACTGCCAAGGGCGGCGTGCTCGTCGCTATCGCTCAACAATTTAACCTGCCCATTCACGCCATCGGCGTGGGGGAAGCCATTGAAGATTTACATGCCTTTTCAGCTCAAGAGTTTGCCCGAAGCTTAATGGATGAGATCAGAGGATAAAAATAGCCTTAAGAAAAAATCAAAGCCCTATCATGTCCGAATCTCGTCGGGGAAGAAAATAAAGTCGAATGAATGTGTATAAAAATCTTTTGTGTTTTGAAAAATATCTCGGTATAAATTTCCTGATTACTAAAAACGAATAGTTAAGATTGCAAAAAATGGCAGATTCACGATTTTATAAAAGAAAAGGGCCCTTTACTTTAGCTGATCTCGCTACATATGGCCAATGTGAGGTGGGGCAAGGTGACCCTTCTTTACGCATCGAAGATGTGGCTCCTTTGGATACAGCCGAACTTTCGTGCATCAGTTTATTTCACAATGCAAAATATGAAGAAATCCTCACAAACACGAAAGCATCCGCCTGTATTCTTTCCTCTGAAATGCAAGAGCGAGCCCCCAGTCATTTGGCGCTGCTATTCTCCAAATATCCTCACCGATCATACGCTCTTATTGCAAATGCCTTTTACCCAAAGGAAAAAGCAGAAACCAACATAGCCCCCACAGCCATTGTTCATCCTACCGTAAAGATGGGCAAAGGAATTACCATTGGCCCTATGTCTGTGATTGGGGCTAACGTTGAATTGGGCGACCATGTGGAAATTGGTCCCCTGGTTATCATTGGAGAAGGCGTTGTCATTGGAGAAGCTTCGGTCATAGAGTCTCATGTTTCTATCTCCCATGCCCTTATTGGTAAACACGTTCATATCAAGCCTGGAGCACGGATAGGTCAAAGTGGATTTGGCTTTTTCATGGATGATGGTCACATGGGAGGACACGTCCCTGTTCCTCAATTGGGACGCATTATTATTCACGATTACGTAGAAATTGGAGCCAATACAACAGTGGATCGAGGAAGTGGCCCTGATACAATCATTGGGATGGGAACACGAATTGACAATTTGGTCCAGGTTGCTCATAACGTTCACTTTGGAAAAGGGTGCGTGATGGTAGCTCAATCAGGGGTTGCAGGAAGTACAAAATTTGGAGATTATGTCGCTGCAGGGGGCCAAGCCGGTATTGCTGATAACTTAAAAATTGGCTCAGGGGCACGTCTTGCAGCCCAATGTGGTATTATGAGGAATGTGAAGCCTCAAGAAGTTTTGGCGGGAAGTCCTGCCATGCCTCTGAAAACACACTATCGCCAAGTCGCTGTTTTAAAGAGGCTAGCTGAAGAAGATCGGAAAAAAGTTAATTAAGAGTAAGAAAATTATGTCTGCATTAGAAAATAAAGTCACGTCAACTGAAGACACGAATCACGTTGAGTTGAATGCTGAGCAAATTAAACGTTTAATTCCTCATCGTTCACCCATGTTAATGGTAGAGCGGTTGATCAAAGTTATCAGTGGAGAAAGCGCTATTGGAATTAAAACAGTTTCTTTGGAGGATTGGTATTTTCAAGGTCACTTTCCAAAAAAGCCTGTGATGCCAGGAGTAATGATCATTGAAGCCTTAGCTCAAACAGCAGCGACTTTGGCTATGCATTCATTAGATTTATATGATAAAGAAAAACTGGTTTATTTTATGGGCATTGACGAAGCTCGTTTTCGTAAGATGGTTGTGCCCGGAGACGTTCTTTCTCTTGAAGTCCAAAAAACCCATAAACGTGGGCCTGTTTGGCGTTTTAAGGGTTTGGCCAAAGTTAATGGTGAAATTGTCGCTGAAGCTATTAAAACAGCTATGATTTCAGATTAGTTAAATATTTTTTAGAAAGTTAATGAATTATGTCTAATCAAATTCACCCCACAGCCATTGTTGCTCAAGAAGCAAAGCTTGCGGACGGTGTATGCATTGGTGCTTATAGCATTATTGGGCCACATGTTGTCTTAAATGAAAATGTTAAGATTCATCCTCATGTCGTTATTGAGGGACGCACAACCCTTGGAGCGCGCACAGAAGTTTTCCCATTTGCAGTTTTAGGGCTTGCACCACAAAATGCTCATTACAAGGGAGAACCTTCAACCCTTGAGATTGGAGAAGCTTGCACTATCCGAGAACACGCCACCATTCATCCAGGCACGGAAAAGGGAGGGATGAGAACCACCATCGGCAATCATTGTTATATCATGATTGGCGTTCATATTGGCCACGATTGTCATGTTGGAAATTTTGTAACAATGGCAAATAATGCCACTCTTGGAGGGCATGTCACCGTTGGCGATTACGCCAATATTGGAGGCCTTGCTGCCATCCATCAATTTGTTCGGATTGGGCCTTTTGCTATGATTTCTGGTACTGCTGGCGTGAATGAAGACGTGATTCCTTTTGGAACCGTAATGGCCATGAGAGGAAAGCTTGGTGGCTTAAACATTATTGGAATGAAGCGAAGAGGATTTGAACGACAAGATATTCACAATCTTCGCAATGCTTATAAGCTGTTGGCGAAGAATCAGGAAGGAACTTTTAGCGAGCGTCTACAAAAAATTAATTCTTTGTATGGAGAATGTAGACCTGTAAAAGAACTTCTTGCATTCATTGAGCAATATCCTGAAAGAGCATTGTGTCTTCCCTCAGAAGATTGGGAGTATGAGCTAGAAGAGGCTGAGGAGAAGACGCGTGCAACAACCGTCGTCTAAACAAACTCCTATTGCCCTATTTGCGGGAAAAGGTGAGCTTCCACGTATTCTTATTAATGCCTTCAAAAGCGAAAATAGACCTTTCCTCATTCTTGCTTTTAAAGGCCAAACGGAAGAAAACCTTGTTAAAGATCATCCCCATATCTGGCTTTATTTTGGTGAAGCTGGAAAAGCTTTACGCTATATGCAGGAAAATCACATTCAAGATATTGTCATGGCAGGAACAATTACTCGACCTGCGATGAGTGAGGTTCGCCCTGATTGGGAGGGGGTCAAATGGCTTACAAAAATTGGATCAAAAGCTTTAGGAGATGATAACCTTTTAAAACTACTGATTCATATGATTGAAGAGCGAGGATATCGCATCGTAGGCCCAGATGACATTTTGGCTGATCTTTTGGCCCCAGAAGGCCTTTTCACATCCCATGAACCTGATGAGCAAGCCTGGCAAGATATTGGTCGAGGCATTGATGTTCTAACAGCCTTAGGGCCTGCAGACGTAGGACAAGCTGTTGTCATCCAAGAAGGTCTTGTTCTTGGTGTTGAAGCTATTGAGGGAACAGACGCTTTAATCGAACGTGCAGGAGCACTTCAACGTCAAGGGCTAGGAGGAATTTTGGTCAAAACAGCTAAGCGTCAACAAGAAAAGCGGGTTGACCTTCCCGTCATTGGCGTTGAAACCGTGCGACAAGCCGCAAAGGCAGGGCTGCGAGGCATTGCAATCGAAGCAGGGCGAACACTCATTTTAAATCGAGGAGACTTGCTAAAGTTAGCAGAAGAAAAATCCCTTTTCATTTTAAGCCTTCCTAGTTCTCAATGTCACAGGTTCCTTTAGTATTTCTTATCGCGGGCGAAGCTTCTGGTGATCAATTGGGAGCTGACCTGATGGCCTCCTTAAAAAAAAACCATCCGGTTCGATTCGCTGGCATTGGGGGAGAAGCAATGAAAGAGCAAGGACTTCAAAGCCTCTTTCCCATGACAGATCTTTCAATCATTGGTATTTTAGGAATTGTGCGTCATTTTTCTAAACTTTGGAAACATCTTAGGTATACTGTTAAAACGATTCGATTGATGCAGCCGGATATTGTTATAACGATTGACTCTCCAGAATTCAGTTTTCGCGTCATGAAGCAACTTCACAAACTATCTCAAAGGCCAAAGTTGATCCATTATGTGGCCCCCACAGTATGGGCATGGCGACCTGGTCGAGCCAAAAGAATTGCTCGGTTTTTAGACCATCTCTTGTGTGTTTATCCCTTTGAGCCACCTTATTTTGAAAAGTATGGTCTTCCCACAACTTTTGTGGGCCACCCCATCGCAAAAAAACACGTAGTAGCCAATGAGGAAGAGCGCGATCCTCACTTGATTTGTGTACTCCCAGGAAGTCGACGCTCAGAAATTGAAACACTTATGCCTCTTTTTAAAAAAACCATCGACCTTTTAAAAAGAGACAATCCTGATATCAAAGTTGCTCTCCCAACCCTTCCTTCAGTTGAATCTTTCGTACGCCAAAACGTTCAAGATTGGTCTGTTCCTGTTGACATCGTGACGGGAAATGAAAAACGCAAGACCATATTTCAAAAAGCCTTTGTAGCTTTAGCCGCTTCAGGAACGGTTGCTCTGCAACTCTCAGCTGCTCATCTCCCCTTTGTGATTGCCTACAAGATCAACACGCTTAATGCCTGGATCGGCAAGGTTCTTATCAAAACACCTTGGGCATGTATGGTGAATATACTTCTAACCTTTCATAAATTTGGATTTATGCAAAAAAATATGCAGCAAGAAATGCCAACACCTTGGATTCCTGAATTCTTGCAACAGGAGTGTACACCAGAAAGAATGGCAGCAGCCCTTTTGATCCTTTTGCATGATAAAAAAGCCCGGTCTCGTCAACTTAAGGCAATGGAAGAAACGATAAAACTTCTACATGCTCCTCCTGGTGTCGCTGCAAAAGTGGTGACAGCGTTTCTTGCAAAATAGATGCATTAAATGGATAAAAGTCGTAGGCAGAGTTATTTTACATACATCACATCACCTCTCCTCAAACCAAAAAGCCTATGCTAAGGTGCCTAAAAGAATTGAATAATTACGGAAGAAATTGGTATGAAACTTGCTGTTCTAAAAGAACGAAGGCTTTATGAAGGGCGTGTTGCCGCAACTCCAGAAACGGTCAAAAAGCTCATTGCCCTTGGGTTTTCGATTGTGGTTGAAAAAGGAGCCGGTAACATGTCTCACTTTTCAGATGAGGCTTACGAAACTGCAGGCGCTAAAATCGCTCCCACCCCACAAAAAACTCTTGAAGGGGCTAGTGTTGTCTTAAAAGTCCAAGCTCCCATGACAAAAATGGATGGGGGAGAAGATGAAGTCAAACTTTTACCTGAAGGCGCTCTTTTATTAGGTATCCTCCAACCTTATGCTAAACCTGAGCTTATTGAAGCGTATAACAATCGAAAAGTAACCGCTTTTGCTCTTGAACGTATTCCGCGCATTACCCGGGCGCAAGCCATGGATGTGTTATCCTCTCAAAGTAACCTCGCAGGTTATCGCGCAGTGATTGAAGCAAGTTATACTTTTGAACGAGCCTTTCCCATGATGATGACGGCAGCAGGAACCATTGCTCCTGCCCGTGTCTTGATTTTAGGTGCAGGAGTGGCAGGCCTTCAAGCCGTAGCAACAGCCAAACGACTTGGAGCCATTGTTAGCGTCTTTGACGTCCGTGCTGCCGCTAAGGAACAAGTAGAAAGTCTTGGCGCAACCTTTGTGGAAGTCGACTTCCAAGAATCGGGAGAGGCGACGGGTGGATACGCCAAAGAAATGAGCGAAGACTATAAATTACGCCAAGCTGCTAAAATTAAGGAAGTCCTGCAAAAATCTGACATTGCGATCACCAC
This sequence comes from Alphaproteobacteria bacterium, assembly GCA_017992885.1. GTDB lineage: Bacteria > Pseudomonadota > Alphaproteobacteria > UBA9655 > UBA9655 > UBA9655. Next base: position 54,622 of record JAGONT010000008.1, read on the forward strand.
TGCTTTAATTCCTGGAAAACCCGCACCGCGTCTTATTACAGCTGATATGGTGGCTGGCATGAAGCAAGGGTCTGTCGTTGTGGATCTGGCTGTTGAATCTGGGGGAAACTGTGAAGGCAGCGTTCTCGGCGAAGTCGTTGAAAAAAATGGTGTAAAGATTGTGGGTTACGCCAATATGGCAGGTCGCATTCCAACAGATGCAAGTGCTGTTTATGCTCGTAATCTTCTGCACCTTTTGACATTATGTGTTGATAAGGACTCAAAATCCCTGAAAATAAATTGGGATGATGAAATCATTCGGGCGATTGCCTTGACCCATGAGGGAAAAGCCTTTCAACCTGAAAAAGGAGTATCATAATGGAAGTCATATCCCCCTTTATCCTGGGTTTTACTGTTTTTGTCCTAGCCATATTTGTCGGATACTACGTTGTATGGAAAGTCACCCCTGCCCTGCATTCGCCCTTGATGTCCATTACCAATGCCATTTCGAGCGTAATTATTGTCGGCGCCGTATTAGCTGCGGGATCAGCACAAGATACGTTGACGCAAGTTTTTGGCTTTGGGGCAGTCGTCATGGCGTCAATCAATATCTTTGGTGGTTTTGTGGTGACCCGTCGTATGCTTGAAATGTTCAATAAGAAAAAATAGGATTGTTGTCGTGAGCGCAAATCTTTCAGCTATTGCCTACCTTATTTCCTCTGTATGCTTTATTTTAGCCTTACAAGGACTCTCTTCAGCCAAAACCTCTCAACGAGGATTAAGTTTTGGCCTGGCGGGAATGACCTTAGCTATTGCTACCACTCTCGCCTCTCCCATTGTCATCAGTTATGGCTGGATTCTGTCGGGAATTATTGTGGGAGGCACGATCGGAACACTCATCGCTAAGAAAATTCAGATGACCGCCCTCCCCCAACTGGTTGCAGCCTTTCATAGTTTAGTCGGTTTAGCAGCTGTTTGTGTAGCAGCAGCCGCTTTATTAGAACCCGCAGCCTTTAATATTGGACAGATTGGATCCATTGCAGCGGGATCTCTTGTCGAAATGGGCCTTGGCGTTGCCATTGGCGCCATTACCTTTACAGGCTCAGTTGTCGCATTTGCTAAACTCCAAGGGCTTGTTTCCGGCAACCCCTTAATTTTTAAGGGCCAACATCCCTTGAATGCCACACTCGGTATTGTGCTCATACTCATGATTGCTCTTTTTGCCATGAACGAGTGTCATTGCCTCTTTTGGGCCCTCATCCTTGTGTCACTACTTTTAGGTTTCCTCCTTATCCTCCCTATCGGCGGAGCCGATATGCCAGTTGTGATTTCAATGTTGAACTCTTATTCTGGGTGGGCTGCTGCAGGCATTGGTTTTACCCTTGGCAATAGCCTTTTAATTATTACAGGTGCCTTGGTGGGGGCTTCTGGTGCGATTCTTAGTTATATTATGTGTAAGGGCATGAACCGCTCTATCATCAATATCATCCTGGGTGGATTTGGGGGAGAGACCGCCGCAGCAGCAGTTCAAGGGAGCAAAGAACAACGTGCCTATAAGGCTGGTAGTGCGGAAGATGCAAGTTTTATCATGAAAAACGCAAAATCAGTGATTATTGTGCCTGGCTATGGCATGGCTGTCGCTCAAGCGCAACATGCTTTGCGGGAAATGGCAGATGTTTTACGGAGTGAAGGTGTACACGTACGCTACGCCATTCATCCTGTAGCGGGGCGTATGCCTGGGCATATGAATGTTCTTTTGGCAGAAGCCAATGTTCCCTACGAAGATGTCCTTGAACTTGAAGAGATCAATCGTGACTTTGGTCAAACAGATGTGGCCTTTGTCATTGGCGCCAATGATGTGACTAATCCAGCGGCCAAAACTGATTCAACAAGTCCCATTTTCGGCATGCCTATTTTAGACGTGGACAAGGCCAAAACCGTCTTGTTTGTCAAGCGGTCGATGTCTCCTGGTTATGCGGGAGTAGATAATGAGCTTTTCTATAGAGACAATACCCTTATGCTCTTTGGCGATGCTAAAAAGATGGTTGAAGAGATCATTAAAGCCCTGCAGGAATAAAAACCATTGCTTTCTTGTGCATGATTGATTGTCTTGATGAACACGATAGTGTCTAGCTATCCTATGCCCCCCTTTGTTATACGCCTAGGTGATTGCTCGCGACAACTTTAATTATAACTGAGAGATCAAATTGGATTTTACATTTACACCAAAATTAAAGCTGAACAATTATTTTTTTTAATTAATTTCGAAGTTTAAAATGAGCAAAAAAATTTTAATTTTAATGTTACTGACTCTATTTTACATGGAACCCGGACTTACATTAGAGGAGACAGAAGAGTGTGCGCACCTAAAGATCCGTAAAACACCTTCCGAGACTTATAATCAATTCACAATTCGTCAGGTTCTTCCGACAATTCTTGATCCATGGTCACTCAGCGCTTTGAAAATTTACGGACAGGTAGTAATCCATTCATTTTCATGGATGCCTAAGATAAATGACGATTTTCACACAATTTTAAGCGGAGATTTAGAAGCATTTAATACTAAAACTGTTCTTAACTACAATTTAGCACAACATACATATCTATCAAGTTGTAAAAACTTTTACTTTTACTTATTTTAAAAGAACAAGATGAAAAATGAAACAACACCTTTTACTTAATAGCAGCAACTTTCCCCTGGGTAAGATCCTTAAGATTGACGGAGTCTAAGCTAAAGACAGCACTCGGCGTCCCCGCAGCTGCCCATAGTTTATTAAATTTCAACAGATCTTCATCAATGACTGTCTCAATACGTTGGCTATGACCGACGGGTGGAACCCCACCAATGGCAAAGCCTGTCACTTTCCGCGTAAAACCTGCATCTGCTTTTTCGATCTTTTCGCCCACTAATTCTGAGAGAATCTGTTCGTTAACCCTATTAACCCCACTTGCAAGTACAAGAATCGGTTTATGCGATTTCTTCGTTTGAAACACAAGTGATTTTATAATCTGGGCCACATCACATCCAATCGTTTCAGCCGCTTCAACTGCCGTGCGAGTGCTTGAAGGAAGTTCAATAACTTTGAACTCAAGACCTTTTTCAAGCAAAGTATTTTGAACGTGTTGTGCATTTTTACTCAGCATGTAAATTTCTCCCTTATTAAAATCTTTCCGTTGCCAAAAAACGATTTATGCTCATCAGCTCTAATTTTTAGACAAGAAGAGAACTATAAAATCTTAAAGCTCAACGCCCAAAAAAGGCCTCCTTTTTGGGGAGGCCTCAGTGATACTTAGAAAATCTCACAAACTCTCTTTTGAGCGTCTTCAACGCCAAGATCTCCTGTCAGAATTTCTCCTATTAAACCTTGCATGTAGTGGAGCATAAGCATTTGCAAAACTTAAATCATTCTTTATTTATTTTTTTTTACTTCTTCCGATATTTTAATCCCTACGTTGGAAATTGTGGAATCCACACTTTGGAGCAGATTAACTAATTCTTTCAACATATTAGTCTGCTTAGAAAGACCGTCTTTGATCTCTTCTAGAAGGCGAAGCTGTCGTATTTCGTGAGTAGTTTCCGCAATTTTGCCGTCACAAATGGTGCAATCATTACACTCTGCAATGAGATTTTTTCCTGTTATTTCAACAAGAGTATCCCCTCTATCTTCGTGTGCAGAGGGCTTACAGACATAAAAAATATCATTTTCTGTCTTTTGTCTTAATCCATTAAGACTTCCATGGGGCATATAGCTTCTATATGTTTTGTCTTTGGTATGACCTCGAGCGTGGAAAAGCATGATTCGTAGCTGATCCTCATGTTCGAGGTCACCCCAACCTAGCCCCCATGTCGTTTTCGTTTCAATTAAAAGCGTAAAGGCGATAATACTCGCTACCCCTATAATTTTAAAATATCTCTTTGACATGTTAATTTCCCTTTTGTGGATTATGTTTAATTATTTTAACGCTATAGCTTTTGGGGCTAAGAGCTTGGAAACATGATAACAAATATTTTTTACAATGTCTTTTGTATAATAAATTTCATCTTTAAAATCCAAAGAGAGTGCACTTGCCACAGACAAGAAGAAACTCTACACAATCTTAAAAAACTCGACGCAAAAAAAAAGCCCCCTTTTTGTGGAGGCCTTTCTTATCAGTAAATTACAACTTCAACTATCAAATAACTCCACACGCAACTATTGTGGCTGTTGTGGCTGTTGTTGGAGTTGTTTTTTTACGTCTGCTTCAGATTTAAAAGAAACCTGAACTTTCGGTAAAGATTGATTGAGCTTTTCTAAAACTTTAGTTGTCAAGTCAAAGGCTTTATCTGCTGTCACAACTGTTTCCTTGTATAGCATAATATTAGCACCGACTTCCTTCATCACATCATCAGCAACTTTTAAGAAAGCCTCAAATACTTTCTTTTTAGCATCTTCAACGCCAAGTTCAAGTTGCGCCCGTCTAATTTCAATTTTTTCTTGAATTTCCTTCACACGCTTTTCAAAGGCCAGACGCTTGTCATTAAATTCTTTTTCAGGCAACGTCTTTTGTTCCTCAACAAGTTTTTTGTCCTGTGCCTTCAACTCGGTTTCATAAGAGGTCAACTCTTTTTGAATTTCAGCCCGCTTTTTTTCAATTTGTAGAACAATATCCTTAAAAGCAGAAGACTGATCTAGTGTAGCCTGCTCTACAATAGCGACAACGGGTGTTGGTAAACTCTCAGCACTTGAATGCACTATCATGGCAGCTGAAACTAAAAAGGACATCATTAAAGTTTTTTTCATTTTATTCTCCTAAAAGCTTGTTCCGAAGTTAACCCTAAACACCTCGACTTGGTCAACATGTTTTACACGCACAAATGGTTTAGCAAAAGTAACACCTATAGGGCCAAAAGGCGAGCGCCAAGTAATCCCTGCTCCAGCGCTCATCCGAAACTTTGAGTTATTGCTCAAGATAGGGTGACCACGTACAGGTGTATTTCCAGAATGCCAAAGACTGCCCATATCTGAAAAGACGTTCCCTCTGATTCCAAGCTCAGGAGGTAATCCTAGGGGAACAGCAAGTTCTAAAGTCGCCTTATAGTAATATAAACCATTGATGGCATCTTTTGTCTTTCCATCACGGGGTCCAATACCGGCATCTGAAAAACCACGAAAACTATCCCCTCCTAATTCATATCGATCAACAACACGGGTGAGTTGCCCCATACCCGTCATGGCGCCCATTGATCCCTTTGCAGCAATAACCCACTGATTCTCTTCATCTAATGGATAATAAATCCCTGCTCGCAACGTATTTTTGAAATATTTAACATCTCCGCCCAATCCTGCAAGATCAATGGAATAACCAGTGTAGTAACCTTCCGTCGGGTCAATCGTGCTATCCCGCCTGTCATAAAATAGGTTTTGTCCCATTGAGGAAACAACCCATGTGCCTCTTTGCTTATCCAAATAAGGAGACGCCCCTCTTCTGATATCACCAATAACATCACGTCGAATGGTGTAGGTCCAAGCTTGGCCTAGGTATTCAGCTAAATCATATCCTAAAGAAAACGCACTTCCCGTCTTTATTTGTTGATAGCCGATCTTCTCTTGCCCTTTTGTAGGATACTTACGAGAGGAGTGAAAAAGATCAACGCCTCCAGCCAGAGGCTTTCCCATAAAGTAAGGATTCGTAAAACCTGTATGAAAGTCCATGGCCCGCTTAGATACCATCGCACTTCCATAAAGATCGTATCCTTTCCCCATCAGATTTCGTTCGTTCATGGTGACACTTCCCAAAGGTCCATCTGTTGTTGAATACCCTGCGGAAAATTGCAAAGATCCTGTGGGTTTGTCTTCGAGTTCAACTTTCAAATCAATTTTATCGGAAGCCGCTGTTTCTTCACGTTTAACTTCAACTTTTTTGAAATAATCCAAATTTTGAATACGTTGTTCAGAACGTTTAACTTTTACGCTGTTGTAAGGATCTCCTTCAGCAAGTCGCATCTCACGCCGAACGACATCATCATCTGTTCGATCATTTCCGATAATATCAATACGATTAATATAAACACGCCGACCTTCTTTTATAATAAAATCAACATCAACGGTTAATGTTTCATTGTTACGCTTAATCTTAGGTTCAATTTCAACGAACGCAAATCCCTTCTCACCAATAGCCATTGTCATTCGATCAACGATTCTCTCGATCTCTCGACTATCAAACCAATTTCCTTCTTCCACAGTAATATGCTTTTTTAAGCCTGGCGCCTCTAACCCTCGTAAATTAACCGTTACGGTCACATTGCCAAATTTATATCTTTTGCCTTCATTAAGCGTATACGTAATGTAAAATTCCTGTTCATCGGGGTCGAGCTCCGCCACAACAGAATCCACCTTAAAATCAGCAAAACCCTGCTCATGATAATACCTGCGCAAGAGTTCCTTATCAAAAGAAAGACGATCTGGATCATAGGTATCATCCGAACTGAAGAAACGATACCAGCGAGTCTCTTTTGTTAAGATAATAGAGGCAAGTTTTGATGAACTAAAATGGGAATTATTAACAAATATAATCTTATTAATACGTGTTAATTTACCTTCAGTAATCTCAAAAATAAGATCTACGCGATTTTCTTCACGCTCAATAATTTTAGGCTCAACCTTCGCTCCATATCGACCGCTTAGTCGATACATATCCCGAATTTTTTGTGCCGCTTCTTGCACTCTTCCAGGAGTATAAACCTCTCTAGGCTTTAAGTTTAGTTCGGCTTGTAAAATTTCATCTTTAAGGTGATCATTCCCTTCAAAGGCAATACGGTTAATAATTTTGTTTTCAACAACTTTAATAAGCAGGCGGGGCCCGACTTGCTCAATAACAACATCTGCAAAAAGACCTGTTGCAAAAAGATTTTTAAGAATTTCTTCTTCTTTATCTTTGCTAACCCTCTGCCCTGGTTTTATATCAATGTAGCTCATGACAGTGGGGGTTTCAACACGCCTATTGCCTTGTATCTCAATTGAACTTAAGCTTTCTTGAGCCCAAACAGCTGTTGAAAGAAAACCTGTTATCATTACAATTACTAAAAAGAGAAACCCTCTCAACACGAAGACTCCTTACTATTTAAAAAAGATATGAGTGATGTCATTCCACGTGGCAAGTATCATAAGGCCGATAATTAACCCAAATCCAAGACGAAAACCCCATTCTTGCGCTTTTTCAGAAATGGGTTTTCCTCGCAAAACCTCAAGAAAATAAAATAACAAATGCCCACCATCTAACATCGGAACCGGGAAAAGGTTGATAAGGCCTAAATTAACAGATAAAAGTGCCATAAACCAGACCAACGCAACAATCCCTGATTGAGCGATTTCTCCTGACATTTGAGCAATACGCAAGGGTCCACCTAATCCATCAGCTGACTTCGCCCCTGTAATAATTTGGCCTAATGCCTTTAAGGTCTGCCAACTTAGAGACAACGTTTCTTCTGTTGCATACCACCAAGAATTCCACCAGGCTCGTTGAATATACCCTGCTTCAGATCCTTTAATTCCTAAGCGACCTACTTTATGGACAGTACCAAACCGATCCGTAATCTCTGAAAGATGTGGCACAACAGGAAGTGTCGTGAGATGACCATTCCGCTCGATAGCAACTTGAAGTGTATCCCCCGCATGGTCTTCAACAATCATCTGAAGATCTTCAAAACGATCAATGGATTGACCGTTAATCGCCTTTATCCGATCTCCAACTAAAAACCCAGCCTTCTCAGCCACACTATCTGGTTGAAATCCTTGAATAATAGGGACTGTGTACCGCTGTCCTATGGTTGCAAAAAGAATAGAAAAAACAATAATAGCAAATAAATAATTTGATAAAGGTCCCGCGATAGAAACAGCAATACGTTGCCAGACTGTTTTATAAAAAAGAGAGCGCTTCCTTAGATCTTGATCCATTTTTTTAAGAGCCTCAAGATCAGGGGTACTGGCTGCATCTGCATCCCCTACCATTTTTACATATCCCCCTAAGGGAAACCAACTGACCTTCCACCGAGTGCCGGCTTTATCATTCCACCCAAAAACTTCAGGGCCAAAGCCGATAGAAAACACATCAACACCTACGCCATTATATCGAGCGACAAGATAATGGCCAAGTTCATGAACGAAAACCAAAACTGATAGAACAGCTAAAAAGGGTATCAGATACCAACCTAATCCTACTATAAATTCCATTATGGTTTTCTCCCCACATCATTTGATTCTTATTCATAACGTCAAGGAAGTCAGAAAACAATCCCTTAACTGATCCAATTTTAAGGAAAAATTAACCATTTGGTTTTTAAGAATTCTACGATAGTATCTAAATCTCTTCCTTTTCGTCTTCTTCATCCGGTTTTGCTTCTCCTTCAATGCAATAATCACCGCGAAACCAATGAGCTAAATCAATATCAGCGCAGCGTTTAGAACAAAAAGGACGATACTCAAACACGATTGGTTTTTTACAAATTTGGCATTTTGATTCCACCATAAGAATTCCTTAATTCAATTGTAGCTTTAATCGTTGAGGAAGAGACAGACGTTTGCGACGTCGGATTATTTCAAGAAGACCCATTGAAGATATCCCCCACACGCTTAGATTTGAAGGAATAGAGAGACCTTGAAGAAGACCCTCCATCGTTTTCGGAGCTTGAATTAAATCAACTACTATTTTTCCTCCTAAATCACGCAAACGTAACTGGCGCAAAACTTCCCGAAATGCAATCTTATTGAATAAGAAAGAGTGACGCAATGCACCTTGGCTGTTCACGTCAATGACGACCAACCCTCGAGTCTCTTCAATATAAAGATTTCCCCCTTCAGATAAAGTAATTTCAGGAGAAAAAAGACTCTCCCAAGCTTCTTCACATCGCTCATCAAAAGCAGGCGTGCGCGAAAGCGTGGCTTTCTCTTTCAGCCGTATGGCTAATTTTTGATCATCAATAACCAACCTATCTGAAGAACTTAATCCCCGCAAAAGGCGGGAAAGCAAATCAGGAGCCGGACTTACGCAAAAAGGAGGTTTTGCAGGAAGCTTAGTTTGAATGTCTGCCCACTCATCACGTAATTGCTGAAACCACGTTTGCACAGGATCTTTTAAAGATGTCCCATGACGTAAAATGACACCCTCGCCAGGACACAACGTGAGAAGGTCTTTAAAGTTTTCTCTCTCTTTAACCTTTTTGGAAAAACTTAAACCGGGAGCGAAAGGCGTATATAGCAGCGATCCTAAGGTTAAAACAATCAAGCGAGTGAGACGAACTCCCTTATTTTCTACAGGATTTTCCGTGCGACTCACTTGAACGATCAGGGTGTCCCCTTGTTTTACAGTCTCCAGTTTTCCTTCCTGCAGCGGAAGTATCCCTAACTTTTCTTCACCAATATCTACAAAAGCAGCCTTTAGAGGCTTTTGCACATCAACAACACGTCCACAATAAATGCTTCCTAATAAGGAGGGTGGTTTTCCCGGAATTTCAAAATCGAGTTCAACAACCTCTCCTCTCTCAAGTCGTGCCATCCGACATAGATCTGGAGAAACCGTATAAAAAATTTCAGCCACGAAAGCCTAATCCCTTAAGTAAGCAATCCGTTTCATAAAGAGGGAGCCCCATGACAGATGTATAAGAACCGGACATAAATTTTACAAACTTAGCAGCCTTCCCTTGAATTGAGTATCCACCAGCCTTGCCTTCCCACTCCCCTGAAGTTACGTAGTCTTCAATTTCTTCATCAGATAATCGTTTAAAGGAAATACGTGTGACAAGCACCCGCGAAGCTTCTTTCCCTTCAGGAGACAGAACGCACACCCCTGTGTATACCTTATGACGACGCCCAGAGTATCCCTTGAGCATTTTGCGTGCATCTTCCTTATCTTTTGCCTTTAAGAGAATACGTCGTCCACATTCAACAGACGTATCTGCGGCCAGAACATAAGCTTCTGAAACCTGCCCATGCACAGTCCGTGCTTTTAAAATCGCAATGCGTTTAACATACTCTCGAATACCTTCATTTTTTAACGGGGTTTCATCCACATCAGGACTTAAAATTTGATCGGGGAGTATGCCTATTGAGGCAAGCAGCTCTTGACGACGGGGAGAAGAAGACGCGAGGATAAACTTCATTTATTTATGACGGAATGTAATCCGTCCTTTAGTAAGATCATAAGGTGTCATTTCAACTGTAACTTTATCTCCTGCAAGGACCCGGATACGATTTTTTCGCATACGACCCGACGTATGCGCCAAAACCATGTGACCATTTTCGAGTTGTACACGAAAAGTTGCATTCGGCAACAGCTCAAGAATTGTTCCTGTAAATTCAATTAGATCTTCTTTGGACATCCACTCTCCAGTCCTTGCTTAGCATTACCTTCCTGCTTTTAAGCCAAAAACAAGGGGTTGTCAATGATAGAGGGGGATTGCAACGCTAACCCCATCTTAAAACCAAAAAACCTAACACTCTTTAAAGGTCAGCATTATTGTTTTTAGCCGTTTCTCTTGCTTATAGTAGAGCTTCGAAAAAACCTCCTACGAGGGGAGCGCTCTGATGATGCAAGCTGAGAGCGCTCTAACGACGCAGGTGGACTAAACATTGCCAACAAACTCTCATATTTTGTTAACTTTGTTTCATACCAATACTGATCAAACGCATAACGTGGATTATCCGGGACAAGTGAGGTTTTTTTATGCAAAACCCTTTTCTTCTTATTGTTTAAAATCCACATTAAGTAATTGACAACATACCAATATCTGTTTTGATCCTGGAGGGAATTAAAATTCAATTTATCAAGTGGAATTTGGTAATCAGTTAGGATAGCTTGAAGAGTTATTTTTGCACTTTTTTCATCTAAAGTTCCAAGAAGACCCTCAAAATCCATTGCTATTGAGGGCACTGATGGTGAAGATACATCCTCTAAGGTTAATGACATATCTGCTGATGTTGAAGGCATATCTACTAGAGCTGGCGCCAGATCTGTTAAGGTTGAAGGCATAGCTGCTAATGACGATGTCTCTGCTGATTCTGAAAGCATAGCTGCTAACGCTGCGGGCATAACTGTTGATGTTATGAACTCTCCCTCTGTTGGTGAGTAGCCTTCTTCTAACACCAAAAACCCAGAAAAAGCTGCTAATGCGTCGGGATCAACATGTGCAGGAACAACGTAACTCCCTGAAGGAACCCTTGTTACCTCATTCCCAAAAGGTGTTAACGTTGAGGATGAGGGTGATATTTGGGCAGCAGGCTCTTCTACAATTACGAAATCAGACATAATTTTTGACGTTTCGGAATTTTCAAAGGTACCCTTTAAGCTTGGTTCATCTTGCTCATATTTACATTTTTTATTTTTATACCACTCATCTAAAAATCCCTTATATACCGAAAGCTCTTCATCTCGCAGTTCCCTTTGAAATTTTGCTAAGCTTCGAACGTACACAGTGTCTATTTTTTTGATTTTTTTATTAAAAACAAAGGACAGTAAATCGATAACATATTGTGTCTTATGACTACGCTTAGGGGTGTCAGCTGGAAATGCTGCCGATAAATCAATCTTATGTTTGTTTCTTAAAGCCTGAAGGGCGCGAAGAGCAACTTTTGAGCTTTCTGAATCTAGCACTCTCAACAACTCCTTTTGAGTCTTAATAGCCTCTCCTGAATTAACCAGAAACATCATCATTAATGAAAACATAAACCATTTCATAAGAATTTTAGCTTTCATCATTACAACTCCTCTTAGTGTTATGCATACCTTATTAAGCTTAATATTCTCACTCTCAAGTCATAAGGTATTAATAGTTGTAGGAGTAATATTATATATTTATTTTTCTTTGTCGAGATTGATATTCTTTAGATAGTCCATTGCTGTCAATGACTTTTGGGAAAAAATCTCTGGTGTTTTTTTCCTCGTGATCAAAAAAAGTATTACTTGTCGATTCCAATTTCTAAAGTAAAGTTTTTATATTTATGATTATTGATATTACATTTATTCAATTCAGCGTTAAGATCATCAAGACAGGATCCGCTCAATTCACATTGAACAAAATCCAATTTCATAAATACAGTTTCCTCTTTTTTTTGAAAACTTTTAATTTTTTCAATTAAAAAATTCTTACTTATATTGTAATCATCCGTTTTAAAGTCTGATATACGAATAACAATTTTATTAATTTTTTCCCGCTCTGTTTCTTGAAATTCTGCCTTACAAGCATTAGCTTGATACTGAAAAATCGTAAGTTTCATAAACTTTCCATTTTTTTTTATTAAGCTTTATAATACTAACCTTTTTTCATCTGTCAATTAATTTAAACCAATTAAATTACAATAGATTATCATATAATTTTTAATGTAAGAAAGACTATTTTCCTCCTTAGTGATTTTTAGAATAATTGTTCGCAGAATCGAACGAAAACAAATATTTTATTTGAAAAACAATGATAATAATAAAAAAATTTATTAAGAAACTTTTTGAAGAATATTTAAAGACAAAGGCTGCCATCTTCAACTCAAGTTTTAAGATTTTTAACACATAATTAAGATTAGACACGTATCTTGATTTTATGCAGAAAAGATCAAATTCCTGTTTAAAGGAGTAAATTTTTCACATGAATACTTATTTAATTTTCAGCTCTCTTAATCAAAAAACCCAATTAAGACCACTTATTTCTTGCCTAAACCCTGCAAACTCAATTCATCTTCTGTTAAGTTAGAAAAATAGATGCAACGCACTCTTATCAACATATTGCCTCCCCCTCTATTGTTACTCACATTAATGATCACGATGTCGTGTGTTGCAATTCTCATCTTCTTTGCTACAAAAAAATTTTTTCTCCCTCAAAAAGAAAAAAAAAGCCGTCAGTTTCTTGCTTATCTCATTGGACTTATTATGGGAAATTATACCATCTTAGTTGGATTTTTGATTATTAGCTTATGGCAAAATTATCAGAACGCAAAGCTTATTGTCGTCACTGAATCCAATCATCTGGCTTTAATGACGTATGATGCCTTTGCTTTACCACCTGCTATTCAAAACAAACTTCTAGATAAGACTGGACATTATATTCATCACTTAATTGACTATGAATGGCCTGCCATGAAGTGGGGAGAATCTAGCCCCATAACGAATATTTTAATCCATAATTTTTTTACAACCTTGGCAAGCTTTACACCTCAAACTGAAATAGAAAAAACTTTTTATGAGGATTTCCTGCAACACTTAAATGGAGCTCTCGAAAACCGTCGTTTGCGCCTTTACAGGGTCGATAACCAGATTGAAGCTCCCCTGCTTTTTATTTTAATATTTGGAATAATTTTAAATGCATTTTTAATATCATTACTCCACAGTAAGAATAAATATGTTCATATTTTTACGATTATCACCGCAACTAGTGTTTTATCTTTTAAGGTTGGCCTCACTTTATTGCTTGATTTTCCTTTTTCAGGGAGGATGGGTGTGAGCTCTTCTCCATTTAAAGAAAATATACTCTCTCGCTATCAGTAGAAAAAATGTCCTTCTTACAAGTGCATTTTACAGCCAGAGCAAAATTAAAACATGTATTGATGGTGCCGTCAGAGAGGATCGAACTCTCGACCTCACCCTTACCAAGGGTGTGCTCTACCACTGAGCTACGACGGCAACTATGGGGCAAGATGACATACTCCCCCCCCTCAATCAAGAGATAAGCCTCTCTTTTATCAAAAAATTTCAGAGATGACAAGGCAACGAAAAAAAGGGTAAAGTGCGGGTAATCTGCTCTTTTGAATAGGTTTACCCATGCGTCAGGATATTCTAATGGAAGTCAATATTTACACAACTCCCCCTAAACCTAAACGAGCTGAACACCCGTCGATTACCCAAAGACGAAAGCTAGAAGAGCAACGCAAGCAACGTTTAGCTGAGGCTTTGCGCGAAAATTTGCGCAAACGAAAAGAGCAATTGCGCGCTCGATTAAAAATAAAAGAAGAAGAAGAAGAATAGCCTACATCAACTCTATATAAAACTTTATTTTATATTGTATATGATTTTTTTATTAATATTATATTAAATAAAAATCATTATATTATATAACTATAATTATTTAATAGACTTTTATGAGGCTTTTCGTGAAAATTCATTTAATGACAGCAATGGCTTTTGGAACTCTCTGTGGACTTAAAGCGATTCAGCACGTCAACGCAATCACGCTAAATTCCTCTACACCCTATCCACAACTTCAAGCTAGCCTAAATTCAAATGATGATAATCTAGCGGCAGAATTTAGAGTGTATAACCTCCCTGGACTTTATCATAATTGACAAGTGTCTATCCTTAACAAGGAAGTCCTTCCTTTTTGATCTCAATAGAAAAACTTCATTGTTTATTAATTAATTTATGAAATTATTCATCTATCCCATTCAAAGGAGCCCCCCTAATGACTATTGATGAAAAAATTTATACAGAAATAATCCATAAAATCTTTAGTGAAGTCTTAAAAAATAAGAATGAAGCTGTCATTGACGAATATTTTGCTAAGGATGTTGTCGTTTATGATGGAAAAATTACACTTCACGGCAGTGATGCGTTGAAAAAGAACATTATTGATCGCCACAAAGCTATTCCTGATTTAGCTTATATTCTTGATGATCTTTTTATCAACGGCAACAAAGCGGCCTTCAGATGGCATGGCACAGGCAACGCAACAATGGATTTTGCTGATTTTAAAGCGGGGAAACCTGTTAAGTATTGGGGTCTCAGTGTGTGCGAAGTTAAAGACGGAAAGATTATAAAAAATTGGGAAACCAGTACGGCTGTTGACGCTGTCCCTCAGGGATAGACGATAAAAAATTATCGCGACATAGCCATTTGCTGCTCACTTTTCTTATTTGCCATTTTTATATGGGAATGGCAAATAAGAAAAGAATGATGCCCAAACAGCAAAATATCCCTATGAAATTCGTAAGTAAGGAACTTCATAGGATTTTCACAAGAAACCTCTAGCTCTACTTATTCATACTCAACGTTCTGGCGTTTCCGCAGAAGATTGAGAGGGCACACCTGATTTATCACTTATAACCTCAGAGGAATCAGTTTCTATTTCAGGTAGGATTAAAGGGTTCGTGTAATACATCGCCCTTCTTCTGCTATCGGGAGGAGATAAAGGCGTTCTTCTGCTATCGGGAGGAGATAAAGGCGTTCTTCTGCTATCGGGAGGAGATAAAGGCGTTCTTCTGACTAAAGGTGAAGGTGAAGGTGACGCTGAAAGAGAACGAGAGCGATGAAGCCCTTCGGGAAGAGGAGACACTTGGGAAAGAAGAGAAGGTGACGGGGTCTCTTGCGTCATTGCAGGAGAGTCAATAGATGGGATAGTCCTTACCGTGGGTACCTTAGGAAGAGGCCGAAGAGATGAAGTACTTCCAATTATAGTTTGCCGATGTGGTGGGGGAGGAGGAGAAAATAGCGTGGGCGTAGGAAGTGGTTGAGAAGACAAAGAGCCCTCAGTTGTTCGCAAAGGTACTAGGGTAAATAATGAAGAGCTTTCCTCAGTAGGTACATAATGAATAGAAGGTAAAGAACTTCCATTCATAGGTCGTGCCAGCGGCCCTCCATTTATAGTTTTCCGACGTTGTAGGAAAGGAGGAGAAGATGGCGGGGACCCAACAAGTTGGGAAGAAGAAGAACTTTCCTCAGTAAATCGTGGAGATACTGGGGAAGAGTTATAAGAAGAAGACTGCAGCTCTTCTCCGGCACCCATTTTTTGGAATAATGGGGACGATTCCAATGCAAACCTTATAGAGCTTCTTTCAGGGTTCCTTGAAAGTCTTGGAGAGTCTCCCTGAGGATCACTTGTTAATTTTTTTTCATCATCCAGTTGATTTTTCATCAAAGTGCGACTAGCCTGTCTTTTTATATAGTGAAGACGTTGCATCTCAATAGGAATGCTGTCTTGATAATCTCTCGGTGGAAAATCTCTAATTGGGTAATCCTGATTAAATGTTTGATAGAGCCTCTCTACCTTCCTAAATGAGCAGAGAAATTCCTCAAAAGCTTCTGATGTATCTTGCGGCAGCACTTTTCGGCAAAGAACCTCTATTCTTTTAAAAAATCCATCAAAAATAACTGGAAGATCTCTCTCAAAATCCTGCAGAGTTGTTACTTTCATAGACGCAGGAGGGGGACTTGAAATTTTTATTTTTTTCCTTTTTTCTTTAGGCTTTCTGTGTTTGATCACAGTTATATTATTTTTAGGAGGATTCTCAAATTCAATCAAGCGTGCGCCAGCTGGGCTAAAAAAACCAGAAATATCCTCAAGTTCCTTCTTAGGAATACGTGTTTCTCCTTGGGTTTCTAAATCAGCAGCACTCTTTGAACAATCGCGTGAAGAAGAGGGCTGGGATATAGGTATCTTATTTCCTTCTAAATCATCTGGATCTGATCCCAATGCAGAAGCCCTCTGCGAAGACAATATGATCACAGAGGCCAATAGAGATAACTTTACTTTTTTTAAAATACTCATCATTTTCACCATAATATAAATTTAATTCTATTTTTTTATAATAAAGATACCTATAAGTCAAGATCCTATATAACATCGAAAGGAAGCAAGAAGAACAACCCTTCTCTTCAGAGTTGGCTCACACACAAGAGGATATCCAACAACCTATGTCAGGCTTTAGATATAAGACATTGATTTACAATACAGAACATAGGACTTCTTGACCCGAGTATCTGACCATCTATGAGGAGGCCCCGTCCTTTACTTTAAATTAACCTTACTCCATTATCATAAAACATATAGATACTCTTTCTTTATAGGGAGAAAAAAATGTTAGGACTCGTTTTATTATTTTTCTTCCTTGCTCTAATCTCAGGCCTTTTAGGTTTTACAAGCTTGATGATAGCTTCCGCTCATATTGCCCAAATTTTATTTATTATTTTCCTGATCTTATTCGCTTTCTCCTTGGTGCTCTTCATTCTTAAGAAAATGCAATTAACCATTGCCGAAAGTTTACAAGGAGGAACAAGCTTGCTTGCTTGGGTTCTCACTTTCTTTGTGATTGCCCTTATTGCCGGGCTACTTGGTTTTACAGGTGTTATGACTGCAACTGCAGGAATTGCCAAAATTCTCTTTGTCATATTTATTGCTTTGTTTGTTGTCTCAGTGATTATGCACTTTATAAGAAAGTCACCACGATAATATCAAAAATCTCTGCTTGGCACATGTATTTTAAACCGCGGAAAATCCCCCTTACTCACAAGGAAAATGATCGTCAAATAATTCTTGAGGCGTATTATTCCTTGCATCCAACACTCAACCCCTTTAGGTTACCCTAAGATTCTATCCTTAGAAAATTATTTGGCATGGATTACCAAGCCTTTTTTAAACAAAAACTGCATGACATTAAATCTGAAGGTCGCTATCGAATCTTTGCTGATTTAGACCGATGCGCAAAAGATTTCCCCTATGCCTTTTACTATAACGAAGGAATTCCACGCCGAGTGGTTGTATGGTGTGCGAATGATTATTTAGCCATGGGACAACATGAAAAAGTGTTGAAAGCCATGAGCGAAGCTATTGAGCGCGTGGGTGCCGGTGCAGGAGGAACGCGTAATATTTCTGGCACTAATCATTACCATGTTCTTTTGGAAAAAGAGATTGCGAGTCTTCATGACAAAGAATCATCTCTGATTTTTTCTTCCGGATACGTCTCCAACGACGCTTCTATCAGTGCAGTTGCCTCCCATCTCCCAGAGTGCGTTGTTTTTTCAGATGCTCATAATCATGCCTCAATCATTCAAGGAATTCGCAACAGTCGGGCGACTAAAGAAATATTCCATCACAATAACCCCTTACATCTAAAGGAATTGTTGTCACGTTATCCAAAAGAACGCGCCAAATTGATCATCTTCGAGTCTGTTTACTCAATGAATGGAGACATGGCCCCTATTAAAGCTTTTTGTGATTTGGCAGAAGAATACAATGCCCTAACCTTTATTGATGAGGTTCATGCGGTAGGGCTATATGGTCATAAAGGCGGAGGTCTTGCCCAAAGAGAGAACCAAGCTCACCGACTGAGCATTATTGAAGGAACCTTAGGAAAAGCTTTTGGCGTTGTGGGTGGCTATATTGCCTCTTCAGCAGACCTTGTGGACTTTGTGAGAAGCTTTGCTGCAGGATTTATTTTTACAACCGCAATGCCCCCCGCCGTCGCTGCCGCCTCCCTTGCGAGTATTCAACACTTGAAAGTCAGTCAAACCGAACGACACGCTCATCAAGAAACAGTCGCAAAAGTTAAAAAAAGACTTATTCAAGCTCGCCTTCCCTTTATGCCCACGCCCTCACACATTATTCCCATCCTCGTCAGAGATGCACATCAGTG
The DNA here is from genome assembly GCA_017992885.1 of Alphaproteobacteria bacterium. GTDB lineage: Bacteria > Pseudomonadota > Alphaproteobacteria > UBA9655 > UBA9655 > UBA9655. Next base: position 72,963 of record JAGONT010000008.1, read on the forward strand.
CAAATTAGCCTCAGATCAGCTGCTACAGAACCATAATATTTACGTTCAACCTATTAATTATCCTACAGTTCCGCGAGGAACCGAGCGTCTCAGAATCACACCTTCTCCTGTCCATACGAACTCGATGATTGATGATTTGATTGACGCCTTAAAATGTGTATGGGATGACCTTTATATTGAGTATGCAGCTTAAGGTGAGTATGAAAGATTTACAGAAAATATGCTGGACCATTACGGATGAATTTCCCGGAATGAAAAGCCAAGTCATGGGGTTGGCGGAAGCCATTGGTCTGCCCTGCCTCCATAAAACCTGTAAAAGACGTTGGCCTTGGGGATGGTTAGGTCTTAGTTTTGGCAATCCATTAGCTCAGCTAACCTCTGAGAGTGACCCACTCTCTCCTCCCTGGCCAGACCTTGTAATTAGTTGTGGCAGAAGATCTGCCCCCCTTGCTTTGGCGATCAAAAAACAATGCAAAGGGAAAACACTTTGTGTACACCTGCAAAATCCAATTTTAAACATCGAAGCTTTTGATCTTATTGTATGTCCCGAACATGATGCTCTCAAAGGTTCCAATGTTGTTTCGACAAAAGGAGCACTGCATAAGGTCACTTTAAGCAAACTTGAAGAAGGCATCAAATTCTATGGAAACCTTTTTGAAAAATTTCCCCGCCCTTATAGTACGGTTTTGTTGGGAGGAACGACAAATCGCTATAAAATGTCACAAAACGCCATAGAAGATATTATTCAAAAAGTCCTGTTGATTCGCAACAAAACACAAGGTAGTGTTTTTGTCACACCTTCCTTTCGTACTCCTTTCCGAGATATTTTAACCTCTGCTCTTCAAAAAGAACCTAATATTTTTCTTGCCGATATTGAAACACTTAATCCATACTTTGCCATGCTTGGGCTGGCTGATTTTCTTTTCGTGACAGATGATTCGGTGAACATGATCTGTGAGGCCTGTTTTACGGGAAAACCTGTTTATAGTCTCCCTCTCTTAGGCCATCACAACACAAAACCTCAACGATTTATTCAAAGTCTCATCCAGGAAGGAACAATCCGTGCTTTTGAAGGGGAGATTGATTCATGGACATATGTTCCCTTTAATGATACAGAAAAAATTGCGCTTATCGTTCGGAAGCTGATGAAACTCAAAGGAGAAAATTTAAATGGTTCTAAAGATTAAAACGTTTGTTAATCAGAAACCTTGTACTTTTTTTAAGGCCTTAGGCCACCCATTCATAAGAGCACGTTTTGAATCTTTAAAAACAAAGAAATTTTCCGCGATCTATGATCCTGAAGGACACCTCGACGATTTCTTGGCTATGACAAAAGTTCCGCCTCCTTCTTACATCTACGTGCAGGCGATTGAAGCCTTAAACGCACAATCATCTATCATTTCACAGATTCAGCACGATAAAATCGAAAAACTTTTTATTCTTTCTTTTGACCCTCAAAAACACTTAACGCAAATGGGGCATCTTCTCTCCCCTTCTTGTGAGGTTTCAAGCCTTAAAGAGTTGCGTCTCCCCGATGTCATGCTTACGGATCCAAGCAACTATTTATCCGATCTAAATTTTTCCACAAACTTTGCCTTTTTCCGCGAGGAAGAGGGCTGGCATACCCGCCTCAAGAGTGCCAACTGTTGGACAAAGTACGATGCAAAAAACGTCAAGCTATGGGCCATCCTTTTTGACCAAAACGGCAAAACACTAGCTCAATGGGAAGAGTCAGTTCCCGCAACAGTTCATTCCATTGTCATTGATAGTCGGGATATAAAAAAACGCTTTAACCTGCCTGATTTCACCGGCCAGCTTTTTGTTCATTTTACACACACCAAAGGCCACAGCATTGTAAAGTACGCCCTTGATACTTTTCATGATGATGGGCAGATATCAGCAACCCATGATGCAAATGCCTGGCCTCCCGAGTATTTTTCTGGTCTTCCCGCCCCTCGTGAAGGCGAGAAAGTCATTCTCTGGCTCCAAAATAGCCACCCCACCTCTGTCTCTGCAAATGGGGTCAGCTTAAACCTTATGGGTGATGCAAATCATCATATCCTTGATCGTGATATTCCACCCTTCGGAACCTATGCTCTTGATGTAGAGGATCTTTTACCAAAAGCCCGTTGGCCTCAACAAATCGAACTTCACGCAGGACACTATTTTGTCCGCCCCCGTTATGAAGTCGTTAATAAAAAAGGCTATCGTTGCATGGCACACGTGAATGTTGAACGAATGGATTTAAAGCCAGACCTCAGGCTACGAGAAATAAGAGATATGCTAGGGAAAGGATTTATTTTACCTGCCCCCCTTTTTCCTACAGATTTGTACACGACTTCCCTCCTCCCCACTCCTATGAGTCGCGAACTCCATTTTATGCCTATCAAAGCCCTCGTTTATACGAAGGAAGGAACTCTTAAAGGAAGCTTTGATTTTGGTAATCTGCCACGTCATCAAATAACATCCCTTGTTGTTAATGACATTATCCAGCTTAATCAAGACTATGGTCATGTAGAGCTTGTTTATGATTTTGCGGCTGGCACTGAAGCGGATGGTTGGCTTCACGCTATTTTCCGCTATGAACACAAAACTCTTCCAGCTCAAGCCGAAACAAGCTTTGGCAGTCATCTCTTTAATACAGTTATTACATATAAAAATGAACCTCAATCCTACAAAGGCTCTCCTCCAGGATTAACAACAGGTCTTTTTCTCAGGGTTGACGATGACATTGAAACCTTTTGCCACTTAATTTATCCCACATCTACTCCGTGGCACAAAACTTCAGATACAAAACTTATCCTTCATACAAAGGAAGGCACAGCCATCGCAGAAGCTAACTTGAAAATTCCGCAAAGTGGCTCTCGCATGTGGATTTACCAAGACACCTTTACATTGGCAGATCGTGAAAAAGCTCGCAGCGGTTATGTCATGATCCAAGATAACACATGCCGTCTTTTTGGTTATCATGGGCTGCGTCAAAAAAACGGTAGCTTTAGCCTAGATCATATGTTTGGATTTTAGATCATAAAATATAATATACTTAGGAACGAGCATAAAATAACTTCTAATAAATGATCTCCACCGCAAGCAGCGGGGATCATTTATTAAATATTAGGGTGAGAATTAAGATTATGTTAAAGAAGATTTTTTTTTACGTAGCTATAGTTTTTATTTTTTGTTCAGATATTGCTTTCTGCATGTTGGATTCAGAGGGTGAGGTCCACTCTGCTTTTATAGCAATGAAAAACAACATAATTCTCCAGGCAGAAGGAAATTATGATGATCGATATGCTCCTTTTTCGACATTTAAAGTTGCACTGGCGCTTATGGGATACGATGCAGGAATTTTAGAAACTGAAAATTCTCCAAGATGGCCTTTTAAGGAAGAATATGAGAAAAATTTTCAAGGTTGGTATACACGTGATAAGGGATTAGAATATCGTTGGTGTGAAGACCATACACCAAAAACATTTATGCAGTATTCAGTTCTTTGGTTTTCTCATCAAATTACAGAACTTCTTGGGCCAGAGCGCTTCCATCAGTATACCTCAAAACTAAACTACGGAAATAAGGATTTTTCTGGGACACCCGGTCAAAACGATGGTCTATTGAACAGTTGGTTAGGGACATCTCTTAAAATCTCACCTCATGAGCAAGTACAATTCCTTGAAAAGCTACTCACTAATGAACTTGATTTCTCCAAAGATGCTCAAGAAAAAACAAAAGAAATTATGGATCGGAAAGAAGAGTGGGATGGATGGAAACTATATGGCAAAACTGGAGGTGGGAGTGGAAATAATGGATGGTTCATCGGATGGATTGAAAAGGACGGACAACAAATTGTTTTTGCTCAATACCTTGACTTGGCGGATCCAAATATTGACTTGGTAGGTATACCTTTTCATAAATCCGTTGGGCTCATCGCCAAGGAAGTTATCAAACAAAAGATATTGAACTCTTTCCAGGAAAAAATGGATCAATAAGTGTGTCGATGATTTAACGAATGTTGAAGAAATGGTAATTTATTTCGGAAGCGTTCTTTAATGACATCTTTCATAGCGGGGGTAAATCATTGCCTTCATTCCTTAGCCTTTAAATTTTGTTTACGGAATCTGAGTAAAAAGTGATATGAGGGATGAACTTTCTTAATTTATAATAGCTTCCCAAATTTTATTTGCAATAACTTGGTTTGCGCTCGGTTTTTTTTCTTTAATATTCACCGCAGGAGTTATGATACTATGATATTCTTTTAAAATATAGATACGTCCTGCTGCAAACTCACTCTCTACATATGCTTTGTGAGTCCTGTTCATGGCATTATTTTCATAAACAATGACATGGAGGAAGGGTGTCAATCACCTCAGAAATCATTGAAGTAGACTCACCTGGCACAAAAATTTGTCCATGAGTTGCTCTCACAGCCCCTACTATCAGATCAAAAGAGTCGTAGGGAAAGATCCATGGCTTATTTTCTGACCCGAGTTATGGATTAGGAAGAGCGAAGTCATAAATTAAAGAAGGCTTAGAAGGCTTGAGTTGGTAAGCGATAAGGGTTGAGAGGACATGTATAAAGGCATTAAGAGGGGATCTATGCCTTGTATG
>JAGONT010000037.1 GCA_017992885.1 Alphaproteobacteria bacterium
AGAGGGTTCTTCTTTTCACTTTATGATCTCCCTTGAGTGTGGATAAGAGTCAGGTGTTCTCTCTCTTTTACTTTATGGTTATGCCCAACGATTCTATGTTAACTTGCTTCACATATATAAAATTTTATTTAAAATTGAATTAATATTGAAATAAATTTTCAATAAATCACGCTCTTTAATAAGGAGACATTTTTAGAAATGGGAGAACTCCCCCCTCCACCTACGCGAAAGGAGTAGGGGTGATATTTTTGCATATTATGTTATTTTTTCATGACATAGAGGCCGGGAGCATCTCTTAAAACGCGATACCCTTTTGTGGCATTTCCCATTGGAGGAAGACCCTTTTTTTCTACTGAATGCTCAGCAAGCCATTTTTCCCAAACAGGCCACCACGACCCTTTATGATGGGGCGTTTTGTCAAACCATTCATCGGGAGAAAGGTGTTTTCCTGATTTTTTATGGATTGAGACCTGATAGGTCCGATGAGGGTGGCCTGGTTCACTGATAATACCAGCATTGTGGCCGCCACTTGTCAGTAGAAAAGTAATCTCCGAATTCGTAAAAAGATGGATTTTGTATACCGATTTCCAGGGAGAAATATGATCTTTTTGCGTCCCCACAACAAAAATTGGAACCTTAATATCACCGAGAACAATAGGCCTTTCTCCTATTTTGAATTTGCCATTGCTCAACGTATTATATAGAAACAAGTTTCGTAGATATTCGGAATGCATCTTATAGGGCATACGTGTTGCATCCGCATCCCAGGCCATTAAATCAGTAAAGTGAAGTTTTTTACCCAAAAGATAGCGCTCAATCATTTTAGACCAGATCAGATCATATGAGCGCAACATATCAAATGTCCCCGCCATACGAGAGGAATCAAGGTACCCCTTATCCCACATGACGTCTTCTATGAACGTAATTTGACTCTCATCAATAAAGAGAAGAAGTTCACCTGCTTCTTCATAATCAACTTGTGAAGCAAAAAGAGAGATTGTTTTTAAAAAATCATGCCCATCGCGACTCATAGCAGCAGCTGCTATCGTCAGCAATGTTCCCCCTAAACAGTACCCGACGCCATGAATTTTTCTTTTTGGAATGATGGCGGAAATAGCTTTTAACGCTTCGATAATCCCCAAATTTACGTAATCTTCAAAACCAAGATCGCGATCTTGAGATTCTGGGTTTTTCCAAGAAACCATAAAAACCGTATGATTTTTTTCGAGAAGATACTTAACGAGTGAATTATGGGGTGATAAATCTAAAATATAGTATTTCATAATCCAAGCGGGGACAATCAAGATTGGTTCAGCATAAGCATCTTCTGTAAGTGGTGAGTACTGAATTAATTCAATAAGGCGGTTTTGATAAATGACTTTGCCTTTTGTCACTGCGACGTTTGTTCCTACTTTAAATTTGTCCATCCCAACGGGAGGTTCTTTTTTTAAGAAACGAGTTACATCTTCCTTAAAATTATGAGATCCCTTCACAAAATTCTTTCCATTCAAACGAACAGTCGTTTCGACAACTTGAGGATTGGTCCAAGGAAAATTTAGTGGTGACCACATATCTAAATATTGACGGGTGAGGAAAGGAAGAATAGCCGAATGATGTTGAGAAACTCCATGAACTGTGCTTGTCGCCTCAATCCACCACTCTTCTGCTAATAAGAAAGCTTGTTCATAAATATTATAAGGCCATGATTTCCAGCCTTTATACTCAAATCGTCTATCATCGGGAGTTGGATTCGCACAGCATTCTGCTTTTACGCCGCTTGTAATCCATAACTCATAATCAAATAATTTAGCGCTTTTTTTCATAGCGCTTGCAAAAAGCGACAGTTGCTTACCGGGTGAAATGGCGAGATGCGTAAGCCAGTCGACATAAGCCCCTCCTACAGAAGCCGGCGATAAGGCCCAAAATTTGCCAAGCTGTGCATGAAATTCTCGATCAAAAACTGTTGTAAAATGATGATCAGATTGCGTAAAGGGAGCGGGAGACGTAGGTAAATCCTCACTATAGTATGAACTTTGATAAACCTCTTCCTCAGGCTCTGTTTGTATAGATTTTTGTTGCTTTTTTTTCTTTGAAGTCATTCTCTGAATTTTTCCATTTTTTAGATATGCTTCATTATTTTTCAGCTTCTAAAACTATGGATACACGTAATTTCTTAAAATTTTAATAATAAATCTCTGGTTTTTGAAAAAAGAATTTAACGGAAGTCGACCTTCTTTTAAGTAGAGGACTTTTCACTAACTTCTAGGGGAGATTCTTGCGTTACCGGTAAATTCTCCCATCGAACTATCGGAAACTTATGCTACCTTAAGAGATTGGCTTTTTCCTTGCCAAGAACCTTTTCACCTTGTCTTTTGATCTGTAAAAATTTTCAGTATTAAATTTGAGAAAATTATTAAGCTAACAAGAAAAAATTCTCAAAGTATTTTATTCTTCCTTAGTTTCTTCAGGTTCTAATTCTCTATGAACGCAAACTCATTTATAAGCTTTGTATATTCTTCGTTCTTAACACGCTTTTCCCTTTCTGTTAAAAATCTTAGAGTACGAGTTTGATTACTTAAAACTATTTCATCTTTTTTTAAAGTTTCCTTTATTCCCTTAAAACTAAAATGACAATTAAAATAATAAGGATCTTTATCGTTGAGTAAGTAGGCAACAATATCTTGATCTAATTTTTCTCTATACGCCTCAGCCTGTATCCCCTCGTAAAATCGAACAAAATCTTCATCAATCATGACCTTTGCCTTGTCATTCTTCGCTCCAGTAATAAGGTGGTTTTTATAAACATTGACATTTTCGTATACAATAGGGAGAATCACAGCACGAGCAATAATTATAATTTTATCATGTTGTTCCTGTGGTGTTAAAAGCCTTAGTTTATCTTGATCTTGCTCGCATAGTCGTATTCCTGCCTTTAACAAAGCTTCTCTTACTCCTTCAAAGCTATTCTCACAACCTAGCCATACAGGATCTTCTCCCGTTTTTAAGAACGTGAGAATAACCTCATTCAGCGTATTACTATACTCCTGATCTCGAATTTGCCATTGAAGTACTCCCCACTCCTTAAGCTTTTCATTTTCAAATTTATTAACATACTTCTCAAGAGTGTCTTGGACTACAGAACGCACAACATGACGTGCCACATACATAGGATCCTCAGCACTAAGTTCCTCAACGCGCAGTACTTTAAGCTCAACACCAGCTTCTTCCTCCTCCATTCCCTGCACATGTCCAACACTTAAGTATAAAGCAATCCCTATCCAAAAGATTCTCATCAAAGCATCCCCGCAATAAGTAACTCTTAATCTCTATCATAGCAAACAGAACGTAACGATTGCAAGTAAGATTGAATTCAATCATTCTGAAAGAATATTCATGATTGAGACTACTCTCTTCAATCAACCCTTAGCTTACGTTAGTCAGCCTAACTAATCTCTGGTTTTTGGAAAAAGAGTTTAACCAGACTTAGCTTTCTTTTAAGTGGAGGACTTTTCACTGACTTCTTTGAGTGATTCTTGCGTTAGCGATACCTTAGTGTCAGGAAACTTATGCATTCTTAAGAGTCTAGCTTTATTCGAGCCAATGCTCCTTGCACCAGAGGACACTGTCTTTTGAGTTTCAGAAAAAGGTTTTATGGGTTGCACCGATTTTTTTTCACCCTCTTCTTCCACGGCATGAGCAGCATAGGAGGAGAGCATCACTCCAGATGCCAATAGGGCTAACTTTATTTTCTTTAACATATCCATACCATTCACCATAATATTTTATAATCTACAAAAAACCTACCATTAATAACTAATTTTTTTAATGTCAATCATGAAAATACTCACTATTAAATTTGAGAAAATTATTAAATCAACAAGAAAAAATTCTCAAAATATTTCATCTTCCTTCAGTTTCTAATCCTATAAGCTCAAACTCATCCATAAGCTTTTCCTCTGCTGTTAAAAATCTTAAATTACCTTTTTTACTTAGAACTATACCAGCGTCTTTTAAGGCTGTCTTGACTCCCTGAAAACTGTCCTGACAATCCAGGTAATTAAGAGTTTCTTTTCCCCTCAAACAATTAATAATAGCTTCATTTAATTCATTTATTGAGGGGTGATCAAATCTTTCACGTTGAAAGTTATGAAAGGCTACATAGAGATCAGGATCTTCCTTTGCATGGGCATTAACAAAGTCTAGCACATTGCCTTGTACAATAGGACGAACGACAGAGCGAGCCGTTTTCTTGATTTTTTCTTTGTTCTCACTTTCTGTTAAAATTTTTAGAGTGTGTGTTCCCTCGTCTAGATATACTCCCGCATTTTTTAAGACTGCATCTACATCCTGAAAGCTATTGTCACAACCCAAATATTCAGGATCCACACCTGTTTCTAAGTATTTAATAATAATGGAATTTAAACTCTCTCCGCTCTTCTCACTCATAATCATTTCTTGAAATGTATCAAATCGTGAGGTGAGATCCTTTCTTCTTTCTTGAAATGAAGCAAGTGTTGGTGTGGACTTTTCTTTTTTCTTTTCCTTCTGTCTGTTACGTTTTCCAATGTTATAGGTAGTCTGTGTAATCCTCTCATCAATAGATCGAATTCGTTTATTAATAAAGTTTTCGACATTTCTTCCGATAACTTGACGAACAATATGACACGCCTTTTGCAAAGCCTCTCCGGTCGCGTCTTCCTCCATTCCAACGGCACGTCCAACACTAAAGAATAAGGTATGCTGTTCTCATCAAAGCAGTCCTTTCAATAAAGAAGCTCTTCTTTTAAAGAGTAGGAAAAAAGTATAATCAAAGCAAGCGAGTTGAAAAAATCCCACGACATCTCTTATTTTCCTATTCCCCCGAAGAGGAGAATTTGTTAAGAGATATTCTTATGACCTCACTTTCTGCTCTTGTTTTTAACATCTTCAAACAAAGAAGTTTCCAGGTATTTATTGCCTTAGCAATATATATCTTACTGGCAGAAAGTTTACCTCTCCTCGCTCATCCCTTTTTTTATACGGTCAGTTTACTGATTAAAGATATTCTCATTTGGATGATGCCTCTGACGGTGGGTTTATTCATTGCCTTTGCTGTCCGCTCCTTTGAACGGAAAGCCCCTCTTTTTATCCTTACCATCCTCTTGTTTGAGGGATTTTCAAACTTTACAAGTGTATGGTATGCCTTTGGTTGCGCCTTCTTTGCCGCAGATCAACTTCCTTCCTTTGGCATTACAACTTTATCCAGTGATTTTACAGCCTTATGGCGATTACCATTCGACCGACCAAGTTGGTGGTCTGCCGAGAAAGGAGCCCTTGTCGGTCTTGTTCTGGGGTGCATCAATGCTTTCACGAAGCAGCCTCTTCTCACTCAAACCATTGCTCAAGGGAAGGCAATTGTTGAATGGATACTCACCCACGTTTTTGCCCGACTTATCCCTCTTTTCATTCTTGGATTTGCGGTGCAAATGTACCAGACAAACTTACTCCGTCATGTTTTGACTCACTACGCTCTTTTGGTCCTCTGGCTAGTATTTTTTCTTCTCATTTACCTTTTCGTTTTATTTTTCTTAGGAGCTGGATTTTCTCTCCGCAAAGCAGCAACGCACATTAAAAACCTTTTACCTGCAGGGGGAATTTCTCTTACTTCAGGATGTAGCCTCTCTACAATGCCCTGGACAATTGCAGGAACAGCGAAAAATCTTCGACATCCCCCCTTAGCTCAAGCCATTATTCCTGCCACAACAAATATCCAGCAAATTGGCGACTGTATTGCCAATGCCTTTTTATGTTTTCTCATTTATCGTCATTTTTATGGCCAAAATCCAGATTTTATAGCGTGGATCCACTTTAGTTTTGTTTTTGTCTTGGCCCGTTTCGCAACAGCTGCTGTACTCGGAGGCGCCATCTTTATTATGCTTCCTATTTACGAAACTTATTTAAATTTTAATTCTGAAATGATTGCTGTTATCTTAGCCCTTAACGTTTTTTTAGATCCGCTTATTACGAGTTGTAATGTTGTTGCGAATGGAGCCCTGTGTCGAATTTTTGAACAAGTTTGGGATAAACTTCAAATTTTCTTACCCCTCTCTCCTCGAAATTCCAGTGAAGTTAAGGCTCTCGAAGGATAAGAAAGCTAGAGAACAATTCTATTTAAGCCGTTCTTCGGCAATTAAATCTGCCGCTTCACTTGTTGAAATTTGCAGTGTCTGTGCCCTTAGAAAAACATCAAGAAGAGTATCATGAATCCCCTCCACATGATGTCTAACTATTTCTGCATTATAATCGGGCCCTTCATAAGAAACATCTATAAGCCCTCCCGCATTGACAACATAATCTGGAGCATAAAGAATTTTCATTTCGGCTAAAGTTTCGCCATGATCATGACGCTCAAGCTGGTTATTCGCGGATCCCGCAATAATTTTACATTTTAATTGTGGAATTGTTTTATCATTTAAAATAGCTCCTAGAGCACAAGGAGCAAATACATCTGCATCCACACTATAAATGTCATCCGGAGACACAGACGTCGCATTAAGTTCCTGCGCAACTTTCTCCACGAGGTTGAGATCTATATCTGTGATGATCAACTTGGCCCCTACTTCCGCTAAAAGCTTAGCCAATGAATAACCCACATGACCAAGCCCCTGTATGGCAACCTTAGTCCCTTGCAAAGAGTTTCTTTTAAGACCATACGTCACCGCAGCTCGAATGCTTTCATACACTCCAATAGCAGTAAATGGAGAAGGATCACCACTTCCGTCCGGCAACCCCACAACATTGAACGTTGTTTCGTGAATAAAGGCCATATCCTCAACAGATGTTCCCACATCCTCACTCACAATATAACATCCCCTCAACCGTTTCATATAATAGCCATTAAGCTGCTCCACACAACGACCAAGAGCTCTAAAAAGCTCTGGTGTTTTATCACGGTGCGAGTCACCAATAATAACTGTTTTCCCCCCGCCAAAGGGTAAATTAGCCATAGCTGCTTTATAGGTCATAGCACGAGAAAGACGCAGTGCATCTGTAATGGCTTGTTGCTCATCAACATAGGGCCAAATTCGACATCCTCCTAACGCCGGTCCGCGTTTTGTACTGTGAATAGCAATAATAGCTTTGAGTCCCGTTTTCTTATCAAAAAAAAAGGTAACTTTCTCGTGATCGTCAAAATCTAAAGCAGAGAAAACCGACATCTCATCCTCCAAAAAATTTTAATTTTTATTAATTTTCTTTTTCATTAAAAATAAATAATCTACTTATTCTTCTTCAGCTTTAGGAAAAGTTTCAGGAATCAATGGCATAAGGAGAAGAGAAAGCGCAAGACATATAGGGATACTCGCTAAGGCAAATCGGTAATCAGAAATCGTATAAATAGGAATTCCATTATCTTTCATTCCCTCCCAAATCCACTCCAAACACCAGCCAACAAGCGGCTGCAAGACAAGGCCTAACATCATCACAATCATATTCGTAAAACTGATCGCTGTTGCGTTACTTGCATGAGGTGTCAATTGGCACACAGATGAAAAAATAAGGGGCTGTGCTGAAAAAACAACTCCCGACGCAAAAAGAAGTCCATACATTCCCAAAAGAGGAATGTCTGGAACATAAATAATGACAAAATTGCAGAGAAGAGCCAAAGCCGCCCCTATAATCATAGGAGTTTTACGAACTTTAAAATAATCGGAAAAGAGGGCGACAAGGGGCGACCCAAGGCCAACACCAACATAAAACATCGTTGTGATTGACCCTGCTACGGCTCGTTCAATGGTATAAAGCTTCATCAAAAAGGGTACACCCCACAAATCAACAAATGCTAACATAGGCGCATACATAAGAGCTCCATACAGACCGAGGGCCCAAATTCGATAATCAATAATAATATCCTTAAGACGGATAAAAAGTGTTTTAAGACGTGTATCAACAACGGAAGTCGCCACAAGAGGCCCTTCATCAGGAACATCTTCAACAAAATACCAAAGTCCCATCGTTAGCACCAACCCAATTGGCACCACAACGTAAAGCATCGCTTCTCTCCAGCCTAATGTATCAATTAAAAGGGCGAGAGGAGCCTGTCCCAGAGCCGCTCCAACTTTTCCGGCTAGCAAAGTAAATCCTACAACAAGCGCAAGCCGTTCAGGATGAAACCAACACGTCGCAAGTTTTAAAGCTCCTAGAAAAGCACAAGTGGATCCTGCTCCAATGAGCAATCGACCAAAACAGGCAAGATAAAAAGATCCTGATAACGCAAAGATAACTGTTCCTGCAATACAACAGACCATTGCCCCCTTTAAAAGACGAGAGGGGCCAAATTTATCCATACCTAAGCCAACAGGAATTTGGAGAGATGTATAAGAAATTAAATAAAATGCACTTAAAACACCCAAAGCACAGGCTTCAACAGAAAAATCTCGCATCAGATCATCTGTCATAACCCCCAGTGAATTACGAAGAATAAATTGATAAAGGTAAAAAAATCCCGCAAAACTCCAAACAAACCAAGCTTTAGCATCTGAAGAAAAACGTGAGAATCGTTTTTTTAAATGAAGGTCCTGGGCGACAACAGAAGTCATTAGCTACTCCATTTTGCTCACAATTTATCAAGCCCCAATTTATGAGGTATCAAAATCCATTTGTCTAGAGGGTGGTGCAAAACAACACTCAGGAGAGTTATTTACATTTTTCCTCCTATACAAGCACATGAAGTATTACACCTGTTGGTAAATTTTTAGTTAACATAACATCGATAGTAAAAGATCAAAAAAAAATAAATTTAATAAAATTTATTTCAGTCAAAATCCGGATTTTTGATTTTTTGAAACCGTCAATAATATTATTTTAAATAAAACTCAAGCGTTGAGACAACACGTATTTTTTTCATTAAAGAGGCAAGACCTTCATCATAATCTTGATTAGGAGAGGCATCTGGGCTTGTCAAGCGAATCACTCCTTGATTAGCGTGACGAATACTTCCAATTTGACTTCCTGTCGTTTTGGCAAAACTATTCGCAACTTCTTCAGCATTTTTTGTTGCATCCGCAATAAGCTGTGAACGAAGTTCATTAAATCTATCTAAGTAAAAGCGTGTCTCACTCCCAGAGATCGAAACACCTTGGGTCAAAAGTTCCCCTGTCTTTGCCGACAACTGGTTAAGGTTATCAACTTTAGCAGAGTTAACATACAAAATGGACTCGATAAGATAACGTTCAGGGGATAAGGAACCTCCTCCATATTCACGAGCATGAAGATCTGTAACACGGGGAGATGACAGAGAAACTTCACTCTTAACAAAGCCTTCTTTCAAGATAAAGTTTTGCACCAGCTCAGAATCATGAGTCAGTTTTTGATAAAGTTGACTGAGATCATTCCCGGAGACCTTAAAAGAAATTGACCAAGTTCCTCGATCTGCCTTTTCGACTCGTTCAACAAGCCCTTTTACAGTGACATATCTATCCCCCAATTTAGCTTCCACAATTCCTTTATAAATGAAATAACCCGCAATTGCAGGGCCAAGTGCCACGCATAAGCCTAATACAGCAGCCGCAGCCGTAAGGGGAAATGAACGCATAAGATGTCTCCTTTTATTGATAGGATTAAGGATATCTTTTTTTTTACCTCTCTTCCAATCTTATTTATATTTTCCTTCATTCCGATCTTATGAAGATTCTCTCAATAGGTTTTGTAAGGTCTCCCAAACTGAACTCATTTTTGGGGAGAGCACAGGCTATGGAACTTGTTCATATCACCTTACAAGGGGGAAATTTGTTTGGCAGCCAATGAGAGATAAAGTGTGTCCCTATTTTTGCGTAATCAATGCTGCTTCGGTGTTTATGTTGTCGATCTTCATTATATTTTTTGAGAGGCTGAAGAAAAACCAAAAAAGGGCGCCCCCACGGACAACTGCTCCAAGGTAAGGTAATAACAGACAAATAGAGAGTCACTTCAAGCCAAAACACTTGAGAATATGTTGATTTGTTGAGCGGAAGGCGTCTCGATAGCATCCTTTGAATTTTATTTTCTTGCCTCTTCGACACTCAGTCGTATCATCAAGATCATCCAGGAGGAAGAAGATAAACGATCTACAACCCTAACAATATCGCTCTCAGCAAAAGATTCCATTTGTCTCTATTAAAACTGCTCAAATCAACGTTCCTGGCTTAGAAACTACTTTTTATTTCTTTCAAAGGCTCTTTAATTTTAAAAGACTGTTTTGACACCACGCTAGTTTAGCCTCTAATTGCATAACTGTATAATCATAAGCCATGAGGAGATAGAGTTTACGTCGCTCATCCTGATGTCTTTTTCTAATATCATTTTGAATTTCAATGACTTGCTTTTGAAGTTCCTGGGTTTGTGTTTGGAATTTTTCAAGGTGTGCAATCATAACTGAGGCTTCAACATTTTCCCCTGCCGTTAACTTCAATATGATTTCTTCTTTATAAGTGGAAGGCTCTACAGGTTCTTTGAGCCAATCTATCAGATGATCCTGCCCGCGTTGGGTGATTGCGTAAATACGACGATTTCGCTCACCACTCTTTAAATCAATATAAGAATTAACCATTTGATCTTTTTCAAGTTTTTTTAAAATTGGA
Source organism: Alphaproteobacteria bacterium (assembly GCA_017992885.1). Taxonomy (GTDB): domain Bacteria; phylum Pseudomonadota; class Alphaproteobacteria; order UBA9655; family UBA9655; genus UBA9655. The sequence goes on from JAGONT010000037.1 coordinate 10,596, forward strand.
TAAATTTGAGCGTTGCTCTCTGACCAATGAAAAGGAGAAACTTTTTGAGCCATCTTTTTTATATCATAGCCCGACATACTTTGTTTACTGAGTAAACTGAGAAGTGCGAATTGGTTCTTGTTGGTTTTCATTGTGTATGTTCCTTTCTTATGATCAACAAATTAAGCTAAAAAATGATAGTACAAAAAAACAGGTCTTGACAACCTATTTGTGGGGAGGTATTTTAAAGATATGATAGGTCAATTAGACCTGTCTAATTAACATATTAAGGAGATGAAAATGAAAATTGAACTTCAAAACAAAGTGGCCCTTATCACAGGATCAAGTAAAGGAATTGGAAAAGCGATTGCAATAGCATTGGCAAAAACAGGATGCCAAGTTATTTTGACTGCTCGTGATCAAAAGGAGCTCTCAACGGCAGTTCAAGAAATCAAAAATGAGGGAGGAAAGGCCATTTCTATAGCCTCTGATCTAATGAAACCCAAAGATGTAACGAGACTTATTCACCAAATAATTACACAGTTTGGAACTATTGACATCTTAGTAAATAATGTGGGAGGAGTGCATGAGTTTGTTTCATTTGAAGATCTTTCCGATGAGGACTGGATGAACATGCTAGAGTTAAATTTGCTTTCAAATGTTAGGGTTACAAGGGCTGTCCTTCCTTACATGCAAAGACAAAAGTGGGGACGCATTATCAACATTTCTTCTGAATCCGGAACACAACCCGACGCTCTTATTCCTCATTACAATGCTGCAAAAGCTGCCATAACCAATTTGACTAAGAGTTTATCGAAAGTTTATGGCAAGGATGGCATTCTGATTAATACCGTTTCGCCGGCTTTTATTTTGACGCCTCAGATTGAAGGGATCTTAATTGAAAAAGCCAAAGAACAGAATATTTCAGTTGAGGCGCTGTTAGATGATTTGTTTCAAACCCTAAGACCCAATATTCAGAGCAAAAGACCAGGACAACCAGAGGAAGTAGCTTCCGCCGTGGTTTTTCTTGCCTCTGAACAAGCTTCTTTTATTACGGGTACTAACCTCCGAGTAGATGGTGGTTCTGTTGCAAGTGTTTAGAATTTAACGATGAATATGGAGACGAAGATGGATATAGTTACTTTAATTAACCCTTTTTTAGTGAAAGCAGAAGATGAAGAAAAATTTGTGAGGTTGTGGAAAAAAGTTGATGATTACATGAGGACTCAAGATGGATTTATTGGCACAAAGCTACATAAAAGCATCGATAGCCGAACTAATCTTCCCCCGGCTACCTTTCGATTCGTTAATGTAGCCCTATGGCAGAGTGTTGAAGCCTTTGAAAAAGCTATCAGTTCCCAGAAATTTAAAGAGAACGCAGGAGAACTCTTGCCCTATTTAGGAGGTCCTGGATTGTATGAAGTTATCGTTGAGTAAAAAGCTGGAACCTTAAAACTCAAAACACCCTCACTCGCTACTTCGCAGCGAGTGAGGGATAAAAATGAACATTATCGGACTATTATTCCAAAAACTTATCCAATACAGGTTAATTAGGAGGCATTTAAGCTTCCTGTTGCTAAAAATCATTTCTCTTTATTATAACCGAATACAGAGATAAAATCATAAAATGATCTTACCAAAACAGAAATCAAGCATGACAATTACTTATCACTCGAAAGCACACAAATTAAACTCTTAAAAAAGATGATTCATTGTATGAAAGTCATCAATTTTCTTCCACCAGCGGAAGCGGACCAATTCATGCCTCATATTGATGAAGTTATCGAGCCTTTGGCGAAGCAAATCCTCCTGATTATTCTTTTAAGGTTTTGAAGGTCACATCGTAATTCCCATAAAAAAATTGCAAGTTTTTGAGGCCTAACCTCCTCTTTTCTTGCAATTATTTTATCAAATCATGTCCAATTTTGCTAGGTTCTTCCTAGCTTCTATCACTTTTTAACGTTTGACGCGTTAATTTTCTGCGGCAATTTTCGCTTAACCTGCTGCCATAGACTTGAAAGCTCAGCTGCAGATGATCCTTGAAAAGAAATGCCTTTTTCTTGTGCCGTAGATTTAAGACATGAATATCGTTTTATAAATTTCTTAAGACTTATCACAATAGCTTCCTCGGGATTAACTTTGCAATGTCGGGCAAGACAACAACAAGCCATAAATAAATCTCCAATTTCTTCCTTTAAAGCGTGTTGTTGGAAAGGATTGATTGGTTTTTGCAGTTCTTGCAGAACTTCATTAACTTCTTCCTGTACCTTCCTCGCAGCTTCAATAGGAGAATCCCAATCAAAGCCTTCTTGAGCGGCACTTTGAGAACAAAAGTAAGCTTGCATTAAAGGTGATGGCGATTCATTCATGGCAAATCCTTTCGTACAACTCAAAACAGATAGTCAAGTTAACCTAATGGTATGGACCTGCCTCGTTGGTCTCATTAAGCTTAAAGATATTCGGACTCAAAGACTCTAAAATAACAAAAAGAGGTCCACATGGAAATAAAAGCATTAGGAATTGATCTTGGCAAGAACTGGTTTCAACTTCATGGGGTTGATTATGTTAGGAATGAGCATAAAATAACTTCCAATTATTGAGAAAGTTCCTAAGATAATTTTCTAAAAAGCAAATAGAAGAGACTCTAATGGATAAATTTTATAAAAAAGTTGTCGAAGAAGGGATGATGAATTTTTACGACAGTTTGTCGGAAAAAGACAAGCGTCGCTATGCTGCGGTTGAAGTTTTGAAACTTCCTTATGGAGGCATCAAATACATTTCTGATCTTCTTGGATGCTCGTTTAAAACGATAAAGCAAGGTTTATCCGATTTAGAAACTGAAGAAGAATTAAAAAAAAACGAATAAGGGACGAAGGTGGTGGGAGAAAATTAACTATCAGCAAAGATCCGAATATTGAAGTGGCATTTTTACTGATATTGAAAGATCATACTGCTGGAAGCCCTCAAAAAGAAGAGGTGATTTGGACTGACTTAAGTAATACTGAAATCAGAGCACGGTTAAAAAGCCAAGGCATTATCGTGGGTAAGCGCGTTGTTAAAAGATTGCTTGATAAGCATCGTTATAAAAAACGAAAAATTCAAAGACGCTGCAGTACTGGACAAGCTTTCCATCGTAATGAGCAATTTGAAAATATTTCAAAATTAATCAAAGAATACAGCTCAAACGAGAATCCTATTATGAGTATTGACACAAAAAAGAAAGAATTTATAGGGGATTTGCATAGAGCTGGAGCTATTTATAGTAAGAAAGAAATGGTATCATATGATCATGATTTTCCTACGTTGGCGAGGGGAGTTACCATCCCTCATGGCATTTATGACATTAAGAAAAATAGGGCGCATATTAACATTGGCACGAGTTATGAAACTAGCGAATTTGCATGTGATTCACTCGACAAATGGTGGCTTGAAAAAGGACGATATGATTATCCGAAGGCCACTTCAATTCTCATGTTGATGGATGGAGGTGGGAGTAACTCTAGCCGTCGTTACTTGTTTAAAGAAGGTCTACAAAAACTTGCAAATACGATTGGAATTGAAATACGGATTGCGCACTATCCACCTTATACTTCAAAATGGAATCCGATTGAACATCGGCTATTTCCACATATCACGCGATCTATGCAAGGCATCATTTTAAAAGACCATAATATGGTTAAAGAATTACTTGAAAAAACAACAACACAAAAGGGATTGACGGTCAGTGCAAGCATAATGAATCGTGTTTATGAAAAGGGAAAAAAAGTGACAAAAGGATTCAAAGAGACCATGAAAATCATATTTGATGAATTTCTTGGACAGTGGAACTATAGGGCCATCCCAACATAAACTTGATTTTTTGTACAAACGATACTATCAATATTTTATAGATAAGAGAAATGTGAGTAAGTCTTATAATTTTCACATTTCAATAAATTTAAATCAATATTAGGATGAGAATTAAAATTATGCTAAAGAAGATTGTTTTTTACGCAGCTATATTTTCTATTTTTTGTTCAGATATTGCTTTCTGCATGTTGGATACAGAGCGTGACGTCCGCTCCGCTTTTATTGCAAAGCAAAATAACATAATTCTCCAGACAGAAGGAAAGTATGATGATCGTCACGCTCCTTATTCGACATTTAAAGTTCCACTGGCGCTTATGGGATACCATGCAGGAATTTTAGAAACTGAAGATTCCCCAAGATGGCCTTTTAATGAAGAGTATGAGAAAAATTTTCAAAGTTGGTATACACGTGATAAAGGATTAGAATATCATTGGTGTGAAGACCATACGCCAAAAACATTTATGAAGTATTCAGTTCTTTGGTTTTCTCATCAAATTACAGAACTTCTTGGGCCAGAAGGTTTCTATCAGAATACCTCAAAACTAAACTACGGAAATAGGGATTTTTCTGGAACACCCGGTCAAAACGATGGTCTATTGAATAGTTGGTTAGGAACATCTCTTAAAATCTCACCTCATGAGCAAGTGCAATTCCTTGAAAAACTACTTACTAATGAACTTGATTTCTCCAAAGACGCTCAAGAAAAAACAAAAAAAATTATGGATCGAGAAGAAGAGTGGGATGGATGGAAACTATATGGCAAAACCGGAGGTGGGAGTGGGGACAATGGATGGTTCATCGGATGGATTGAAAAGGACGGACAACAAATTGTTTTTGCTCAATACCTTGACTTGGCGGATCCAAATATTGATTTGGTAGGTATACCGATTCATAAATCCGTTGGGCTCACCGCCAAGGAAGTTATCAAGAAAAAGATATTGAACTTTTTCCAAGAATCAACGGATCAATAATTGTGTCGACAATTTAACGGATGTTGAAGAAATTGTAATTTATTTCGGAAGCGTTCCTTAAATTTTACACCCTGACTAACTCATACAGGGCTAACGCCAGAGCCACAGACACGTTTAAGGTTGGAAACGTGGGATCTGTGGAAAGTTTCACAAGGAAGTCACATTTTTCTTGAGTCAGATGGCGCAGTCCTACTCCTTCTGCTCCCATGACGAGGGCAATCTTACCAGGCACATCAGCTTGGGAGAGTACTTTCGGGGCTCTCTCATCAAGGCCTATGGTCCAAAATCCTTTTGTCTTAAGTTCGTCCAATGTCCGAGCAAGATTTGTAACTTTCCAGACAGGTAAATGCTCAAGTGCTCCCGAAGCCGCTTTTGCCAAAACACCACTTAAAGGAGGCGCATGGTGTTCAGTCATCACAACACCAAAAGCTTGTAAAGCTCGTGCGGTTCTTAAGATAGCACCCACATTATGAGGATCGGTCACTTGATCTAAAATTACCAGAACGCCCTTCTCTTTTTGGCACAAGTCTTCAAAAGAAGGTTCGGGGAGAGGAGCAACTTCCATAGCAATGCCTTGGTGTACAGCTCCTTCTGGCAACAGGCGAGAGAGAGCCGCTGAATCAATACATTCACTTTTACAAGAGGGAGAAAGGTCTTTTGCCAAGGACCCCGTCATAAAAAGACGAAAACAGTGCCGCTGAGGATTTTCGAGTGCGGCTCTACAAGGATGAATTCCCCACAACCAAAGACGGGATGAATCTTGAGGAGATCGTTGAAACCGTTTCGCCATTATTCTTTAACGACAAAAAGAGCTTCAACTTCGATAGCTACGCCGAAAGGAAGTCCGCTAACTCCCACAGCTGCTCGTGCGTGTTGACCCGCTTCTCCAAAAAGATCCACCATAAGATCAGAAGCACCATTGAGGACTTTTGCATGGTCTTTAAAAGTGGGGGTTGCATTCACAAATCCGCCGAGACGTACGCACCGTATAACTCGGTTTAAGTCCTTTTCACACGCTACTTTTAACTGGGCAAGAATGTTAAGGGCACAGAGGCGAGCGGCGGCTTGACCGTCTTCACTTGTAAGATCGTGATCAATCTTGCCAAGATATTTCAGCTCTCCATTCCAAGAGGGAAGTTGGCCAGAAATAAAGACAAAGGACCCTACTTTCACAAAAGGAGCATAGTTTGCAGCAGAAGCAGGCGGTGAAGGTAATAAAATCTTAAGTTTTTGAAGACGAGATTCAATCATGATATGTTCCTTTAGCTTTGAGGATTATGAATTATTATCCTCAGTTAGCTTCTTCCCTAAAATCTTCATTCAGGGTATACTCTTTTTCTTCGTGTTTAGAAAGATTCTTTAAAATTTGTTTCCATGATCGATCTTATCGCATCTTCCTATGAAAACGATTTGACAAGTGCTTTTGATTAATTATAGTCTCCCACATATATTTATTTTTCCCAAAGGACGCTTTTGAATGACAAAACGAATTGAAGCAAAGCATAAAATTGATCGACGCTTAGGAGTTAATCTATGGGGTCGCCCAAAAAGCCCTCTTAATGCCCGTGCTTATGGTCCAGGTCAGCATGGCCAGCGTCGTTCTAAGCCTTCAGATTATGGACTTCAGCTTACAGCGAAGCAGAAATTAAAAGGATATTATGGAAATATCACAGAAAGACAGTTTCGACGACTTTATGCAGAAGCCGTTCGTCGACGGGGTGATACGGGTGAGAATCTCATTGGGCTTTTGGAATCTCGGTTGGATGCGATTATCTATCGTATGAAGTTCGTTCCCACTGTTTTTGCGGCCCGGCAATTCGTAAACCATGGACATATCCTTGTGAATGGCAAGCGAGTAAACATCCCCTCCTATCTTTCAAAGCCAGGTGATATTATTGAAATTCGTCAAAAGTCTAAGGAAATACCTATTGTTTTAGAAGCTGCTCAATTAGCAGAACGCGATGTTCCAGATTATCTTGAGGTTGATCATAAAGCAATGAAGGGAACTTACGTACGTACACCAACTCTTTTAGAAGTTCCCTACCCTGTTCAAATGGAACCCAATCTTGTTGTTGAGTTTTACTCTCGATAATTCTTTGAAAGGGTTCTTATTTCTTTTTCCCTTCTAGGGCGCTTAGCTCAGTTGGTAGAGCAGCTGACTCTTAATCAGCGGGTCG
>JAGONT010000009.1:0-55283 GCA_017992885.1 Alphaproteobacteria bacterium
GGTCCTATAAATGGGGCAGGCCCATAAAAAATCGAATTTTCTCACTGCCCGTGGTCCTATAAATGGGGCAGGCCCAATCATTCCTCACTACGAGATTTCTTTTGGACCTACTCTCGGGGGCTTGACAAGTAACCTTCTTCTTCTTCCCGTTTCCAGTATCCCCTCGTTGCATCGTACGTGAGGTTTCCCTCATACGGCACACGGTCTTCACCTGCATTATGTCCATCTGTGTTGCACTCGAGAAGCCATTAGATGTTTTATGTTTGTTTAAAATTTTATAGAGTGAATAAAATAATAAGAGGACAAATTTCGTCGGAAGATATGTGAATAAATAAGCAGCCCTTGTTTAAGGAAGGTAGGTTTCAAACACATCACCGTCAGTTTGATCTTAATAATAAAAGACTCAGGGAAGTTCTATAAAATGAAAAAATTAGCTACTCTCATAAAAGTATCCATCCTGTTATCTTCTGTCTGTGCTTATGCTGATATCAGCGTAACGAACACGCTTGATTCCGGACACGGATCTTTACGGCAGGCCATTTTAGAAGCAAATGTTGCAGGAGCTCCAGGAGGAGTGATCAATGGCAAAACAAGTACGATTTCTGTTAAAGCAGCAGGAACCATCACCCTTCAATCTTCCCTTCCTCTTATTTTCAGTAATGTTAATATGGTACAGGGGGAAGGAGGGGGCGTCTTAACTCTTGATGGACAGTCTCAATATCGTGGCCTTTTCTTGAGCGGGCTTCCTAACCCTGCCTTTAATGACAGGGGATCTCCTAATCAAGCCCCTCAGCCTATAAAGGTGATTTTAAGTAACCTTACTCTCCAAAACATGAACGCCCAAGGAGGTGGAGGTTATTCAGGTGGCGGGGGTGGCCTTGGGGCTGGAGGAGCCCTTTTTGTTAATCAAAATGCTACTGTTTCCCTTACCAATGTTAATTTTGTTAAAAACAAAGCTACAGGCGGTGCTGGAAGTGAAGGTCCTTTAGGGAGCTTGGGTGGTGGTGGTGGAATGGGGGGAGATGCAAGCTTGGGAGGAGGAGGGCTTGGAGGCTCAGGAGGACAGATACAGTTTAGTGTTGGTGGCGGTGGAGGAATGGGAGGTAATGGTGCTGGTGGGGGCGGTGGTTTTGGAGAAACAGGGATTGGTCAGATTCTTTCGATACAAGGTTTTCAACAGGCAGGTTCTATTCCCAATGCTGCTGGAGGATTAAATGGAGGGGGAGGATCGGGAGGAGCTTCTGGAGATTCAACGGGGAACGGGGGAAATAGTATACCTGGGGCAGGGGGCGGTAGTATAGGATCGTCGGCTTCTGATCAAAACAATGGTGGTATTGGTGGTGGAGGCGGTAGTGGAGCAGAGCAAGCTGGACCTGGAGGCGATGGAGGTTTTGGTGGCGGAGGTGGTGCAGGCTCAAGAGGAGGAGGAATTGGAGGCTTTGGTGGTGGCGGTGGAGGATTAGGTAAAGGAGCAGGTGGTTTTGGCGGCGGAGGTGGCGGTTCGGGTAAGGGGGGGTTCGGAGGCGGTGGTGGTAGCTCGAGTAATGGCGGTTTTGGGGGTGGTAATGGCACGAAAGGTAGCAATACTGGTGGCGGTGGTGGTGCTATGGGAGGAGGTATTTTTGTTGTAGGTGGAGGAACCCTAACAATTGAGGGGAGCAGCTCTCTCTCAGGAAGTGCCCTTACACCGGGGAGAGGGGGAGCAGGGGCAGGGAATGGTCAAGCCTTTGGGAGTGGAATTTTCTTGGCAGGCAATGGAGTCCTGACTTTTTCTCCAGGAGCAAATCAAACACAAACGTACGCAGATAATATCACGGACCAGTTAGGTGTTCCTGGGGGTACAGGAGGTAGCTGGGGGCTTCTCTTAAATGGTTTGGGAACTCTCAACTTGACAGGGAATAATAGCTATAGGGGTGGCACAAAAATTAAAAGTGGAACGCTTCAAGGAACCCTTCCTCAAAGTACAGACCTCGTTGTCAATGGAGGGACCTATACGCCTAATGGTTCTCAGAGTTTGAGTTCTCTCTCTGGAACAGGGGGGAGCATTTCTTTAGGAAATAATATCGCATTGACCATTAATGGCAGTACCTCTCCGGCGGCTTTTCAGGGGATCATTGCAGGTCCTGGATCTCTCATAAAAACAGGACAAGGAACACTCACTTTAGGAGGACAAAGTACCTAAAATGGAGGCACTACTCTAAACGGTGGAATTCTGAGCATAAGTGCAGATCAAAACTTAGGAAGTTTTTCAGCGGCTCTTACTCTTGCCAATAATGCAGGTCTTGAAACAACCGCAACTTTAAGCAGTGTTCGACCTATAACCTTAAATCCAGGAGGAGGAATATTTCAGGTTGATACGGCAGGAAATACAACAACCCTTTCCGGAATTATTTCAGGTCCTGGCTTTTTGTCAAAAACAGGAGAGGGAGCCTTAATCTTAACAGGAAATAATACTTATGGAGAAGGAACAATTCTTAATGAAGGAATGTTGCAAGGAACACTTCCCCAAAATACACCCCTAACAGTATATGGGGGCACTTATACTTTGACTGAATCACAAGCCTTTAGCGCACTTTCTGGAACAGGGGGAAGCGTTGCTTTAGGAAATAATACAACGTTGACTATTAATGGCAGTACCTCAACTGTTGCATTTCAGGGGAGTATTACAGGACCTGGATCTCTCATAAAAACAGGGACGGGAACCCTAACTTTGACTGGGGTTAATAATTATGGTGGAGGGACAACTATCAATGGAGGAGTACTGATAGGGACAAATGCAAGTTTACCTGGGAACATCGCTAATAACGCATCCCTTGAGTTTAATCAAAATACCGATGGCACTTTTGCTGGAGTTATTAGTGGGAGTGGATCGGTAATAAAGACAGGAGCAGGAACCCTAACTTTTGCAGGAGCAAATAGTTACGGTGGAGGGACACTCCTTAATGAAGGAACCTTAAGTGTAAGTTCAGATCAAAACCTGGGGGACTCTTCAGGTGCTCTTACTCTTGCCAATAACTCTACTCTTGAAACAACGGCAACATTGAGCAGCTCTCGTAATATGACTTTAAATGTTGGAGGAGGAACATTCCAAGTTGATACAGCAGGAAATACCACAACACTCTCTGGAATTTTAGGAGGAGGTGGCTTGCTGACGAAAACAGGCCCTGGAACCCTTATTTTAGCAGGACAAAACACCTATAGTGGGGGGACACTCCTTGATGGCGGAATCTTAAGTGTAAGTTCAGATCAAAATCTGGGGGACTCTTCAGGTGCTCTTGCTCTTGCCAATAACTCTATTCTTGAAACTACAGCAGGTTTAAGTAGTTCTCGCCCTATAACCTTAAATCCAGGGGGAGGAACGATTCAGGTTAGCACAGCTGATACAACCACGATACTTTCTGGAAATATAGGAGGAGTTGACTTGTTGACTAAAACAGGTCCAGGAATTTTGGAGTTGACGGGGGTAAATAACTATACGGGAGATACAGAGATCAGTGAAGGAACATTAATAGGGACAACGATAAGCTTTCCGAGGAATATTATTAATAATGCGGCTCTTACCTTTAACCAAAACACCAATGGAACTTTCGCAGGGATCATTAAGGGTAGTGGAGTCCTCACCAAGACGGGAACGGGAAGCCTGATACTGACAGGAAAGAATACCTATAGTGGACCCACATTGGTGAATGTAGGAACTCTCCAAGGAAACGTTTCTCCAAGTTCAGTGTTAACACTTTCTCCTGGCACAATATATAATTTAGGGGGTCAAGACCAAACAATTGCTTCTCTCGCTGGAACGGGAGGAACCGTTGCCTTAGGAGCTAATACGTTATCCAGTGGAAACAGTAGCTCAACGGCTTTCAGTGGTACGATTACAGGGACAGGAGGAGAGCTTGTCATAACAAATGCTGCAACCCTCACTTTGATGGGGGCAAATACCTATAGTAGGGGAACGGTTCTTAACCAAGGAACGGTGAGTATAAGCTCAGACAATAATTTAGGAGAAGCCTCTGGTCACCTCACACTCGATGCAGGAATTCTTAACACGACAGCAACACTGACGAGTTCTCGCGTTATAACTTTGAACGGGAGCGGAGGAACCTTTCAGGTTGATACGGCGGGAAATACCACGACCCTTTCCGGAAACATAGGGGGCACAGGATTTTTGAAAACAGGAGCGGGCCTGCTAGTTCTGACAGGAAATAATAATTATATTGGGCCCACAACAGTAATCAACGGAACGCTCCAGGGGAACGTTTCTCCAAGTTCAGGGTTAACACTTTCTTCCGGTACAACATATAACTTAGGAAATCAGGATCAAACGATTGGTTCTCTTTCTGGGACGGGAGGAACTGTTCTTTTAGGAGCAAATACATTAACCAGCGGAAACGGGGGTTCAACGACATTCAGTGGTACGATTACAGGGACAGAAGGAAAGCTTGTAAAAGTAGGGACGGGAATCCTGACATTAGCAGGAATTAATTCTTATAGTGGAGGGACAGCCCTTAATGGAGGTCTCTTAAGTATAAGCTCAGACAGTAATTTAGGAGCACCTTCTATCCCTCTTACCTTCAGTGGCGGTGGTCTTGAAACAATAGCAACTATGGCGAGTTCTCGTAACCTGACGTTGAATTCAGAAGGGGGAACGATTCAAGTTGATACGGAAGGAAATACAACGACACTCTCCGGAATTATAGGAGGAGCGGGCTCACTGACCAAAATAGGACCTGGAACTCTAACTTTGGCAGGGACAAATACCTATAATGGAGGAACGGACCTTAATGGAGGAATCTTAAGTGTAAGTGCGGACAGTAACTTAGGTGCAGCCGTTGGACCCCTTATTTTCAATGACGGAATACTTGAAACAACCGCAACGTTGACGAGTTCTCGTAAAATAACATTGAACGCGGGGGGAGGAACATTCCAAGTTGATACGACAGGAAATACAACAACTCATTCTGGCATCATCGTAGGAGCTGGATCTTTAACAAAAACAGGGCCAGGAACACTCACTTTAACTGGAATAAATGCGTATACAGGAGGTACCCAAATTAATGAGGGAACTTTAGTTGCTTCAGAGACAATCTTGCCAGGAAACATTGTTAATAATGCAGTTCTTGAATTTAACCAGAAACATGATGGGAAATTTGCAGGAATCATTAGTGGAAGTGGATCAGTAACCAAAACAGGGGCAGGAAGTTTCGAATTGACCGGAGAAAATTCTTATACAGGAGGAACGACCCTTAATGGTGGAGATCTTACGATAAGCTCGGACAGTAACTTAGGAGCATCTTCAGGTTCTCTTACCATTAGCAATGCAACACTTCAGACATCCATATCCTTAAATAGTTCTCGAAACATAATCTTAGGAGGAGCGGGAGGGACAATCAAAGTTAATGGACAGAGCAATACGACAACCCTTTCTGGAACCATAAAAGGGGTGTTGTTGATAAAGATAGGAGCTGGAGTTCTAACATTTGCAGGAACAAATTCTGTTAACTTTGGAATACAAGCTAATGAGGGAACTGTAAGTGTAAGTTCAGACGCTAATTTAGGCATGCAAGATGCGCAGCTTGCTTTAAATGGAGCAGCACTTGAAACAACGAAGAGTTTCTCAAGTGGGAGGTCAATAATATTGGGTAAAGAAGGCGGCATCCTCTTCGTTAATAATGGAATAACAACGACTCTTTCTGGAACCATTTCTGGCCTTGGTAGTCTCACAAAAGATGGGCCAGGAATTCTTGTTCTTGGAGAGCCAGGAACAGGAACCGTTGATCCTTATTTTGGTGCCACAATTCTCAATGAAGGGACATTAACGGTTAACGCAACTGTACCTAATAGTTCTCTCAAATCTTCTTCTGGGACAACGGTTAGCGGAACAGGTGCCATTGGTTCGTTAAGTGCAGGAGGAACTGTTGCTCCTGGCAATTCGATTGGTACCTTAAAGATTCTCCATGATTTTACGATGGCACCTACAGCAACTTATAAAGTTGAAGTTACTCCTAAGCACGCAGTAAGTCGCCTCATGATTGGCGGAAAAGCAAACCTTGCAGGAGTCTTACATGTAAAAGTGTTGGGAGGAACACGAGAGGATGTCAAGAATATGAGATTTATGTGTTTGGGGGCAAAGAAGGGGAGAATAGGCACGTTTTCAACGCTTCTTTCTGATGATCGTCTTAAATATAAGGTTATCTATTTGACCAAAGGCGTAGAAGTGTTTGTGACGTCTCTTCAAGACTTTGCAGATGCATTTCCTGCAGGAGATAACAGCAATGCGGCCAGGACAGCTCGTTACTTTGACACCTTTGCGGACAATACAACTGGCAAGTCTGATTTGACTTACGTCATTAACATTTTAGATGGGTTGCTTTTAACGGAAAACACGGCTCTTGTTAATAATGCCTTTAATCAAATTCAGCCGGCTCAGTACGGGGAATTGGGGGGAATTTCTTTTCTGCATAATGAGCTTGTGAACAAGACGGTGAGTACGCAACAACAATACTTAAGAGAATCCCGCTGGGTAGACACGGAACTGCGCAACCGAGAGAGTGTTTTTGCAAACTTCTCACCTAAAAGGCTCACTGCTTTCCGAAAGCTTGTGGATGATAAGCTTTTGAGTGGCTTTAATGCCTTTGAGCAAGTTTCAAAAAACCAAGCCATGGGACGGCGCTCGAACTTCTTAGTCCTTGGCGGAGAAAATAAAGCCATGAGACCGGGAAACCAGAGAATACGTGTGGGCAAATCCTCCTTCTGGGTACAATCTTATGGTCAAATTGAGAAATCAAAAAGTAATCATGCAAACCCCAGTATCCGCAGTGAGACAGGCGGTATGAGTATGGGGGGAGATCGTGAAGTTCTTTGCAATACCTATCTCGGACTCTTAGGCGGATTCTCAACAACGCCTTACCATTGGGGACAAAATCGCGGTCATGGGCGGGTGAAGAGCTATTATGGGGGCGTCTATGGAACCTGGTTGGATCAAGGAGGTCTGTATGTGGATGGGCAAATCATTGCAGGACAAGACCAATTTCATTCTAAAAGAAACATTAGATTCCCGGGCATCAATCGTGTGGCGAAAGAAGGTCACAAGGCAGGCCAATTCTCAGCAAACCTCGAATTTGGATATGCGTGGGCTCTTCAACCCTTCACTCTTCAACCTTTCTTAGAGGCAACTTACACCTACGTTCACCAACAAGGCTTTAGGGAACATGGAGCGCAAAGCCTAGACTTTAAGATTAAGAGCAAGACAGCACAATTCATGAGAGGGGAAGTGGGTGCGCAAATCTACCGCACATATGTTCTTTGTGGTGCTCTTGTTCGTCCGACGTTCCAGCTGTCTTATGTTCACAAGCATCCTATTGGCTCTACCCCTACTGATGTGAGAGGTGGACTTGTGGGTGAGCCTCAAACCTTGACAGTCCTTGGGGATAACAAGATCCGCAACCAAGTGGCCCCTGGTTTCGGTGTCACCGTCCAATTCGAGAAGGGACTATACATCATTGCGAACGTCAGCACCCAGCTCGGCAATGGCCAAAACCTGGGTGATGCTTTGCTCAGAGTAGGGTATGATTTCTAGTCGTACATTAAAGAGCCATTTTGATAGATCTATGAAGCTCTCTTTCAAAGCCTTGGCTTAAGGCCACAGAGAGACTTTCCTGCAAACAACACAGTCAAAGATTCATCCCCTACTCTCTTATGCCAGTGGGTCATAGAAGATCTTTCGATAAGAAAGTCCATGTTGGAAAAAGTTTCTCCATAAAAATACTGAAAATAAGGCTCATTTTAGGTTTCTAAGCACAAGTTAATATGGTTTGAATGCAAGCATTCTAAAATCTTTTGTATCTAACTACGAAAAGGAATACAAGAAATTTTGAGATTATGAACTCTTGAACTCTTATAAAATTATTGTTGAGATCCTCTTAAAAATCATACCCTACGCGGATCAAAGCATCGCCAAGTTTTTGACCGCCGCCGAATTGAGAGCTGACGTTGCCAATGACATACAAGCCTTTGGCAAACTGCACGGTCAGGGCAAGACCGGGCGCTACTTGGTTGCGGGTGCGATTGTCTCCGGCGACACTCAGGGATTGGGCTTGACCGACAAGTCCCCCCTGAACTTTTGCGGAGTTCGGGCCCATGGACCGCTTATGTACCCAGGAAAGTTGCAAGGCAGGACGAACCAGTGCATCACACAAGACATAGGTCTTGTAGACTTGCGCACCAATCTCTCCTCTAAAGAATTGGGACATCCGACCCTTAATCTTAAAGTCTAAGCTTTGCGCGCCTTTTTCTCTAAATCCACTCTCATTGACGAACATATAGGTGGCATCCGCATAAGGTTGTACCGTTAAGTGTTTCAGCGACCACACATACCCTGCTTGAAGATCAGTAGAGAACTGCCCTCCATTGTGGCTTTGTCTTGCTTTGCGGTTCACTCCTGGATAGACGATATTGCGATGAGAGTTATAGTTATTCCCTCCCGCAATGAGTTGACCATCGGCATAAAATCCCGTCTGGCTTAACCACGTTCCATAAATTCCTCCATAATAGCTTTTGACTCGGCCACTACCGCGGCCTTGTTGCCAATGAAAGGGGGTGGTGGACATGCCGCCTAAGAAACCCAGGTAGGTATTCTTTAAGACTTCATGATCACCGCCCAAGCTGATTCCGCCTGTCTCACTGCGAATGCCGGCATTGCCGTGGTTACCTTTGGTGCGTTCAATCTGCCCATAGGATTGAACCCAGACTGAGGATCGTCCCAGCTTAATCCAGTTGTTAGCCGGCATACCAACCCTTTCCGATCCCGGAAGGGCCAGCATCCCTAAACGATGATGAGGTTGAGATCGGGCTTGGAGAATGCTGCTTGATTTAAATCCTTTGGCGCTTTTTGCCAGATGATGGAAAGATGCAACTCTCTGCGGAGAAATGGCTGCAGACCCAGCGTAGGCTTCCAGTTCCTTCTCCACCCACAAAGATTCCCGTAAATTCTGCTGCTGGCTACCCACTGTCCGATTCACCACCTCATTATTTAAAAAGGAGATCTGACCCAATTCCTTATATTGAGAGGGTTGAATCTGGTTAAAGGCGTTCTGCACAGCAGCCGAATCTCCTGTTGCAAGCAGGGTATCTAACCCGTTAATCACACTTGTTAAATCAGGGCTCAGATTCGTATTATCCGCAAAAGTATCAAAGTAGGTGGCTGTTTTTTCAGCGTTACTCGTATTTCTCGGTGAAAACGCATCCGTAAAATCTTGCATATTTCCCACAATAATTTTTACGTTCGTGGGATCATACTGAACCAAATATTTAAGTCGATTGTTAGATATTAAGGTTGAGAATTGACCTGTCACCCCTTTCCCTGCCGTTAAAAATGTAAATTCCTTACCTTTCAAATCCTGACGGTTCTCCGTAGAAATCACATTAAGGGAACCATCAAGTTGGGCCTGTCTTGCTACAAGAACTTGATCAGATGTTCCATCTGAGCTTACTTCTATTCTGTGCATCGCAGTATGCCGGGAAGTATGATCCGTAATAATTGTTATGTTCCCTATAGTGGTCCCGGGAGAAAGCGTTCCTCTAAGATCTAAGAAACGTATGGTTCCAGCCCCTCCAAGCGTTCCCCCCTCATCAACCATAACTGAGCTATTGGGGATCCTTCCATTTACAATCAGTGTACTCTTATTCCCAATATGTGTGGTTCCTGAATAGGCTTGATCTCCCGGAAATGTTACTGTACCAGATCCTATACAGTTGACGGTTCCTGTTCCACTGATTGACTTGTTGTAAGTCCCTAAGACTGATTGATCAAAGGTAAGAGTGGCATTGTTAAGAGTAATATCTCCCAAGAACGCTTGCGTATTTCCGACAATTCCACCCCCGTTAACAATAGCTGAAGGTGTAATAGAGGAATTTGAAAAGTCGATTGTTCCAGGACCATTAACGATAAGATTACCTGACCCTTGAATAGGGACGGCAAAGGTAACAGCTCCTGCTACAGTTTGATTAAAGGTAAGGGTACCATTGTCTGTGATCGCAGCACCTGTTAACGGAATGTTACTCGTAGCCGACGTTCCAGCCGTAACATTAAGGTTACTTCCATCATTGGCTATTGTGGTTCCCCCTGTATAGGTGTTATTGCCTGTAAAGGTTATGGTCTGTCCTCCCTGGATCGTCACTGAGCCTAATCCGCTTATGTTGCCTGTAAAGGCATTAGAGCTGTCAGACGTTTGATTTAAAATAAGGCTCGCATTAGCCGTGGGGTCAGTCGTAGGTCCAACAACGATGGGACCTCCCGGAGGTAAAGTGCTTGTTGATCCCGTAAGACTACTTCCATCATTGGCTATTGTGGTTCCTTCGGTATAGGTGTTACCACCTGTATAAATTACTTCACTTCCTCCCTGGATCGTCACTGAGCCACTTCCGATAATTGCTCCCGCAAATGTTCCACCTTGAGTCAACGTAAGGGTCCCACTATTTGTAACCTGACCACTATTTACAGCTCCTGTTTGGGGGGCAGGAAGACTGCTTAGGGGCGCTGTCAGAGAACTTCCCGCATTAATAATAGTTCCGCCTGTAAACGTATTATTGCCTGTAAGAGTTAAGGAAGCTGGTCCAGAAAGGCCGATAATAAGATTCCCTGTTCCTGTAATAGTTCCTGCAAATCCAGAGGTAGGGCTATTTCCTTGGATCCCTAATGTTAATGGAGTGGTAGTAGAGGTTCCCATGTCAATGGTCCCCCCTGTTCCAGAAAGAGTTGCAAAATTTTGACTCAATAACATTGTAAGTGTTCCTCCATTAACATACAGGTCTGTTGAGGGAAGTGTTCCTGGTGACGAGGACTCACCGACTTGAAGAGTTCCTCCCCTAATGGTCGTTGATCCCGTATAGGTAGGGGTTAGGGCAAGCGTTAGGGTTCCTGAACCATTTTTAACGATACTTCCAGCTCCCGTTCCTGCATCTATGATTGTTCCATAAAATGTTGTCGTTGAGTTATCCCCACCCATAGTCAAAGTATTGGCTTCTAAATTAACGACAGACGCTGTAGTACCTGTAAGAGATCCAATAGTATGATCTGCTGTGCCTAAATCATAGGTCCCGGCAGTAAGACTTAATTGCGACTCAGGAAAACTCCCTTGCAGCGTTCCCACGGGCGTATTGAGTGTTGTAGCACCTGAATAAGTATTGTTTTTTCCTGTTAAGCTAAGCGTGAATTGTCCAGTGCTTCCTTCTATCGCGACACCGCCTGTTCCTGTGATATCCCCTGGAAAACTATAAGACAAAGGCGTTGCTCCCCCTATTTGGTTAAAGGTGAGCGTCCCATTGTTTGTAACATTACCTGTAATATTTCCTGGAGTTATTGGCGATGTACTCGTAGGAGCGCTTACGATAAGATTGCTCCCATCATCATTGATTGTGGTTCCTCCGGTGTAGGTATTATTTCCTGTAAAAGTGAGAGCTCCTCCTCCCGCTATGGTGACAGCTCCCGTCCCATTGATTACCCCTCCATACGTTCCTGTTCCACTTTGGTTAAAAGTCAGCATACTATTATTAGTCACATTTCCTTGTATGCTGCTTGTATTTCCGATAAGGGTGCTTCCATCATTGTTAATTGTCATAACACCACTAAAAGGGTCTTCCCCTGTTAAAGTGAGAGGGAATCCCCCTGTTATAAAGACTGCCCCATCCCCAAAAATTTGTCCTCCAAAAGAAGCACTGGCCGATTGATTAAAAGTAAGATTGCTACCAACGTTTATCGTTCCTGGAAAAGCGCCATTTATAACCTCGAGGGTTCCATCATTTAGAGAGGTTCCCCCCGTATAGGTATTCGTTCCTGTGAAGCTTATGGTTTCTCCTGCTGCTGATATGCTTACGCCTCCTGAACCGCTGATATCTCCTGTGTAAGTTCCTGATGATGCTTGAACAATAGACAGAGTTGCATTGTTTTCAATAGGGCCACCTGCAGGTAAACTATCTGTTGTTCCTTGAAGGGTACCATCACCATTAATCTGCGTGCCGCCCGTATAGGTATTCGTACCTGTCAGAATATAAGTTTCCTCACCATTAAAAATAACTCCCCCTGTTCCTGTTATATCACCGGCAAAGGTTTGCGTACCCATAAAAACCCCGTTGTTATAACCGACTGTCAGTGTATTTCCCCCTAAACTAATAGAAGATCCTTGGGCTCCTGCAAGATCACTGACGGTTTGATCACCTCCTAATTCATAGACTGCTCCTGAAACAGCTAGATTTAATAAAGCATTAGGCGATGTACTTCCCTGTAGTGTACCTCCATTAATCGTTACCATACCTGAAATAGGGACAAGCACCGGTGGTGATGCTGCCAAACCTGGAAGTTGAATTACGGCCCCAGGTGAATTTATTTCTAAGTTTGCCGATGCTCCCGCTGCTAAATTCTGTTGCCAAATATCGCCTGCATATGATCCATTGCCAGTTTGGCTAATGTTGAGCGTACCTCCCTGATCTTCAAATATCACTTCGTCGTGATAAGAATTTGTAAGGGTTGCTGTGCTTTCCGGATCTACTTGTCCATCGCTTATAGTAAGAACTTGGCCAAATGAAGAAGGTATGTAGGATACCAGTATTATAATTGAAAGTATTATTGTGTTTTTCATCTTAGAGACCTTTTCAAAATTATATTTTGTTCTCCCCTCGGAAAACGGAGCTTTTTTAATATTTTTATCTTCTATACAATTTTAATTAATTTTAAGTTAACGTGGTTTAAAGAAAGCTTTCATGGCTGTAGGCTACAAGCTATCTGTGATTATGCATCGCCTGTTGCTCACAGGCGAAGCTTTTAAATTTAGCAAAGCTGAGCTCCAAGTTTCTGCTTAAAAGGAGAGAAAAACGATAGATCAAAAAAGTTATTTAAGAGCTTTTTCAAAGATTTTTCTTTGGGAAAAGGTTTTGTAAGAACAAAACCGAAGGAATAAGTAAAGGCGTACCTCAATTGATCCTTAAGAACCCGGTCCAAACATTGCCTCGTTTGTTTCATTCGAAAAGTATGACGAGGAAAAAGGTGGAATGTAATCCTTCTTCTTGCCGACAAAGGATCAATAAAATTTTCCCATATGATATGTTGTGATTTACGCTTCGGTCAAAGGTATTTCTACTAACGTATCGGCTAGAAATTGATGGCGGAACCAGGTTCTTTGTCTTTTAGCATATTGGCGGGAACGCAGAAGAGTCAGCGCTTTTGCTTCTTCTAGAGAGCAGTGTCCATGAATGTATGTTCTAAATTCTCGCAGACCAATGGCCTTTAGGGCATTAGAACAAGGGGAAAGATTAAGAAGACGAGAAACTTCCTCTATGACTCCCTGAGCAAGCATCTTCTCAAGACGGGCTGTCATCCGTTCTTCAAGGTCTTCTTTAGGGGGCATTAAGAGAATTTTCTCAAATTCGTAAGGGGGCGGAGGAGGTTTCTGGACTTGCCAAAAGCTTAAAGGTTTTCCTGTTCCATAGAAAACTTCAAGACCTCTTATCGTCCGTTGACGATCAAGGGGATTCGTTCGTTCGGCTAAATCTATATCTACGGTTTTGAGTTCAGCGTAAAGCTTTTCTTGAGATCCTTGAAAAGTGGCTTTTACACTTGAATCAATAGGGGGAATCTGAACAAGCCCTTCAATGAGAGCTTTAAGATAAAGTCCTGTTCCGCCCACAACAATGGGAAGGTCTCCTTTTGTATGGATATTTTCAATCTCGGCAAGAACAAGAGAAAGCCACTTACCTGCGGAGCACATTTCGTGTGGCTCTAAAAATCCATAAAGACGGTGAGGGAGGAGGTGTTGTTCTTGAAGAGAGGGTTGAGCCGTCAGTATTTCAAGACCTTTATAAACTTGTAGGCTATCTCCATTCAGGATGACGCCCTTTTTCTCGAAGGCAATTTTGTTGGCAAAGGCAGATTTTCCACTTGCCGTAGGGCCTGCAATAATAAGAACTTTAGCCAAAGCTATACAAAATGCCGATGATGGCTCCACTCATGCAGCTGGCAATCGTTCCGGCAATCATTGCTTTGAAACCAAGGGAGATAATTTCTTGCTTACGCTCTGGGACCATCGTGCCAATCCCACCAATTTGAATGGCAATGCTACTGAAGTTGGCAAAACCTGCAAGAGCATAAGTCATAATAATACTACTTTTGACGCTTAAGAGATTTTTAGGAAGCTCGGCAAGTCCCATGAAAGCAACAATTTCATTCAAGATGGTTTTCTTTCCCAACAGGGCACCCGCAGGCACGGCTTCTTCCCAAGGAATTCCAATGGCCCAAGCTAAGGGAGCTAAAATATACCCTAAAAGGAGCTGAAGGGTCATGGGTTCATTACCAACTGTAGGGAAAAGGCTTAATATAGAATTTATTATCGCAACAATGGCTAAGAATACAATTAACATGGCTAAGATATTGACATAAAGGCGAACGCCATCGGATGTTCCCTGGGTAATGGCTTCCATGGATCCTGAGAATTGATAAGGGACGACAAGATGTCCGGACGTATTTTCGCCCACCTGGGGAATGAGAATGCGAGAAATGGTAATGGCAGCAGGGACACTTATGATCGAGGCTGTTAAGATATGGGCAATGGGATCCGGTACTGTCCCATCCAAAATGATCGCATAAACAACCATGATTGAAATGGAAGTTGTTGCCATCCCAGCCGTCATGACGGTAAAGAGCTCACTTCGTGTGAATTTTCCTAAATAAGGCCGTACAAGAAGAGGAGCTTCCGTTTGTCCCAAAAACATTTTAGCTGCTGCGCAAACACCTAAAGCGCCCCCAATTCCCAGGGTTTTTTGAAAGACGTTCGAAAATATTTTGACAATAAAAGGGAGAATGCGCCAATGAAAGAGCAACATTGCAAGGGCGCTGATGACAATCACCATCGGTAATCCTTGAAAGCCGAATATGAAGGTTTTGGAGGGATCAGTTGTTGTAAAGGGAGCTCCCCCTCCGCCTACATATCCAAAAACGAAGCTTGTTCCAGCAATGGTAGCGTCTTTTAATGCCATCACACCCTGTCCAATGCCTAAAAATACATCGCGAACAACGCTAAATTTTACAACAATAATGGCAAGGAGCACTTGAATAGCAAACCCTAAAAAAGCTGCTTTAAAATTAACCTGTTTTCGATTTTCACTGAAAAGCCAAGCAAGAAAGAAAAATAAGATGAGGCCGCCACACGCTTGAAAAACAAGGCCCACATTTTCCATGCTATCCTCCGCAAAGAGTGGTCAAAACTCAAAAAACCGTGTATCCCTAAAAAGGAATGTAACACTGTCATAAAACATGTTGGTTAAAGATGCCAGAGCTATTATCATATTAGGTGAACTTTTTTTCATATAACACATAAAACAAAGGCATGTTCATGATTGCACTGGATTTAAGTTTAGGGTTTTTTGCTGGAGCCATTCTCACGGGATTTTGTCTCTATGTCTATTTTCAAAAAAAAATATCTGCTTTTACCCAAGATGTAGCCCTTTCACAAGATCGTCTAAGGCGTTTTGAAGGAATAGAGACTTTGCTTCTTAAACGAGAAGAAGAGCTGCGTTTGCAAGGAGAAAGAAATGCTGAGCTTAGAGTTGCGCTTCAACGCACAGAAAAAGAAAGCCAAAGTAAGCTCGTTCTTTTAGAGAATATTCAAAGCCTATGGGAGGATAAGTTTAAAGTTATCTCTGCAGAAGCACTTTCTCTTTCAAATAAATCTTTTTTGGAACTTGCGCAGACGACTCTTGAAAAATTCCAAGAGGGGGCTCAAAATGACCTTTCAAATCGACAAGCTGCTATTGCTGAACTTGTTAAGCCTGTAAGTGATTCCCTTCAAACTGTGGACCAAAAAATTATTGAACTTGAGAAGTCTCGAATGAGTGCGTATGCCGTTCTGAAGCACCAAGTGAATGAGCTTCTGACAAGCCAAAAGGAGCTTAAAACCGAAACGTCTAATCTTACCAATGCGTTAAAAGCGCCTTTTGTTCGAGGAAGATGGGGAGAAATACAGCTAAAGCGCGTTGTCGAAATGGCTGGGATGATTAACTATTGTGATTTTCAAGAGCAGGTTTCCTCATCTGATGATGACGGGAGATTGCGTCCAGATCTTATTATTAATCTTCCCGGTCAGAAAAAAATCATTGTTGATGCCAAGGCGCCGTTATCTGCTTATCTTGAAGCCCTCGAGACCAAAGACGAAGACACTCGTCTTATAAAACTTAAAGATCATGCTCGGCACGTACGCTCTCATATCAAAGCTCTCGCTAAACGATCTTATTACGAACAGTTTCAACCAGCTCCTGAATTTGTTGTCTTGTTTTTACCTGGAGAGGTTTTTTTTAGTGCTGCTTTAGAGCAAGATCCTAGTCTCATCGAAGCCGGTGTCGAAGACCGCATTATTCTTGCCACACCAACCACTCTCATTGCTCTTTTAAGAGCTGTAGCTTATGGGTGGCGACATGAACATTTAGCCCACAATGCAAAAGAAATTAGTGAACTTGGACGAGAACTTCACAAACGCCTTTCTGATATGGCGGATCATTTTGCTCGACTTGGCAAGAATTTAGGGAATGCCGTACAATCCTATAACCATGCCATGGGAAGCCTTGAACACCGGGTTCTCTCCAGTGCTCGAAAATTTAAAGAGTTAGGATCTGTGTCTGAAGCAGCTGAAATCATTGCTCTTGATCCCCTTGACCATAATCCTCGCGAACTTCAGGCTCCTGAGTTAAAAAAGGTGGGATAAACATGACATCAAAATTCAATCTATACCCGAGCTTTAAGATACCCCGTCTCATGTTGATGGGCGTCATTCCCACGAAACCGGAAATCCATAAAATAGTTTTTTTTTTACAGATGATTATATTTGATTCCCGGTTTCGTGGGAATGACGTCAGAGGAAAACAAAATAAGGTATTTTCACGTCCGATGAGGATAACACAAATCATTCTGTTGCTTTTCTCTATCCTGCTTTCTCCTTTCTCTGCAAAGGCCGTTGTTCAAGAAAATTCTCAATCCTTCCAGCTTGACATAAGTGTAACTCTCTATCCTAACGATGTAGCTCTCATAAAAGAAAAAAGAAAAGCTTACTTAAAAGAAGGATCAAACAAGTTATTAATTAAGGATGTTCCTTCTTCTATCTTAATGGATAGTTTTCTTTTCGAAGTGGTTTCCCCTTCTTCTCCCCTCAATATTTTAGAGTATTCTTTCCAAGCGCCTGATCTTACACACGAAAATATTTTAGAACATTCTATTGGGGAAACGATCACGGTTACATCCTTTCAATCAAGGTCAGACTCTATACTTGCTAAACTCTTAGCTGTTGAGAAAGATACGGCCTTAATTGAATCCATGGGAACAATTTATTCTATCAAAAAAAGTCGGATTGCTTTTCCTCATCTTCCCTACACTCTTGTTTCAGAGCCAATGATTACTTTGAAGCTTATGAATTCAAAGGAAGGAGAGTACCTTTTTGATATGAGTTACCTTACCAAAGGTTTTACCTGGGAGGCAGGGTATACGATTATCATCGATTCTGACGGCGAACATCTTGATCTCAATAATTGGATAAATATTCGCAATCAAAGTCAAACAGATATTAAAAAAGGCCATATTCGTGTTGTGCAAAAGAAAACGCTCTTTTATGACATCGAAAGACCTATCAGCCTTCCTGATAAATCTGTAAAAAATATTTCTTGGTTTTCTGCTAAAAACTTAAGGCCAACTAAGAGTTTTCGGATTTATCCCAAAAATAACATTATTGCGGATGAAGAAGGGGCTGTTATGAAGCCTTCTGTGGAAACTTGGCTTTCTGTTGAAAATGCCGTTTCCCAAGGTCTTGGTGTTCCTCTTCCTCAAGGCATTATTAAGGTTTTTCAGCGAAGTAAAGATTATTCGTTGCTTTATATAGGTGAAAATAAAACTTCTCTCATTCCTTTGGGTAAATCTTTAAGCTTACGTGTGGGAAGCACAAAAGAAATTACGACTGAAATGCGACAAACAGACTATCGTAAACTTGGGAGTAAAGTCGTTGAATCAGGATATAGACTTGATTTAAAAAACACTACAGATTCTCCGAAACAAGTCACAGTTTTTCAAAATGTTCCTAAGGAATGGATTATTTTAAGGGAAACGCATCCTCATGGGGAAGAAGAAAATCGTGTTGAATGGATTTTAAATCTTGCCCCTCAAGAGGAAGTGAGTCTCCGCTATCGTATTCGAATGAATGTGGAGTAGGAAAGAGAGGCTTACGTATGCTTATGAGTCACCTGAAGAATGCTTTAATAAACTCTCTTCATGGGTTAAGGCAAACTTGGCAACAGGAAAAGGCCTTTAGGCTTGAGATTATCGGATGTGTGTTTGTGCTTTTCATGACGTTTTGGATTGAAGCTCCTAAGACAGATAAATTTTTTGTTATCTTTTCTTTAAGCCTTGTTCTTATGACTGAACTTTTGAATACGGCCCTAGAAAAAGCTAATGATGCTTGTAAAAGAGAGAAAGACCCCCTTATTAAATTTTCAAAAGATGCAGCGTCTGCATCTGTGTTTATTGCTCTTTGTTTAGGGGGACTGTCCTTCATCAACCTCTTTTTTTAACATGGATGTATATTTATAAATAATTAAATATGGAGGCAATCAGACTAGCAAAACCTTTTTAAGCCGGACTAACCAACGAGA
The DNA here is from genome assembly GCA_017992885.1 of Alphaproteobacteria bacterium. Taxonomy (GTDB): domain Bacteria; phylum Pseudomonadota; class Alphaproteobacteria; order UBA9655; family UBA9655; genus UBA9655. The sequence continues at coordinate 18,673 of JAGONT010000009.1, forward strand.
CTGTTAACGAAGGTTTTAATCCCTAACAGCTTATGCTAGACTTACTTATAACATTAACTAATGAGTTGAATTATTTATGGAAAAGTTACCAATGACAGCTGGAGGTCTTCACCAGCTTCAAGAAGAACTGAAACATTTAAAAACGATTGATCGCCACGCGGTTATTAAAGCAATCGCTGAAGCTCGAGAGCATGGAGATCTTTCTGAAAATGCTGAATATCATGCTGCCAGAGAGCGACAGGGGTTTATTGAAGGACGCATTAAGGAGCTCGAAGATAAAGTGGCTCGAGCAGAGGTAATCGATATCTCAAAATTATCAGGGACAGATATTAAATTCGGTGCGACAGTAACGTTGGTTGATGATGAAACGGATGAACGAATGACTTATCAAATTGTTGGCGTGGATGAAGCGGATGTAAAAAAAGGCCTTTTGTCGATCAGCTCACCACTCGCGCGGGCACTGATTGGCAAGTCCATAGGGGATACATGCGATATTACAACCCCTGGAAAAGGCCATAAATCCTATGAGGTTATTGAAGTCAGTTATCACTGATCCTAAACGTAGGTATTGATTTTAAACCGTTCAGCTTTCTTTGCTATCCTTTGAGGGTGTATTTGTAAGACGTCATTTAGCAAAGTTGTAAGCATTCAAGAATCCATGTTCCTAGCAATTGAAGGAAAAGCGTTTCACTGGAGTGTAAGGCAAGATATGAAAAATTATCTCATGCCTTTGATCGCAAGAGCGAGGTTTGAGGCCTCGCTCGCGACGCGTGATTTAACTTCGAAAAAAGTTATGACGTAATGTCGTCCTCTTTCGCTTTAGACCATTCATTGGCATTTGGATCAGTTTCAGGTCCATACACATGAATTCCTAGTTGTGATTCACTGCGTCCATCACCAAAAACAACTTCTTTTAAAGTCCTTCCGCCGGATTGAATTGTGAAAGAATGAATATCACTTACGCCACCCATAAAACTCAAATAGGTTGCTATCTCTAACTCAAGAGAGGAAACATCACGAACTGCTTGAACCCACGGGGAGAGATTAAAAACTGCGTCATCAAACTTCAAAGAGACGGGTAAGGATCCTAACCCAATGTACTCACCATTTTTTGGGTTGTAGACTCTGACCAGTGGGCCTTCCCCTGTTGTCCGATGGTTAACAATTAGCTTATACACAGCGTCTTGCAGCGCCTGATTGTACAATTTTATAGAAATGGCCGAGTGCTTATTCCTAGCATTTAGATTTACACCTGTTGTCCGAAAGGTACGGGGAGCAACCTCAAATTCTGGACTTGGCAGAGAAGAGGAAGGTCCAGAGACTTCAGGGATTTTAAACGCTGCACTTGGCACAGAAGAAGATGGTCCGGCTTGAGGTTGGTTTACACTAGATCGGAGGGGGGTATCCAATTTTTTTACCGACTCTGCCGTACTTGTAATCTTATCCTTGAGAATTTCTAAACGTATCCCTTTTAAAGATGCTTTACCTATTATCTCAGCAAGCTCTCTCGCATTTTCAGGCACCTCTTGTAAAAGATCTGCAAAAGTAGTTTTTAACTTTTTCAGTCTTTCCGATTCTTCCAGTTCTCCTAATTCATCAGATTCCCTTAACTTGTCCAAAAATTTCGTCAGGATTAAGCTTTTTTGAGTAGATTCAAATTTTGAAAGTAGTGTGCTCCCTTGAAACTTAGGATTTTGCTGCATTGTAGAGAGAAGTGTTGTCAGAAGTTCTTCATAAATATCCTCTTTATCAGCAGTCTCGACTATTTTATCTTTTATAGATAAAAAGAATACTTTTTCCTCTGGAGATATTTGTTGATCATCTAGGTTTTCAAAAAAATGATCCAGTTCGGTGACCTCACTCAACAAATCTTCAATTGGTTTGATAATTTTCTGCGCTAATATCTTCATTATGGTTGATATTGCCTTTATTGCCTCTTCCTCTTCTAAAGGATCTTGAACATTGAAATATGCATCCAACTTAATATTTTCTATATCTTCACGCTGCGATATTTCAGAATATAAGGCTCGCCCATTTTCCGTAAGTTTATTAAAATAATACGTATCATCTTTTAGTGCCGCTACAATGATGTCTGCAGCTTCATAATCTTCCATTTCCTCTGTCAAATGCTTGCTAATTTTCTGAGTAATAGTCCCTATTTTTTCGGGATTGTACCTAAGTGCGGCTTTAAGGATACGGGTACTATCAAAGCCATACATTTTCTTCGGAAAAAGTGGACGTAGATAGGTTGCAATGGCTTTGGCACGAGAAGCAATGTCTTTTGTCCCAATTTTAAGTGCGAGTCTCATGATCGGAGAACGATCCTCTTCATCCATATCTTCTGTAAAGAGTGGCTCTATAGATAGAGCAATGGATCTTATGTGGGCAAGGTCAGCCTCACCTTTAATGGCAGTAGCAGTGTTCAACCATTCGTGTTGGTAGAGAAATCCCGAAGAAGAAGGGACAACTTGAGACCGCTTCGGATCAGATTGACGTTCCTCTATTTCTTTCAACCACAAGTCCATATTTACACGCTCTCTCTCACCTATGAGTGGGTCTTGAAGATCAACTTGACTAAGATAGGTGCGTGCCTTGCCATCTTGTTTGGCAAGATAGGCCAGTGTTCCAGCATTATAGTACTGCATTGAAGAGTTCACAGACGGTTGATTTAAAATTGTCGGATTTTGAACAATCCCCTCATAAAAGGTGAGGGCACTGGCAAAATCGCTAGCTTTATAAGCGGCGGCTCCTAGTTTCTGTAAATTTATTCTAAGTTGATGTTGCAGTTGCAATTCCTCAACTCTGAGCGTCACCTTCAGCGTATCTATGACTTTCTTTGTCCATTCACTTGCTTCTTCAATTTTTTGAGCAGACAAGGCTGCACTCGCTGCTTGAATCCATAGGTCTAAACTTATCTCTTTCGGGCTACTGTTAAAATATTCTTTGTAGGCTTCCGTAGCCAATTCGGCGCATTTTAAATTGTTTTCTTTATTTCCTAAGGTATGCCAGCCTACAGCGATTTGATAAGGAAGAAGCTGTCGTTTTACAGGAGGATGGAGTTCTTTTGCAATGCGCTGTGAACATAAGTGAAAGTTTAATGCCGACTCGAAATGTTCTAAATTGAGCCCTAGGTTTCCCGCCTCATAATAAGTCATTTCTAGCACTTCATCAGTGCTCATAAAACGGTTGGCATAATCGCGTGCAGGAAGAGTTTCTTTTCTTAATGACGCTAAGTCAGTATCTAGCAATGGAAGAATTTTCTGATAAATAAGAAAAGCAGTTTCTTTGTGTCCGGCATTGTTAAGAAAGGTAGCGTAATTCCGCCATTCTATAAATTGGTGATATGCGTGAGCATAAAACTCACCTTCATATAGTTTTAATGTATTTTTTGCGTCCCCTTGAGCCCTATGATCATGATGTGCAGAGTTGTACTTTACATTGGAAGGGGCTGCTCCCTCTGCGTTTATACTTGCAAACGCTGTTTTCAAAATTTGTTTGCTCCTTAGATTAAGTTCCGTTTTTGTTTCTTTGATATTTTCTCTCGCGATATTATACTTTAATTTAGAGTCCGCTAAAGGATCTAAGGGGTTTGAATAGCTTGAAGGACTTGAGAGAAGTTTTTCGACTTGTTGAAGAGCTGCAATTTGATTTTCATAATGCGTTTTGAGAAGCGGTAAAGCCAAAAGATCAGGGTTCAGTTTTATAAAATTCTCTACCACACGAACTTTTTGCGTTTTGATAGCACGAGCAACCCTCACCTTAAGGCCTGCTTCAGGTCCTTCGAAGAGGCTTTCCACCCCACCTTTTGCTTGTAAAAGAGAAGTGCTTGAAAGTAAAAAACAAGTTAAAATAAGGGATTTTTTCATAATGATACCATTCAATCTTAAATATAATATATAGTATTTTTATGGGTCTATTGGATTAAATTTTCAAGAGGAAATCAAATATTTTTATCTTGAAAAAAAAGATTAAATCTTTTTACATATTATCACGACCCAGCTTTGAAGCTTCACAAAGAAGATTTGAAAACCCTTTATTGATGTTATTAAGGATATTTATTATCTCATGCCTTTGATTGCAAGAGCGAGGTTTGAGGCCTCGCTCGCGACTCGTGATTTAACTTCGAGAAAAGTTATGACGTAATGTCGTCCTCTTTCGCTTTAGACCATTCATTGGCATTTGGATCAGTTTCAGGTCCATACACATGAATTCCTAGCTGTGTTTCACTGCGTCTATCACCAAAGACAACTTCTTTTAAAGTCCTTCCACTAGATTGAATCTTGAAAGAATGAATATCACTTATGCCACCCATAAAACTCAAATAGGTTGCTATCTCTAACTCAAGAGAGGAAACATCACGAACTGCTTGAACCCACGGGGAGAGATTAAAAACTGCGTCATCAAACTTCAAAGAGACGGGTAAGGATCCTAACCCAATGTACTCACCACCTTTTGAGTTGAAGACTCTGACCAGTGGGCCTTCCCCTGTTGTCCGATGGTTAACAATTAGCTCATACGCAGCGTCTTGCAGCGCCTGATTGGACAATTTTATAGAAATGGCCGAGTTGCTTATTTCTAGCCGTTGGATTTGCACCTGTTGTCCGAAAGGTACGGGGAGCACTCTCAAGTTCAGGACATTGCATAGAAAAAGAGGAAGGAGTATGGGGAGAAAGCTCAAATTTTGGTTTTGGCAGAGAGGAAGAGCTTGTAGGCTGTGCAACTTCCCTTTTTTTTAGAATAGTATCCCGAACAATTCGTAGCCTACTTGCTTTTAAAGATATTGTACCTGTTTGTGTAGCAAAACCTTTCTCCTCAACAGGCAGATTTTGTAAAAGATCTGCAAAAGCAGCTTTTAACTTTTCTAGTTCATTCAGCTCAGCTGACTCCATTAATGTCACTAACTTGTTAGTAAATTCATCCCTTATTATGCTTTTTCTAACAAACTCAGAACTTAAAATTAGTTCGCCTTCGTGACGTGTAGTGATTGTTGTAACCTGCCAATCTTTAGAAGATTTAGTCAGTTTGGCAGCTTTTAGGTGCATCTTTACCACTGGTTTCACAGCTTTATTCAGTAATAACTTCTGTATGGTTGATATTGCTTGTTGAGCCTCTTCTTGTTCTGAAGGATTGGTACAATTAAAATATGTATCCTAGTGAATCTCTTCTACGTCTTCTCTCTCCAACACTTCAGCAAGTAATGCTCTCCCCTTTTCCGTAAGTTTTTTAACATAATCCGCCTCATCTTTGTTTGGGTTTACAGTGATAGTAAAGTCTTGATGAAAAGGTTCATTTTCTGGGGGCCTGGTTCCAAAGAAAGGCTTCAACGCTTGTTTGCTTTTTGGAGACAGCCTTTTTTTTATTGCCTTGAGTGAATCTCTCGCAAAATCATATCTCTCTTTAAAATCATTTAAAGGATTGAAGGAGCTTGAAGAGCTTGTAGGACTTGAGGGAAGGTGTGAAATCTCCTGAAGAACTGCAATTTTCTTTTCATAATACGTTCTGAGAAGCGGTATAAACCGATCCTGAGGGTTCTCTTTCATAACCTCCTCAACCATACGAAGTTTTCGCGTTTTGTTGGCGGCACGAGCCATCCTTACCTTAGGACGTATTTCAGGTCCTTCGAGGAGATTTTCCAAACCACCTTTGGCTTGTAAAAAGGAAGAACTTGAAAGAAAAAACAAGTTAATGCGAGAGATTTTTTCATAATAACATCCTTTATTTTAAAGTGTAATACACAATAGATAATTATATTGAATTAAATTTTCAGGAGAGGATCAAATATTTTTCACTTGAAAAAAAAGATTAAATCTTTTTACACTCTATAAAAGCAAAAGGAACATCCTGTTGAAGAAAAATAACATTTTGATTTTATGTATTTTAAGTCTATTAAGCGCGTGTGATCTTATTGATCATCGTTATTATCACGATCCAGCTTTGAAGCTTCAGAAAGAAGATTATGAAAAATTAACTAAACTACCTTTATCAAATAAAGTTATCCCTTGTTTTCACCCTAAACATCCCTTATTGGTTAAGCACCCCACCTTAACCTCTGCCATGCGTAAAGAAGTTTCCCTAACTCTTCATGAAAACACTCCCCTTAAAGAAATTTTTATCGAGCTGGGGCGCCAAGCCGGCGTTGGAATTGCTTTAAGTCCTCACATGAACTTCGATAAAACAGGAATCATTTATACGGTTTTTAAGTTGCCCTTCATTGATGTTATTAAGGATATTTGTTATCTCACAGGTCATAGATTTCAAATTCAAGAAAGTCGCATCCTTATTGAGCCGGATGAACCTTACCTTACAACGTATAATGTTCAATTTTTAAGTCACATTCGAAAAAGTGAAAATAAGATTTCTGTCTCAACGGATGTCTTCTCTCCTCTTGAAAGTCAAAACAGAACAGATAATGGATCCGATAGCATCCTTTTTGATAAGAGTCTTGTGGATTTTTGGGCAGAGCTTGAACAGAATCTTAAAATGATTTTAATGCTGGGAGAAGTGCATTCCGTCAATGGACCTCAACCCTACACATTCCATAAGCAAGGAGGGCTGGTGATTGTTTCTGGGACAGATCGTCAGCACCAACAAATTGCAGACTATCTTAAAAAACTAAAGGAAACAACTTCGACACAAGTAATCATTGAAGCTAAAATTATTGAAGTTACGCTTGATAATGAATTTAAAAGTGGAATTAATTGGCGTCAATTGGGGGGAGATGTTCATGTTGCAGCTCCCTTTGGAGTCTTTCCCACGTCAGGCTTTTCTCATGCTTCCTCTCTCTTTCCTCAGGATGTTTTTACACTTGCAGTAGAGCACGAAAATTTTTCAGCCATTCTAACTTTGGTTAAAAAATTTGGCACGGTTCGTACTTTGTCTAATCCTCGGTTAACTGTGATGAATAATCAACCTGCTATGTTAAAAGTCGCGACAAACGAAGTCTTTTTTCATATTGAATTTGAACGTTTTTTCCAAACTGATGGGAAACCAGATATTGAAAATATTTCAAGTGATGCTTTAACCGTTCCCATTGGGCTTGTTATGATCGTTCAGCCTTCTGTAAATCTGCAGACTGGTGAAATCACAATGACACTCCGGCCGACAATATCTCGCGTTCAAAAGGAAGTGGAAGATCCAGCCGTAGCTATAAAGTCCCATCAAAAGGTTAAATCTACTGTTCCTGTTGTTCAAGTACGTGAACTTGATTCTGTGTTGAAGATAAAGTCAGGACAAGTGTTGGTCATGGGCGGATTGATGGAAGATCGATCAAGTAATGTAAATGCTTCTGTGCCTGTTATTGATATGATCCCTTTGTTCGGAGAACTTGTAAAAGGAAAAGATGATGATCGAAAAGTAACAGAGCTTGTCATTTTTCTTACGGCTCGTATTGTTGAAGATTCGTATATAGCGGAAGCTGATGAAAGGATATATAACACATACGTTGAAGATCCTCGGCCCTTGCGATTTTAAAGATAATCTGTAAAATGCACTTAAATTTTAGAAAGGAATGCAGGATGAAACTTCAATCCTACTTAATTCGTATGAGCTTAAGTATTGTCGCAATGATTGGCGTAGGCTTGTTTTTTACCTCTACCTTATGGGCTATTTTCCTTAGTAACCCAAGGCTTAATGCACTGATTATAGGCCTAACTTTTGGAGGTATAGCCTATGCTTTTTATCAGCTTTTTCGATTGAAAAATGATTGTGAAGTTCTTGAGGATTTAAAGCAAGGCCAATGGAGTTTTTCAACTCATCCAAAAGGCTATTTTTTAGATACGATTATTTCTTTTATTTCTCAGAAAAAAACAACTTTAGATCCTTTGCTGGGAAAAGGATTAGCGGATTCTTTGGCGGATCGATTAGATAATGAACGCGTCTTTCCTCGTTATCTTATTGGGCTTTTGGTATTCTTGGGTCTATTGGGAACTTTTTGGGGTCTTTCTCAGACCATTACATCGATTGCTCATCTCATTCAAAATATGCCTTCAGATGAGGCTGGCTCTGCCAATTTTTTTAGCTTGTTGAAGGAAAGTCTTCACAGTCCTTTAGCTGGTATGGGAACAGCCTTCAGCTCTTCTCTTTTTGGTTTGGGAGGATCTCTTTTGGTTGGCTTTTTAGAGCTTCAAGTTGGGCATGCCTATGGACGGTTTTTAAATGAAGCCGATCTTTATCTTACGACATGTTCCTATTCGAAGGATAAAGATGTAGCTATTGCGTCAGCTCCCTTAGGTTATCTCCAAGCTCTTTTGACACGTAATGTAGAATGTATTGATCACTTGACACAAACTGTTGAAAAATCAGAGAAAAATGACAGACAAACGGCTTTTTTACTGGATAAACTTCTTCATTCACTTTCTATTATCTCTGAGCAAAGTAAAACTCAACATAGTTTAATGATAAAGCTTGCAGAGGGGCAAATTGACTTACAGAGCAAATTTGCAGCTCTCTCCCTTGGATCTGATGAAGAAAGCCACAAATATCTTTACAAAATTGAGCAAGCCCTTGTTCAGTCTCTCCAAAATCAACGGGATGATCGAGAGGAACTTTTAAGAAAGCTAAAAGAAGAAATGCGTCTTATAGCTCGGACCATTGCAAATCTTGGTGAACGTGAATAATAAATAGGCTAGGTTATTTTAAGAACGAGGAAGGCTTTCCTCTTTTTGAAAGACCATGTAAGCACATTTTTTCCCACGTGAGAGGGCTTTTTGTTCGTAACGGGTCTTTGGCCACGAAGAAGGGCGATCTTTCCAGGTTAAAGGGTCTATTGAAGAGGGGCCTTCACAAAGGATGAGGCTAGGATATCCATAAAGAATATTTTGAATTTGTTGAACATAGGAGATGTCATCACTGGCAATATGTAAGAAGGCTCCTGCTTTGAGGGTGCACATAAGTTGCCCTATGAAGTCATGAGTGATAAGGCGACGCTGATGATGGCGTTTCTTGGGCCAAGGATCAGGAAAGAGGATAAATGCTCGCTCAAAATAGAGCGGGGGAATCTTGTCTAACAAATACCGAACATCTTCATGCCAGATTCTAACGCGATTGTAATCTGTAGGAGAGAGAGAGGCTAAGAGGTTGGTGACTCCATTTATAAAAGGCTCACATCCAATCATAGCGACGGTGGGATGTTGAGCAAGCTGCTCAAGCATATGCTCCCCACTCCCAAATCCAATTTCAAGCCAAATTTCAGAAAAATTTTCTTTAAAAATCTTTTCCTCTGTCTCTATCTTTACAAGAGGAAGAAGCTCATCGTAAGTTTTTTGGGCATGCTTCCTTAGCTTACGGGATTTTCGTCGACCAAAAGAAGAAATTAATTTGTTTAGCATTATTTCAGACTTCAAAATATATAATTATACTCACTTAATACATTTACACTCACAAAAAGGCTCCCTTTAGTTCTTCGACTAAATCCAGCTTTTCCCAAGAAAATCCGCCATCGAGGTTGACGTCTCGACCAAAATGTCCGTAAGTGGCTGTACGTCTATAAATAGGTTTATGTAAAGCCAGTTTTTTTCGAATTCCGAGAGGGGTTAAATCGATAAGTTCTCGTAAAACGGTTGCTAAACGGTCTTCTGAAATAAGGCCTGTCCCGTGTGTATTTATGTAAAATGAGGTTGGCTCCGTTTGTCCAATGGCATAAGAAAGCTGGAGTGTACATCGCGTAGCAAGTCCTGCAGCAACCACATTTTTTGCCATGTGTCTGGCTATATAAGCACCACTACGATCTATTTTAGTGGGATCTTTTCCTGAAAAAGCGCCTCCCCCATGCGGAGCCATGCCGCCGTATGTATCGGCAATAATCTTTCGGCCTGTAAGGCCAGTATCACTTGCTGGCCCTCCCATGATAAACTTCCCTTTTGGATTGACAAAAAAAGAAGACTCCCCACAAAACCAACCCTTCGGAAGGATTTTTTCTACATAAGGATAGATAATAGCTTTTATATCTTCCAAATTTAAGTTTTCTTGATGCTGAACAGACACGACAATAGCGCTTGTTCCAACGGGCTTTCGATCCTCATAAGTTACAGAAAATTGACATTTCCCATCAGGGCCTAATAGGGGGAGAAGACCCTTTTGTCGATCTTTCGCTAATAGATATAAAAGCTTATTAGCGAAATAAAGAGGACTCGGCATAAAAGCTTCATTTTCATGGGTTGCATAGCCAAACATAATGCCTTGATCATTGGCACCTTCATTTTGTGTTAGGTCTGTGGTAATGGGTTGGGTGTTGAGGTTAACCTCCGTATAGACAGTACGCCAATCAAAGTTTGGACCCTCATAACCAATATCACGGATACATTCCCGTACGATTTCATCCACATGCTTGCGCGTTAAAGTAGTTGGGCCTGTTATTTCTCCGAATATGTAGACACGCTGAGAACTAACAACAGTCTCAATAGCTGTACGAGAAAAAGGATCTATTTTAAGATAAGCATCTAAAATAGCATCTGAAATTTGATCGCAGATTTTATCTGAATGACCGTTAGAAACTGATTCGCTTGAAAAAATAAAACTATTCATTAGGGCGTCTCTTTAAAGAAAAGAGCCACGCAAGACCTAAAGCTCCTGCCATTAAAATTAAAACGATCCAATCTCCCCATCGAGCGTACAAGGGTACATAACGTGTGGGAGCCGGAAGCAAAACATCGAGAATTCCTTCTTTGCCAAGTCCTATGCTTCCTATGCTTCGACCGTATGCATCGAAAACAACTGAAATGCCAGAGTTTGAATCACGAACGAGAGGAATTCCCTCTTCAACGGCTCGAAAGCGAGATATTTCAAGGTGCTGATAAGGACCGGCGCTATTCCCGTACCATCCGTCATTTGTTACATTAATCATCCAACCGGGTCGTTTTTGTGTGGGATTAATGACCGCATGAGGAAAAATGACTTCATAACATACAAGACCGCTAAAAGCAGGAAATCCTTGCGGGAGAGAGATAGATTCAGGCTCTTTCCCCGGTGTAAAATCGAGGGATCCGGCAGTAAGCTTTTTGAGAGTTCCTTTGCCAAAAATAGCGTCGAGAGAGCTTCTAAAAGGCAGATATTCTCCGAAAGGAACAAGGTGAGATTTATCATAGGAGGCAACGATCTGTGCTTGGCTGTTCATCACAAGAAGGCTATTCCAAATTTTAACGGGTTTTTCTTCTGCTGGAGTTCGTCGAAGAGCACCTGTAAATAAGAGAGCTCCTTTCGGTATGGCTTTCGCTATTAACGAGCGATAAAAATCATTCTGCTCTAAAAAAAAGGAAACAGCCGATTCTGGCCAAATGATAGCTTTGAGAGGAAGAGTGGAAGGTTCAGCAGTCATCTTTAATAGAGTATGAAGATTGGCTTCTTGTTGTTTGGGATCCCATTTTAAAACTTGAGTAATATTTGGTTGAACGACTCTTACGGCTAAGGTTGGAAAGTCTATAGAATCAACATGAGTCAGGCGTTCTTTCCCCCATATCCAGCAAAGAATCGCAAGAAGGTAAACGCATAAAGCGATGATCCTTTCAAAAGAGTATTTACTCACGAGATATTGCAACATGATGGCCATAAGAATGATTAAAAGGCTTAGTCCATAGACACCTGTCAAAGAGGCGAACTGGGTCATTTCTAGATTAAAAGCTAAACTGTATCCTAGTAAATTCCAGGGAAATCCTGTAAAGAGATGACCTCTTAGCCACTCAACGCCAATCCAGATGCCAGCAAAAGCGAAGGCGGCGCTGATTCCGGGGTAAGGCCAGAGTTTGGTGATCATGAAAGAGAATCCTGAAAAGATAGCAATAATAGCAGGAAGCCCAAAAAGAGAAAAAGGCATAAGCCACCAAAATGTTTGTAGATCAACGGTTAAAGCGTTGGTAATCCAATACAGCCCAACCGTAAAATGACCTAACCCCCACCACCATCCAAGTGCAAATATTTTAGGAAACGAGGTTTTTCGCGTTATTTCTTTATCGAGAATACACCACATTCCACTCATGGTAAGCAGAAAAGCTGGGAAAATAAAAAGAGGAGCAAAAGCTAAAGCTCCAATAGCTCCTAGGATGAAAATAAGTCCCCTTTGTGGCCAGGGCTTAAGAAAAAGTGGGGGAAAGTCCATGAATTCCTATGCGTTTAATGCGTCTTGAGTCAGCTTCGATAATTTCAAATTCAACACCAGAGGGATGAGCAATCAGCTCACCACGTTGGGGTACCCTGTTAGTCAAATGAAGAACAAGTCCGCCAATTGTATCAATATCTTCTTCTTTTTCTTCTTCCGTTCGAAGAGGGCCAATCTTCTCTTCTAAATTCTCAATATCCATGCGTCCATCTACAATTACAATGCCGTCGGGTCTCCGAAAGAAATGAAGAGGGGTGCTCATTTGAGCAACGTCTTGAATATCCCCTACAATTTCTTCGACTAAATCACCCATGGTGACAAGACCATCTATACCGCCATATTCATCTACAACAAGGGCAATTTTTTCTCCTGTTGAGCGCATCTGCAAAAGCAAATCTAGTATGCGCATGGAAGGAGAAATAAAATTGATTTTATGGAGATGATCATGAAGCTTAAAGTTCTTGGCAGTTAGATCCAGGAGATCCCGCAAATGAATATAACCTAAAATTTCATCAAGTGTTTGACGATAGACAGGAAGACGCATGATTTTCTTCGTTTTAAAGGCATTTTTAACGTCATTCAGTGAGCTGTCATGAGAAACGGCAATAATCTCGGCTCGAGCAATCCTAATATCTTTTGCCGTAAGATCCCTTAAATTAAGAATATTCGTCAGCATTTCTCTTTCATCAGGAGCAAGAGACGTGTCTGCAATTTCCTCTTCTTCGATGAGCTCTTCAAGAGTTTCCCTTAAAGAGCCTTCTCCTTCTTTCTTTTTAAAAAAAGAATGTAGAAAATTAAACCACTCTTTCATTTATCCTCATAAGGGTTAGAAATATTTAGGGTTTTTAAAATCTTAATCTCAACAGCTTCCATGTGGAGAGCTTCATTCTCTTCCTCGTGAACATACCCTAAAAGATGTAAAAAACCATGAACAATTAAATGAAGAGTGTGGTGAAGAAGAGAAATTCCTTTTTCTTCAGCTTCACGAACAATCGTTTCATGGGCAAGAATAATATCTCCAAGTTCGTCTGCTTCGTCAGAAGGGAAAGAAAGCACGTTCGTTGGTTTGTTCTTGTGACGAAACTCATGGTTAAGACTTTGGACTTTTTGATCATTAGCTAAAACCAGACTGATTTCTTTTTGAGAAAAATCCTCTCCTAAAATTTCAGCGGCTTTTTCAAGTATATAAGATGCTTCCTCTTCCCAAAAAAGAGAGTCGTTCGTCCACATTTTGTCCATAAGGATAAAATTAATGATAGGCTTCATAAGCTCTAGCAACCCACCAATGGGTAAGAACCCCTCAGCTTAAGCGTTATTTTTGGGTTAATTGGTTCCGCAACCAGTGTAATTACTATTTGCACAGCAACCGTTTTCGCACTGATAGCTGCTTAATGAATAAAATAAGGTGTTTCATATTTTGATCCTTTGATTTTGTTTTTTATATAAAGTTGCATCCGCACAAATTTTTTTAATCATACGTAAATAAAGCATATAGGCAAGCTTACTTTTTATAAAACTGACTATTAACAGTGGAATTTTACTGCCGACCCTTTTAAGATATAAAAGATTTTTTAAAGGACAGTAAGATGAAGCCCCTTTGGTTTTTAATCATGTGTTTATTTATTGCATGTGCAAAAGCACATGTCATAACCGTTGCAGATGTAAAAGTATCCGTAACTGCTGATTCGGCAGCTGTTGCACGAGACAAAGCTCTCGACCAAGCACATGCTCTTGCTTTTCAAAAGCTCTTGAAGGAAAATTTTCCAGAGGAATCGAAGAATCCTCCTTCAACCGACGTTATAATGAATATGGTTACAGATTTTTCGATTGATCGAGAAAAAACAACTCCAAAAAGTTATACAGCTTCTTTTACTTTTCAATTTGATGCCTCTCAACTTCTGGGCTGGGTGACTCCTAAAGGGGAAGTTTCCTCACAAGACTCTTTTGGTGCTCCTCAAAGCCTTGAAAAAGGAAAATCTTTAAAAATAAGAGCCTTGTATTCAACTTTGTCCGAATGGCAGATGATAAAAAAGGCATTAGAAAATTTTGCTGAAGTGCAAAAATTAACTGTCCTTACTGTCACACCGCAAAATGCTGAATTAGAGATTGTCTATGCTGGAAGTATCGAAAAGCTGCAACAATATCTTGTTCAAAAAGAGGTTTTATTGTCTTTTGAAGCAGAGGAGTGGATCCTCTCCTTGAAGTAAAAGAGGTTATAAAAATTTAAGAGAATCTAAGCAAAGGCCCACGATGATAAGCACAATGAATATACCTAACCTTATTAGCCTTACCCGTTTGTTAAGTGTGCCACTTATTATTTCACTCATTCTTTCCAATCAACTCACCTTTGCTCTCATTTTTTTCACTTTAGCGGCTCTTTCTGATGCACTTGATGGTTTTTTGGCACGCATTTTTAAGGCTCGCACAACTTTAGGAGCCTATCTAGATCCGATTGCAGACAAAGCCCTTCTTGTAGGTGTTTTTGTGGCCTTAGGACAGACAGGCCTTATTGACCTTTGGATTGTGATTCTTGTCGTTTTTAGAGATGTTTTAATTATTGGAGGAATTTTGCTTCTTTTCCTTGTTAAGAGCAACATTGAAATGAAGCCTTTGATGCTGAGTAAAATAAATACGGTTGTTCAGCTTATATTTGCGTTTTTTATTCTTAGTCAAAGTGGGAATTATTTTGGGGGCACGGATGTAAATCTTTACTTTGGTTACCTTGTCGTTTTAACAACCGTGCTTTCTGGCGTCAGCTATGTTAGATTAGGTTTGAATTCTTTTAATAAGATGGATATTGCACCTCAGTGAGTATGAATCGACCAGTATGGCTTTGGGTAGGATTGGGAGTCGCCTTTTTAGGGGGCTTATATTTTTTGCAAAGTATTCTTTTACCTTTTCTTGCCGGTCTTCTTGTCGCTTATGCCATGAGTCCTGTTGTTCGTAGGTTTGAACAATGGGGGCTCTCTCGTACCTTAGGCACCAGTTTTATGATCTTAAGCTTTTTTCTTTTGATTGGCCTTTTTCTTTTTATTGTCATTCCTTTGATTCAACCAGAACTCATACGTCTTGCTTCTCGCCTTCCTGAGTATGGGCAACGTATAATGGCGAGCTCAAAACCTCTCTTAGATGAACTCTCACATTACATCGAACCTCAGGATGTTGAACGTCTTCGCCAACTAGCAAGTACCTATTTTGCTGATATTGTGACGTGGGGAATAAAACTTTTAGCAGGAATTTTAACCAGTGGGATAGCTCTTGCGAACCTCCTTTCCCTTATTATTATTACGCCTGTTGTGGCATTTTATTACTTGCGAGATTGGGACAAAATTATACAAACTCTTGATGATTGGCTGCCCCGTCTTTATGAGCCTACAATTAAGCACCTTTTTATAGAAATGAATAAAACAATAGGTGGTTTTGCCAGAGGGCAAGCCATCGTGTGCCTTCTCGTTGGGCTTTATTATTCGATTGCTTTGAGCTTAGTTCACCTTGACTTTAGTCTTGTGGTTGGTTGTGTGATTGGCATTATGGCTTTTATTCCTTACGTCGGCGCTTTTGTTGGATTTATGCTTAGTATTGGCATCGCGCTCTCTCAGTTCACAGAGTGGTTTTCCATTGGTATGGTTGCGGGCATTTTTATTATGGGTCAGGTCCTTGAAGGATACCTTTTAATTCCTTACTTTGTTGGAGATCGCATTGGTCTCCATCCCGTTTGGGTTATTTTTTCCCTTTTGGCTGGAGGTGTACTCTATGGATTTGTAGGGATTTTATTTGCTCTTCCTGTTGCCGCGGCTTTGGGTGTTATCTTGCGTTATTGTCTTGAACTTTATCTTAAAAGCTCTTATTACCTGGGACAGACATCTTTCCAGCAGAATGAGTCCAGTGAAGCAACTCCTCCTTCCTCTTGAATTTCCCCCCATTCTCGATAACAAAAGTTTTTTCATTTCTGTTGCGAATGAAGAAGCCTATCTGTGGCTTACACGCTGGCCTAATTGGCCAAATCGTTGTCTGATGATTTATGGAGATGCAGGGTGTGGAAAAACACATCTTTCTCATATTTGGAAAGCAAACGCCAAAGCATATACTCTTAAAGGTCAAGACTTTAATACTATCGATTTAGGAATACTTTTTGAAAAGCCTCCACTCTTTATTATCGATAATGCGCACCTTATTGAAAGAGAGGAAAAGCTCTTTCATTTTTATAATCACCTTATGAATTCTCAAGGCAGTCTGTTGCTACTTTCACGGACGCCACCAGCTCACTGGAAAATCCAACTTCCAGACTTACGTTCTCGTTTAAATGCAATTCTTACTTTAAAAATTCACTCTCCTGATGAAATTTTACTTTTTCAAGTTATTCAAAAATTATTTAACGATCTTCAGCTCCATGTTGACGAAGCTGTTATTTATTTTCTTCTTAACCATATAGAAAGATCTTTTGAAAATGCTTATTTCTGGGTTGCGGCTATTAATTCTTATGCCTTAACACAAAAGAGACGTATTACGATTCCTCTGGTGCGCGAGATTTTAGTACAGGAAGAGGGGGTTGAAAAATCTCTATAATTTCTCCTTTCCACCATTCTAGATCTGCCCATTTATCAAGAGAAAGATTAAAACCAATAAGTGTTGCCGGCGTAACCCCTTCCTTTAAAACTTCAGGAAATATATTTGTAAGTTTTAGGGCTGCAAAGGTAATACCTGGGTTATGTCCAATATAAAGAACCTTCTGCTTTTCATCTGGAATTTTCTTTAAATATTTGAGGATCTGATCATCGGTATTGTTGTAAAAATTTTCAGAAATTTCAATAGCACTTGTCCCAATAAAAGGGCGCAAAGATTCTAATGTTTCCTGGGTTCTTAAAGCAGCTGAGCACATGACAAAGTCAAAAGTAATCGCTTTTTTCGCAAGATACTGAGCTACGGCTTCTGCTTCTTTCTGTCCTGTTTCATCTAAAGGACGATCAAAGTCAGAGAGAGTATGTTCTCGGGGTTCAGAATGAGCATGTCTTAGCAGATAGAGTATCTTCATATTATAAGTATATCAAAATTTTTGAAAATTTGGAACCTTAAGAAAGGATAGGGTCAAGAAAAGACACTTTATTTCATTATAAACCGTGTCTCATAGTGTTTTTCAATACAATTGAGCATTAAGATTCTTTGTACCTAAAAGTATGCCTCTTGTTTAGAGGACGATGATTGTTTAAAAGAGTGCATGTTAATTTTACAAAAAAAAGTTAAATTTGCACCTCCTGAAGAAAGTATTGCTTGATCATGCTTCTTGATCCTCGCCTTAAATCTGATTCTACATTTGTCACTGACTTAAGGGTGTGTCACATTCGTTTAAGTCATAATGCAGCATTTCCGTGGATTCTTCTCATTCCC
This sequence comes from Alphaproteobacteria bacterium, assembly GCA_017992885.1. GTDB lineage: Bacteria > Pseudomonadota > Alphaproteobacteria > UBA9655 > UBA9655 > UBA9655. Next base: position 36,146 of record JAGONT010000009.1, read on the forward strand.
AATACGGAAAATGCTATTGAAATTATGGATTTAAGTTCTGCTGAGCAACAGCTTTTAATGGAAGAGATTTTCCTAAGCAGCCAAGTGATGCGTCATCTTTTTAAACCAAAGAAATTAAATGTTGCGAACCTTGGCAATATAGTTCCTCAATTACACGTACATATCATCGCGCGATATGATCATGATAAAGCTTGGCCTGGACCCGTCTGGAATAGTGGAATCAGTGAGGTATACACCTCAGACGATAAAGCTGAGCGCATCATTCAGCTTAAAGCAACTTTTCAACATTTTGAAAGAAAATAAAAATGACCACAACTTGGCTACTTTTAGATTTTGATAATTGTCAAATGGCAACAGAGCATTTAGCTGTTCCCTCGCTCATTAAACGTTTTAATGAATTATATGGGAGCCAAATTGGCTCTGAGCTTACTTATGAGGAGTTCAAACAGCATTTTCATGGTCAAGCTCGGGAATCTTTATGTGCTAATTTATCCAAACACTTCGGGCTTGAGGTTGATTACCCGACTCTTTATGAGGATCGTGAATGGCGGATGATGCAGATGCTCCAACATACAGGCGTTGAAATGGCTGATCATCTAGTAGAAACTCTCGAGGTTTTGCAAGAGCAAGGATATAAGTTTGCTTTTGTTTCGAATAATCCAATTCAACGTGGGTTAGCGGCCATGCGGTATGCGACAAATCGTCAAGGCGATCGATTGGCTCGTTTTTTTGGGACGGCTTTTTTTGAGGCGGGCAATGCTCAAAAGCCAAAACCAGATGTTTATTTACACGCTATGGAACAACTAGGAACTTCTGCTGAAAATTGTTATGCCGTAGAGGACAGCCCCACAGGAGTTGGTGCCGCTGTGGCTGCTGGCGTGGTTACATTTGGTTTTCTAGCTTTTGCCAGCAATCCACAAGAAATGGCACAAAATCTCACTGGAAAAGGGGCAGCCTCTTGTTTTACTGATTGGCAAGAGCTACCTTCTCTCCTTAATAAATTTAAAAATTAACTTAATTATTTTTGATAAAATAAATTTATTTATTTTATCATATCATTTTCATTAAAGTACTTTACCTTCTCTAAAGAAGTGGGCAAACTAGGTTCGCTTGGGGGGGAAATATAATGAAAAAACAAAGACGATACAATTCTCAATCCGGATTTAGTTTGATTGAACTCGCTGTGGTCCTAATCATCATGGGGCTTCTGATTGGGGGCATACTAAAAGGCAAAGATTTAATTGACAGTGCACGCCTTAAGCGGGTGATTTCTCAATTGAATGAGTTACGTATGGCAACAAGTGGCTTCCTTGATAAATACGATGCTTTTCCTGGTGATTTTAACAAAGCTTCATTTCTGATCAAGTCAGGTCTGCCCAATGGAAATGGCAACGGCATTGTGGAAGGTGCAGGGCTTTCTCCGGGAAGCGAAGCCCTTTGCTTTTGGTCTCATCTGGCCGAAGCTGGTTTCATAGGAAGTCCTGGTCTTAAGAGTGAGCAAAATGTGGGTGAATTTGGTAAGGGCGCGCCTGAATCTTCTTTAGGTGGGGGGTTTACGGTTGAGAATAATCCTCATGGATTGGCGGGTCTTTGGTTTATCCTCGGCAAAAAAAATGGAGATCATGGAGATGGTGGTTTGCTAACCCCTACCCAAGCCATGAATATTGATAAAAAAATGGATAATGGTCAACCCACCTCTGGGAAAGTGAGGGCTATTGATGGAGCTGATATTGGAGCTAATGCGTGTGTTACGGAAAAAGGGACCTATAATCTTGACAATCATGAGCCTGTGTGTGTCTTGCTCTTCCAACTCTAAATCTTCAGCTCAAAATGGGTTCTCCCTTCTTGAACTCGCCATGGTTCTCGTCATTTTAGGCATTATTGGTAGCTTGAGTTTACCTCTCATGACAGCTCAGATGACAAGAACAGCAATTATAAAAACACGCACGCATCAAGACTATGTACTCAGCGCGATTGCAGCCTATGTAGAAAAAAACAAACATTTTCCCTGCCCAGCAGACCCTCAAGTTATTGGGTCTACCTATGGACTTTCCCAACTCCACTGCCGAAGTTCAAAAGCTAAAGGAATCTTGCCCTTTAAAACTCTGGGGATCAGTGAATCTTATGCAAATGATGGATTTAAACGCCTGATGACGTATGCGGTAGAACCGGAACTTGCTAAAAAAGATACGGTTCTTCAAAATGAAGAGGGAGGATATTTAACTGTTAATAAAGAAGAAGGGGGAACCGTTCTTGCCCCTCCTCAGACTGGCGAGCAGAACCCCAACTACGTAGCTTTTGTTCTCATCAGCCATGGTGAAAGTGGAGTTGGGGCCTTTGTTAAAGGACAAGTGGGAAAAATTTTGGGAAACGTTTGTTCTCTCCATAAACGAGAAAACTATGATGATAATTTTGTTTTCGTGGAAAGTAGTCAAACGGATGATATCCTAAGGTGGGAAAGTCGGGATCAGTTTTTAAAACATTATGTGCGTTTAAGGTAGGATAGTTTTAGAATAATCAGGGCTGCCTTAAGGCTCCCTCTTTCGTGGATCTCATGGATATTCAGAGGCTTGAGTCAAGAAGTTCTGTGCTTTTCTTCGCAACCTATTCCAAGCATGGTATGGATTGTTGAATACCCTCTTTTATGTGAGACAGCCCTGCCTGAATAACTGATGCTTGATTCTGATTTTCAAGTGGTAAAGTATGAAAAAGAAAATTTATCTAACACAGGGAAAAGAGCTATGAATTATCAAGAGGATATTTTTTTAAGCATTAAAAAAATCCTGAGCTTGGCTTTACTCCACCTGATTTTTCTAAACTCGAACGGCTATTCAATGGGCGAAGAGGGAGATCCTTTAATATTTCACCAAGTTTACCCCCGTTTTTATCAATGCTTAGATGAAACTGAACAACAAAAGCTTAAACCCCCACACTCAATCCTGTCCGCTGAGGAATTCTTCAATTCCTTTCAAGATATTGATGATGAAGTCTTGTTGGAAAATCTTTATAGGAAGAGTCTTCTTTCTGAATTCCCCCATCAGCCTAACATTTATGCTCCTATTCGTTTAGCTCTCTTGAGAAATCCTCATTTTCAAGTCATTGAAGCCCAAGCCAAACGCAGCGCCAAAGTTGACTTTTGTTTAGGCGAGCAAGATCAAGAGGAGGGAAGCTGGCTAACCACCTGCATATACCATTCTCTCTTTTGGCAAGGGTATCAAGATAATAGGGTTGTGAACTGGCTTATTGGGAAAAGATTTTACTTAGCTCAGTTGTACAGAGACTTGGAAGATCCTTATACACCAATGGTGGAGCTCGCCAATAAAGAGATAAGAAACGCAGCAACGATTTTGGGGGAAGTTACCGCAACAATTCGGGAATTGCTGCAAATATTCCTAAGGCCCAACTCTATTGAGGAGATGAAAAGAGAATTGATGTCTTTTACGTTGGAAGGGGCGCATCCTAACCCTAATCAACACGGCAGTCGACAGGCACTCTTAACGTATTTATTGGAAGAACTCTCACAACGTCAAAAAGTGAATGGCATTTCTAGTGTCGCGGGCAGAATAGGTGAATTAAATTTCCAAACGAAAGAGGAGAAGAAGTACTTCTTACTTGAGGCAGTTAAGGACAATATTTATGCTTTTTACAACCAACGATTGACTGTACTTTATAATGAGCTTTGTCATTCAGGAAATCGACTTTTTACCTTAGTATGGCAAAAAAATATATCTTTTTTAGGAGGATTAATTTTGGAGTCAGAAGCTCAACTCTATTACCAAGCACAAAAAGAGTATGAGCGGGAAATTGGAAGAATTTATCAAGGGAATCCTCAATTTTCTTTTGCTCTTCCGTTTACTGATGTAAGTTCACAAAATGATTCTCCCTTTAATTGGAATGCTTCATATGGCCGGTTTAGAAGTGCTAATCGCGGCTTTACTGAAAATGCCGAGAGGAGCTGGAAGTCTGTTGCAGAAGGACTTGGTGATTCCCTTATTGCTTACGAACTTGCAAAAGGATGGGCAAACTCTCAAGAGGATTATGCTCAGGAAAGAACTGAATATTGGTTTAAAAAATACCAAGAGTTTGCGCCGACTCTTCCCCTAGGAGATTTTTCTTCTTTGAAACCGTTAGAACGAAGCCGAGATGAATATAATAACTAAGTGTTGGAGTGTTGACAGCTAGAAATGTATGCTACTAAAAAACATGATGGACTCGCAAAACTTAAAAATGCTTTTACCTATCTATAAAGATGCTGGTGTGAATGAAATCATTTTGCCCGTACCTTATAATTGTTTCTTAGAAATAGAAGAAACGCTTCCCCCCCCCCCTTTACCCGCTAAACATTTAGAGGAAAACAAAGCCCCGTCATTGCTCCGTTGCTCTCGCCAAAAGTTGTAACGACGACGGCCCATTCCTCGGCCCAATCTGCTCAATCTTTAGAGGAACTCCGAGCGGCCCTCATGGCTTTTTCTTTTTAGCCATGGGCGTAAATTATTTGTCATCTTATATCGTAAGTGATGGGTGAATCAGCTTTTTGATAGACGCAATCCGATCAAGAGGAATAATTTATACTTCCTCTACAGGTTTTGGGTATCCTTTCGATGTTTTTTTTGTAGAAGGGCTTTTTGCCTTTCTTGCTGTTTTTTTTCCTCCGGAAGGAATAGAGGAGGATCTTGGTATATCAGGTCCTGAAGCATATTTAGGACGATCAAGTTTTCCCTCTTTTAACAGTATGTTAATTTCATCACCACTTAAGGTTTCGTATTCCAGTAAGGATTGGGCAAGAAGTTCAAGGTGAGCACGATATTCTGTAAGAATGTTTTTAGCTCTTCCATAAGCTTCTTCAATAATCCGTTTGATTTCTTGGTCGATTAGCTGGGCTGTTGATTCAGAAATATTCTTATGTTGAGCAACAGAATGACCCAGGAAAACCTCTTGAGTGTTTTCCCCATAGGTGATGGGGCCCAGTTTTTCACTCATCCCCCATTCGGTGACCATACGTCGAGCTATTTGTGTAGCCATACTAATGTCAGAGGATGCTCCAGTTGTTATTTTGTTTGTTCCAAAGATCATTTCTTCTGCAATACGTCCACCCATGGCAACTGCAAGATCGGCATGAAGTCGTTCGCGTGACATCGAAATGCGATCTCCTTCAGGAAGCCGCATCACCATTCCCAACGCCCGTCCACGGGGGATAATTGTAGCCTTATGGATAGGATCCGATGCGGGACTATGAAAGGCGACCACTGCGTGACCTGATTCATGATAGGCGGTGAGACGTTTTTCTTCTTCTGTCATAACCATGGAACGACGTTCACTTCCCATCATCACTTTATCTTTAGCTTCTTCAAGCTCAGCCATTGAAACCGTTCGACGATTACGTCTAGCGGCTAGAAGCGCAGCTTCATTCACAAGATTAGCCAGATCTGCCCCCGAAAATCCAGGAGTTCCCCGTGCAATTATTTTTAGGTCAACATTTTCAGCTAAAGGAACTTGACGCACATGAACTTCAAGGATTTTTTCACGTCCTAAAACATCAGGATTAGGGACAACAACTTGTCTGTCAAAACGACCTGGTCTTAAAAGAGCGGGGTCGAGAACATCGGGACGATTGGTTGCCGCAATAAGAATGACGCCATCATTTGCTTCAAAACCATCCATTTCCACAAGAAGCTGGTTAAGAGTTTGTTCACGTTCATCGTTGCCTCCTCCAAGTCCTGCTCCTCTGTGACGACCGACAGCGTCAATTTCATCTATAAAAATAATGCAGGGCGCATTTTTCTTGCCCTGCTCAAATAAATCACGAACGCGGCTTGCACCAACACCAACAAACATTTCCACGAAATCTGAACCCGAGATGGTAAAAAAAGGAACCTCGGCTTCTCCAGCTATGGCACGCGCTAGAAGTGTTTTACCCGTTCCTGGAGGACCGACAAGTAAAATACCCCTTGGGATTTTTCCTCCTAAACGTTGAAATTTCTGAGGATCCCTTAGAAATTCGACGACTTCTTCAAGCTCTTGCTTGGCTTCATCGACACCGGCCACATTTTTAAATGTAACTTGCGAGACTTTATCATCTAGGAGGCGGGCACGAGATTTACCAAATCCCATGGCTTTATTGCCTCCAGATTGCATTTGGCGCATGAAAAAAATCCAAACACCAATCAATAAAATCATAGGAAGCCAAGAAATAAAGATTTGAAAGAATGTTGGCATATCTTCTTCCACGGGAGCTGCTTTAATTCGAACATTGTTTTCTAAAAGCCTATCCACAAGATGGGTGTCATGAGGGGGCACGACGGATGAGAAAGTAGTGCCATCTGTGAAATGGCCATGGACGAGATCGCCTCGGATAAGGACTTCTTGGATACGACCTTCCTTAATATCTTGTAAAAGCGTTGAATAATCAATGCCTACATGTTGTTTTTGAGAAGGAGGAGATTGAAATAAATTAAAAATTGCCACTAAAAAAAGGCCAACGATAATCCAAAGGGCTAAATTTCGATTCATAGAATAAGAGTCTCACGTTAATTGTTTGTATAATTTTATATAGTGAATCTTAACGAATTGTGAAAGAGGGGCTTTATATAAATATATTTTTGGATGTCCTCTGCACAATCAACATTATAACAAAGATGTGGAATGGAAACAATTTTTTCCTTAATCCATAAAGTTGGAAGACTGGGCCAAGCTGAAGAAGGGATTGAAGAGGCTATATTTTTTTTAAAAGAAGGAATGGATCTTAAAGGGGCGAGAACAACTTCTTCTGGGACATGATCTTTAATATGGGGGTCAATCCAAAATCGTTGATCCCATAGAGTTTCTTCCTGCAAGAGAGAAAGAGAAAAATTTTCCTTGATGACGGCAACTTCACGGAAGAGAGAGATCTGAGTTTGTTGAGGAACCCAATAGATTCCTCCCACAGTAAACGAGGAAAATGAGTTAATTTTGTTTAAAATGGTGTTAATTTGTGTTGAACGGGGGGGGTAGAATGCTCCAGAAAACCACTGCATAAGTAAAGATAAAAGTCTTTTGACGAGAGCTGGATGTAAATCTTCAAAAGCTTTTCTTTCCAAAGTTATGTATCCTGGGTTATGAAGGAAGACAGTGGTGTTAAGAGTTTCTTGAAGGGAGCTATTAATAAAATCAGCATCTACTTGAAGTTTTTCCATGATATGAGTAAGACGTTGAGAGGAAAGTCCTTCTTTCTCTAAAAATGTCCGCAAACGTCCTCTAAAAAACCGTTGGTTGCTATTACTAGGATCTTCAATCCAAGTTTGCTTTTCATTAATTAATGTGGCCTTAAGACGCTCTTTTGAAAATCCAAGAAGAGGGCGGAGGAAGGTAATGCCCTCTCGCGATACTTGCTTTTTCATGCCTGATAATCCTTCGAGTCCACTTCCTGATGAAAGACGTAACCAAAATGTTTCTTCTTGATCTTGTTGATGGTGGCCTAACAGAAGGGAGGACATATGATTCGTTTTGCACCAGTTTATGAGGAGGTGATAGCGAGCATTACGGGCTTTTTCTTGTAAACGTGAGGTGGGTTTTACTCCCTGCCATTCTAAAATAATATGCTCGATGCTTTTTTCTTGGGTCCATTGCTGAAGCCAGCGCACTTCGTTTTTTGATTCAGGGCGCAAACCGTGGTCAACAGTCAGAGCTATCACCCGACCGCCTTTTAGCTGGGCCAATTTAGAGGCAAGCAGTAAAAGGGCAAGACTATCTGCTCCTCCTGATGTTGCAACGATAAGGGGAAAACTGATATCTTTTAAGCAAGCTTCAAATTCAGATAGCGTGATTTTCATAAGACTACCATTAATGATAGATGATGTAACAAGGGTCAATCATCAATATAGGAGAAAGAAAACTTGTTTTTTGAAACGTATACCAAAGTACGGCATTAAAATTTTAAGCAATTGATTATAAATGCATTAAAAAGCAATATCAAACTCAATGCTTTTGAGAGGTTTGTAGGTTATTAAAAAAGAGGTGGAAAATATGGTCGGGGAGGGTTATTTAAAACCCCAAGTTGCTATTGTTCTTGTTATTCTTTCAGCGACTTCGACCCCCCCGTAAGCTTCTATGTAAGCTAACTCTCAAAAGAAGTCAAGGAAACATTTTTAAGAGAAGGTTCTCTATAAATTTTGAACGAACATAGAGGTTCGCTTAACTTTTTATTAATCATTGTATGGCATCGTTTTTTGATTCAATGGTAAATAAGAATGAGAAAGTTCTATGAAGAAACTGGCATTAGTTACAGGAGGAATACGCGGGATTGGAGCAGCTATTTCTCAAAACTTAAAGAAAGCGGGATATACTGTCGTTGCTGTTTATCACGATAATAATAAGGTTGCCGATACTTTTCAAAAGAGTACAGGAATTTTCACGTATAAGTGGGATGTGAGTGATTTTAAGGCGTGCCAAGAGGGAGTTGCACGGGTGACTAAAGAATATGGCCCAATTGATATTCTTGTTAATAATGCAGGCATTGCGCGAGATGGGATGTTGCATAAAATGGATTATTCTCAATGGCTGCTTGTACTCCAAACGAATCTTACCTCTTGTTTTAATATGTGTCGTCAGGTGATTGAACCAATGCGAGATCGTGGATATGGAAGAATCATAAATATCAGTTCAATTAATGGCCAAAAAGGACAGTTGGGTCAAACAAACTATTCAGCTGCGAAGGCTGGTATTATTGGTCTTACCAAAGCTCTTGCTCAAGAAAGTGCGGCAAAAGGGATTACGGTTAATGCTATTGCTCCAGGGTACATTAATACAGAAATGTTACAAAGTATGCCTGAGCCTGTGCTCACACAAATTACTCATCAAATACCTATAGGGCGCCTTGGGAAGCCTGAAGAAGTTGCACGAGCTGTTGTTTTCCTGGCTTCTGATGAGGCTGGATTTATGACAGGAACTACCCTTACTCTTAATGGAGGGCAATACTTAGTTTAATGGAAAACATGAGTCTTATGAGTGATGAAGTAAAAGAGTGAGTTAAAATAAAATAAAATTAAATAAATGAAAAAAGGAGAAAATTTCATGGCTAAAGAAACAAATATTCCACCCTTTATGGAAGAAGGATTCAGTTCATTTAAGCAATTCAAATTTCCAGGAGCTGATATGGAAACTCTTCTCTCTACCTATCAAAGAAATATGGAGTTGATGAATGCTGCTCAGAAAACTACAACAGAAACCACACAAACTGTGATGGATCTTCAAAAACAATATTTCAAGAGTCTTTTTGATCAATGGAATGATGAGATAAAGAATAGCTTTTCTAAGGCTCCCGCGGATCAGAGAACCGCTCATCAAGCAGAAGCTGCAAAAGCAGCCGTTGATCAAACGATAAAACATGTGCGCGATGTTAATGCCATCATTGCCAAGTCAAATGAAACAATTATTGAATCTATGCAAAAGCATTTTAAGGAAAGTCTAAGTGAATCTCCGGATTTAGCAAAAAAGAGTAAGGATAAACGATAGATAAGACTTAAGAAGAAAAGTATTTTTTATTTATACAGTAATTATAAATTAAAAAATTCTAAAATTAAGTAAAATGGATTTTTTGATGGCTAAAGAAGCTTTCATGCAAGAAAGCTTCTTTAAGGCTAAGTTTTAATGGAAGTTCAAACGTTACCTAAATAACAACAAAAATTAAATGCAGCATATAATAAAGCGAAAAGATTGGCTGTTGTTAAAGTAGGAAATATTACCCTTAAAATACCACATAACCCCAAAACAGCCTCTCAGTCTCCCTTTCTTATAAAAAGAGCAAAAACATGGGGTTTATGTTGACCCATCTTGATCTATGGCAACAGCATTTATCGGATTTTGCAAGAAAGAAAAACTGGAACATGTTGTTGATTTTGATTGTTCCTAAGGCACTGCCATAGCCTTTGCTTTATAACAATTTACAAAAAATAATTAAGACAAAGTATAATGCTGGATTGCTTTGCTCCACTCGCAATGACGAGTTCTTATATTGAAAAAGAACAGGCTCGTCATTACGCGGAGGGACGAAGTCCCAACAAAGCAACCCAGAAACGTAAACTTAAATTACGTAATTGGTATAAATTAAATTCATTCCCTCTTTTACCTTTACAGGTAGCTGGAATGTTTTGGCTAAACTAGCCTTCTCGTTCAGAACGCTTGCGGGCAAGCTTACGAGCACGCCGAATAGCTTCTGCTTGCTCACGGGCTTTTCGCTCGGAAGGTTTTTCATAATGTCGACGTAACTTCATCTCTCGAAAAATACCTTCTCGTTGCATTTTTTTCTTGAGTACACGAAGCGCTTGATCAACATTATTGTCACGGACAATAACTTGCATAAACCCCTAACACCTCCTTCCAAAATTAAGCTAAAGTTTGCATAAAGAAAGATGAGTATAGTCTATGGGGTTTATTAAGAAAAGAGAAAAGTATGAACGATCGAGATGAGATCAAAACGCAAATTATCAAGCATGCTCTTATTCATGTGCCTTTTGAGGGGTGGTCTCAAGATCTTTTAGAACGGGCTGCGAAAGAGGCAGGAATGGATGCTTCTTATGGATGGCGTGTTTTTCCGAAAGGCCCTCTTGAGGCGATTTCGTATTGGAGTCAACTTTTGGATCGACAGATGGTTGCAGACCTTCCTGACCCTTCCAACTATCGTGTACGAGAGAAAGTGGCTTTAGCTGTCAAAACCCGCCTTTGCCTTTTAATTCCTTACCGAGAAGCAGCTGGCAAGACAGCAGCTTATCTAGCTTTTCCTCCTTATATGGGGCAAGGGAGTCGACTTCTTTACCAAACTGTAAACGAAATTTGGTATTATGCAGGAGATACGTCTACAGACTATAATTTTTATACGAAACGTGCACTTTTAGCCTGGGTGTATGCGTCGACTTTTTTATATTGGCTTCGCGATCATTCCGATCATTTTGAAGCCACGTGGAGCTTTTTGGAACGCCGTATAGACGAAGTTCTTGCCTTACCAAAAATTCCTAAAAAAATTGCTGAAACTCTTTTCCCATGGAAGTCTCGTGACTGAGCGGCTTTCTCGAAATTTTTTTAATCGATGTACGTTGACCGTTGCTCAAGACCTTTTAGGGAAAGTGATGGTTTTTGGGCCAATGGCAGGTGTGATTACGGAAACGGAAGCCTATAGGGGGCAAGACGATCCAGCGTGTCATGCTGCGCGGGGAAAAACACTTCGCAACGCTGTTATGTTTGGCCCTCCCGGAGTAAGTTATGTGTACTTCATCTATGGCATGTATCATTGTCTTAATTTTGTTACAGAAGAGGAAGGAAAACCCGCGGCTGTTCTGATCCGAGGTCTCATGCTGATTGAGCCTTCGCCTCTCTATCTTAATGGTCCGGGGAAGTTATGTCGTCATCTGGGGATTACTCGGGATCATAACGCGATTGATTTGATCAAGGATGAGGCTTTTTATGTTAAAGAGTCCCCCTTTTCTCCGTCCTATGAATCCACTCCTCGCATTGGTATTCGCCGGGGACAAGACAAACTTTGGCGATTTGTCATCAAAGGTCAGCCTCAAATTTAAACTATGAGAAGGAGAGGCCTCTTCGAATTTTTTCGTGTTATATGAGCCATGAAATATCAAAAGTATAGTCACAATGGATTCTTCTCATCGAATACATTTTATTTATGTGCCTAAACCGCTCGACTATTCTATCTCTTTTCCATGATTCGTAATAATTATATCTTTAAAGCCATGCATCTCCTTATAACTGCTCCCCGTATAATTTAGATAACGTATTGTAAAGTGATTAAGTAAAGGAAGAGGAAAATTTTTTTTATCTTTAATTCTCAAGAGCTGCTTATAATTCTCTAAAGCTGGGGTATGACCTATCTCAATTTTGATTATTGATACTGGCTTATTATAATAATTCTCATAAACTGGCTCATCATCACGCACTTTTCCGAGAATTGGAGAACGCCATAAGGCAACAATGCCATCATATGTAACTCCTGTTTTGCTTAAATTTACTCCTGTAATAGTAGATGCTCGTCGCAAATCAGCTCATTTTCTCAAATGCTCATCATTCAAGTTTGGTTGACATCTTAAATCTAAAAATTGTGTATTTTTTTTATGTGGTACTTCAAAAAGTGATCCAATTGGCTTCCTGTCAAGTCAGGTTGTCGTCCTAAGCAAATAATTTTTGAGCCGTGATGATGCAGATCCTTAAAATCACAATCCTCATCTGGGCAAGCTATAGCTTGAAACGTATTATAAGTTAAGAAAAATATTATTAAAGTTGGAAAAATATTTTGTATTTTACTCATTTTTTACCTCCATATGACCCATTAGCTGAGGCGTAATGGGAATGCCAAGTGATGTAGCTAAGATATTCAAACGTATCTCAGAAAATTTTAATATTAATAATGGTGAAGAAGGTAGTCTTAAAGTTTTACCCATTATCTTTTGATAAAATTTGTCTTTTGCATCAACGAGAATTCCTTTTTTAACCAAGCTCTCTTGCAAAAGATTCAAAACTTTTTCGTAACAAAAATAAAAAGTTCCCCTGCAATACTTTCATATATTTCTTAATGAAATTAAATCTAAATGTATTTCCGTATAATCATTAATTTGTAAAGTAACTTCTTTCTGGATATTGATTTTTTAAATCAGTGTTCACGCTACTTTTTACTTATTAGCGGTGCATTAAAAAGCAGTAAGAAATAGTTTAATATTTTGTAAAATTTATCATCAAAAAGAAGAATTAAAAAATATTATAATAGAGCTTATTAACATTTTACGATTGTCAGGGTTTGAGAAGGGCAGGAAAAGAATAAAATGGATAAGGATTAAAGCTAAGGAGTCACTCTAAATATTGAGAGGATTTCATACGCTTGTTTATAGGGAAGATATAAAAAAAGGGGAGATTTCTCTCCCCTTCTGATTTTACCGTTCTTCATGAGCTCGTAATTCAGGAGCATCTTCCCATTTCTTTTGCATGGGAGCACCTTGCATTCTATACATTGTCCTATCCATGGGATTAACCATATGGAGAGGATAAGGATGTGTATAAGCAAGCGGAGTTCTATCAATATACACCGCATGAGGATGCGTACGGCTCGCATACCAATACCACCGTTGATCATAATAAGGAGTATAGCCCTTTAACATATCTGCGCGAGCATGTGGATACCAGAAATATCCTCCATGATACAGATAGGGACATTGAGGATTACCCCAGTAATAAGCTGGACCCAAGATGGGTTGTCCACACTCATTGATGGGAGGGAAAGTGACATAAACGCCCTCAACAGGTACACGATGTCCCGGCTCCATATAATGATGTCTAGGGTGGTGATGAGCCCTAGGGTGGTGAGCATGATGCTGTTGAGCATGATGCTGCTTTTTATGTGCCCTAACTTTGCTTTTCACAGCTGCAGAATTAGCATGAGAGCCATTCACCGCTGCCGCAGAATCAGCAGGTCCAGCTTTTGGATCTGCTTTCGCAGACGGTTCTAGGGTAGCAGGGGCTGTAGCCGCCTCTTCCGCATTAACCGCACTTGCTGTAAGAAGTGCAACGCATGAGACAGTTGCTAAAACAATACCTTTCATCGATCCTCCTTGTGTTTTGTTATTTCGAAGATATACGTAGTTTCAAGGAAATCACGTATATATTGTCTCCAGTAAGAACATTAGCACATAAAAGTTTAAAATTGATTAAAATTTATTAAAAATCGTATCATAATTTTGTGGAAAGTTAGAAAAAATACGATCACTTTAAGCGGAAGAATACAGAATCTCCTTCGTTCTTTTTAGTCCTAAAACAAAAAAAGTTTAGCAGAACCCAAAAATATCGCGAATCCTAATAAATCTGTGGAAGCTGTTAAAAAAGGACCAGCACTAAGAGCAGGATCCATACCCATTTTATTGATTAAGATAGGGAGAAGAACTCCCCAAAGTGCTGCCCAAATCATATTAAAAATTAATGCACCCCCTAAAACTATTCCTAAAGCAGGATCAGAGAACCAAAAGGCCCCAATTGCGCCCATAAGACCCCCAAAAACAATGCCATTAATAAGTCCTACAAGAACTTCTTTTCGGATCGCTCGACGCATGTTGGCGCCACCCAGTTCTCGTGTTGCTAGTGCGCGTACCGTTACGGTCACAACTTGCATGCCGGCATTGCCACTCATGGCTGCATTAATGGGCATTAACACAGCAAGGGCCACCATTTTTTCAATCGTATACTGAAATTGGGAAATAACAGTTGCGGCTAGAAGTGTATTAAAAAGAGAAATCATAAGCCATCGGATACGAGAATAAGACGTACTTAAGAGAGGCTCATAAAAGTCAGATTCTGTAACACGCGAGAGAAGCATGATGTCCTGTTCAGCTTCTTCTTCAATCACATCCACAACATCATCAACCGTAATCATTCCCACGATTCGTCCCTCCTCATCAACGACAGGAGCAGAGACAAGGCCATATTTACGGAAGAGGAGCGCAACTTCCTCTTGGTCCATAAGAGCAGGGATGCGTTTGATGTCTCCCTCCATAATATCGGATATTTTTGTTGATGGAGGTTGGCGAAGAAGCAAACTTAAGGGAATTCCTCCTATGGGTGCATGTTTAGAATCTACAACAAAAAGATCATAGAATTTTTCAGGAAAACTTTCTTCCTTTACTAGATAATACATTGTTTCTTCAACGGTCCAAAAACTGGGTACACAGACAACTTCTCGTTGCATCAGGCGAGCTGCACTATCCTCGGGATAGGTGAGAACTTCTTCTAAAATAACGCGTTCCCCAATAGGGATGAAGTCAAGAATTTCCTTCTGTTGCTTTTCTTCTAAGTCTTCAATCAGGGCAATAGCGTCATTACTTTCAAGCTCAGTAATAGCCTCGGCAATTTCGCGGGTTCCTAGCTGTTCAACAACCTCATCCCGAACTGTTTCATCAAGATGTGTCAGGATATCTGGATCGAAACGGGGACGTAGAATTTCAACTAAGCAATGGCGTAAATGCGGGGAAAGATATTCAATAACAGTAGCGACATCAGCTTCATGAAGAGGTTGAATAAGGCGTTCTACACGACTTTCTTCCCCTTCACTTAAGGCCTCTTCAAGGGCTCGAATGGTATCTTGTGAAACTCCATAGAGAGACTCATTTTCGTTACGAGATTGTTCCTGAAAATGAGTCTTATCAATCATAGGTTTTTTATCCTTCTGTGGTAAGAACCCGTGTGACTTTCTGGGCATCAACAACGGCGAGAGCTGACATATTAAAGATTCCGCGAGTTGTTACAGAAGGAGTCAAAATGTGAATGGGCTTTTTAGGCCCCAATAAGATAGGTCCTATGGGTTGACCATCTGCCAATATCTTCACCATATTAAAAGCAATGTTGGCTGTATCTAAATTTGGCATAATAAGAAGATTAGCTTGTCCCTTTAAAATTGAATTAGGAAAAGTCTTTAAGCGAATCATGCTGCTCAACGCTGCATCTGCATGCATTTCACCATCGACCTCTAGCTCTGGTGCAACATTTTTTATTTTATCAAGAACTTGTCGCATTTTTAGAGCAGATTCATCCTGGTAGGTTCCAAAATTTGAATGGGATAAGAGAGCAAGTCGAGGAACGATACCAAATTTACGAACTTGCTCGGCAGCCATTATGGCCATTTCTGCCAGTTGACACGTCGTTGGATTCAAATTGACATAGGGGTCACAAAAGAAAAAAGAGCCTTTCTCAAGAACCATGATGCTCATTGCGGCGGCTACTTCCACTCCAGGCTGAAGGCCAATAATATCTAAGATAGAATCAAGGTGGTGACCATAACGTCCTACAGGGCCACAAAGTGCACAATCAGCTTCGTCAAAATGAACCATTAAACTCGCAATGGCAGAAGCATTTGTTCGAATAACGATTTTAGCATAGTCTGGTGCGACCCCTTTGCGTTGCATCAATCGATGATATTCGGTCCAATATTGATGATAGCGAGGATCACTCTGGGGATCGACAAGCTCAAAATCTTGGCCTATCTGCATTCGCAAATTTAATCGCTTAATACGAGAGCTAACAACTTCTTTTCGTCCAATAAGAATAGGGTGAGCGAGTCCTTCTTCAATAACGTGTTGAGTTGCTTGTAGAACTCTTTCATCTTCACCCTCAGCATATACGATACGCAAAGGCCTTTTTTTGGCTCGGCTAAATATAGGCTTCATGATTAAGCTTGAACGGTAAACAAACTCAGAAAGTTGTTGTTTATAAGACTCCATATCTTGTAAAGGCCGAGTGGCCACCCCTGTTCGCATTGCTGCTTGAGCCACAGCAGGAGGAAGTTCTGTTATGAGTCGGGGATCGAAGGGCTTCGGAATAATATAATTAGGTCCAAATCGCAAATCTTCATGAGCATAGATAGACGTTACCACATCAGAGAGATCTTTGTGAGTAAGGTCAGCAAGGGCAAAGACGCAAGCCAGTTTCATTTCTTCATTAATGGTTGTCGCCCCTACATCAAGAGCACCTCGAAAAATAAAAGGGAAGCATAAGACATTATTGACTTGGTTAGGGTAGTCTGAACGGCCGGTGGCTATAATAGCATCAGAACGAGCCGAGAGGGCATCTTCTGGTAAAATCTCAGGATTAGGATTAGCCAAAGCAAAAATAATAGGATGGTCAGCCATGGTCGTGACCATTTCACGTTTTAAAACACCCGCTGCAGAGAGTCCTAAAAAGATATCTGCACCTTGAATAGCCTCTGCCAACGTACGTTCTTTTCGGTGCGTGGCATACTTTTCTTTAGAGGGATCCATTTTTTCAAGGCGACCTTTGTAAATAACGCCGGCTTGATCGGTGGCAATAATATGATCTTTCTTAAGACCTAAATCGACAAGAATATCTAGACATGCAATAGCTGCAGCTCCTGCCCCTGATGTTACAAGTCGAACGTCTTCAATATTCTTTTTAACAAGCTTTAAGGCATTAAGGAGTGCTGCACCCACAATAATAGCCGTACCATGCTGATCATCGTGAAACACAGGGATTTTAAGACGCTTTTTAAGCTCGTGCTCAACATAAAAGCATTCAGGAGCTTTAATGTCTTCAAGATTAATGCCTCCAAAAGTAGGTTCGAGGCTTGCAATAATATCAACTAATTTTAGAGGGTCAGACTCATTAATCTCGATGTCAAAAACATCGATTCCTGCAAACTTTTTAAAGAGAACAGCCTTTCCTTCCATAACGGGCTTTGCAGCCAGAGGGCCAATATTCCCAAGACCTAAAACGGCTGTTCCATTACTAATCACCGCAACAAGATTTGCGCGTGCTGTAAGGCAGGCTGCTTCTTGGGGATCTTCCTGAATTGCTTTGCTTACGGCAGCTACGCCAGGAGAATAGGCAAGAGCTAAATCTTCTTGAGTTGAAAGCGGCTTTGTCGCTGTGATTTTAAGTTTTCCGGCTGGTTTTAAGCGATGATAATCAAGTGCTCGCTGATTAAGAGTATCTTTCACGTTGCTCTCTCCCTTTTAGAACACTTAACTATATTCTATTTTATGACAAATAGATATGGTGCGGTCGAGAAGACTCGAACTTCCACAGGGTTTCCCCCACAGCGACCTCAACGCTGCGCGTCTACCAATTCCGCCACGACCGCATGACTTTTGACTTCCACCATTTAAACCTTAATGGTACAGCTTAGGATAATAACTCTAACCTCTTGCTGCAAACGTCTTTACACGGAAATGAAAATGAGGGCAAGCCCCCACACAGTAAATATTTTAGAATGGAAATTTCAAGAAGGACTTGTTGAGTATTTAGAGGCCTTAAAATGGATGGAAACCCGCGTTAAGGCCATACAAAATAAGGAAGATCGCGAATGTGTGTGGCTATTAGAACACCCTCCTCTCTATACACTAGGAACGAGTGGACATGTTGAAGATATTCTGGTGCCGGATAAACTCCCCCTTTTTAAAGTAGGACGAGGAGGGCAAGCGACCTATCATGGCCCTGGGCAGCGAATGATCTATTTAATGTTAGATTTAACAACACGTTTTCAGGATATCCGGCGTTATGTATGTATGCTTGAAGAGTGGATGATTGAGACCCTTGCTCACTTTGGCGTAAAGGGCGAACGACGTTCAGGTAAAATTGGAATATGGGTACAAAAAGGAGGACAAGACCACAAGATAGCGGCTCTTGGGGTGAGAGTCCAAAAATGGGTTACCTCTCATGGTATGGCTTTAAATGTGAGTACAGACCTAAGGGCTTATCAAGATATTGTACCCTGCGGTCTTCGTCAGTGTGGAATCACCTCATTAACAGATCTGGGCGTTTCTGCAACTCTACAAGATGTTGATGATGTTTTACGTAAAACTTTTCCCTTCACGTGTAGTAGTGCAGACCAAATTATCTTTTAACATTCTTTTTTGCGCCTTTAATGCTACTAACATGTAACCATTGAACTTGAGGATACCCTATGATACCGACGTGTGTCATTCCCGCGTAGGCGGGATTACATAAAATAGTTTTTTTGTTACAGAAAGTTAAATTGGATCCCTGCTTTCGCAGGGGATGACGCCAGAGGAAAACAAAATAAGGCATCTTCACGTCCGCTGAGAGAACCAAAAACACCTTTCTTTTGAAGGTCCGTGCTAGCTTGACCTTGTATCAAAATATGTTAAATTTTCAAAGAATAACAACTCTCTTAATTACGAGAGGAGGGGTTAATATTCCTCTCGTAAATTTTTAAGGTCTTGTGTTTTTTACCCTTCAAATGCCTCAGAACTAAGCATAGGATGCCCAGCCGCATCCGTATAATTACCGTGTTGGTCTTTTACAAATTTTACCTTCCCATTTTCATCGTAGAAGGTTGTCTCAAGAGGATTTGTTACTACTTTTCTGTAGCCATTCTCATAGTACTCAGTAACTTCATCTACTGTTGTAAACTTTTTGTGCACTGCTCCACTTGGATAATATTTGGTGCTTTCTGGGAAGTAGATAGTATTTCCCATCGCATCCGTATAATTACCGTGTTGGTCTTTTACAAATTTCACCTTCCCATTTTCATCGTAGAAGGTTGTCTCAAGAGGATTCGCTACTGATTTTACGTTGCCACCCTCATCGTACTCAGTAACTTCATCTATTCCTGTAAACTTTTTATGCACTGCCCCACCTGGGT
>JAGONT010000009.1:55383-75686 GCA_017992885.1 Alphaproteobacteria bacterium
ACCTTCCCATTTTCATCGTAGAAGGTTGTCTCAAGAGGATTCGCTACTGATTTTACGTTGCCACCCTCATCGTACTCAGTAACTTCATCTATTCCTGTAAACTTTTTATGCACTGCCCCACCTGGGTAGTATTCAGTGCCTTCAGACTCCATTGCATTGCAAGAAAATGAAAAAACAACAGCAGCTGTTGCCATTAAAAATATTCTTTTATTTAATCGACCCAGGATATCTCCTTTAAGTTAGTTTTTAAGCCACAGCTTTTCTATAGCACTCAATGATATGAATTAAATTGAATTTAATCTATATTAGTTTTACATGAAAAATCAATTACTTAAATATTAATAGAGAAGTTATGAACGTGACGGATGGGCGAGATCTGAGGTATGTACCTATCCTAGTTAAGGAGCGACTTATGTCCATAAAGGCAACCAGATAGTAGCTCGTTAAGGATGTCATTTAGTGGCGATTAAATGAAGGATAAAAATGCCGTATAAGATTATTGGAATTCAAAAATTATAAGAAAATTAAGAATATATATTTACTATTTATGATAAGAAGCAGGCATCCCATTAACAAGGTGATTGAATGAGTAACCTGAATTTTTTAACTAAAAAAGGGAAGTTTGATGCGGGACACCGCATTATGAATGACAAAGTTAAGTGTTCGAATCTTCATGGTCATGAGTACCATTATGAATTGGAATTCACTTACCCTGAATTAAAGGGGGTTGGTCCCGCCTTGGATTTTAAAGAAATAAAAAGAATTGGCTGTCAGTGGATAGAAGAGATTTTAGATCATGCTTTTATAGCAAATCCGCAGGATAAAATTATTATTGAAGTCTGCCACAAGATAAATTCTAAACTATATATAATGAATCTTGTAGATACAGAAAATTACTGCAATCCTACGGGCGAAAACATTGCTAAGGAGTTGTTTTTTATTATATCTACTCTTTTGAATCAGTCTAATTTGATAGAGTTAAGTAAAATACGTCTTCATGAGACGACGACTTGTTATGTAGATTGTATTGGTTTAAGCAGAGCAGAATGGAAACAGCTTATGAGTACAGATTTATACAAATCTCTTCTCCACTATAAAAAAGACAAGGGGACTGTTGAGTACGATTCCAGGTTCGTTAAATAAATTCTCTTATGCATATACCTATTGAACTTGAAGATACGTACTTCCTACCGACGTGTGTCATCTCTGCGTAGGCGGGAATCCATAAAATAGGTGTTTTGTTACAGATAGTCCCATTGGATCCTCGCATGCGCGGGGGATGACACCAGAGAAAAACAAAATAAGGTATCTTCACGTCCGAGGAGTATAGTACTTTCAGGTCGTTATTCTCTTGCATTGTAAATACATAACAAATCTAGCTTAAGTCTAACAGGTTCTCCACAAACGTCTCACGAAAAAACTTCTCTCCCTATTTAGGCATGCACAAAAATCTCATTTTTTTACATTAATTTAAAATATTAACTTTTAATTACATCAAAACATATAATAATATTAATTATATGTTGATTTGTTTTTATTTTTTTATTTTTTATATTAATAAGGGAGGTTGTTATGGTTGAAAAGGTTTTTACAGATAAAACTCCGAAAGATGAAGTTAATATGGAGGAGTTTAATCAACAGGAACAAAAGGTTCACTCTTATTTAAAGCAGTTTATCACACTAATAGGCGATGATCCTGAAAGGGAAGGGTTAATAGATACACCTAAAAGGGTTATTACATCTAGGAGAGAAATATTTATCGGATATAAACAGGATCCAAAAGAAATTTTAGCAAGGACATTTGATGCCGAGGGCTATAAAGGTTTAATTCTTTGCAAAGATATTGAGTTTTACTCGGTTTGTGAACACCATATGGAACCTATAATAGGTTCTGTCCATATTGGCTATGTGCCCAATGAAAGGGTAGTTGGCTTATCAAAATTGCCTCGCCTTGTGGATTGTTTTGCAAAACGGTTACAAGTCCAAGAAAGGATGACCAACCAAATCGCCCACGCGATACAGGAAAATCTTAATGTAGAATGGGTGGGAGTTATTATTAAAGCAAAGCATTTGTGTGTTTCTGTTCGCGGCGTAAACAAACAATTTTCAACGATGGTGACGTCTGTTTTTCTTGGAGAAAAGAAAGATGACAAAACAATTAAAGAAGAGTTTTTGAGGTTACTAGAACATTAACTATTAGATCTTTTAAAAGAAGAAAGAAGGACAAGTTCAACAAACTAGGCTATTAAAACGCTTATACGCGAAGATAATCATAACATTATTTCTTTTGACGTCAGACATTTCGTAAGAATTTAATCGGACTCTTGAGATTCTTGAGGATTAAGCATAAAACTCTTGAAAGAGAAACAAACGGAGAGACGGATGACGTTAGTACGGGCTTTGTGGGGAATGATGGCTTTATTATTGTTGGTGGCTGTTATTATCCTTTCTATGTGGGGAATACCAGCTCCTTCAGTTCGTGTTGAAAAAGTTATTCCTAATGAAAAACTTCCTCAATAAATTAATTTTGTGTGGAGGGGCTTTCTTCCTTTTAAAGAGTGGATCTGCCATATCTCAGCCAGTTTCACTCCTTCCTCAGCGGAACGACGTACAAGACCAGCATTCTCAACTGATTTTGCAAGAGCAAACTGGATTTTGGGAGGGGACTCCTCCTTTGATCATCGAGACTTATTTTTCAAAACTTCCCGTTGAAATATCTTCGATAACTTTACGTCACCTATATCATGAAGTTTTAAAAGAAAAATATGGCCCCCTTTTGCAAAATTCGACATATGAAAAAACTCTTTTTTCCTATTTAGAGAAAATAGGACATTTAGAACAAGCTAAGGAATTCCTTTTAGAAACTAACCTTCCAGACAAAGATCATTTGCTTCTTGATCTTCAATGGTTGGCTGGAGACTCAAAGAAAGCTTGTGAGAAAGTTACTCATTTGTTGCGTGCTGTGGCTGATGAGGAATGGAAAAAGCAAAACATTTATTGTTTATACCTTAACGGAGAAACTGAGCGTGGAAAAATAGCGGCAGAGCTTTTGAATGAATCAAATCCAGAGGGCCTCTTCCTTATTAATGCTCTTTTTGAATCTTCAGTTTCGCCTTCTTTTGACGCTTCCCTTAATGACTCTCCTTTTCTCCTCACTGTTTGGTGCACAATAGGGCATGATATTCCAGAAGAGTCTTTAAAAACAATGTCTCCTTCTTCCTTAGCCCTTATTGCAAGGGCTGAAAAAATGCCGTTGCAAACCCGTCTTGTTGCTGCGGAAAAAGCCCTTCAAAGCGGAGCTCTTAAGGGAGAATTTCTCTTAAATCTTTTGAAACATGAAACCGGAGATGAGCTTTTAGAAAAATTTACCCAAGAGCTAAAGTCACCAAACGCAGAGCTCTTATTGCCACTTTTTGAAAAGGCTAAAACTGAGAATAAGTTGGGTCTTGTGGCACAAATTTTTAAGCCCTTTTTTGCTAAAATTGAGTTTTCGTCAGAAACTCTCCCTCTTGCTCCTTATATGGTTCGCGCCTTTTTAGAAGCCGGAGAAAAAGACCTTGCGCAAAAATGGGGCGCCTTTTTTATGCGGGAATCTCCAGAGGATGCTATTGAGGTTCTTCCCCTTCTTCATCTCGTTTTTCCTAAAAATCAATGGGGAGAGATTCAGCTTCAAGCCTGGCAACTTTATCAGAATCGAGTTCATTCTAAAATAGCGTCTCAAAACTCATATACGCTGCGGCACGTGCTCGAAGCTTTGGGAGAAGAGGCGGGATCTCCTCTGAAAGGAGAGTCTCCTGAACCTTCTTGGCGACAGAAAAAAGCTCTTTTTGATGAAAAGACAGCTGATCTTCTTGATTCTGCCGTTAAAAGTAAGCGAAGAGGAGAAGTTTTGTTGCTTGTTCTTATCCTGATAGGGGAAACGCCTCTGAAGGACCTAGTCCCTGATATATTTATACATCTTGTAGAATCTCTCAATAAGGTGGGATATAAGGATGAAGCTCATTTTCTGGCGTTAGAATATCTTATTGCACAAGGAATTTAAGAGAGGGTTCTTCAGATCCTTTAGTCAAATAAGAAACTGAAATCCTGGGAAATTTGTGTGTTTTTTAAATTATTTTATGATAGAGAGCCGATATTCAAGGCTTCAGAAGTTTTTTTAGAGCGTAGAGCTTTTCCAGAGCGTCTTTAGGAGAAAAGTCATCAGGATTGAGGGTCTCAACGGCCTTTTCTAAGGGGGAGGGTGCAGAGTAAGCTTCCTTAAAGAGGGGAAGGGGTTGAGAGGCTAATTTTGGCTTAGGTTTTGTGTCTTCTAAAGTGGCTAAAATCTGCTCTGCTCTTTTCACAACGGTGGGGGGTAAACCTGCCAACTTCCCCACGTGAATACCATAGGATTTATCAGCTATGCCTTTTGTAATTTCGTGAAGAAAAATGATTTGGTCCTCCCACTCACGAATTTTGACCGTATAGCAGCTGACCTGAGGCAAGGATTTTTCAAGGGTTGTGAGTTCATGATAGTGAGTTGCAAAAAGTGAGCGGGCTTGATTGACATGAACCAAATGTTCAATACAAGCCCAGGCTAAAGAAAGACCATCAAATGTTGATGTTCCTCGACCCATTTCATCAAGAATCACAAAACTTCTAGGTGTCGCTTGGTTAAGAATCGTTGCGGCTTCTGTCATTTCAACCATAAAGGTGGATCGCCCTCGCGCCAGATCATCAGATGCCCCTACCCGACTAAAGATTCGATCAATGATGCCGATATGTACTTTTTTGGCGGGTACATACATTCCCATATGGGCCATAAGAGCTATTAAAGCATTTTGCCTTAAAAATGTACTTTTACCTGCCATATTGGGACCCGTAAGCAACCAAAGGCCCTGTAAATGACAATTGTTGGGCATAAAAGGCGTTCCTTGTGACAGTAAACCTTCCACAACAGGATGGCGCCCTTCGTTAATCTCAAAAGCAAGGGTTTCATCCATCTGTGGTTTGACATAGTTTTTTTCATGAGCTAAATGAGCGTGACTTGACACCACATCCAATGAGGCTAAAGTTCGCGCTGTTTCAATAATATCAGACGCCTGACTCACTACTTCAGTTGCTAAATCTTGAAAAAGACGTAATTCCAAAGCCAGGGCTTGATCTAAAGCTCCGATGATTTTTTTTTCTAATTCCGCCAATTCAGGTGTGGAAAACCGCATAGCGTTAGCCATCGTCTGCCGATGGATAAAAGCGGGACCTAATTTTTCTTTATGCAGACTTGTTACTTCGACATGATAACCAACGATGTTGTTATGTTTAATTTTCAGAGATGTAACGCCAGTTTCAGCGATATATTTTTTTTGAAGAGCGTCAAGGGCACCTTTACTGTCTTCCTTTAAGGCTACGAGTTCATCCAAAGGTGGATGATAGCCAAAACGGATAAAATTCCCTTCTCGTGCCATAGAGGGCAATTCATCCTTTAAGGCACGGGTTAAACGATCCGTAAGTTCCTCATAATATCCTAGCCGTTTTAAGAGCGCTTTTAAGGGAACAGGTAAATCATGACCTACAAATATTTTATTAAGATCAGGCAGTAAGCTTAGTCCTCTATTGAGAGCGGCTAAATCCCGTGGACCTCCTCTTCCCCAAGTTAGACGAGAGAGAGGGCGCTCTAAATCGGGGCAGCAGTTTAAAACCGCTCTTAAAGCCTGAGTTGTTTTTTGATTTTCATAAAAAAAGTCAACACATTCCAGGCGCTTTTGAATCCCAATTAAATTTGTTAAGGGGGCGGCTAAATGGTGAGAGAGGAGTCTGGCTCCCATGGATGTTGTGGTACGATCAATACTCTCGAGAAGGCTTCCTCGTTTTTCGCCTGAAAGAGATTGGTGAAGTTCTAAGTTCCGACGGGTGGCGGCATCTAGCTCAAGCCTTCCTCCTTCCTTAAGGCGACGGGGAGGTTTCAAGGAAGGGAGATCTCTCTTTTGCGTTAAGCGAATATAATCAACAAGCGCTCCACAAGCTGCAATTTCATGCGGTTTAAAATCACCAAAAGCGTCGAGAGTTTCAACGCCATAAAGCTCTTTAAGACGGTCAAACCCGTTCTGTTCATCAAAACGACTTGATGGCAAAGGCGTCAGCCGTTTTTTCATTTCCTGAAAAAACTCATAAAGTTCAGGTGTTTTTAAAAAAGCATCAGGAACGAGCAGTTCTCCAGGTTTTAAACGCGCAACAACTGTTTCGAAATGGGAAAGGAGGGTCGATTCCACAAAAAAATCACCTGTGGAAATGTCAATGGAAGCCAATCCTAGCTGATCTGTTTTACTAGGGACGAGAGCTGTTAAAAAATTATTTTGGTTTGACTCAAGAAGACCTTCTTCCGTAAGGGTCCCCGGGGTTACCACGCGGATGACATCTCGTGTCAATGGTCCTTTTGTTTTGCGTGCTGAAGCCTCTTCCGTTTGCTCACAAATAGCGACCCGATAGCCTTGACGAATAAGGCGTGCAAGATAATGGTCACTCGCATGGGCAGGCACGCCACACATAGGAATATCTGTTCCTTCTTTTCCTTTTCCACGACGTGTAAGTGTAATATCTAAAGCCTTTGAGGCTAAAATGGCATCTTCAAAGAAAAGTTCATAAAAATCCCCCAGACGGTAAAACAAAAGACAGGATGGATATTGAGCTTTAATCTCAAGATATTGTGCGATCATTGGCGACGGAGGAGAAGCGTAAGGTTTTGCGAGATTCATAAACGACTCAAACGATCTAAAAGAACGTACATCTGTTGATGGATAGAGTCATAATCTTGCTGCAATAGCTCGTCTGGGCTTTGTGTAAATCGACTCGGTTTTAAATCATCTGGAGCGTAAGTCATAAGATCTTGAATGCCTTTTTTGGTAATTTCCATGTGAAACTGTAAACCATAAGCCCGAGGCCCATAACGATACCCTTGAATAGGACATCCTTGGCTGGACGCTAAAAGAACAGCTGTTTGGGCAGATCCAGGCATATCATTATGCCAATGAATCACAGGGAAAGAAGAAGGAAAATCATGAAAAAGGGGATCTTTGGCTCCCTCCTTTGTTAAAGTAATTGGAAAAACGCCAACCTCTTTTTCAGGACTTTTAAGGGTCTTACCCCCGAGAGCTTCCCCCATCAATTGTGCTCCAAGACAAAAGCCAAGGACATACTTTTGATCCTCAATACCCTTTTTCAAAAAGTTAATTTCATCTTGTAGATAAGATAAATGAGGGGCGTCGTTTGGACTCTGAGGTCCTCCCATAGAAATTATAAAGTCAAAATCCGTAGGATTTGGAAAAGTTTCTGCTTTATAAGGCTTAAAAATTTGAAAGAAATGGTCTTCTTTTTTTGCCCATGTCTCGATAACACCCGGTGATTCAAAATCAACGTGTTGAATGCAGGCAATTTTCATTTTTCCTCCTATTCTTCACTTTCGTCTAAGTCACTATTTTCATGGATGGTTGATTTTTTGTACTCAGGAATAAGGGCATGGAGCAGGCGGAAGATAGACTCTTCATCCTGATTTTTAGCTGCTGTTTCAAGTTCATGAAGAGCTCGGGTCAGAAAACCATGATCCATCGTGCGCGGCGTGTCTACAAAAATACGTGGGTTTTTGGTGGGAGAGAGGTGCTCAAAAGAAATGTCTTCTATAAGTTTTTCTCCTGGTTTAAGTCCTGTAAACTTAATTTTTATATCCTTATCCACCGTAAGTCCGGCAAGAGCTATCATTTGTTTAGCAAGTTCTATAATTTTTATAGGATCTCCCATACTCACGATAAATAAGCGTCCGGCTTGCGTTTTTGAACGTGTAGAAAGCGTCATAGCTTGAAGAGTAAGGTGGACCGCTTCTCGGGTCGTTAAGACATGATACATAAGGTCAGGATGGGTTATTGTGAGGGGCCCCCTTTTTTCAATTTGCCAGATAAAGAGGGGAACTATCGAGTCAGAAGCTCCCAAAATGCGTCCTAATCGCACAATAGTATATCGTGTTCCATTGGGTTTTTTTTGTTCAAGACTATCTAAAGCTTGACAATAACATTCACCGAGACGTTTGGTAGCCCCTAGGATATGGCCAGGATGAAGAGCCTCATGGGTTGAAACAAAAATCATTGATTTTACCTTAAAATCTCGGCAGGCATCAGCCACATTTCGTGTCCCCGTTACATTCGTTAGGACTGTTTGTGAGGGGTTTCCTTCTGCAAAAAGGCTGTGTTTAAGAGACGCTGTATGAAAAATAAGGTCTGGCTTGAAGGTTGAGATAATATGACGAATACCTTCGCGGCAAGCCGCATTACCCAATTTATTTTCTCGTATCAGCTGAGGATAACGTTCAGCCATTTTCAAATCTAAGGAGTATAGAATCTCTTCACTACTCTCCACAAAGCACATGTGAGAGGGATCAAAGCCTGCAATCTGGTAAGCGAGTTCCTCTCCAAAAATCCCCTCAACACCTATCACCAGGACTCTTTTCCCGGTAATCATAGCCCCTATGACTTCAGGCTCGAAATTAACTTCTGATCTTGCTAACAAGTCTTCAATTAAAAGAGGCTTTAAAACCTGTGGTGATGCAGGGGAAAGTGTACCGGCCTCACGCTTAAACTCTTTGTTTTGATAGTGAGAAAAAAGGAGATAGAACTGATAGGGAATCTCTAAAAAAACAATCAGGACAAACCAACTTATAAAAACGGTTGTCTGTGGAAGAGCTAGACTTTCCGGTAAAATATGGGTCAGAGGAATATATAAAAGGGTAATGCTGGTTGCGTATAAAAAATTTAAAAGTAGTTTTCCTACAGAAGGAACAAACAACTTCTCTTGATAAATATATTTTACCCCAAAAATTGAAATTCCACATAAGGTATATAAACCAACATTCAACATAAGGGCAGAGGTGGAAATTTGTTGAAAGTCCTCCTCTCCCTGCAAAAGAAGAGCCACTAAGAAGCTGAACATAACGATAAGGATGTCCAGAATGAAGAGAAACGCAAATCGATAATGAATCATAGAATAAAGGAAGCTAACGCTCAGTTGTTTAAATTTTTTGAAATAAAAAGAAGTCATCTACATTAAAAGGAAATTGATTGTTGAAAATTATATACAATCTATAAGAATGGATGATGTTTGTCACCGAGAAAAAGAAATAAAATTTTATACAGTAGACGATGTCTGGATTTGTCCTTTAATTTTATATAAATTTTCATTGTGATTTTACATAAAGGAAAGATAAATGCTCTCTTCATTAGGCTCTTTCTCACGAAAAAAGAGGATTCAAACGGTTATCCTTGATCACAAACAATACGCTATCCACGTTGAGGGTGAGGGGCCTTTCGCTTGCCTTGCTATTGGTACCCTTTTGCAAAATACACTTTCAAAGCGCTTTAAGGAAACCTTTACAGTTTATGCATCTAATCTTTATTGGCATGAAGATGACAAATTGGATCATCCAGAAGCCCTAACAATTGAAAAAATTTCCTTAGATCTTCAGTCAGTTGCCAACCAATTAGGCCTTACGAAGTATATTATTTTAGGTCATTCGTGCTATGGAATCATTGCTTTGGAAGTTGCAAAACAAGATCCTATTGTTCAAGGCGTAATGCTCATTGCCTCTTGCCCAGCGTGGAACGACGAGACGCATCAATTTACGAAAGACTATTTCGAAAAGCATGCTGATGCAGGACGTAAAGCCAATGATGCAAAACGCCGTGCAATTTATGAACGAATCAAAAAACCGACAGACTCAGAATTATCTCTTAACGTTTACACACGAGATTCTGCGAAGTATTGGGCAAATTATGAGGTTGATGACAACACCATTCACGCCGTCTGGCAAGGCTTTGTGCCTGATGATGCCCTTGCCAATCATTTCTTTTGTGAACTTTTGCCGAGGCACCAACTTGAAAATGGGTTAGAAAAAGTTAAATGTCCCGTCCTTCTTTTAGGGGGACCTTTTGATTTTGATAGCGCTCCACTTGAACTTTGGAAAAATCATCGAGCTACTAAAGTGTTGGTAGATAACCTCACGATTATTCAATGCCCACAAAGTGGTCATTGGCCAAACATTGAAAATGCCGATCTTTTTGATCAGAAGACAAAAGAATGGGCAGAAAATAAATTATAACCCACTTGTTAAAGTATATTTAAAGTTTCACCTTCTTATTGAAGGATGAGAAATGACTTACCTAACAGTCATCTTATAGCTTTGAATCCTTTGGGTCTTTGCAAAGGGAGAAGATCATGTCATAGAGAAATAGCTTTTTCTAAAAAATGGGATCGAAAAATGCGGACAATAGCAATCGTTGGCGGCTCTGGTTTTGTAGGTCGATATGTTGTTGAAAAGTTTGCTGATAAAGGTGATCTCATCCGCATCATTGTTCGTAATCCTGTGGCCGCGAATTTTTTAAAGCCTTTAGGTGAACCAGGACAGATCATCCCCGTTCAAGCTTCCCTTCTCTCTTGCAAAGACATAGCACGAACAATCCAGGGAGCAGATGTAGTGGTTAATCTTGTGGGTATTTTATACGAAAAGGGATCCCAAACGTTTGAGGCCCTTCATGTAAAAGGAGCTAGCCTTGTGGCGCAAATGGCTGCTGAGTTGAAGGTGCCAACTCTTTTGCATATGTCTGCGTTAGGCGCGAATAAAGAGTCTCTCTCACGTTATGCTTCCACCAAAGCGCGGGGAGAAGAAGCCGTTTTAAACTACTTTCCCCACGCTACAATCTTTAGGCCCAGTGTGATTTTTGGTTCTGAGGATAAGTTTTTAAACAAGTTTGCTGAAATGGCTCTTTTTTCTCCCTTCCTTCCCTTAATTGGAGGAGGTAAGACCCGCTTTCAACCTATTTATGTAGGAGATGTAGCCGAAAGTATTCAAAAAGCGTCTCTGCAAAAAGAAGCACGAGGACACATCTGTGAACTGGGAGGCCCTGTCATTTATACATTTTCAGAGCTTATGAAATTTCTTTTGAAAACAATTCATCGCAAAAGGTTTTTACTTCCTCTTCCCTTTAACCTGGCAAAGGTGATTGCCATGCTGACCCAGTATTTGCCAACACCTCCCTTAACTCTTGATCAGGTTGAGCTCTTAAAGACAGATACTGTGGTTTCCCCACAAGCATTTACAATTGAAAACTTTGGCGTACGCCCTAAAGCATTGGAAGCCTTAGCGCCGTTATATCTTACACGGTATTGTTCAAGTGGAAATTTTTAACGACCTGACCTGTCATTATCAGGGTCTTTACCATTAAAACGACCAACGTTTCCAAAGATTTGTTCGAGAACACCAAAGGTATGGCCTGAAGTTGGGGTTGTTCGTGTAACATGAGAAATAATTTGTCTGTCTTTTTCTGTAAGCGAATCAACGAGAGATACTTTTCCCAGAGGCGTAAACTCAATGCGAGTAACATTGCTTTTTAAGATGGTAGGAGAAAGAAAAGCACGCCTTTGTGTGGTTTCAGAAATATAAAACCACGTCCTATCTCCAAATGTCGCAACGGAAGATGGCGTTCCTAACAGCGTCGCGACTTGCTCCTTGGTTGTCACGCCAACTTGAATTTGATCAAGCTGTATGGGATCAACAACATGTCCGCGCTTATCAATCACAGCGCACCCTGTAAGACACAGGAGAATGATTAAGAAAAATTTGAAGAAGCTTGATTTCAAGTTCATTTGCCGGTACGTGTTGTGGATGCTCAACAAAATAAGGTTTACCATGCCTATCGTTGCATCTTCTGTCAACGGTTTCTGGAAAAGAAAGAAATATATTCAGGCAGAACGTTTGTGTTTTTCTGTTTTTAGCCAGGCTCGTATGATTTTTTTTTATGATACGTGGGGTGTTCCAGATTCTCTTGAAGGTCGTTTTGATTGTGCTTGTCTTCACCTGGCTCTTCTTTTAAAGCATCTGAAAGGGTCTTTGGCTCAAGCTGTTTTTGATGGGTTTTTTTCGTACACGGAATTGACCTTACGCGAAGTAGGTGTAAGTGATTTAAGAGTTGGAAAGCAAGTCAAAAAATGCGCACAATTTTTTTATGGGGCATTGAAAGCTTATACAGATGCCTTAAATAATCCAACAGGATTGGAAGAAGCCTTAAGTCGTAATCTCTATGGAGGAACTCCTCCTCAAGTGATGAGTCATATAATAAATTATGTTAAAGCTTGTGATCACCTTTTAGAGGGACAAGATTTCGAAAATATCATGGCGATAGAATGGCCGCATAAGGATAATGAGTATGTCATCAATAACACTGTCAATTAATATTGAAACAGTCACTGCAAAGTCTCAGCATTTTCACTTG
Organism: Alphaproteobacteria bacterium; assembly: GCA_017992885.1. Taxonomy (GTDB): domain Bacteria; phylum Pseudomonadota; class Alphaproteobacteria; order UBA9655; family UBA9655; genus UBA9655. The sequence goes on from JAGONT010000009.1 coordinate 67,671, forward strand.
ATCGCAACACTTCAGGAAAAAGAGGAAATGGCAATCCGTTTGAATCTTCTTTCTGTGGATCGACTTGAAGCTGAACTTCACTTAAAAAAAAAGGAGCGGTTTTTTCTGACAGGAATCATTGTTGCAGATGTTACGCAACAGTGCGTCCGCACACTTATCCCGTTTTCTCAACATCTTGAAATTGATGTAGAGGAGATTTTCTTCCCTGCAACTGATGAAGCTAAGGACGATATAGATATTGACTTATTAGAAGAAGCTGAACCCATTCACGGAAATATTTTAGATGTTGGGGAGGTGGTTATTCAATTACTTTCTTTGAGTTTGGATCCCTACCCGGTTGCACCAACGACAACGCCAATTGACTATCATGAAGACAAAGAGTCTTCATCTCCTTTCAACATTTTGAAAAAGAAAGAATAGGTTTTTTAGCTTTATTTCTACAAAAATCATAGGAATGATCCCTTTTATGTCCTTCTAGGTTATGGATGTGCATGTAATCATTCCCCCTTCAGTGAGGATATAATCCAAGGAAAAATCATGAGCTTGGTGGGGGACTCTATCAACTTCTTGCCCTTTAAACCCTATGCCTATGGTTATGACTTTGTGTTGATGGAGAAAGCGATCAAAATGTCCCTGACCATAACCCAGTCGATGACCTTGTCTGTCAAAGGCTAAAAGGGGAACCAATAGCACGTTAGGAATTGCAGTGAGGACTTTTGAGGAAGGTTCAAGAACGTGAAACGGACCTTTTTGCAAAGGGGTTGAGAGCGTCCATAAACGATACAAAAGACCTTCCTGCGTAAGACACGGAAGAGCGCATTTAAACCCCTGTTCTATAAGTTCATATAAAAGAGGCCTAATATCAAGCTCACTTCCAATGGGCCAATAGGCGCCGAAAAGAGTCTGCTTGGGAAAATCAAAAGAATCAAAAAAAAGATCAGACAACACCTCACCAGCTCGAGGGGACTGTTGAAAGAGCACTCTCCGCCGCTCTTTCATCATAAAGCGCATCACTTTTTTTTGAGAAGCTATCATGATGGGTCCTTAACAAAGAGGTGAGGGCGCCGAAAAGACCGTTAGCGATTGTTATCCTCTTGTGGCCCGCATGTGCAGGTGGGCGCCATATACCAAAATCCACGGATTAAGGTAGGAATAGCTCCCATAAGGAATTTATGGCCCCAGGGAAATGCTCGCTTTACGCATCCCACAGCAACCCTCTTATCTTATGTAAGGATAAACTTATTCCACTGCAAGAGAAGACTTGGGAAGAATCTTATTTTCAAGGTCTTTCCGTAAAGAAGCCGTTCCAAGCAAAGCATCAATAAAATACTTTTCCTTTTCGCTCTTAGCCCAGGTAAAATCAGAATAATTTTCTTTAAGAAAAGACAAAATATTAAGACCTAGCGAAAAAGAATCAAGTTGATTTGAATCAGTTATCAGAAGATGTGCACCCTCGCATTCTTTTCCGGTAAATTCTCCCGATTGTGGCTTAAAAAGAAGAGGTCTGGCACGCACTCCCTTCATTGTGTTTATATAATTTACAAGTGCAATAGAGTCTAGTTGCGGAGCTCCAAGGCAAGTGAAAGGAAGGCTGGTTCCTCTCCCTTCAGAAATATTTGTTCCCTCCAATAGAACAAGAGCGGGATAAAGAAGAACGGCATCCCAAGAAGGAAGATTTGGAGAAGGAGGAACCCATGGATAGTGATAAGGGTCGTGGTTATGCTGACAAGGCATAACTGTAAGAGGTAGTTTTCCTCTTGTTGTATTATAGGTAGCGAGGAGTTCGCCTATTGTTTGTCCATGTTGAAAAGGAACATCAAGATAAGCGAGAAAAGAACGGTAATCAGGATCAAGGAGAGGCCCTTTCTGAGCAGGACCGAGAGGATTGGGGCGATCACAAACAATAACTTCAAGTGAGGAACCAGAAAAAGCGTCCAACATCTTTGCACAGGTTGTGGTATATGTATAACACCGTAGACCGACATCTTGTAAGTCAATGATAAGAGTATCAATAATAGATGCATAAAGAAATTTTTGGCTGTTTCCATAGAGGCTGAAGAGAGGGATCCCTAAATGAGGATCAAATCCATCTTCTATTTCTACTCCTTCTCCTATAAAACCACTCCAACCATGTTCAGGCGTGAAAATGCACTTTAAAGCGTCTCCAAGTTTTCTCTTTAAGGCATAAGCGGAAGACTGATAGTCTTGTGTTAGAGTTGCTTGATTGGTTAGAAGTCCAACTTTCCTTGTCGAAAGTCGATGCAGGAAGTTTTCGTTCTTGAGAAGAATATCAATGCCAGTGGGAGGAAGAGGAGTAAGCATATTTACATCTTACGTTTAAATGGTTTACTGACCCATCGAATTAGTATTTCCAAAAATCGTATTCCCAACCATCCGATTATTATGATGCTGAAAAAACTAAGAAAAAGTATCAGAAAGAATAAAATTGCTGTTAGCTGAACTTCATACCCCATCCAAGTTAACTGAACCAGCCCAGGGTCATAAAAAGACAACGCTGCAAGGATAGCACCTATCAAGATAATGAAAGAAAGCAGAAAAAAAATTCGTTTCACATTTTTGGACTTTCAGTAAACTCTAGAAGCAGATTTTTAAGTGAGTCTTCAAGCATGAGGCGTTCTTGTGCTAAAACTTTCCAGGAAGACAGTTGTGCTTTTTCTTGCGGAGTAAGCATTGCAAAAAACTTAAGAGCTCTTTGGATATCATGTTCTTTAAGAGCTTTTTGAATATTTTCAATTGATTCTAGCTTATAAGTACCTTTTTCATCAAGTTTTCGAATACGAATAAGAGATTTTAAAGTTGCCTTCATACGCTCCCAGGTTGAAAGAGGAACAGGGGGAGGAAGAACGAGTAAATCTTCAAGCTGAGGATAAGTTATCGTACTTTTTATGGGAGTAAGGGTTGTTAGCAAAGAGTGTGCCCACGGCTCAGAAATTTTATGAAGAAATATTTTTAAAGTTTCTAAAGGAATCAACCCTTCTAAGACAGATCTTAATATTTCAATCACTATTAATCTTTGGGGAATTTGTAAAATCTGTTGGTGTTCTATTGTGTTATCTTTTAAAATTTTTTTTTGTTCAATTGTTTGACTTTCTAAAGCCTTCACGCGATTTAAAAGTACGTTTATGTCTTCAGGGATGGATTCATTAACTGGTGTGTTCGACGTCTCTAATTGTCCAAGAAGAGGGGCTACTTTCTGTGAAAAAGCCTTTGATGAGCTATGATAATCTTTCATCGAATGTCGTTTCCATATAACCACAACAGAAAGTAAAAAAATGACAAAAAGCGTTCCAAAAATTAAGATTTCTCTCAAAAAATTTGGGGAGTGGGCCCAATCTCGCCATAACCGTTTTTTATTTTTTATTTTATTGCTCTTCATCAAAATACCCTGCCATACTTTGGATAGTCGGTTGAAGACTAACCCAGATTTTTGCCCACTGCAGAAGCCTTGCTTTTTCAGCTACACTATGACTTACACATAAGGCTGTCATGATACAAGCTTCTTTTTCTATTTTATACTTGCTTAATAAATTAACAAAAAGCTCTGTCGTACGGGGAGAAAAAAACATCACGTGAGAGATCTGATGGTTTTTGAGGTTAGACAGAAGAGCAGCTGGTAATTCTTCATAATCTTCAATTTGGTAAACAATATGTCGCTTTGCTTTAAATCCTGCAGCCCTTAACTTTTCAACAAGATCTCCTTTAATTATTTTTCCAGAAAGATGGTACATAACTCCTTTACTAGGATCGGCCTTTTTAAGAATAAGTGCTAGAAGTTCTTTGCTTGTTCCTGATGCACTCATTACGTTTGAAAACCCTAACTGTTGAGCAAAAAGTGCTGTTTGGTTGCCAACTCCATAAAGGGGAATGTTTTTGAGATCATCAATCCCTTTAAGGGCCCGAAGGGCATTTTTACTCGTAATTATTAAAGCTTGGGGAGCCTTTAAAGGTGGAATAGGAAAAAATCGAGCAGTAAAAAGAGGATGGTGAACTGACTCTATTCCTTTTGATTGTATGTCTTTGGCAAGAGTATAAGCCTCTTCTTGTGAACGAATTAAGAGGACACAGGTCATTTTTTTTCCTGAATCATATAAGCAGCTTCTCTCCCAATAGTCTCTGCGTGAATAGCCAGTCCTTTATGAGAAACCATGCGCCTATGATCTCCCTGAGGATGACATGTTAAGCCTTTGAGAAAAAGCGTTTCTCCCTCAAGATATCCAAAAGCTGCGATAGGCATTCGGCAAGATCCATTCAAAGCTTGCATGAAAGCACGTTCAGCAGTAACGGCTTGAAAAGTAGGATGATGATTCAATGGTTTTAAAAGTTCCCGAACTTCGTTATCATTTTTCCGACACTGAATACCAATAGCTCCTTGCGCAACAGCCGGAAGGCAGTCTTCTAAAGAAAGGGGCTGAATTTCATCCGTAAAAAGACCCAGTCGTTTTAACCCCGCCACAGCAAGAAGAGTTGCATCGATTTCCCCCCTCTCAATTTTTTGGAGACGCGTGTGAACATTACCTCGTAAAGCAACGACTCGAAAATGAGGATAATGATGGAGAACGTGGGCTTGTCGACGCAAAGATGAGGTTCCAAAAAGAGTTCCTTGAGGAAGGTCGTTAAAAGATGAACCTTGACGTGTCACTAAAGCATCTCGAGGATCTTCTCGCTCAAGCATTGCGGGAACGCTTATTCCTAAAGTGTCTTCACTCGTCATATCTTTCATAGAATGAACAGCGAAATCAATGTCTTTCTTTAAAAGAGCTCTTTCAATTTCTTTCGTAAAGAGTGATTTTCCGCCAAGGTCAACAAGACTTCGATCTACAATGGTATCTCCCGCTGTTTTGATCGGAATCACTTCGAGTCGATTTTGAAGAAAAGCATGATGTTTTATCAGAGCCTGAATGACTTCTTGAGTTTGAGCTAGAGCTAAAGGGCTTCCCCGTGTTCCAATGCGAAATATTTTCATAAGCAACAACTTTAAAGGCTTTATATACTCTTGCCTAGAGGGGATGTTTTATGGTTCAAGACACTATGATAATTTTAGGAATTGAAACAAGTTGTGACGAAACAGCTGCAGCCGTTGTAACTGGTGACAAGCAAGTTCTTTCCAATATCGTCTCTTCCCAATATCAAGAACATAAACTTTTTGGTGGCGTTGTTCCAGAAATTGCAGCACGCACTCATCTTAGCCATATTGAATTCATCATTCAAAAAGCCCTTGAAACAGCTGATGTTGCTCTTAACGAAGTTAATGGGATTGCAGTTACTGGCGGTCCAGGACTTATTGGTGGTGTTATCGTTGGAGTTATGATGGCCAAAGGTCTTGCGATGGCTACAAATCTTCCTTTTATTCCTGTTAATCATCTTGAAGCTCATGCATTAACAGCAAGACTTACGCAAGATGTGTCCTATCCCTACCTTTTGCTTTTAGCCTCCGGAGGACATTGTCAATTTTTGCTTGCGGAAGATGTGGGCGTTTATACTTACTTGGGAGGAACGCTTGATGACGCTATTGGAGAATGCTTGGATAAGACAGCTCGTCTCTTAGGATATGCATATCCAGGAGGACCTGCAATTGAACAAATGGCTAAAGATGGTGATCCAAAAGCTTTCCTCCTTCCAAAACCTTTAAAAGGACAAAATGGATGTTTCTTTTCATTTTCTGGTCTTAAAACAGCTGCGCGAAAGATCATTTTAGAACAAGGTTCCCTTTCATCTTCTTTCCAAGCAGATTTTTGTGCTTCCTTACAAAAGACGATTGGCGAGATTTTAGTAGATAGATGCCAACACGCTATCACGATGAGTCTTGAAAAAAAGTCTAAAATCAATAATCTTGTTTTAGCCGGAGGGGTAGCTGCCAATCATTATTTTCGACAATGTCTTGGAGAATGTGCTCAAGCAAGAGGTCTTTCTCTCGTTACTCCACCTGTGGATTTATGTACAGATAATGGGGCCATGGTTGCCTGGGCAGGAGTTGAACGGCTCAAAAAAGGTCTGGTTGGAGATTTAGCTTTTGCACCCCGTCCCCGATGGCCTTTAGAAGAGCTAAAAGCATACGATTAGGGCATAGAAAATGCATGCGTTGCAATTGAGTAAGGACCATAAGCCTACATCCTCCAATGAGATTTTTCTAAAAATTTGTTTAAAAAACTTTCTGCGCTTATTTCCTCGAGAAAGGGGATTATGCAGTGGGATAAACTGCAAATAGAGACCTCTCTTCCGTAAGGAGATCTTATACACACTGTAAGAGCGTTGTGAGAAGTGAGAGATATATTATATTGCTGATCACACAACTTTATATCAGGATTCTAGACGTTCTTAACTTCTTTTTTTCGGATAATCCGTTCAAACATAGTTTTAAAATCGTTGGAAGAGACTGAAAAAACATAATGAGGACTACAACTGTTTTTACTTCTCCTCTACCTTCGGGAACTTCTCCTTCAGCCTCTCTAACATTTTTTCTGCTTTCGCATATCCTTTTTGTGCAGCCGCTTTATAGAATCTAAAAGCTGTTGTGTAACAATATTCGTCTGTAACATCCTTCTCGAAAGATTTGTTGCACTTAGAATGATACAGAACTCCTAATGAATATAACGCTGGTACGTATTGTTTTCTTGCGGCCTTCAGAAGCCATGTATAAGCTTTTAGATAGTTCCTTTGATCGTAAGGAAAACCCATTTGATACATCCATCCTAGCGCGTATTCTGCTTTCGCATATCCTTGTTCTGCGCTCCTCGAAAACCATTGCACTGCTTCCTCTAATGATTTTTTACTGGAAACTTCGCCCTTCATATACTTTCTTGCAAGTTTATATTGCGCTTCTGCATCTCCATGCTTTGCATTCCTTTTTAAAAACTCAAAATCTTCCTGCGGTGTTGTTGCATACATGGGAGTAATTGAGCTACTTGATGTACTCGAGGCCGCAAGTGAGCTGTGAAGCATAGGGGATGAGGCTTTATCGTCACCAGATATATCCTCAACTGGCGGCAGGACGCCTTCAGGAGTTTTTATCCTTTCCATCCTTCGGTGCAACCGTGTTTGTTCAAATTCTTCTTTTATATCTTCTTGTGTAGAAGGTTGTTCCAATAATTCAGAGCACGATGCTGCTGGAAAGCTTGAAGTGCTTGATGATATAGGGAAGCTTAGAGAAGATGAAACGTCTGTTGGTGGACTTTTAGAATTTTCTGTAGAGCTCTTACCAGTTCTCTTTCGCTTTATGCTATCGAGTTTTTTTTCTATTCCGCTTTTTGAACGTTTGTTTTCTCCTTTAGATAGTGAACTTATGGAGGGGATTTCTTGAGAAGGTTTCGATGAGCTTGTCGAGGTCGAACTAAAATCCGTATCTTTATCATCACTTAGCCGAGTGGGAATGATAGGTAATATTTTTTCATGAGAAGTCTGAGTATTTAAGGTGTGCACCTGAAGAGTTATCCCTAGCCTCTCTGAAAATAGATCCTCCTCATGATCTGCGGCCATAGCGAAGGTGCTGGAAAGAAGAAAAAACAAGAAAAAATGATTCTTCATAATAAGATACTGCCTTTAATTTAATAATCTCACTTAGCAGATATGTGTAGTAATGAGTTTTGACAATGTCAAACTTTATACGTGCATAGTCACCCACTTGAATTCTTGTACGTTGAGAAAAATGAAAAGGGTTATTGCAATGAAAAAATATCAACATTTGAGCTTTCTGCCCCTCTATAAGAAGTCCAAAAATAATCTCATGGCGTATTTGAATTCGACACTTTTCAAGTGGGAATTTTTATTAGGCACATTCAAACATGGTTATTAATTTTACGAGTATAGTTAAAATTTTTTTGATATTCATAAGAATTCAATAGCTTTTAGATTAGCATTGCATGCTTTTCCTAAGAGTCCGTCCAAAGACTTTTTGAATAAGTAGGTCGATTTATGGTTCACTGCACCTAAGCCAAAATAAAGGAGGTGTTTACAATGTGGGCCAAGGAAAACCGACCTATCTATAATCGAGATCATCTA
>JAGONT010000038.1 GCA_017992885.1 Alphaproteobacteria bacterium
CGTCATGGATGGGCATTTTGTGCCAAATCTAAGCATCGGAGCCCCTGTTATCAAAAAACTACGACCTTGGACAAAGCTGCCTTTTGACGTCCATCTGATGATGTCTCCCGTTGATCCTTTTATTGAAGACTTTGCAGAGGCAGGAGCCAATAGTCTAACAGTTCATCCTGAAGCAAGCCCACATATATACCGCACTTTACAAGCTATCAAAGCGGTGGGATGCAAAGCAGGAATCGCTCTGAATCCAGGAACATCTGTTGAGGTAATCAAACCTTTGTTGTCTGTGGTTGATTTAATTCTGGTGATGACCGTTAATCCTGGTTTTAGCGGTCAAGAATTTCTAGTCAGTCAACTCCAAAAGATCAGAGAGGTACGTACCTTAATTAATGAAGCGAATCTCCCTATTTTGTTGCAGGTTGACGGCGGAATCTCTCCTCTTACAGCTCCTTCTGTCATCAAGGCAGGGGCTGATATTTTAGTTGCGGGACAGGCCATTTTTAACACCAAGCATTATCAAGAAAACATTCAAGCATTGAGAGGGAAAATTGACTGAATTACTTTCTTCTTCTGAACGTCAAGAAGCTCTTAAACACCTTTCGGGATGGGAGGTCATTGAAGACGGCTGCGCAATAAAGAAAACCTATGCCTTTGACACATTTGCAATAGCTTTTGCTTTCATGACGCATGTGGCTCTTTTTGCAGAAAAGGTTAACCATCATCCCGAATGGACAAATATTTACAATCAAGTCATTGTCACCTTAAAAACCCATGAATGTAAGGGGTTGAGCGCAAAAGATATCTCTCTTGCGCTCCACATGGATGAGGCTGCTTTTGCTTTTCTCAATCCTTGTATGTCGAATCACAGCGATCAAGTTTTCTAAGGAGCGCTGTCCAATCTCGGATTCCAAAGTCAGGTTCAAAATCTCGCAGATCTTGAGCCGCTTGTTCGCAAGTTTTTTTCGGAGAAATAATAAGCTTTTGACCACCCGCCAGAGCAGCACATTGCACCTTACACGCTTGCTCAAGAAAATACGCATAAAGAAAAGCTTCATGAATTGTTGCCCCACAGGTTAAAGTTCCGTGATTACGCAAAATCATGGCCTTCTTTAGCCCTAAATCTTGCACCAAATTCAATCCTTGGCGCTGACTCTCTAAAGCAAGAGAATCATACGTATGATAAGCAATCCTATTATAAAAATGAAACGAAAACTGACTTAAGGGAAGAAGACCACAATTCATAGCTGAAACAGCGACACCCGCTGTTGTATGGAAGTGAAAAATTGCGTTAACATCTGAACGATTTTTATAGATGTTCCCATGAATAACATAACCTGTCTGGTTATATTGGCTTTCACTTCCTTCAAGCACGTCACCATCTAAAGAAACTTTTAAAAGGCACGACGCCGTCACTTCTTCAAACAATAAACCAAAAGGATAAATAAAATAGCAATCCGCTCCCGGCAAGCGCACTGAAATATGGGTATAGGTTAAATCATCCATTTTTAGCATCGCTAAAATACGGTAAGCTGCAGCTAGTTGTACTCTAGCATTTCGCTCATTTTCTAAACTTTTTGTTGTGAAGGGGGATAAGACAGCTTTCATAAATGACTCCTCTATCTGTTAAATGTAATTATTTTATTGGCTTAGGCGTAAACATAGATCATTTTCTATGCCTACGTTCCTTTGACTTTAACATTATCCTATTTTGATTCAATGATTTTGATAAAAAATATTTTACATTTTAACAGATTTTATGAAGTTTATTTTTCATGTCCAAAACACAGGCTTGGGTCGCACATCCAGATGAACAAAATTAGATTTAGGATAATACCCCACTCCCCCTGCCTTTAAGGAACGAGCTGCCTGACTTAGATCTTTAAGGGCTATATGTTCAACACGTAAATCTATAGCTTTTCCTTGCATATGAAGGCTATTTTTAGCCACACCTTTGCTCTTTTTATGCAATGTAGCATTCGTTTTTTTCGAACGATACCCGCAAATTACATGATAAGGATTTTGTGTACCAAGGGTTGATTGCAGACGATGCAACACATCAAAAAGATGAGGATCCATCTGACATTTCTCATCAGTTCGTCTGTCTCTTAAAAGATGATTAAGGCAGAGAAGAGCTTTTTCATCATAACTCCCTTCTCGCCAATAAATGCCTTCAAACTCCTCTTTTAAATGTACATTATAAAGAGCGAGCTTACGTGAAGAAAACTGAGGACGTTTTTTTGAAAGAACGGAAACCGCTAAAGACGGAGTCGCCGCCACCACCATAAGGGAAGAGGCAAGGAAGAGAAATTTTCGTCTGGAGACAGTTACTTCTGACATATTCTCTCTCCTTTTTCTCTGTGGCTTCATGTTTTTAATACAATCCTGCCCTAAGAATAGCAAGGCAAAAGTTTATATTTAACTTTAAGTATTTCAAAAAAATATCTGCAAGTCTTTTAATTTATTACATTTTATTTTCATCATTTATCATTAATTATAATATTAAGAAACACACCCTTTGACCGTGAAGATACCCCAACACCAACGACTTCTTTCCCTCGACGACTGGCTAGAATTCTGTTAATTTAAGGAAAAAGTGTGGGATTATCATGCAGAAAGTAAATTTTTTCATTTTTGTTTGCTTACTATCAGGATGCTCTTTGTTAGAAAACACGGAGCCGCTACCTCTTTATACCTTAAAGAGTCAACCTTTTGAATCAATAGATCGGCTATCTGCTACGCTCGCTGTTGATACTCCTTTAAGTGAAGCGAGTTTAAACACACCTCGTATCGCTGTCACCCCTTCTCCCTATCAACGAGACTATCTAGCTGACGGAGAATGGCCAGATAAATTACCTAAAGTTTTTCAGGAAGCTCTCATTGACAGCCTCACTCAACGGTGGGGAGGAAAGTACGTTAACCGATTGAGTGCCAGTCTTCAAACAAGGTATGTTCTTGCAACAGAAATTCAAGATTTTTCTGTTTATCATTTAGATCAAAGCTTTCCAGAGGTTCATTTAAAGATTGCCTTTAAACTTATTGACTTACCTAACAGGCAGGTTATGGCTGCCCATACATTTTCTGAAATAACCCAAGCTTCTGCTCTTAAAATGGACACAATTGTTGAAGCTTTTAATCAAGGATTTTATTGTCTTCTGACCAAAGCAATTCCCTGGATGGAAGGTGCTTTGCCCAAAGAAAGCATTCATCATCCTCGAAAAACGGAACACCGCGGTAAAGATCATTAGACTCCATGAACAAAATTTAAAAAAAGAGAAAAAGGATTATCAGTTTTATGTATGAGATCCTTGCAAAATCCACCTGTATCAGGGATCACACAGGTGGATCTTATGAGCTAACCTCAAAAAAACATAAAAAAGGAAGATCAAATGCCCTTTCCCCACATTGACCCTATCGCTCTTCAAATAGGGCCTTTTTCTATACATTGGTATGGTCTTGCTTATGTTGTAGGCATTATTGGTTGGTGGCAATATAGCTTATACCTTACAAAAAAATTTCCCCTGATCGATCGAAAAGCTATAGATGATTACCTTATGTGGGCCGTTATCGGTGTAATTTTAGGCGGACGTTTAGGATATGTGCTTTTTTACAACCCCTCTAAGTACTTAGCCAATCCCCTTGAAATCATTCAGGTTTGGAAGGGAGGCATGGCCTTTCACGGAGGACTTTTGGGTGTTGTCATGACAACAGCTATTTATTGCTATCGGCGAGGTTTTTATTTCTTAAATTTTTCTGATCTCACCTGCTGTGGCGTACCGATTGGTCTTTTCTTTGGTCGACTTGCCAATTTTATCAACGGGGAACTTTATGGCCGCATTACAGACTCCTCTTGGGGAGTCATTTTTCCACAAGGCGGTCCCTACCCAAGATATCCGAGTCAGCTATTTGAAGCTTTTTTAGAAGGCCTTATTCTCTTCCTCATCTTAAGTTATGGCGCGCTTTTCACTCGATGGCCCCATCGTCGAGGACTTCTTACAGGGATTTTCTTAACAGGCTATGGTGTCGCACGCATTGCAGCAGAATGTTTTCGTGAGCCCGACGCTTTTATAGGATATTATGCGGGTGGACTAACCATGGGACAAATCCTTTCTTTTCCCATCCTTGCCTTTGGCCTTTTCTTAAGCCTTCGTGCTCTTTTAAGAGAAGAGAATGCTTAACCATATCATTGAGGAGGAAATTAAAGAAAAAGGTCCCCTTCCTCAAAGTCGTTTCATGGAACTTGCCCTACAACATCCCCTTCATGGATATTATCGATCTCAAGAAGCTATTGCACAAGATTTCACAACATCTCCCGAAATTAGCCAAATATTTGGAGAGCTTATAGGAATTTGGGCTCTAGATTCCTATATAAAACTAGGACAACCCAAGACTCTTTCACTCATTGAACTCGGCCCAGGAAAAGGCACCTTAATGAGTGATCTTTTAAGAGCAACTCATCAATCTCCCGCTTTTTTCAAAGCCTTAAACATCTATTTAGTTGAAATTAATCCTCTCTTAAAAAAAAGACAACTCAAGAATATTCATGCTGCTGCGAAGTGGGTTGAACGATTTAAAGATATTCCCCCCTCATCAAACCCTACAATCATTATTGCCAATGAGTTTTTTGATGCTCTTCCAACAGACTGCTTCATCCGTCAAAACAATATACTGTACAAAAGATGCATCGATGTAAAAAAGGACAAGTTTATTTTTACCCACGTTGCCCTTCGTGAGGATCTAGGGCCTGATCATATATGGGAAGAAAGTCCTGCGAGTGAAGCCCTCTTACATGAGATTTGTGCACATCTTTTAAAGAATACTGGTGTTTTTTTGTGTATTGATTATGGATATGAACAAGGAGGGGGAGACAGTTTTCAGGCTCTTTTTAGAAAAACTCCCTCAAGCCCTCTTTCACATGTGGGAAAATCTGATCTTACTTGTCATGTTAATTTTGGTCAGTTTAAAGAAATATTTCTCTCAAAAGGCTTAAAAGTCGAAGGTCCACTCTCCCAGGGATGTTTTTTAAAAAACATGGGTCTTGACGTTAGAAAAGAAATATTAAAGGATCAGAATCCATCTTACAGAACAAATCTAGAATTAGCGGCTATGCGTCTTACCCATCCACAACAAATGGGAACCATTTTTAAGGCGATGGCTATATTTTCACCTTCTATACTCCCCCCAATAGGATTTGCATCATGAAAATTCATTATTGCCCTTATCTCTCCCAATTTCCTTCTCTCAAACATGCTTTTTTTGAAGCTACTCCTAAAATACTTTCTTCTAACAAAGATCAGGCCATGCAGGTAATGACGGGAAGCCCTCTTCCTCTTCAAACGCTGAAGCAAGTCCATGGACGAAATGTTATTCACATCAGCAAACCTTGTGATAAGGAAAAAGAAGGGGATGGACTTGTAACAAACATCATAAAAATTGCTCTAGGGATTCGTACAGCCGATTGTGGACCTGTTCTTTTTTATGACCCCGAAGCAAGAGTCATAGGAGCCTGTCATGCAGGGTGGAGAGGAGCGAAGAATGGTATCCTTCAGGAAAGTCTTAATGCAATGGAGAAGATTGGAGCTAAACGCTCAAGAATTTTTGCAACATTAGGTCCTACCATTCAACAAAGTCACTATGAAGTTGGTCCTGAGTTTCCCGAATTAATCAACGACTCTTATGATACCTATTTTTACCCTTCTGAACGACAAGACCATCATTATTTTAACTTACCCCATTATATATGCCAACAGCTACTTTCTGAGAATCTTGCCCATGTCCACGACACTAAAATTAATACATTCACTGGCAATTTTTCAAGCCGACGGCGTTTTTTGTCTGAAGGCATGACAGGGGTTCATGCTGATAACCTTTCTGCGATTGCAATAATCTGAATTTTGTGGCAATGTCCATTATGACCGGTTAAAACCTAGTGAATGAAATTTAAAAATGATGAAAGAGTTTCCGGCAACTCTAACTAAAGAGGAATAAAAATGAAATACACCCTTTATGCAGCTGTATTAGCAGCTTGTGCTTTAAATCTTAGTGCGTGCGGAGAAAAAAAAGCAGAAACTCCACCTGCACCAGCAGCTAAACCTGCTCCAGCTCCTGCGCCAACACCTGCTCCTGCGCCAACACCTGCTCCTGCTCCTGCGCCAACACCTGCTCCAGCACCTGAGCCAACACCTGTTCCAGCGCCTGAGCCAACACCAGCTCCAGACACTTCAAAATAGTAATATTTTGTGTTATGGCTCAAAAAACCTCGCTAGTAGCGGGGTTTTTTGTTATCTACCCCTTCTTCAATTTAGCGATGCAAAATCCTGGAAAATTAATCTTTACTCCACGAAGTGAGCTTTCAATTTATAGATATTAATCATTCATTAAGACAGAAGCCTTATTCTTAATACATCTATATAGAATCTTAGGAGAGCCCACATGACAGATAAAGAAGACTATCTTAAAGACATCGAAGAAAATCTGAAGAAATATAAACGTAAAGTTTCCCAAATTGAGAAGCTTCTTGCTGATTATCAATCTGCGGATAAGGATCATTTATTATCTGAAAGTTACGGACTCAAAGAAACCCTTAAAAAAGGAGAAGAGCTTCTTAAAAAACTAAAATTTTCTTCAGATGAGAATTATGAAGAACTTCAGAATTCCTTTACAAAAGCTTTTAAGACACTGCAAGAAAATTTTCGTGATCTTTTAAATTCTTTTACCATAGAGAAAATTTTAAAGACCAAGACTGAAATGACTGATTTTAGCTGTGAACATATTGATAAGCTTGAGAATTATATTAAACAACACCCCCTTTTGACAACATCTTGTGCTCTAGGCATTGGTTTTCTTATTGGAACACTCTGTAGGCATAGAAAATGACAAAATTTCTGACCATTTTTCTTAATTGTTTTTTCAAGCCTCAGCATTTAATAGCCTCTGGAATTCAGAAGATTTTTGCTATAGGGCTCATCCTATTCGGAGGAGGAATAGGGCTATATTTTCTTTTTGAAGCCCTTGTCCCTCTCATTGGCTATATCGAGAGCGGAGCGAGTATGAGTGCTCTCTTCATCATCGGGGGAAGCCTCTTACTCTACCTAAACAAAAAAAAGGTATCTCTCCCTCAAGAAGATATATTACAACAAGCGCAAGATATTGTTAAATGTATAGATACAGATAAAGTAAAAAAAAGTAATATTGCTAAGATTTTACTTGTCGCCTTGGGAACAGGAATTATTTTATCACAGTTGAAAAATACAAAAAAATCTTAAATATCCATACAGGAGAGAGAAAGGAATTTAAATTAAACCTTTTGTCATATTTTGTGAAATAAATAACCTCTCTTTTTATTGACCCTTCCTTCGCTTCTTTCTAAAGTCATGCTCATGATGAATTATTCAAAAACAGACCATTCCTTTCCTCGTGTTGCAGTTGTTGGTTGTGGGGCCTGGGGCAAAAATTTAGTTCGAAATTTTGCCGAGCTTGGTGCCCTTGCAGCTGTCTACGATAGTGATCCCTTTAAGGCTAAAGACCTTGCCTCTCAATATGGGCTTGCTGCTATTTCAGAAGAAGAGATCTTTTCGCACCCCTCACTTGATGCCATCGTTATTTCGTCTATTGCCCCCTTACACGCTTTCCATGCCGAGCAAGCCCTTAAAGCCGGAAAACACGTTTACATTGAAAAGCCAATGGCCCTTTCTGTAAAAGATGCTCAAAAGCTGTGTTCCCTTGCAAAGACGCACAACCGCCTTCTTATGGTGGGCCATATTCTTCACTATCATCCCGCATTCATAGCGCTACAAGAGCGGCTTCCAGAATTGGGGCCTTTAAAGCATATCTATGCCAATCGCTTAGCCCTTGGACGCTTTCGCAATCAGGAAAACGTCTTATGGGATCTGGCAAGCCACGATATTTCACTCATTCTCGCTCTCACACAAGACATGCCAAAAAGCATGACCGCAACAGCACAAACTTTCTTAAGCCCACAAAAACCAGCCAGCGCTCTCCTTACGCTAGCGTTTTCTGACGGTCTAACGGCTCATATTCATACATCTTGGCTTTCTCCCTTTAAGGAACAAAAACTGGTTGTCGTGGGAGAAAACGGTATTGCTGTCTTTGATGATTGTAAGCCTTGGGCCGAAAAACTTCAAATTTCAAAAGAGTGTTTTATTTGGCAGGATGGCCAACCTCTGGCAAATAGTAGTTTTCAAACCCGGTATATTTCTCTTCCTGAAACTGAACCTCTTAAGAACGAATGCCTCCATTTCTTAACCTGTATTCAAACAAGCCAGAACCCTGTCACATCAGGTCTTGAGGGCTTACGAGTTACGAAAGTCCTTGAAAAAGCTGAACATCTTTTACAAGAAAGGCACAATCATGATCTCCTTCATTGACCTTAGCTCGCAACAAAAACGCATTCGTCCCCAACTAGAAGCTGCTCTCATTCGTGTTTTAGATCACGGAGGCTATATTATGGGTCCTGAAGTTTATGAGCTTGAAACACAGTTGTCCTCTTTTTGCGGAGCTCGCCATACGTTGTCTTGCGCCAACGGCACGGATGCTATTGCTCTTGTTCTCATGGCCAAAAACGTGGGACCTGGAGATGCTATCTTTGTTCCAAGCTTTACCTTTGCCGCCACAGCTGAAGTTGTGGCTTGGGTAGGAGCTACTGTTATTTTTATTGATGTTCTAGCAAATACGTTTAACATTGACCCTGAAAGCCTTGAAAAAGGAATTCAAAAAGCCAAAAACCTAAATCTTCATCCCTGCGGTATTATTCCCGTTGATCTTTATGGTCAAGCTATCGACTATGATGCTATCCATTCTCTTGCAAAGAAATATGGGCTTTGGGTCATCGCAGATGCAGCTCAAAGCTTTGGGGGCACTTACAAAGGTCGAAAAGTTGGAACCCTTGCAGAATCCACAACAACCAGCTTTTATCCTGCTAAACCCCTTGGATGTTATGGAGATGGGGGAGCCGTATTTACTGAAGACGCCGAACTTCTTTCTCTCCTACACTCCATTCGTGTCCATGGCCAAGGTAATGATAAATATCAAAACATCCGTATCGGGATGAATGGTCGTTGTGATACTTTGCAAGCCGCTATTCTCTTAGAAAAACTTACTATTTTTCCGGAAGAACTTTCTCTTCGACAACAAGTGGCAGGCAGATACACCGCAGGCCTTCAAGATGTTACTATCACCCCTTTCATTGAAAAAGACTGTACATCTGCTTGGGCTCAATACACGGTAAAAGTTGATCCTGAAAAACGACAAGAGATTATGCACGAGCTGCAAAAAGAAGGAATCCCAACGGTTATCCATTATCCGCTCCCCCTTCATCGTCAACAAGCCTATCATCACTATCCTTGTGCAACAGACACTCTGCCGGTGAGCGAAGCCTTAGCCGCCTGTGTTCTGAGCCTACCCATCCATCCTTATCTCGACAAGGATGATCAGGACTATATTATTAAGCGTTTTTGTGAGGTTATTACTCGTTTCCGCGCTAAAAAAGCAGCGTAAGGGTGATGCATCTAAGAGGCATTTTTTAAAGAAGGCGCCTCTTCCGTCAGAATTTCTTTAACGCGAATCGCAAGATCACTCAAGCTAAATGGCTTGGCAAGAAATTGAATCTGAGCATTATCCTTAATCCGACTGTGAAAGGTATCTTCCGCATAACCTGAAATAAAGAGAACCTTAGGGTTTTCCTTTAATTGACTAATTTCATTGATGAATGTAGGACCATCCATATGAGGCATAACGACATCAGAAATAACAAGATCTATTTTGTCGTGACTCGACTTTATAAACTTCAGGGCTTCTTCACCATTCATCGCTTCAATGACGTGATAGCCCTTACTCCGTAAAGCCCTAGCACTAAAAAGTCTTACCGCATCTTCGTCTTCAACCAATAAAATGGTACTTGACCCCGTTAAATCTTGAGGAGGAGGTTTTTCCTCCTTTGGAGTTTGAAGAACAGACGTCACTTCAGCCGTATAATGAGGAAGATAAATGCTAAAAATTGTTCCTTCTCCCACTATTGAGTCAACATAGATAAAACCTCCTGTCTGCTTAACGATACCATATACAGTAGAAAGGCCTAACCCTGTACCAGATCCCACTTCTTTTGTGGAAAAGAAAGGATCAAAAATTCGATCAATAATTTCTGGTTTAATCCCAGCGCCAGTATCCTTAATTTCAATAAGAACATACGAGCCAACAGGAATCACATCATGTCCATATAGTTTAGCTTTCTTTAAATCACAATTTTGAGTCGTGACTGAAATCGTCCCTGCTCCTTCCATCGCATCACGTGCATTCACAACCATGTTAATAATAACTTGCTCAAATTGACCTTGATCCACAAGAACAAGACCTAGATCTCGTGCATGCTTAATTTTAAGCTCGATGTTTGATCCTATAAGGCGACGCAAAAGAGCAGAAAGCTCGGCAAGACAGTCCGTAATATCAAGAACTTTTGGTTTTAATGTTTGCTGACGAGAGAAGGCCAAGAGTTGTCTTACAAGGTTTGCTGCTCTATTCGCATTTTGTTTAATTTGCATAACGTCAGTAAAAGACTGATCTCCGGGTGTATGACGGAGCAGCATCAAGTCACAAAAACCAATCATAGCTGTTAAAAGGTTGTTAAAATCATGGGCAATGCCACCCGCAAGCTGACCAACAGCTTGCATTTTTTGGGATTGCACAAGCTGACTTTCAAAGCGCTTTTGCTCTGTTATATCGTGAAACAAAATAAAAAACCCGCGATGATTTTTTATAGGGAGAGAGGTAAAATAAGCTGAGGCTACTGACTCTCGAGAATCATTAAAATGAATCTCTAAAGGTGATCCTTCTCCACTTCCATTAAGGAAAGCATGAAGGACGTTTTTTACCTCCTCTTTTTGAAAATCTGCCACAAGATTTGTAAAGGAAGTCCCACGAATGACGCCTCCTTCATTCCAAAATTTTTCTCGGAATAAAATATTAGAATCCTGAATTAACCCTTCTTCATCCAAACAAATGACGGGCAACGGCGTCATCTCCAAAACTTTACTCAAATCCCCTTGATTCGCAAAAGGCGTATAAAGATTAAGCAGAGAATGAGTGATGAATCCATTGTCAGTTGAAATTTGAGTTTGCTCGAGAAAGGCGCTTTTGATACGTGATGAAGACGTCATAAAATCACACTTTCCCTGAATCTCATAAAGCTTTACAGAGGGTTGATTTCGCGATTTAATTATAAATTTTGCAAGAGACGCTCCCACAATTTCTTCCCGAGGATATCCTAACCATTTTGCAAATTTTTCATTACAAAATAAGATAACATTCTTTTCATTTAAGGAAAAAAGCCCTTCCCCCACATTATCTAAAAATAACGTCAACGTCTTAAGTTGCTTCAGATGTTTTGAGTCATCACTTCTTTCTTGCGTAACATTCAAACACTGCCAAAGAGCTTTTTCTCCTAAGGGAAGAGAGTGAATCCGCCAAACCTCATCTCCCTTATTCCCTCTGAAAGTTAAAAAATCAATACAACTTTCATTTAGGGAAAAGCTATCGATGAGCCGTTCAAGCGCTTCTCGGCTTTCTGGGGTAGCAAGATTTTTTTTTAAAAAAGGGATGCTTTCGCCCCACCAACAATTTTCTCGAGCTTTTTTGTTACCCCCATAAAAATGAAGATCAGGTGTTAAAAAAAGCAGTGGCAATGGGATAGCATCATAAGCCTTTGATTCTGCTTGCTGTTTTTGTGTTGTTAACTTAAGTCTCTGAAATTTTATAAGTAATAAAATCACTAAAGATCCAGCACTTAGCATCATCGTAAAGGTAAGGAATAAAGAAAGAGAGCGGTCTGAAATAAGGAGCAGCATACCCCCCAATAGAGATATAAGAACCATATTTATGACACATAACGCCCAGATACGCCCTAATCCATGAAAGTGTGAGGGAGTCATCAAAAGTGTTTTTAAATAGGTGTAGAGCTTATCCTGCAACATGTTGTTCATTTTTTTAATATAAAGTATTTTCTAAGAATTGGAAAAATAAGTCAAACAAAAACCTCTTTTTCCTTAAGTTCATATGAAATGAGGGTTAAAGTTGAGTGACACAGGCATATTGTTGCTTAAAAGACACATAACAATAAAACTAAAAAGAAATTTTAAGCGTGTTCCTAGGAAAGATTGACGACTGAATCCCATCTTATTTAATAGGGTAAAAAAAAGAGCCGGGTTAAAAACCCGGCCAAGTTTAACAGGGAGGCTTCACGTCTGGGAGACGTAGGACCGATAAATCGACCCTTCGGATCAAAAGATCCTTCACTTAGGCATTGCGCCCGTGTGATAGAGTCAGCCCAGGTACAGGGAGGTGTTTCCTGCGCTGATGTTTGTAATATAATTGATGATTGCGCAATCAACCAGAGCAATTTTTGCATCTCCCCTATGATATAAACGCATAAGAATTTTTTCGTTGATTTTTTTCAACATACCCGAGCTAGACGAAGGCTTGTCATTGGAAGTTTTGCTCTCATAGATAACCAGCTGAATTATTAATGGAATATCCATTATTTCTAGAGTATTCTTAAAAAATTCGAGGAGCTGTATGTACAATTATGAGCCGTAATATTGAACTCTCTCTACAGGAAAAGTATGAAAGAAATTATTTTGTCCAAAAGAACAAACTTAGAAAATCTCCTTAAGGATCTTAAAGACTTCGAAAAAAGCCATATCCTCAATGGTACCATTGCCGCTGCTCTAGGTGACCATATGATTTATGCAAAGAGCTTTGGCAGTGCCGATTTTGAAGCCAATACTCCGTGCACGATGGAGACACAATATAATGTTGCCTCTGTAACAAAGCAATTTACGGCTGCTGCTTTACTACGCATCTTATATGATGCCAATCCTTCTGTAGATATTTTACAAAAAACGTTACAAACTTCTCTTTCCCATTACTTACCACCAGAAGATTTCATATGGGATGGCATGATGCCAGAATGGGCCCAGAGCACAACCTTACATCATCTTTTAACCCACACATCGGGAATTGTGAACTATACAGAGTTGGATTATTTTTGGAGCCATCTTTACCTTTTAGAGAATCCTTCTATGGTTGATCTGGTTCGTTTATTTAAAGGAACACCTCTTAATTTTGATCCAGGAACTCAGTATAATTATAGCAATTCTGGATATGTCTTATTAGGTCAAGTTATTGAAAGATTAAGCAGAAAGACTTTAAGCCAATATTTTCTGAAAACCTTTTTTATCCCCTTGAATATGGTAAATACGGCCTTACCTACCCAAGGAACGACCCTCAGCTTAAAAAAATTAAAGTCCTTTTTTCATCTCGCACGGGGATATACTTATGATCCAACTCACCCGTTAGGACCTTATACAGAACTCAAACATTATTGGCCCCATCCTATTGATGCAGGAGATGGAGGCATAATTTCGACGGCACCAGACTTAATTAAGTGGAACAATGCCTTACACAAAGGACATGTTTTACCTTTTGATGTTTTGAAATTGATGCTGACTCCCTATAACCTCATCCCAGGAGAGCTTAACGCTTCCTATGGTTATGGCATTGTCTGTAGAAAGTCAGGTGCCGGAAATATTTTTACTCATGGAGGAGCTATTCCAGGTTACCTTACTTACCCTCTTTATATTCCTTCTATAGATGTCACAATTGTTTCACTCTCAAACGTTTCTTTTAATAGTTCTTGTCTAAAGGCGATTAAAGAGGAACTGTCTCATAGGGAGGATACGATTGAAAAGAAGGCAAAATATGATGAAATTTTCAACACTCGTTATCCCAAAGCACAAGAAATCATAGAAAAACACTCTCTATTTAAAATTAATGATCTAAAAGCGTTAGAAGCAGGATTTGCAAATTAATCAATTTACCATCATCTTCCTAAGCAAGATCTTTACGAACTTCATCCTTTACAACTTTTATACAGACGGTTTTAATCGTCATCGCCATAGGGGAAAATCAAATCACTCCCTTGATTTTTCTTCAAAACTCACCAATTATATTATATTATGAGAAAACCTCGCTTTATTCCACTAGATTCAACCCATGAAACACCGCCAAAACTGCGGCTTTGTGATCAGGAAAGCTGTGAACTTGCGGCAGAATTCCGCGCACCCAAAAATCCTTACCATTTACATGAATATTTTTGGTTTTGTTTGGAGCATGTACGGGAATATAATAAGAGCTGGGATTTTTATCGTGGCATGAGCCCTGAAGAAGTGGAAGCCAGTCGCGTTTCCGATATCACCTGGAATCGACCCTCTTGGCCAATCGGCGGGTGGCGCACCCTTTTAGAGAACGCTTGTTATTTTGATGGAATAAGTCCCATTTTCAAAGCAGCCCCCCTTCCTCCTACCCTGCCGAAAGAGGTGCAAAAAGCGCTTGGAACTCTTGAACTTGCTCTTCCCTTAACAATGGAAGTGCTTAAAAAGCAGTATAAAAAGCTAGCGAAACGTTACCACCCCGATCTTAATCCTGGGAATGAACGAGCCGAAGAACAGCTTAAAGTCATTAATGAGTCTTATCAGATCGTAAAAAAATATATCACCACGTAAACTGACAAGACTGCCCCTTAAATTTCGTGATTATTGTCTCATAGGTCCCACCTTATAGGCCCATAATAGCAACATCTCAACAGGTTTCACATAAATCCATTGCCCAAGGAACGAGTTTCTGGCATCTTTCTTGCCATGTATAAAAGTGATTTTTAAAAATCTAAGAAAATCACATAAAATGCAACAAACATAAGGATAAAAAATGTCGACACTCTACTTTTATATTCTAGCCTGTGCGTTCCTCGCTCTTTTGTATGGCGCTTATGCAAGTCGAAAAGTTTTCGCCTGTTCCACAGGAACCGAGCGGATGCAAGAAATTGCAGCAGCGATCCAAGAGGGAGCGAATGCTTACTTAAATCGTCAATATACAGCCATTGCACTTGTCGGAGTGATTGTTGCAGCCATTCTGGCTTGGGTTTTAGGAAAACATGCTGCGATTGGCTTTGTCGGCGGCGCTTTTTTATCTGGAGTGGCAGGTTATATTGGGATGAATGTCTCGGTAAGAGCTAACGTAAGAACCACAGAAGCAGCCCGTAAAGGTCTTATTCCCGCCCTTGATATCGCCTTTAAGTCAGGGGCCATCACTGGAATGTTGGTGGTTGGACTAGGGCTTTTAGGAGTGACACTTTATTATATGTATCTCCGTCATGAGGGAGAAACAACTCGCCATATTATGGAAGCTTTGCTGGCATTAAGCTTTGGTGCCTCACTCATCTCCATCTTTGCCCGTCTGGGAGGAGGAATTTTTACCAAAGGAGCAGATGTCGGCGCTGACCTGGTTGGCAAAATTGAAGCTGGAATTCCTGAAGATGATCCACGAAATGCGGCGGTGATTGCAGATAACGTTGGCGATAACGTCGGAGACTGTGCAGGCATGGCCGCCGACCTCTTTGAAACGTATGTTGTCACAATTGTTGCCACGATGCAGCTGGCGGCTCTTTTCTTCACAGGTGAAACTCAAGAAATTCTTATGGTCTACCCCCTAGCGATTGGCGCTGTGTGTATTGTTGGATCGGTCATTGGAACTTTCTTTGTTCGCTTAGGATCGAGCACGAATGTTATGGCCGCTCTTTATAAAGGACTTTTTGCCACCTCACTCATTTCCGCAGGACTGATTGTCTGGGTGACTTTCAATCTTATTGGGCTTGACCAACCTTTAGTCGTGGAAGGCAAAACCTTTACGGGTATGAATATTCTCTACAGCGCTTTGACAGGACTTATCGTGACTGGTCTTCTCGTCTGGATCACTGAATATTATACGTCAACCCACTACCGTCCAGTACGTAGCGTCGCTCAAGCTTCTGTCACAGGCCATGCCACAAATATCATTCAAGGACTTGCCGTTTCCATGGAAGCAACAGCCTTGCCTGTACTTGTCATTTGCGGCGGCATTCTTGTTTCTTATACAAATGCCGGTCTTTTTGGTATTGGGATTGCCGCAACAACGATGCTCGCCTTAGCCGGAATCATTATCGCTTTGGATGCCTACGGTCCCGTGACCGATAATGCAGGCGGTATTGCGGAAATGGCCGATCTACCCGAATCTGTCCGGAAAATTACGGATGCTTTAGATGCTGTGGGCAATACCACAAAAGCTGTCACCAAAGGGTATGCCATTGGTTCAGCCGGTCTTGCAGCCTTGGTTCTTTTCGCGGCCTATACAGAAGATCTGACCCACTTCTTTCCAAATCTGAATATCCACTTTCAACTGCAAAATCCCTATGTGGTTGTCGGACTTTTTCTCGGAGGTCTTTTACCTTATCTTTTTGGAGCTTTGGGAATGATGGCTGTGGGACGCGCTGGAGCAGAGGTTGTCCTTGAAGTGCGTCGACAATTTCGTGAAATCAAAGGGATTATGGAAGGGACGGCGAAACCTGAATACGGTAAAGCTGTCGATATTCTAACAAAAGCTGCTATCCGGGAAATGATTCTTCCTTCCTTACTCCCCGTTTTGGCCCCTCCCCTTGTTTATTTTGTCATTACATGGACATCAGGCCAAGCTGAAGCCTTCACGACCTTGGGCGCCATGCTATTGGGAACCATCGTAACAGGTCTTTTTGTGGCTATTTCCATGACCTCAGGCGGCGGCGCCTGGGATAATGCAAAGAAGTACATCGAAGATGGATTTCATGGAGGGAAAGGATCTGAAGCTCATATGGCCGCGGTTACGGGAGATACGGTTGGGGATCCTTATAAAGATACAGCCGGCCCTGCCATCAACCCCATGATTAAGATCATCAATATCGTCGCTTTATTGCTCTTGGCTATTTTAGCCAAATAAGGCTCTTTTTTTCCACATCCAAACCCTCGTTCTGAAAAAGAACGAGGGTTTTTTTATGCTCTGTATCATTGGTATGGTTCTAGAAATTCCCAATTTACTAAAAATTAACTCTTTTCATCATAGAGTCCTAATGACATGCAAAAATACTACGTATTCTTGATAACTTAAGGAGAAAAATGATGAATAAAGATATTTTTAAAGGGCATTGGCATGAAATTAAAGGAAAGCTGAAGCAACAATGGGGTGAACTTACGGATGATGACATCACTAAAATTGAGGGTTCCTATGAAGAGCTTGAGGGATTCTTACAAGCAAAATACGGTTATCAAAAAGAACAAACTCAAAAGGAAATTCAGAAATTTCTTGATAAGAACAATTGGAAACTTAAATAATAATACAATTTAG
>JAGONT010000065.1 GCA_017992885.1 Alphaproteobacteria bacterium
AATTCATCAATGCAAAAAAATATGGCTGTGATATTATATCTCATTGGCTAAGCTCCCTTCTTATTTTTTAGCGATTTTAAGAACGGCTTAGCCTACACTATTTTCTCCCTTATCCAAAACTGAGGTTTCATACGTTAACTTGCGCTAAATAGGTTCTTGATCATGGGTGAATTAAGCTTAAGAGTTCAAGTTTTTACAGTATTGTAGGATGATTTTTATTTTTTGTTGATTATTTTAAATGAATTCATTTATTTACCTACGGACGTATAATAATTAGCTAATATTTGATCGCATTGACGTAAGAAACCCTCACTTCCATGTGGTCGATAAAGCCTCACAAAATGATTACCTGTATGTACAATTCTTACAAGAGGTCCAACTGTTCCAGCAGTTTTGTGAAACTGAAGTTTTTTCTCAGTAGTATTAAAAGTAAAAATGCTGATCTTCTTTTGACCTATGTTAGCAAGTATTTCCACAGGGCATAGTATGTCAGGACGAAAGGGTATGTAGGCTTCATATCCTCCAACCTGTCGAAACCGTTCTATATAGTTTTTTATTTGATCGGGGGTAATAAGTCCTTTAACTTTATCGGCTGGAAATCGGGTTTCTGGATTGGGAGTCGTTTTATTATCAATCGGAATTTCAAAGCGTTGCATGTTATTGTACATATTAGTATAATCATTTTTATTTTGCATGTATTGTTTAATGTTGTCAGGAACTTCTAGGTGATCGTTATTATTGGCTAATAACTCCATATAATGTTCGTAAACGAGGGGCTTTAAATCATCTAGATACTCGCCTTGCTGCACAGCATCACATAACAACTTTCTCATGTTTGCAGCCTTATCTTGAACCGTTCGGGTGTCTTCCTCTGGGTCAGTAAAAGCAGCATGGAAAAAGCAATCTCCATCACCAACTGTTGGACAACTCAGATACTCCCGTACAGTTTCATTATCTTCGAGATATTGCAATTTTTGCACAGCACTTTCATCAAAATTAGTCGATAATTTTTCAACTGTTTTTATCAGGCTTTTGAAATCTCTTTTGAATGGTTGAGCCGAAGGTTGGGCAAAGGGTAAAGAAGTTTCTTTTTTTATAGAATATGAAGTCCAAGATAGTTCAGGCTCATCACCTGGCATATTCATAAACCTTTCCTTTCTTTCCTTTTTAATAATGCTTCCAAAGGCATCCCCAGTTTCTGTTGCGGTTTCATTGATGACCATAAGAGTAAAGCCTAACCCTGTTTTTTCTATCATGGTACGTGTTCGGTCTAATCCCCAAAGATCTTGATTTTTAAAAACAGATCGTGGAGTGCTTTGTTTTGTTCCTTTTAAAGTTGCATCAACGTTGCGATCATCAATAACAGCTAAGACCACTTTAATATTCTTAAGATCTGACTTTTTAAGAGGTCCATTAGGAAACAAAAATTGTCGTGCCATAATGCCTTGTTTTATGGCATTTAAAAAATCTTCTATCTTACTGTTACTAAGGTGTGCTTTCTTATACCGAATACAATCAAATAAGGCATCAAGAGCAGAGACAAACTCAGAAAGAGTCTCACGAAAAAAAGGCTTGTCGACTATACTATCAACTTGGAGTTTAAAATCACTAAGCAGTTCTCCATCTTCATCCCCTGCTTGGAGAAGTGTTGTCATCGGCTTTTTATGAAAACTTCTGTTCTTGGATAAGCTTAAAAACTCTTCCCCTTTTGTTATCCTTTTTCCTTGATTCTTTTCTTTTTTAATGGGAAGTCTATTTTTTTCATATAGTCCGTTAATGATTCCTTTAAGAAAAAGAGTATGCGCATTTGCTTTCGTTAATTCAGTGGCTAAAAAATCGGCGGAGCGTTCTACTTGCTCACGATGATGGCTAAGCTGGGAGGCGTTTGCCCTTTTGATATGAACGATATGAAAGGTATTATCATTCATTACGAGTAAGTCAGCAAATTCAAATTTATCGCCAGCTTCTCCTAAAGAAACATTGACTCTATCTAAAAGAATAGCGTCCCAACCTTCTTTTTTTTTGATTTCTTGTGTTGCTCTCAGGTTGTATTTTGCTTCCTTATAATCAGCTTTTTTTTGCTCGAGAGATCGCTTCGTATCTTCAACGGAATAGTCGGGCAAGCGCAGTGTACTGCTAGGTTTTTTGACTTCACGTAATATTCTTTTAATACTTTCAAAACGTGAAGCATCTACAAAATACCAGCGACCGCGATAAAATCTATAAAAACTATCCTTTTCATATTCAAAAGGTAAAGAATAAAAAATTCGTCGGACATCAAATTCCTTAGGTATTTTTCCTCTTGGCGTCCAAATTTTAAGTGTTTGAGGAAAAGGGGCGGTTGGGGACAACTGATCAAAAACCTCAAAAATTGAGTGTTTTTTGTCTTCTCCAAACATAAGTTTTTTGCTTTTCATTTCTCCCCATAAAGTGTCATGAAGAAAAACTCTTTCTCTTCCTTCTGGAGATTTAAGTAAGTTTTCTAAGAGTTGATTGAGGTTCATCAGCAAGGTTGCGTCTTTAACCTCATCGTCAATAAACTCCCTCATACGATTATGGACATGAAAGTTGGGGTCTGTCGTTAAAGTAAAGAAATATGTTGAAATTGTATGAAGGGAGGGAAGCGTTTGTTCAGAGGATGTTTTATCAGAGGGATTAACCGTGAATTGAAGATGATCTGTTCCTTCGATCACATGGTGTGTTTTTACAGATTTATTAGGCATTAAAGCGATTGTCTTTAATTCTTCGGATCCTACTTCCAATCCAAAGACCTCTATAGGCTGCAAAATCGCTGCTTTTTCTCGTCTTGAAAATGGATTAGCAGTTCTATAATGATCTGCGTGAAGCGCTTTAATTTGATTCGGATTACATATCTGACCAGATGTTGCCGCACGCAACCCCCATTGAGGAACAATACAGTCCGGATTTAACAAGGTCTTCCACTGACTAAGCCCATAAACCATTGCCGTGTGATCGGTATATGGAAAAATAATGAGAGCGGCTTGAAAATCAAACCCGTCATAGGCGGTGATATAATACTCAGTAAGAGATTTTATTAAATTTACTGGCTTGAGTTCCGCGCGCTTTTTAAAAAGCTGCACGATATGATACGGTTCTTGTTTTTCGTTTGAAGGAGAAATTATTTTTTGGTCTTGGAGAATCCATTGGTTTTTTGTTTGTGCTTCCTGTTCAGTTATTGCAAAGCTTATGTTTTCATCTCCTGCAAGGCATGGTCTCAAGAAACGTCGTCCTATATCTGCAAAATGGGCGTGTTGCTCCCAATCTGTGATCGTAGCGAGGGGAATAAGAGATGAGTCCACCATGAATAAGGAATACGTATCAGGAAAAGAGGGATGAAAGGGAAGCTGGCAAAGATCTAAACATGGATAAGCTTTAATAGGTTCTGATTGTGAGCTTTGCTCAGACTTAACAGCTGGTGTTGGAGAAGGTACAGAAAGAGGGGCCCCTGTAAACTTTGCATATTCATCTGGAAATACACTTTTAAAATTTTTTATAAGCGTAGGCGAGTTAGTATTATTCTTGATAAAAGTGCATAAAGCGGGAGCTTTAATGTCTAATTTATCCGCAATAATTTTTTGCTGCCCCCATGGAGCAGTTTTTGTGCGAAGGAAGCTTCTTATTTCTTCAATAACCTCAGGACTCTCTCCTCCTCCAAATGCAGCAAAAGAAAGGCAAGAAAAAAAACAAAAAATGAGGAAAAGGAGAGATAGTCTGAACCACGAGAAAGGGATTGAATTCATATTTAATAGACGAATGGTGTTGATTTTTCCTATCATATACTCTCTAGAAAAATTAATATATTAATTAAGGCATACTTAAAAAATAAGCCTCAAATTCTAATGTAATTTTTTTCTTGTAGAAGCACAATATAATTTAAGCCGCATATTTAATGAAGGAAAGCAAAGAAAGTTTATAGGCTTCATCTTTCATCACTCCAACATACCTCTCCTCCATACCAAACTGACAATTCTTGAGATTTGTAAATATATTTTGTCCTGCCCCCTTATAAGAGGTCCAGAAATAATCTCATATCTTCCTTATCCTGGGCCTGCCCCATTTATAGGACCACGGGCAGTGAGAAAACTCGATTTTTTACTCTTCTTTTAAAAGAAAAGTATTGTCTTGGAAACTAGCAAACTCTTCAGGTGTCATATTGCCTAGAGCACTATGAGGCCTGTGAGAGTTGTATTCTCGCCGCCAAGCTTCAATCT
>JAGONT010000010.1 GCA_017992885.1 Alphaproteobacteria bacterium
CAAATGGAACCCAATCTTGTTGTTGAGTTTTACTCTCGATAATTCTTTGAAAGGGTTCTTATTTCTTTTTCCCTTCTAGGGCGCTTAGCTCAGTTGGTAGAGCAGCTGACTCTTAATCAGCGGGTCGCAGGTTCGAATCCTGCAGCGCCCACCAGGGAAATCCTCATTTTCTTCAGCAGAAGCCTTGTCTTTTAAGGCTTCTCTCTCCCCGAAACATACTTTAACCATCTCTCAAAATACCCCCCGAAATGATTTCGCCAGGTGACAACAGGGTGACAATCTAAAAAAACAGTGATATAATCAGGGAGCAGAAAAAGGGAGGAAAAACATGCCAAAATTTACAAAACGGTTTGTGGAAGCAATCGCCCCAGATTCTGAGAAGACTTTAAAGTTTTGGGACGCAGAACTCAAGGGATTTGGGCTTATTGTTTTACCGAGCGGAAGAAGAACATACTGTATCGAATATAGGAACGTCGACAGAGTTAAGAAAAGACTGAAAATCGGTGTTCATGGCACCATTACAACAGAAGAAGCCAGAGATTTAGCCAAAAA
Organism: Alphaproteobacteria bacterium; assembly: GCA_017992885.1. Taxonomy (GTDB): domain Bacteria; phylum Pseudomonadota; class Alphaproteobacteria; order UBA9655; family UBA9655; genus UBA9655. The sequence continues at coordinate 553 of JAGONT010000010.1, forward strand.
AAGATTGGGTCAAGTTGCTCATGGGGAAGACCCTACGGAGCAAAAAAAACAACTCAGCAACCTTGCAACAGTGGAAGAGCTTGCAAATAATTACCTTGAGCGCTATGGCTATAAAAAAAGACCTAAAAGTTTACAAGAGGACCAAAAGTTATTGCAGAATATCATTCTGCCTGCTTTGGGGCGCTTAAAGGTTATTTATATCACCCGCCGAGAGCTAGAAGCCCTCCATAAGCATTATCAAGATACACCTTATCAAGCTAATCGTGCCCTTTCCCTTCTTTCTAAAATGTTTAATCTTGCCATGTCTTGGGGATGGAGAAACGATAATCCTGCAACCAATATTCAAAAGTACCAAGAAGAAAAACGTGATCGATGGCTTGATCAAGAAGAGCTTGACCGCTTATGGGAGGTGCTGGACCGTCATTCTGGTCATATGACAACTTATGTTTTTAAATTCCTTATTCTGACGGGTGCGCGCAAAGGAGAAGCTTTAGGAGCTACTTGGGATCAGTTCGATTTGGAAAAAGGAGTTTGGACAAAACCTTCTCATTTAACAAAACAGAAAAAGAAGGAACACCTCCCGCTTTCAGAAAAAGCTGTTGAGGTTTTACAAATTGTAAAAAAACGAACGCCTAAGGGATCAGTCTATGTTTTTCCTGGTCGTATTGAGGGTGAGCCTTTGAAAGAAATCAAAACATTTTGGAAAACAGCCCTTAAAGAAGCAAAGCTTGAAAATATTCGCATCCATGACCTGCGCCATACCCATGCGTCTCACTTGGTTTCAAGTGGACTCAGCTTAAGCATTGTGGGAAAGCTTTTAGGGCATACACAGGCCTCGACAACCCAGAGATATGCGCACTTGGCGGATGAACCCTTACGACAAGCAGCGGAATTGTTTGGAAGTAAGGTAGGGAATAAACTTCCTCTAAAAAGTATGGGAGAAAAATAATGAGTACAAGCCAAACTCAAGACATTATGAAAGCAGCAACAACCCTTATAAATGGCGAATATAAAACTCCTGGAAAATTGCTGTTGTGGGCAATGGCTATTGGGCAGTGGATGTTTATTATTTTTTTTGGAGGCATTCTTCTCATAGGTTTGTTGTATATTTTTCTCTCTGCTATTCTTTCTCTCGTAGAGGGCTATCAAAAAAATGCCGCCAGCACAAAAAACAATAGAGTCATACAGGAAAAATACATAGAAAAAGAATTCGATAAGATTAATAATATGACAGAATTTTTAGAACTTAGAGAAAACTCTACAAATGAACGGCAAAGTATTTTAAAAAGCCTCATGAAAATAATTCGTTCACCTATCAATCAAAAATTGGATCAGGAAGCACTCGAACAGAGAGTTAAGACTCTTTCCCTAGAACTTACGAACTGCAAAATATCTAAAGAAAAATACACAGATAAGCTTTCTAAAGCGATAAAATATTCTGAAGTTCCAGCAGCATCAAAAGAATTTAACAAAATAATGGGAAAATTACTCGTTGATGAACCTCCTTTAGAACATCATACGACTTATTCATCTCAGGAGGGTGAGCGATGGGAAGCTCTTTGTCTCTTATGTCAGGACGAGCTCGATAAAGCACAAAGCGAGGTAGCTCAACATCTAAATGAGACGGTTAATGTTCAAAAGTGAAGGGAAAAAGTACATTCAAACTTCTAATTCTTGCATAATTATGATTTTTATGGTAGCTTCAGTGTACTATGACAGAATTCAAAGGATTTGATGCAAGCTATCGCCGTTACTTCTCCCAACTTTTGGGACGAAGCCAAGGACCTATCACAATTCAGCAAGTCTCCGCAATTCTTGGAACGCCTCATTCTAGAACCAAATATATTCTAGCACGCTTGGCTAAATCTGGTTGGCTTTTTCGAGTTAAGCAGGGTCTTTATGTTCCTATCCCTCCAACGATTGAAGGGGAGCAGCCCTTCGCTGAAGATCCATGGATTATTGCGAATGCTCTCTTCGCTCCGTGCTATATGGGCGGTTGGGACGCTATTTCACATTGGGATTTGACAGATCAGATCTTCAATCATACCTTCGTGTACACTCAAACTCCTCAAAAGAAATCAAAGCAGGAATACCTGAACCACACATTTATCGTTCATAAAGTTTCAAAAGAACACTTCTTTGGTCTCAAGACCATTTGGAATAAAACAATTAAGCTTATGATTAGCGATCCTTCACGAACAATCATTGACTTTCTTGATATGCCACACCTTTTTGGAGGAAGTGCAACTCTCTACGAGGCGTTCTCTGAATACTTAAAATCTGAGCACAAAGATATGGACCTTCTTGTTGAGTATGCCTTAAGAATGAAAAACAAAGCCATTTTGAAGAGGCTGGGATTTCTGTTGGAAAATGAAGGCCTCATAATGCCTGAAGTTTACCATAAGCTTTTGAAAAATATGTCTTCTGGAAAAGTGAAATTAGTGCCCACTTTAGACTGCCCTAGATTAATAACAAAATGGCAACTGTGGATACCAGAGGGCTGGAAGGAGAATAAAAAATGATTCAAAAAGCAGAAATCTTGCAAGCCGCATCCAGTCACAAAGTCAATCCTGTCATCATCGAAAAGGATTATGTTTTAGGATGGATCTTGGCGGGGATTGCAAATAACGCATCCCTATCAGAGTCATGGGTATTTAAAGGAGGGACGTGTTTAAAGAAGTGCTATTTTAAGGAATATCGCTTCAGCGAAGACCTAGATTTCACTTTAACTGAAGGAGCATCAATTGATCCAAATTTTATTCAAGCACAATTATTGGATGTTTCTCAGTGGCTTTATAATCAATCTGGAATTGAAGCTCCAGAAATTATTTTAAATATATTTCCAGATTCAAATGGTAAAACATTCAGAGGGAAAATTGGGTATATTGGTCCTCTAGAACAGAGAGGCTCTTTTACGCGCATCAAACTTGATTTAACGCAAAATGAATTTATTGCAAAACCACCCATAAAATTAGAAATATCTCATCTGTATGGAGATAAGGAAGACTTCCTCTATCATATTTATGCTTATTCATATGAAGAAATCTTTGCTGAAAAAGTAAGAGCTTTGTTAGAGCGGGCACGTCCAAGAGATTTGTATGACGTTATCAATCTCTTTGAGCGAAAAAATGATTTTGGTGTTGATGCGGCTGTTCTTAAAGAAATAGTTCAAGCAAAACTTGCGTATAGGAACTTGACTGTACACACCGAAAAAACGTGCCTTGCTGAAATCCAAATCCAGGACCTTGTTCAAGAGTGGGAGAATATGCTGGCTCATCAAATCGGTCACTTAGATTCCGTGCACGTTTATCTTAATAAGCTTCCAAAGATTTTAGAATGGATCAGCCAGAAGCCCCGCTTAAAAGGAGAAAGGGAGCTTCATCAGAATGGAAAAGTTTTAGACCTCTCTTGAGGGACTAAAACTTTAACCAATTGATTTTTTTTCGCTGTTGTCTGACGAAAACGCTCCTCCTCCTTTATGACTCCAGGTATCCATTTGGTTCGTGTCAACTTCCTTTTCTTTTAAAAATAGAAATCCTCCTAAAAGAGTATTTGCATTCCAGTTCTCAAGCTGGGCTTTTGAAACTAATCCTCCAAGCTCGATGAGTCGTCGAGTTCGATTTTTTCTTTCTTGAATATTCAAAGAAACCTCCAATTGCTTGATACGGTTTTTTCGCTGCTCGAGCTTTTTTCGTTTTTCGATGAGGTTTGTTTTTGTCATACGCTACTCCAACAGAAAAGCTTTGTTTATGAGAGAGAGTATACAGAAATTCTGCATAAAAATCAAGTAACTCGGTTTAAAAATCATAAAAATAATTCATAAATGAAAGTACTTGATGAGAAATCGCGAATAGCGTTTGGAGATAAATTTGAAAAATTTTTCGACTACGCAATATGCAAACTCAAAAATGAGTTTGCGCTTAGGCTCAAAGAAGGATAAAATGTGTTCAAATAAAAGGTCTTTCATAGACAATCGCACCTTTGAATCTTTGAGAACCCATTTTCCTGGAAATAGGGTCCCTCTTTGGTTCACAGGGTCGCTCATAGAAGCGCATCACAGAAAAATTACATAATCAACGTCAGTAACTGATTTTTTTTACCTTGAAGGGTTAAACGTGGCCATTCAATTTGCACGCTGTGAATACGTGTCTAGAAGCTCGGGAGGCAATGCCTGCCGTAAGGCGAGCTATAACCAAAGAGAAGACATCCGGTGTGAACGGACAGGCGAACTTTTTTCTTTTAAGGAAAGAGGTGGCAACGTTCATCATGAGATTATTCTCCCTAAAGGTGCAGATGAAAAATTTAAAAACAGCTCAGTCCTGTGGAATGAGGCAGAGGCCTGTGAAGGTCGAAGCAATAGCCAAGTGGCTAAGGAATTTGTCATTGCCCTCCCTGACAATGAGGAGATGACTTTAGAGGATCGGGTTGAGCTGACGCGGAGGTTCGGTAATATTTTTGTTGAGCGCGGGGTTGCTGCCCAATTAGACGTTCATGCTCCCCATGAGAGTGAGAAAAACTGGCATGGTCATTTGCTTGTGACCACGCGGCGGTTTTCAAATGACGGATTGACGTTTGATGCAAAAGCCCGAGATTTAGATCCGATCATAAGAAGTGGCACTGTCGTTGAAGCCGATCTCTGGGGTGAGGTTTGGAGAGATCTTCAGAATACATTTTTTGAGGAAAAGGGCTATGACATCAGGGTGGATGCCATAGGGATTGTCCCTCAGGAACATCTCGGCCCTGTCCGTATGCGTCACCATCTGAATGAGGCTGTTTTAAGATCTCAGCTGCTTCAAAAGGCTAATGAAAAACTCGCCAAAAATCCTTTGAGTATTCTTGAAGAAATGACACGAACCCAAGCGGTCTTCACCCAAAAGGATGTGGAGTTTTTCTTTCAAAAGCACGTTCCTTCAAATGAAAGAGAAGGGTTATTGGAGAAAGTCTTGGAGCACTCTCAAACTATTCCTCTCTATGATAAGGAAACGCGAGAAAAGACAGGATTCTCTACAACTCAACGCGTAAGAACAGAAGAAGAAAAACTCATCCGTTTTGCGGACAGCATTGCCAAAAAGTCAGCTGTTCGGTTATCTGCCTTTTCCATTGAAAAAGGCATGGAAGGCAAAAACCTAAGCAATGAACAGAAAATAGCTTACGATCTTTGTGTGGATTCAGAAAAGAATCTTGCCCTTATTCAAGGTCGGGCGGGGGTTGGGAAAAGCTACCTTTTAGACGCCATGCGAGTAGCTCACGAAGTTGAGGGTTTCCGTGTCTTAGGATTGGCTCCTACGAACAAAGTCGCCATGGATCTTAGAAAGGAGGGATTTGAAGCCAAGACCTGTCATTCCTTTTTATTTGCATTTAAAAACAATAGAGAAACTCTTGACTCCAAGACCCTTGTCATTGTGGACGAGGCCGGAATGTTAGGCACAACTCTTTCTGTTGAGATCTTCAATGTCATTAAAAATAAGGGTGCCAAGCTCATTCTTGTGGGCGATGACCGCCAGTTAAGTTCCGTTGAGCGGGGAGGAACCTTTCGATTTTTAGCAGATCGTTATACAGCAGTTGAACTCAGTGAAGTCAGGCGTCAAACCATCGGGTGGCAGAAAGAGGTTTCTGAAGCTCTTGCAGAGGGCAATGTTAAAAGAGCCGTTCATTTGCTTGAAGAGCATAAGGCTCTTGTCTGGAGCACTACAAAGGAAGAATCTCTAACAAATCTTCTTAAGGACTGGGGAAAAGACACCCTGCTCAATCCTCAAGACACCCGCCAAATCATTGCTCAGAGGAATGTGGATGTGGATGCCCTCAACCAAGGAGCAAGAGATCTTCTACGTCAATCGGGACAATTGGGAGAGGTGGAAATTACGTGCTCCACACAGCGAGGGAGAGTGGCCTTTGCAGAGGGAGATCGCATCCAACTAACAAACACCGATAAAAGCCAAGGTCTTATGAATGGGAGCTTTGGCACGATTGAAAAGATAGACTCAAAAACCAAAAACATCACCCTCCACTTGGATAATGGGGAGGTTAAAGATCTAAACCCAAACACCTACGATGGCCTGCGCCATGGCTATGCGGCAACAGTCTACAAAACTCAAGGAGCTAACTTAGTTTCAGTCTATGCTCTTCACAGCAAAAGGACAAATCAACCTACAAATTATGTTGGCTTAACGCGCCAAACTAAATCTTTATCTCTATACGTTTCTCAGGATGAAACCCCTTCCATAGCTCACCTCATCAGGCAGATGGAGCGGCAACAAGAAAAAGGCACGAGCCTTGTTTTTGACACCTTCAAAGATATTGAAAAGCAGCAACAAGAAAAGACTTTCTTCTCTCCTGTGAAAGAAGTAGCCGACATCTTGTTGACCAAAGTCAAAGATAAGTTCCATAAAAATGAGGCCTTTTACCAGTTTGAAAAAGAAAAAAGTCCGTCTCAAGAAGCAGCTGTTGTGTCTGTGTTTAAGGAGTCGGAGCGTGCTTTGGAGAATAAGTTGGAGAATGTGCTTTCTTTGACAAAAGTGAAGAGCCAACCCCCCATCCCTCACAATGTTAGTACCTTGGTAGATGTAAAGGCTGTCGAGAATGTCATCAAAGAGAACCTGGCTGATTTTGCCGATCATGTCTTCGCTTCCATTGGAGAATCTCATAACCGAGCTATGTCTTCAAGTGTAGAGAAGCGTTATGGTAAAAAAGGAGAGTTCTCCATCAACCTCCATACAGGGCTTTGGGTTAATCATAAAAACACTGAACTTGCAGGAGGCCCCATGCATTTACTCACAAAACTCAAAAACCTTTCCTTTAAGGACGCCATCGCGTATGGGGCTAGCTGGGCGAGGTTATCTCCTGAGCAGCTCAGCCTTCGGAAGCAAAGTGTTGCCCCCTCTCACTCGCAAAATACCGAGAAAGATAATTTAGAAAAAGAAGCCGCAAAAAACAAACAGAAGATTGAGCGCGCTCAAGCTCTCTGGGCTAAAGGTCAGCCAATTCAGAGAAGCATTGCAGAGCGCTATCTCAAAGAGCAGCGGAGGATAGAAGGAGAGTTACCCCAAGATTTTCGCCATCTCCCGAATGTGAAAGTGACAGGAGAGCAAAACTCAGGGACAAGCTATCCTTGCCTCATGGTCGCAGCTCGATCGAGAGAAGGAGACGTCACGGCCGTTCAGCTCACTTTCCTTGACCCATCAACCGCAAATAAGGCCAACATCCTTGTTCAGAAGAGATCTTATGGGCTTTTAAAAGGATCCGCCGTGACCATTCAGGAGAACAAGTCATCGAACCTTCTCTTCATCGCCGAAGGTGTGGAAACAGCCCTTAGCCTTAAGGAAGCCGGACTTCAAGGGTACATCAAAGCCAGCTTAGGTATTGCTAATATCAAGCGCCTTGAGCCTCGATATTTAAGGAGCCACATCATCATTTGTGGAGATCATGACGCACCAGACTCACCTGCTTCCAAAAGCCTTGAGAAGTCTGCGCAATCTCTTGAAGAACGCGGCTTTAAGGTCACTATCATTAAGCCAGACTATTTAGGAGAAGACTTTAATGATGTCCTTAAGAAACACGGCCCTGAAGGCGTAAGAGAGATTTTAAAACAGGCTGTTTCTCAGGCTCTGATTCAACCCGTTGCCACCAAGGATTCAAGCCCTACTTCTATCAAAACGGAAGCAGAAAAGGTTTTGCATGAAATCATCCAAACATGCGAAAAGTACATGTATGCCTATATGGCTGAAGAAAATATCTCTTTGACCAATGAGCTGAAAGAACGCATTCCCCTTCAAGCAGAACGAGCGGCTAACCTCATCTTCTATGCTCATACCCTCAATGGCCCCACACCAACAGAGAAAGAAACTAAGCTCTTTATCGCACGTGCAAAATATGAGCTCGATCGTATTCCTCAAATCAAGGAGAAGTTCACGGAGGAATGGCATAAAAATGGCAATTTTGATGAACAAAAGGATCCTCTCCTTATTCATATGATCGCCGATCGACAAGTCTCGATTGAAGGCCGCCTCTTCTTTGAAGCAAAACAAGCAGGCCAAAAGCCACCTCTCAACATTCCCCAATTAGCAGAAGCAGAGTTCAAAGCTCACAGAGCTGAAACAAAAGCGCTTGCTCAAAGGCTCGGTTCCCAATATTCCCTTTCCGAAAACGCTGCAACTGAATGCGCCAGAAATATCTTTAGATACCAGGAAAATCATGGCTCAAAACCAACCGATACTCAAATGACCGCCATGGTAGAAATCGCTCATCAGATTGAGGAGAAATATCCTGACTTCCTTGAAAAAGACCTCGGCTCCCACAACCTCACCTACCTACGCCGCATGAACGGAGACTTAATGTTTAGGGAGGGGTGTTATAACAATAGGCATTCAATCGCACAAGAGCATGACATGCTCAAAATGCAAGAAAAAACCTTGCTCGAAGTTCAAAAACAACGAATAGAGCAAGAAGTCTCGAGGCAAAAGGAACGAGACTTTTCAATGTCGATGTAGGGAGGAAAATTTTCTTCATAAACTATAAAAAATGTTCTGTCCGAAAACGGCGAGCATAGACCGAAAAAAGAGATTAGAGTTTTTATATGAAATTAAAAAATGACGTTGATAGGTTTATGCTACTTAATAAAGAACAATGCTATAAAGCCATCCGTTCGCACGATCCTAGATTTGATGGTCATTTCTTTTTTGGAGTTAATGCAACAGGCATTTACTGTCGGCCAATTTGTATTGCAAGACCCCCAAAATTTGAAAATTGCCGATTTTTTTCAAATGCTGCAGCAGCAGAAGCTGCGGGGTTTCGTCCATGTCTTCGTTGCAGGCCAGAACAAGCACCAGGAAATACTCGAAGTGCTACTGTTACAAATCTCACGCAAAAAGCTTTAAGATGGATCGAGGAAGGTTTTTTAAATGAAGCAAGGGTAAAGGACCTGGCGGAAAAATTAGGAGTTACAGAGCGTTACTTACGGAGAATTTTCCAAACAGAATTAGAGGTGAGTCCAATCGAGTTTGCTCAAACTCAACGCCTACTTCTCTCTAAGCGCTTACTTACGGATACCTCACTCCCAATTACTGAAATAGCGTTCGCAGCAGGATTTAACAGTCTACGCCGGTTCAATGTATTATTTAAGTATCGTTATGGTCTTAACCCTACAAAATTTCGACGTACTATAATTAAACAGGAGTCTGTTGACTCGTTAATCTTTGATCTTAGTTATCAACCACCTTTAGAATGGCAGTCACTTCTTAACTTCTTAAAAGAGAAAGCTATTCCAAGAAGTGAGGAGATACACAAAGGAACCTATAGACGCATAGTACGCCAAGAACAAAAAGGCCGTTGTTATATTGGTTGGATAAAAGTTGAAGAAGTGCCAAACCAATCTATGCTGCAAATCACGGTAGATGTTAAACTTGCTCACGTAATTTTGCTAGTCCTCAAACACGTCAAGTTGCTCTTTGATTTAACTTGCTCTCTAGGAAAAATTACAGAAGCGTTAGGCCCACTAGCAGAGGATCGTCCAGGTTTACGAGTGCCAGGCGCGTTTGATGGCTTTGAGATAGCTGTACAGGCAATTTTAAGTCAACACATATCAATAACAGAAGCACAAGTATTAGCTGAGCGGATTGTTAGCTATTTTGGTGAATTCCATGCTACACCCTTTCCTGAATTGACACATGCTTTTCCTAATCCTGAGCGTATTGCAAGTGCATCAATTGAGGAAATATACGCCCTTAAGATTCCGCATATTAAAGCTCAAGCAATTATTTTCTTGGCACAAGCTATTGTAGATAAAAGCCTAATTCTTATACCAAATGCGGACGTATCTGATACCGTAGAACGACTTCGTGTATTACTAAATATTGATGAGAAATCCATTCAATATATCCTAATGCGTGCTTTGTCCTGGCCTGATGCCTTCCCATATAGCGACAAAGAAGTAATGAAAGTCTTAGAAATTCACTCACCTAATATAGCACAAGACCTTAATAAAACATGGCGACCTTGGCGGTCCTATGCAGCGATGCACTTGTGGTCTAAATTAAAGGAGAAAAATTAATGATTCAATTCAACATAAGTATAAACAGTTTGATTTCCGCCTTCACTAGGCTGCTATCTTATTTAATTATAATCTCCCTTATTTTACCCGATTGCGCTCGGTGTATGTATGAAGAAGAGTTGGAGTATATTGATATGACTCCTCCTTCTAGGATTTCAAAACCCGTAATAATATTAAGTGAAGACAAAGAAGAAGAAATAACGCCACACGCTGAAATTCCCCTTGAGACATTTAATCGACAGATTGAGCCTATGCTCGAAGATGAAGAGTTTAACGAACATCTGAATAATTTATCTAATAATCAATTAGTAAAATTAGTAACAGACCATCTGGATGGTATAAGTGGAAAACAAGTTAAGAAAACTTATGGAAAAAGAAAAGCCGCAATATTATTTACCCTTTTTGCAGGTGCAGTCATCTCATCTCTTGGTTCCTTAACTTTCTTAATTGGAGAACATTTCCCTGAGGAATTTGCTAGATTTGCCGGCTTTAGTATTTCAGATGACGTTGCCAATGGGGTTGGCAAATACATGGGATGGAGCAACATGGCAGTTGAAGCGCTTTTTTATACTTGGACGATACATGGGATACTTCCTTCACTAACACCTAAGCAAGCTACTGATCAACCACTGGAGACCGAAAAACCGGGCTTTTTTCGTCGATGTTGTTCTAAATTCACATCCTGGCTCCCTAGTTTTGGAGAGTGGGGATTAGCTATTGCTTCTGCGATCCCCCTTACTCTTTTAAGCTTAATAGATCAAGAAAAGGAAGGTATAGAAGGTTTCAAATATGCGGTTGTAGGCTGTATTGGTTTAGTAACACTCGTTTCAAACAAGTTCTTTTTATCACTAACTCACGGACAACTTAAAAAAGTGTGGACATGGATGAGGACCAGAAAGAAAATTGATAATTCTCATACAGAGTCAGATGTTTTAGAGCAAGCTAAAAAGGCATTTATAGAATCAACAGGACGCGCAAACGAAAGGCTAAAACACTTATCTAAAAAAGATTTGGGTACTGAGACTAGTTCTTTAAGGGAGCTAGCTCAAATTGAATCTGATGAGGAAAGACAAACACCTGATCACCGCTGGAGACACTTAACAAACCATATGCTTAAAGATCTGTCTTTTTCTCCTCCAAAAGTTAATAGAAAAGCAGTCATACTTGTACCTGCACTCGCAGTTTTTACTGCACTTTCGTGGCTAGGATTAATTGCGACTGTACCAGGGGGAGTAGAAGAGAAGTTAAGTTCTTCTAAAGCCTTACAATATACTCTCATGGTAGCGGCCGGAATACCTCTTCTGGAAATTGGATTATCAGTTGGAGGCTCTTTTGGATTGAAGCTTTCTAGAATAGGTAATGGAGCTCGTTCCTTAAGTGAGAACGTAACTCATTGGATAGAAAGATTTGTTGGATATATCCCTATTACTTTAGCTGGAGTGGGCTCTTTTGCTACAACTGCAACTTTAACAATTCAACAGTTTAAATCAGTGCCCGCTGTTTGCTGGATGCTGTTGCCGTCTGCTACATTAGGAATGGATTTAATTAATATAGCGACCGGTTTCGAACTTTGGGATGCAATTTTGGTGACTGTTAAGAGTAAATTCAGCCGCGATAAAGCGCTGTTTGTTAACCACGTAAACTTCCTCCAAGATTTTCATCGAAAACTGGAAAGGACTCCTGCAGAAGAAGTAACAGCTATTGTACTAAAATTAGACCCTGCTATACAAAAAAGTATCATGCAGTATATACCAGGTATGGAAGAAGCTGAGGAGTTTCAGGAATGGCGAACTACATTAATAAGAACCTTAAAAGAAAAAATGGATGAGAAGTTATAAGTCTCCAATTCAATGGATTATTATTTGCTTTCCCCTTTACTAAAGCATCTGCAAAAAAGGGACATAATCACATTGTATATATATTGGTATGAAAAAATGAAAAAATAAAGTATACAATTCATTCAATGTTGAAAGAGCTATACCTGATCCCACAGTAAATATTCAGAGTGTTAAAGAGTTGCAAGATCAGGTTGATTGAAGAGCTTTTTCAACTCTAAGTCCTTAAAATCTTATGAGTCTTGCTCCATTTGTTCTAAAGCTTCCAGTACAGGACAGTGCTCACCTTGTGTCCTGTTACATGTTTGAATAACTGATCCCAAAGCACCCTTAAGGCGCAGAAGTTTTTTCAGCTCTCTTTCAACAACATCGAGCTTAAATTCAAGCCGATGTCGTACCTCCTCACAGGCATGAGTTGAAGGACGTGAGAGGGTTAATAGTTCTTTTATTTCTTTAAGGGTAAAACCCAAAGCCTGAGCCCATTTTATAAAATTGATACGTCTCACAGATTTTTTTGAATAATGACGGTAGCCGTTTGAGCGTCGTTCAGGAACTTCGATAAGCCCTTGACGCTCATAAACTCTTATAGTATCTACAGTCACACCAGCGCAAGATGCTATCTGTCCAATTGTATACCCTTCTCTCATTGCTCTCTCTTTTTTTTATATTTTACACTCTAAATCTGAGATGAGTGTCAAGAGCTCATAACATAATTTCAAGATTTTATATGATTTTCTAATAATAGGATCGTCTATAAATAAAATTCAAATAAAATAGGTGTTGACCCTAGACTAAGACCAGGGTGTAGAGTTTTTTGTAAACTCTGAACATAAGGAGAACATTCTATGTCTATAAAAAAGCTTTTATTAATTTTTGCATTTATTTCTTTAACTTTTTCGTTGGCAGCGTTTGCTATGACGGATGATTTTTCAGACACTGAAAAAAGGCAAACATGTAAAAATAAGAAAAAATGTCTAAGCAATTGTGAAGATAAAATAGATAATAAATCTCTTGTAAAGGGAGAGGCTAAAAATAAAAATGCACGTAACAGGCTTTGGTATGATGGAGGATGCTGTACAGGAGGCTGTTCAACACAAGTAAATACATATCCAACAAGTCAAGGAGAACACGACGAAGAAATCGGTAGATATAAAATATTCTCCTCCAGTTTTATAAGTGGAGCAGTTTATACTTTAATCCCCGAACTCATTAGAGACGCTCTAGAATTTAAAGGATATTCCCGAGCTTCTAACATTATACCAACGATAGTTCAAAGCGGAATGATCTTTTATAATACATCATCTTATACGCCGGTTATAGCAGGAATGTTGATAAGAACTGGCTTTAGCCAATTAGGTTTTTCACAGCAAGATTCGAACACTGCAGGAATTACAGCCGCTCTTGTCACTAGCCTTTCGCAAAAACTAATTTTTAGTGACGAAACGGCTCTTGATTGTATTATCGATGTTGCAATTGGTTTTGGTGGAAGTTATATGGGAAGCACTCTGGTTCTTAAAGCAAAATCTTGGGTTTATAACCTCTTTGGATATGACAATCCTATTATGTGTGAAAAGGCTGATTAGCTCCCTAACAGAAAGATTTCTATTAAATAGAATACAGTTAGGGAGAGTAAAATCGTAGATTAGGAGAGATCTATATCCTCTATAAACAAAATAGTCAGAACATAATTATAAAAATTGCTGCTACGTTCATATTGACGCTCTTCTTATTTCAGTCTTCTTCCTTTTCTATAATGGAGGATCTTTCAAACGCTGAAGAAGGACAAATAAAAATATGAAAAAAAAATATAGATATTGAAAATTGTGAGTATAAAACAAATAATGATCCTTGCAACAAGAAGAATGCCCAAAATGGACATGCAAATCAGAGAATTTTGTATGGGTGGGGATGCGGACCATGTTCACCATTAAGTGCATATCCTGCAAGTCAAAGAGGATATTATGAAGAGCCAGAAAAGTATGAATTATTCTTTTCAAGTTTTCTAAGAGGAGGAGCTTATACTTTACTTCCCGAACTTTTTAGAGACGTCCTAGAATTTAGAGGATATTCCAGAGCTTCTAACGTTGTAGCCACGATAATTCAAGGTGGAATCATTGCTTATAATACATCGTCTTATGCACCGGCTGCAGCTGGAATACTGGTAAAAACTGGGCTTAACAAATTAGGTTTTTCAGAGCGATCTTCAACCATTGCAGGAAGTACAGCAGCCGTTATCGCTAGCCTTTCCCAAAAGCTAATCTTTAGTTCAGAATCGGTGCTTGATTGTGTTGTTGATGTTACTATTGGTGTAGCCGGAAGTTATGCCGGAAGCATTCTGGCTCTTAAAGCAAAATCTTGGGTTTATAATTTTTGTGGATTTAACGATTATACTTTGTGCGAGAATATTCAATAACCACACCCATGGAATGCTCCCTCTGTTAGAACTATCTAATCTCATATTTATTATTCCATTAAGAAAATCTTAACCTCTCCAATTATAGCATAAGAGTGAAATACGATGTGTTGCTATTGAGAAAGTAAAAGAAGAAAGATATCCAAAACGTTGTGAGTGAAGGGGCATTGCTCCGTTTAAGGCCCATCATGATGACCATTTGTGCTATTATCGGGGGGTTACTTCCAATTATGCCGGTGGAACAGGGTCTGAAGTCATGCGTCGTATTGCAGCACCCATGATAGAGAGAATGGTCAGTGTCACATTGTTTTCGCTCGTCGTCATTCCAGCGGTCTACGTTTTATGGAAGCAGAGAGAATATCAAAGTGAATAAAAATTATCCGAGTAAGAAAAGGGCTGGTTGAGAAATTTATGTATAAAACAACTTTTTATATTCCCTCGATGGATTGTCCGGCTGAAGAAAAGCTTATCCGCCAAAAATTACGATCAATTCCGCTCGTAAAACATTTGGAAGTCAATTTGATTCAACAAGAGCTGATTGTTACTCATGATGGACCTGATGTTTCTAATATCCAAAAAGCTTTAAACTCATTAGGTATAAAGGCTCAAATCAAAAACGGTTCTTATACGACCGAGCAACTTAATTTATTAAAACCTCATGTGACAGCCAAAGATTGGATAATTATCATCCTTTCAGGCTTATTAGCGTTCACCGCTGAAGTTATTGCTTTTACAACACATCTTGAAAATTCTTCTCTGGTTATCGTCTTAGCCTTAACATCTATGCTAATAGGTGGCCGCGAAACTTTTGTCAAAGGGTTACGCGCTATTCGATATTTCATACTTAACATTAACTTTTTAATGACAATTGCTGTTCTTGGAGCTGTCATTATTGGTGAATGGCCAGAAGCAGCTATGGTGACATTTCTTTTTGGGCTCGCTGAAACAATTGAGAGTTATTCCTTAGATAAAGCGCGGCAATCCATTCAACGTTTGATAGAGGTTTCACCTAGTCTGGCTACTGTGCAAACTAAAAAGGGCAGCTGGCAAGTTAAGTCTGTTCAAGAAATTCAGCTTAATGACATTGTGTGGGTCAAACCTGGTGAACGCATTCCGTTGGATGGTGTCGTGCTTAAAGGCCGTACGAGTATTAATCAAGCGCCAATAACTGGCGAATCAATTCCCGTTGAAAAAAACCCAGGAGACCTTGTCTTTGCAGGTTCTATTAATGATCGTGGTTCATTTGAATTTAAAGTCACAAGTCAAACAAATGAGACATTACTCTCTAAAATTATTCGCGCGGTTCAACAAGCGCAAACTGAACGAGCACCAACACAACGGTTTGTTGATCAATTTGCAAAATATTATACGCCAACAATGGTCATTATTGCGATTTTAATTGCTTTTTTACCAACACTTATCTGGCAAGCTCCCTTTTACCCATGGTTTTATAAGGCCTTAGTACTATTAGTCATTGCGTGCCCTTGTGCTTTAGTTATCTCTACACCTGTTACAGTGGTCAGTGGTTTAGCTGCTGCAGCTAAACATGGTATTTTAATCAAAGGCGGGACTTACCTTGAACAAGGAAGTCACTTAAAAGCCATTGCCTTCGATAAAACAGGAACCCTTACACAAGGAAAACCTAAAGTCACTGATGTTATTAATATTACGAAAATTTCTAAACACGATGTTTTACGACTTGCAGCTAGCTTAGAAGCCCATTCGGAACATCCAATTGCTAGTGCTATCTTACAGCATTGGCAAATTTCAAATGCACTTAGTGACCTATTAACAATCCATGAATACGAAACCGTTCCAGGGCGTGGTTTAGTTGGTGTTATTAACGGTCAACGTTATTTTTTAGGTAATCATCGATTTGCTGAAGAGAAAAATGTATGCGGTTCACAAATTGAGTCAGTCTTACATCAGCTGGAGCAGCAGGGAAAAACTACCCTTGTGCTTGGAACGCAGGATGAGGTGTTAGCAATCCTCGCAGTAGCAGATACTTTACAAGAGACAAGTGTTCAGGCAATTCAAACGCTTCACCAACTCGGAATTAAAATCGCCATGGTTACTGGTGACAATCCAACCACTGCCCAAGCTATTGCTGACAAACTAAGCATTGATGACATTCAGGCTAATTTGTTACCTGAGGAGAAACTCACCGCGATTGATATGCTTTTAAAGAAATATGGCAAAGTTGGGATGGTGGGTGACGGCATTAATGATGCACCAGCGCTTGCTAAAGCAACTATTGGTTTTGCAATGGGTCACTCAGGAACCGATGTAGCCTTGGAAACGGCAGATGTTGCCTTGATGGAGGATAATTTAAATAAATTACCTTTTTTTATTCACCTCAGTCGTCGTGTTTGGCACAAATTGATTCAAAACATTACTTTGTCTATTGGAATTAAAATAATCTTTTTTGCTTTAGCTCTTTGGGGGGTGGCTTCCTTATGGATGGCCATATTAGCGGATATGGGAGCGAGCTTAATTGTGGTATTAAATGGGCTAAGGCTTCTGAATTTTTCTAAACCAGCAGCTCATCAGAAAACAACATCATAGTTTGCTAATAAATTCAATTTGTGTTGAGTAGATAATCGCTAGATTGTATCTTATACTTGTTGTGCGTAAGTTGAGGAAAAATGCAGAAAAGCATATTTAACTGAATTGGTTTATCTTTTTAATCGTAGAGATTGGCCAAAACAGATTTTTGATCGTTTGCTATCTGTTTGTATTAATTCAGATCCAATGACTTTATGGGAGCTAAAGGCGTAATCATGTGATATCTAATTGATTGTTATCGATATTAATAACGCGCCCGTAAGTTGCTCAGATTTTTAACCCTATCGAGAAATTTAATGCTTTATGTTCCAGCACTGACCCCGTATCATCAAGCTTCTTCAATTCAATTGCGATAGTCATATGGAGATACACAGACATCAAATGAATAAAGGGGACAGATGGTTTAAAAAATTCCACATCAGTTTTTGGGTAATTCCAATCATGATGTTTTTGGTTGTCACCAAATTTTTTATTCATCGTTTCGGTTTAGAGTTTGTCGTAGTAAGCTCACTTTTTACAAGTACCATGGCTGGCACAATTTTTATTATTAGTATTCTGCTTGCTGGAATTTTAGCAGACTTCAAAGAAGCAGAAAAATTCCCGGCAGAAATTCGGGCCTCCCTTGAAAATATTTTGGAAGAAGCAACCCTTTTTCATCAATATAAAAATGAGTTTGATATTAATAAAATTCATGACAATATCCATGAAATAATTTATCATTTTTTTAAAGGAATAGGACATGAAGGAGATCACTATAATTTAGAGCCCTGCTTGATATCGATTAATAAACTAGCTTCCTCTTTTTCTGCCATGGAACAATTAGGTATGCTTCCTAATTACCTTGTTCGTTTAAAGACCGAGCAAGGAACGCTTAGAAAAGTAGTATTACGTATTTTTCAAATCCAAAAAACTCAATTTATTCCTTCCGTGCATATTTTTTGTGAATCATTAATAGGCTTCCTTACTCTGTTTCTTCTTTTCCTGAAGACAGAAGGATCTCCAGAATCATTTATTCTTTTTGGTTTTATTGCTTATTTTTTTCTTTATATAGGGCGTCTTATTAGAGTACTGGAAAAGCCCTTTAGGGAAGGTCATGAGACCATGGATGATGTGAGCCTTTTTCTCCTGCGAGAGATGAAGAAACACAAGAGAAATGAGGTGAGCCCCACAGTCAAGTCAGAAAATAACATTAGCTAAGGTATATTTTTTCTCTTTTCCTTTCAATTAATAGATTAGGTTGTAGTTGTGCGCCTGTGGGTATGTGTGGAACTTTTATAACAAGTCATGCACCTATCCATCAGGTGCAGCTGTCCGCCAACTTAAGGCTACTCCAAAGGCGTTCTCCGAACTCATCTTTGAGGCGGGCATTCACAAGTTCAGCGGTGCTGCGCTCATTATACCGTTGAGCTTCATGAGGGGCAAACGTCCGTGTATCCTGGGGACTTCGATGGTTAAAATCAATCAGGAGGACATGGCCAAGGCTCTCGCTATAATCCCTGATGCTCTTGGCGTCATAGACAGAATCCATAAGGTCGTAACAATTCGTGACGCGCCCCCGCCGTCATGGTAGCCAAAGGAATGGACGCCTGAGAGTCATGAAGAGAGGTAGCTGTGAGCCAAAGCTGTAATGGGAATCGCTCCATCCGCTGTATCTAAATGAAGTTTGTACCCCCACCAGATCTCTTGGTGTCCCTTGGTATTTCGCTTCGTTCCCAATGTTACGCCCCATGGGAAGATCTTTGAGCATGTCTTTGAGGGTCATCAATAGTTGCTTTTCTAACCATGTTTGTTCTTTTGGTGTGCGTTCTTCTCCCCGCTTGGGACGTCCGCGCTTGGCTTTGATCTTTGCCTCTTTTTTTGTTGCCTTTTTTCTTTGGCTTTTTTCTTAGCCTCAGCACATACTTTCTCCCGTCCTTCAATGGCTGTCGAGTCGCGAGAAATATGCCCCACCAACGTTTTTGAGCGATGGGTTTTAATCAGCGCTTCATGCACACGGCTGGGAAGCCCCATCTCTGCAAACTCCGCAAAAGCTCTTGAAAAGGTTGAGGAGTGGGGAATCTCATCTCTCCGCTCCCAACCACAAAGGCGTCTAAGAGATTTGTCGTTCTGCAATCGATCAATGAGGGCAATTGTTGTGGGCATGTTATAAACCGCCTTCGCCACATAGATACGGGCAATAGCCCAACGATCTTTCAGCGGACACCCAACGCCCCCGTGCCAGTAAGGGATAAACTGTTCAACACGTGCAAACTTCAAAACCGTCACAAGTTGTTGCTGCTTCTCGCTTAAACGCCTAATCTCTTCTTCCAACCAGGGGAAAAGTTTCCCTTGTATGCTTTTCCAATGGTGTGATAAATTTTTCATATCGAATCCTTCTGTTTGTTGTCTTTCATTGGTGTCTTATCAATTCCAATTAAAGCACAATGACAGAAGGTTTTCGAGTTCTGCTTAGCTGGTTTCTTACCTTAATTTAGCTCTAATTCACTCATATCGCGAATTTTGCAATTTGCTCATTTATATAAAAAATGACGGCCTTATAAGAATCTCCTTTGTCACAAAACTGTCCTAACCGAGCTGCGTCTTAAACTTGCATGCGAGATCTTATTGCAGTATTATATTGAAATATTTACATAATTTTGGAAAATATATCGAACATATGCCTATATATCACCTGAAAATTATTGGACAAAGCCATGAAAGAACATAAGCATACTATCACAAAATTTAGCAAAGAGCGTCCACTGCTTTACGCTCTAATATTGACTACCAGTTTTCTTATTGCCGAAGTAATTGGTGGTATCATGACGGGAAGTCTTGCTCTTATATCAGATGCAGCACACATGTTAACCGATACTGCCGCCTTAGCAATTGCGTTAGCTGCTATTCGAATTGGACAACGACCAACAGATTCAAATCGTACATTCGGTTATTACCGGTTTGAGATTTTAGCGGCTACTTTTAATACCGTCCTTCTTTTTTTGGTTGCACTCTATATTTTGTATGAAGCATACCAACGATTGCAACATCCTCCAGAAATCTACTCAACTGGTATGTTGATTGTTGCAAGCATAGGCTTGATAGTCAATTTAGTTTCAATGCGCCTCTTAGCTACGAGTAGAGATAAAGGCTTGAACATGAAAAGTGCTTACCTTGAAGTATGGAGTGATATGCTTGGTTCGGTTGGTGTAATTGTGGGTGCACTTCTTATTCGATTTACAGGTTGGGTATGGGTTGATTCTATAATTGCAATTTTTATTGGATTATGGGTATTACCACGCACATGGGTATTGCTTAAAGAGAGTATTAATGTGTTGCTGGAAGGTGTTCCTCAAGGCATTGACTTAAAAATATTAGAAAAATCTATCCGTAATATTGATGGTATTTTGGATGTTCATGACTTGCATGTTTGGGCAATTACCAGTGATAAAATTAACCTAACAGCACACGTTGTTATCGACGAAAATTATGACAGTGAAATTGTACTCCCTAAGCTTCGTAAGCTTTTAGCCTCTCAATTTGGGATTTTGCATACCACCTTAGAGTACGAACGTAAAAAATGTATTGAGGAGGAAGAATTTTGTAATTTTAATTCTCCTGTTTGACCTTACCCCAGGGCGTTAATAGCCATTGAAGTTAAAAAGAAAATAAAAGTCATATAAAAAACAAATAAGATATATCCTATAAAAATAAAAATGCCATCTTCTTCTGCAATTCCAAGGCTAAAAATAACAATAGAGCCTCCAAATATAAAATTACTAAATGGAATAGGTAGCATTAATAAAAAGGCTAAACAAAGAATAATGATGCCATTGATAATTTCCATGATACGGCAAGTCATCAACGCCCATCTTGGTTTTAATAGGCGTTCCAATCTTACTAAATAGGGCACCACCACATTGATAATTTTGGAAACCTTTTTGTGAGAAATAGGGTTGTTAGAGATTGTATTTGGTAACCACAATGACTTTCTTGCAAATATCATTTGCAATGCAAAAATTACAATGGGTAAGCCAAAAACAAGAGAAATCCCTGGCATGGCTGAAAAAGGCAAAGTACTGGGTAAGGAAAAAAACAAGAGCGCCACACCAAATGCACGCTCACCCAAAGCTTGCAAAATATGCTGATAGGTCAGTTGTCCTTCTAAATTTTTATTTCGCGCAATCTCCAAAAGAATTTCGGAAGAACGCTTATAGGGATTTTTGCACGGTTTATGTCGCATCTATACCATTTCTTCGGGTGGGGATTATATCCACCTGGGTAACTTAGAGACTCTAAGATCTAAAATGTGTTCTAACAACTCTAAGTTTTCTTTTTGAAAGAGTTTCTTAAATAAGAAATAATCCTAAAAATAACAAAAATTGTTTAATATTTTTTTAACAAATGTATCGTAAAATAATATTCATGCTGTATGAGGGACATCGAAATGAAACAAGATCCTGAAAACCATCAAAGAAATAGAAGTCTAAACCAAAAACCTTACTGGCGTTCTAAGGGAATAATATTTTTTATTTTATTTTTATTGTTAGTTGGAATTTATGTTGTGCTTCATAATTATTATGATTTTGGGATTTTTATTCCTATTTTTCTTGTTCTTTTATGTCCCATTTTTATGTATTTTATTATGAGAGATAAACATAACGATAAAGATGATTCTAAGTAATATCAAAAAATAGAGTTCAAATAAGCGTCTTTGGTAAGATCTTAGGCCTCCTTGCCCTCTTATCTGCTTTATGCACCTCATCGGTATCAAGTCTTGTTCCTTAGGATTTGGGAGTGTGTCGTTTATGCTGCTTAACGTAAACTAATCGCCGGCCGGAGTAATATTTTGGATAGTACCGTCAAATTAACTTTAAAATTTCGCACATTTTTGGGTCTTCTATGTAAGAAACAAGTGAAGTTGTCTTTTTATTCAGTCGCACATATTTTTATAAGTTTTTTAATAAGAATTTAAATGATTTACAGTAAATATATTTTATAGGAATCATATATTTAAAAAATGTAGAAAATATCATGAACACGGTATATGTAATTCTTGGAATATTGGCATTAACTGTCGCTTTCTTTATCATCATTTACAATCAACCGATCTCTTTACGTCAATCGAGACGGAATGCCTTTTCGGACATTGATGTTCAACTCCGGTTGCCTGATGACCTGGTTCCCAATCTCGTTGAAACGGTTAAAGGTTATGCTAGCCATGAAAAAGAAATCTTTATCAAAGACACAAAAGAACGCGCAAGAATGGAGAAATAAGGTGCTCGGTACATAAGACTTCAAACAGATATAAGGAAAACAATAGAACTTGATGATGCTTCTGATGATAATCTTGAGTTTCTTGAAGTAAAACCCGAAGAGCAACTTCAAGATCTTGAGGATATCACCAGATTCCTTCTGATGAATGATGATGCCTGGAGAGACCAAGGAGGAAGATATTCTGTGGAAACAGAACTCGCCGCCGTAAGCGCCTTTTCGGAGGCTTCCTCTTCTTCAAATAGAGACACAAGGAGAGGTTTTGCGGAGATGAATTAATAATATTGAGGGGTATGAAAATTTAATTAGTATAGGGCCAATTTTTAGCCCTCTTTATACTGCTTCAAGCCTTTTCCAGGTTCCCTATTTCCCTAATCTCCACTTCACACTTTCGCAACAATTCTTTCAGCTTCTTCACTTAAAAGCCATTGCCTTCGATAAAACAGGAACCCTTACACAAGGAAAACCTAAAGTCACTGATGTTATTAATATTACGAAAATTTCTAAACACGATGTTTTACGACTTGCAGCTAGCTTAGAAGCCCATTCGGAACATCCAATTGCTAGTGCTATCTTACAGAATTGGCAAATTTAAAATGCACTTAGTGACCTATTAATAATCCATGAATACGAAACCGTTCCAGGGCGCGGCTTAGTTGGTGTTACTAACGGTCAACGTTATTTTTTAGGTAATCATCGATTTGCTGAAGAGAAAAATGTATGCAGTCCACAAATTGAGTCAGTCTTACATCAGCTGGAGCAGCAGGGGAAAACTACCCTTGTGCTTGGAACGCAGGATGAGGTGTTAGCAATCCTCGCAGTAGCAGATACTTTACAAGAGACAAGTGTTCAGGCAATTCAAACGCTTCACCAACTTGGAATTAAAATAATCTTTTTTGCTTTAGCGCTTTGGGGGTTGGCTTCCTTATGGATGGCAATATTAGCGGATATGGGAGCGAGTTTAATTGTGGTATTAAATGGCCTAAGCCTTTTGAATTTTTCTAAACCGGAAGCTCAACGGAAAACAAAGATTGCGATTTCCAAGTAGGCTTGTTATTGCCTAGATGTGTGCTATCATGTCTTTTCAGTAGAGAGAATTGCTAAAATGATCGGATGCAGTAAGTATAAGAATAAAAGGGGCTACTTGATTTCCTTTCAAAATGAATTGTATTTTCATGTATAAATTGTTTATCTATTGATTTGTTATCTCACACTCAACATGATTCGACTTTTGTAGCGATGGTTTGAGATTAATATTATTATTTAAAGTCATAAAAAATAAAAAACAATATTTGAGAAATAATAGTTAAATCGATGAATGTTAAAAAAATAATATTATTTTTAAAAGTGAGCACCGTTGGAGTCATAATTTATTTAGCGTCAAACCCTGAATCTGCGAATTCACAAAGTCTTCAAAAACCCATAACATCTGCCAAATCTGAAGCTTCAGTATCTTCTCTGAATGTTTTTATTCAGCAAGTTTTAGAAACAAACCCTTCTATTCAAGCGGCCGACGCGAATGTCTCCGCCGTTCTTGCACGACAACACGCCGCAGGGCAACCGCTTTATAATCCTTCCTTAACTGCAGAAGGACAGCAATCCGTTGATAAGTTTTATGCCGTAGGTATTAACCAAGCGATTGATTGGACAAACAAGCGGGAAGCACGAGAAGCCGTAGGTTTTGTGAACCTTCAGTTGGCTGAAGCCCAACGAATGGTAGTGCGTCAAGAATTAATAACAGAAATACTCAAGGCTTTAGCCAATTATCAAATGGCACAAGAAATTGTTACATTGGCAAAAGAAAGAACAAACTTATTACAACAATTCGTTGAATTAACTGAAAAACGCCATACTAACGGTGATGTGGCACGTGTAGATGTAGACTTGTCTCAGCTTGCTTTGTCTGAAGCATATGCGCAAGAAGCGGATAGTGAGGTAAATGTAATCCAAGCCCTACAAACTTTACGTGCTATTACGGGACAGAGGGCAGCTATGTGGCCTCGATTACCAGATCCATTACCAGACCCTACTTTAACAGAGCTTAACACAGATGAACTCCTTAATCGTTTGCCTTCTATAGAAGTATTAAATAAGCAGCACTTAAGTGCTGCAGCTCGTATTCAAGTAGCGGAACGCGAGCGTTATCCTGATCCCACATTAGGAATTCAAGCAGGAAAAGAAAAAACAGATGAAAAAACAGGTAACTTAATTGGTGTATCTGTAAGCATACCCTTATTTGTTCGTAATACATATCGTGCTGAGGTTGATGCAGCCCATTTTGATGCGATTGAAGCAGAAAGAAAGCGTTTAGATACTTTGCAGCAATCAAGGGCAGCAATTGAAAGCAATGCTCAACGCTATAAAATACTCTATGATAATGTTCAGAAATGGCAGCTTATCTCCAGTAAGCCACTAAAAGATGGCATCGTGCTTATTGAGCGTCTTTGGAAAGCAGGAGAGATCAGTGCTACAGATTATTTGGTGCAGTTAAAGCAACGCCTTGATAGCCAAATAGCAGGTGTTGAACTGCAAAGCCGTACTTGGCAAGCGTGGGTGGATTGGCTCAAAGCTTCAGGCACAATAGAAACCTGGGTGCAAAATAAACAAAAATGTAAACACAGGAGTAAGGAATGAAAGTTATAAAAAACTATCTTGCAACAAAAGATCTAAGGCTGGGTCTATTTGCTCTGGTGGTTAGTTCTACTGCTGCTTTTGCTGGTCAATCACAAACCTCTGATAAAAATATTGTGGTGTTGGATGCTGCCCAACAAAAGGCTGCTGGAATCACAATAGTAACATTAAAGCCTACGGCACTGGCAGAATTAATTCCTGCTCCTGGTGAAGTAATATCTAATGCCAAGCTTACAACCAAAGTAACACCTCGGGTAGCAGCACAAGTTATTAAACGTCATGTCCAAGAAGGCCAACATATTAAAAAGGGAGATATTCTCGTTACATTATCGAGTGTAGATATGGCGGATGTGCAAGGAAAATTGCTCTTAGCTTCTCAGGAATGGGAGCGTGTAAAAGAATTGGGTAAAGATGCTGTTTCAGGTAAACGCTATTCAGAAGCTCAAGTTGCTTATCAAAATTCTTATTCAACTTCTCTAGCTTACGGTATGACGGAAAGCGAAATTAAGGAATTCCTTCGTACACAAAAACTTTCACAAACAAAAGGTGAATTTAATCTGTTAGCACCACGCAATGGAACGGCATCCAATATTAATTTTTCGGAAGGGGAGTTCACTGAAGTTGGAAAACCTTTACTGCAAATTATAGATGAGTCTACCGTCTGGGTAGATGCTAAATTACCCCCCGATTTAGTATCTTCTATAAAAATAGGAGATAAGGCCAGAGTACTTGCCGGAGAACGTACATTAAAAGGCGCAGTCATTCAAGTACATCACCAACTAGATCAAATAACACGTACACGCGGCATTCGATTAGACGTCGTTAATACAGATGATGCATTACATCCCGGCCAGTTTGTGAACTGTCAAATCGAAGTGGGGAAGACAAAGCCTGTATTAGCTTTACCTGTAGGCGCAGTATTACGGACATCTGATGGAGATTGGGCGGCTTATATCGAAAAGAAGCCAGGAGAATTCCAGCAAGTAGAGGTAAAATTAATCAAAGTTATAGATAATCAAGCTGTGATTGAAGGGATTCCTAGTGGAACGAGAGCAGTCAGTGAAGGCGCTTTTTTTGTGCATTCGGAATTAAGCAAAAAAGATTTTGATGTTCATGGACACTAAAGATAAGAAGTAAAAAAATGCTGAACAAAATAATCGATTTCGCCGTTATCAACCGATTTTTAGTTTTGCTAGGTTTGTTAGCAGCGCTCATAGCAGGTACCTTAATTTTGCCGCGCCTCAATTTAGATGCCTTCCCTGATGTAACCAATATACAAGTGGTTGTGAACACTGAAGCGCCTGGATTGGCTGCTGAAGAAGTAGAACAATTGATTACCTACCCCACTGAAGGGGCGATGTTTTCGCTTCCCAACGTAGAAGAGGTGCGTTCAATTTCAAAAGTGGGTTTGTCAGTAATCACCGTTGTTTTTAAAGAAGGAGTGGATATTTATTTTGCTCGTCAGCAAGTGTTTGAGCGACTACAAGCCGCTCGAGAAGAAATCCCTCCAGGCGTTGGTGTCCCTGAAATAGGACCCAATACCTCTGGTCTTGGTCAAGTTTATCAATACATTTTACGTAGTGATGATCCTAAGAAGTTCAATACGATGGCCTTACGTGGTTTGAATGATTGGGTTGTTAAATTGCTCTTAGCCCCCGTAGATGGCGTAACGGATGTGTTGTCTTTTGGAGGAGAAGTCCGACAATATCAAGTGCAAGTGGATCCTGCTCGCTTACTAGGTTATGGAATAACAATTGATGAGTTAGTCACGGCCATAGAAGCTAATAATCGTAATGCAGGTGGTTGGTATTTGGATCGTGGTTCCGAACAGTTGGTCATTCGTGGTGTAGGCTGGGTAAAAAGTGGTGATAAAGGTCTGCAAGATATCGCTAATATCCCAGTGAAAGATAAAGACGGTGTGGTCATTCGAGTACGCAATGTTGCACAGCTTGCCTATGGAAGTGAAATCCGGCAAGGGGCTGTGACTATGACCGAACGTAATGCTCAAGGAAAACCGCAAGCTTTAGGAGAAGTGGTCGCAGGCATTATTCTTAAACGGATGGGCTCGAATACCAAAGCAACGATCGATGGAATCAAAGAAAGGTTACCCCTTGTCCAAAAAGCCCTCCCCCCTGGCGTCACACTAGAACCTTTTTACGATCAAGCTGATTTGATTCAACAAGCCGTACATACGGTCATTAAAGCGCTCATAGAAGCCTTTATATTAATTTTTATCGTTTTAATTTTATTCTTAGTAAATTTACGTGTCACCCTTTTGGTCTTAATCTCAGTACCTATTTCCGTAGGTCTCGCCTTAATGACAATGGCGTATTGGGGCATTTCTGCAAATTTAATGTCTCTTGGTGGTTTAGCCATAGCCATTGGTATGATGGTAGATGGGTCTGTGGTGATGATGGAGAATATATTTAAACATTTAAGTCAGCCAGGTTCAAACCATTCCTACGTTGATAAGAATGAAGAACAACGTACACAAGATAGCTCTATTAAATACGACCATGCAATTCCTTTGCGTATTCAAGAAGCAGCACGTGAAGTGGTACGTCCCGTTTTTTTTGCAGTTGTTATTATCATTGTTGTTTTTACCCCATTATTTACGCTGCAAGATGTTGAAGGGAAATTGTTCCAACCGATGGCCATTAGTATTGTCTTGGCAATGGTGGCTTCTCTTTTTGTAGCAATGATGGTGATCCCTGCTTTAGCTACTTATCTTTTTAAGCATGGTATTAAACACAGAGAAAGTTATATTTTGCATTATCTAACACATTTTTACAAAAAAATGTTAACGAAGACCTTAGGTCACCCTAAAAAAGTTATGGCTATAGCACTCACCATGTTGATTGTCTCACTATTGACATTACCATTTTTGGGAACAGAATTTGTGCCTGAGCTCGAAGAAGGTGTACTCAACATTCGTGCAACATTGGCTCCTTCAGCCAGTTTAGAAACTTCTATCAACGTGGCACAAGAACTCGAGCAACAATTAATGTCATTTCCAGAAGTTACTTATGCTTTCAGCCGGATTGGTCGTCCCGAATTAGGAGGAGATCCAGAACCCGTTTCTAATATTGAAATTTATGTTGGGTTGCAACCTGCTGCGCAATGGACATCCGCAAAAACTCGTCTACAGTTACAAGAGTTGATGGAAAAAAAAATGGCTGTTTATCCAGGATTGTTATTTAGCTTTTCGCAACCCATTTCTAGTCGTGTTGATGAATTATTATCTGGTGTAAGAGCACAACTAGCCGTCAAACTCTATGGGCCCGATCTTAAAGTACTTGCGGATAAGGGACGAGAACTCGAAAAAGTTATGAAAACTGTTAAAGGAACCCGCGATGTTGCCATGGAGCAAATCGAAGGGGAAGCCCAGCTTGTTATTAGACCCAATAGAGAAACACTGATGCGTTATGGAATTTCTGTTGGTCAAGTGATGTCCCTAATCTCCGATTCCATTGGGGGAAAAACAGCAGGACAAGTCATTAATGGTAATGAACGTTACGATATTTATGTTCGTTTAGCTAAATCATATCGTGATAGCATTGAGACCATTAGTAACCTGATTTTACGATCTTCAAACGGTGCTTGGGTGCGCTTAGGTGATGTATCAAGTGTTAAAATAGAGTCAGGCCCTCCTCAGATTCGCCGAGATAATGTCCAGCGACGTATCGTCATTCAAGCAAATGTGGAAGGCAGAGACATGGGGAGCATTGTGACTGAAATCCAGCAGAAAATCAATAAAAAAGTAAAGCTTCCACCAGGTTATACGGTTGTTTATGGGGGTCAATTTGAAAATCAACAACGTGCGCAAGCAAGATTAATGGTCGTTGTACCTTTGTCCTTAGGGCTTATCTTTTTATTATTATATTTTGCATTTAATTCTGCGGGCCAGGCTTCACTGGTTATGATTAACGTGCCCCTTGCCTTAATCGGTGGCATCTTGGCTTTATTTATATCAGGTCAATATTTATCGGTCCCAGGCTCCATCGGGTTTATTGCCTTATTTGGTATTGCTGTATTAAACGGGGTTGTTTTAGTCAATGCAATTAATCAAAATAAGGAAGGCGGGATGCCTGTACTTGATGCGGTTTTTTTAGGTAGCCTATCACGACTACGACCTGTATTAATGACAGCGTTTATCACAGCTCTTGGTTTAATTCCAATGTTATTAGCGAGAGGGATAGGATCTGAAATTCAACGCCCTTTAGCCACAGTCGTTGTCGGAGGACTTATTTCTTCGACTATACTGACGTTGTTGGTATTGCCCGTACTCTACGGTTTTTTCTTTAAAGATGAGAATGGCTCATCTAATCATGGCTAAAACCACTCTTTATATCCATTTCGCGGGAGCGCTGTGCGCACTTGCGGCGCAAGTTTCGGTACAATGGCTTCACCCCCCCCCAATGCGCTCGCATGAATCAGCTCAGGCTTCACATACATCAGCACATGCCGTTCATACAGAAGCATGTAGCTTGGAACGACGAGTCATGAAATCGGCAGAAGTCTGACAAACCTGAATACAATCGGTCACTAGTCTGTATACATGCGACTAAATGTAGCCCCTAAAAAAAGCTTGGTGAACCAACACCTGTAGTAGATTGCTTTTTAGTAGACCCTGTAGGGAAAGTCACATTTGTGACAAGAATTTCTTGATCTACAAGCTCAGAAGTCTTTTTTGTATAAAAAGCATACTCGAGGTGTAGGAATATCTCTTCCAATCCCGACGAACGACTTTTATTTTCTTTGTAACTTGCTGCTATGGGCACATTAAAAAAACAGAGACATCATCCGTAACACTATACAAAATAGAGGGGATAATATCTACCGTGTGCTTTCGCACTCCGCTATAATCATCTGCAAACAAAAATAATTGCGTTTGATTTTTATCACTAATGTTATCACCAAAGCTGGCTAAAGGGCCGGGTTGTTGGGAAGTTAGCAACGCAAAATTACCGATTTTTTGGGGGCTCTTCTTTCTTTACTTCCTTTTCTTTTTCATCCTGCTTAACTTCTTTTCCTTTTTCTGACTTACTGTTTACCTTTGCGCTGCAAATAAGTGTGGATAGCAAGAAAGCAATTGAAAAGACAATAAAGTTTATTTCTTGAATTAATTTCATGGCGATAGACATCGTATATTTTTTCGTACACTTACCGACCTTTGTTTTCTTTTCATGTCTAAAAACCAAACTAAAGAGGCTCGTAAAATGCCAAATCCTTATATTGAAGCTACCCTCTTAATTTTGCTACATTTTTGAGAGTGCCTCTTTTGCTTCTGGTGACCCTTGATCTGCCGCTTTTTCAAACCACTCAAGTGCTTTTTTATCATCTTTTGCAACGCTCTTTCCCTTTAGATAAATCACGCCGAGATAATATTGGGCGGGCATAAAACCTTGATCCGCAGCTTTTTGAATCCATTCAAAGGTTTTAGTATCATCTTGTACGACGCCCTTTCCACCGGCATAAAGAGCTCCAAGGTTATATTGAGCTTCAGCAGATCCTTTGATCGCTGCTTTTTCAAACCACTCGGCAGCTTTTTTATAATCCTGTGAAATCCCTCTACCTTCAGCATATATCTGTCCAAGATTGGATTCAGCTTGGACACCCCCTCGATCCGCGGCTTTTGTATACAGCTCAATGGCTTTTTTAATATCCTTTGCAACTCCCCTTCCTTCATTATACATGATAGCAAGGTTATTCTGGGCTTCTACATGGTCTTGATTTGCAGCCTTTGTAAACCAATCTAGAGCCCTCTTATAATCCTTTTCGACTCCCGTACCACTTGCATATGCCAATCCCAGATTATATTGAGCATCCGCGTTCTCTTGGTCTGCTGCTCTCTTAAAATACTCAACAGCTTTGCCGTAATCTTGTGGGAGTCCTTGACCTTCGATATACATTAACCCCAGATTATTTTGGGCTTCCGAATTCCCTTGTTCTGCTAATTTTATCAAATTAAAAAGAGATCTATTTGCCGCATTTAGAAAAGTCTCTTGGAGGGGATTCGAGACTTCGATAACATTATTTTTCGGCACAATCCCTTGCACCTCCGCACTATCAAAAAAGGTTGAAAATAAAAAGAGAGCAAACAACAATCTTTTTTTTAAAGAGGGGAAAAGGGCCATATTTAATCTCCATAGTACGAATAATTACCTTTTTTGTGCTTCATAAGGATATATGCGGCTTTCTGGACCGCAACTTATATCTCGCCTATATTATGTGCTTGTGAAGGTTTTTCCAAAGGCTTTTTCTAAATGACAAAGGATGGCCGGTAACATATATTTTGGCGCTGTAAAATATGCTCTTAAAGCTTTAGAAATGTTCAATGCTTCCCACACCATATATAACACCGTTCCAAGGGTAGACCAAAAAGAGCTATACGAAATTGCAAGACATAAAGAAATGCTTGGATAACTTTATTGCCGGCTTGGCAAGTATAGAGAAGCTGTTGAGTTAGGATATAGAGATGCTCAATATATTATTGATCACTTGCTTAGTAAGCCTGCCTACTTTCTCAAAATTGTCATTTTTGAAGGGAGGGGAGAAGCTTGCCTTAGAGAAGGATACCTCGAGGAAGCAGACCTCAAGTTAACAGAGTCCATTAGAATAGGGGAAGAATTGATTGGTGGATCTTATAGCCTGCAAGCAAAGGTTTATAGAGCGGAAACAAGGATAAGATTACGTAAGCCCCAAGAGGCTTATAAAGATTGCTTATCTGTGTTTAAAATGGAAAAGAAAGTAAGCCATAACGATTTTAACTTTAATGAATGCCATAGCTTATTATCATGCTGCCATTATAAAATAGAAGCAGAAAGATCTCGAAAACTCATCTCATCATTTTGCAGATTTTTTCCAACATATGGATTCTTTTTATAAGGGTTTTTTAGACAAGGAAACATATAAGAATCTTAAGTTAAAAGGAGTTTTCTCATCTATTTCTTATAGAAAAAATAAGGCTAATAAAGATATTGAGCAATATCTTCACCATAGCGTTGCAGTATTTTCTGCAGTAATGGGCCTTTCCATCCGTTTGTGCAAGCGTATGTCTTACAGAATAATAGAGATGATTAATAAACTCTTGGAGAAATGAACCATAAGGGTTGGCTTAAAGGAAATTCTGATAGTAAAGAAGAAGCAATAAAATTGACTTTAAAAGAAGTAGCGTCTTCTTGTATCATGATTAGAACCTTAATCATCTCATGACTATGTATGCTGGAAGGAAAAGCTTAACTGATTTTGCAACAAAGTAAATTCATCTCAATTCCTCATGTCTAATTTTTTGTTGCAAGAGCACAAAGCCGGTAAGTCTGCCTTAGATGCAGCACGTGATTTTGCACGTATTCATGGTGGAATGGGTAGTGAGATCGTTCTTTATCTTGAGCGGAGATAGCAACTTTAGAAGCTCATCTATATGCCCCTATGAATAATCATTACACCCATTCTTCCTTTTCTTCTGCTGTAGTGGGGGCCGACGTCTGGGTTTGAGCCTGAGACGCAGGATAACTCCCAGGTTCGGGCTCAAGTTGGGGCGAGGATTCATAGCTCCGTTTCTTTTCTGGTTTCAGCAAGAAGGCCTCCTTTCTTTCTGAGGTGGGTGTTTCATAAGTCATCTGCAGCTTCGTGCAAGGATAATCACCAGGTAGTTTTACATAGCATTCCAGGTCTTGGAGGAGGGAGAGTTCTGTCGGTATAACCAAGGGTTTTTGGCGGGTGTGATGACTCAATGAGACGCCGTCACGCATGCTGTTGGCGCCGTAGGAGATGTTTTCTTGAGGTTCAATCTCTTCTTTGTCACCAAGGACCTTTGAGATCCAATTTTGGGTTGAGGGCTCGGTGCAACGGAAGAAGACTTTGGTGTTGAAGAGATCGAGCATGGATTCAGCACCTTGTCTTCCGTAAATTTCTTCAAGCTGAGGTTTGCTTTGGAAGCCCACCAAGAAACACCCTCCATATTTGCGCCCTTCAGCAAGTCCTATTTGAAGACTGGGGAGTTTTTGAAGAGCGACTAACTCATCGATGATGAACCAAAGACGTCGAGTATAATCTTCTGGTAACACCATCAAAGCATTAATGGCTATATCAACCCAGGCTGAAATGAGTGGTTTTAAGGTTTGGCGCTGGTCTGAGCGAGCGGTGATGAAGATGACTCCTGCCTGTTGCTCATCCATGACCCAATTTCGCAGAGAGAATGGTGTTTCCGTGTTCTCTAGCTGTCTCAGACCTTCGATTTGAGAGGAGAGTACACTTCGAATGGATTGAGTTGTTTTTTCATTGTTTGCGCAAGTCAGAGTGGCTGCTTCTGTGCCTTTAAAGAAGGCCTCAAAGTCTTTATCTGAGGAGGTGAGAAGGAACGTTATGAGTTTGTCGATGTCCGGGGTTCCTTGAGACGCATATTTGCGAAGGGCGGCTTTCAGAACAGCTCGACTGGCATTATCCCAAAAGGGATCCTTTGCATTTTTATTTTCAGGGATAAAAGAGTTTGCCAGAACGTCATAGTGGGATTCTAAATGACAATCGGCCCAAGGATGCCAAAATTGTGACCGAGCATCTAAGGGGTTGAGGATAAAGTCTGTCTTTTCGTTGTAATACTGGGAGATATAGGTCCCAGTGACGTCGACAATAATGGCCTTGTCTCTTCGTTTTCTTATTTGAGGAAGGAGAACGTGGAAAGCGTTGGTCTTTCCGGACCCTGTCGTTCCTGTCATCAAGAGATGGGACGTTTCTTTATCTTTGACGAGAGGGAGAGTTTCTAAGTACAGGTCAGAATTCATCTTTTTTCTCCTTAAGAGTTTGGCAAGTTGGGTGTGTGTAAGAAAGGTATTTCCCCGTTGATGTTTGGCTTGTTTATGGCCTCGTCCCAAAAAAAACCACAGACTCATGAGGGCGAGAAAGGACCAGCCCGCCCATTCCAGGCTTTTATAGGCAATTTCTTTTAGAATTGTTTCCATTTGGTTGCTGGTCTTTTTAAGAAACGGGTCTTTCAGAATACTGAGGCAGCTTCTGCGATACGCTTTCCCCTTTAAGGGTATATAGTCTTGATAAAGCTCAGGATGCTTTTGGACGGGATTTGTAGTGATCATAAATCGAGCCCAAGTGGTTTGAGAAAGGATGTGCCATCCATATCCGGGGAGTTGATAACATTTCCAAGCAAAACAAGACGCTCCCATTACAAAGGCCACAATGACTCCTGCAACAAAGACTTGCTTGAACATATGGAGTTGGTGGATATGGACTTGTCCCCCCTGAGTAAGTGTTTTGAAGAAAGCCATTTTTATTCCTTTTTCTCAGGAGGTTTAGGAAAATTGCGAGGAATTTTATCCAAATAATTGTAGCCATCAACTACAGCTTCTGATGTAGAGCTCCAAGTTTGCTTAATATTGTCCCAGACGACATTTCCTTCTCTCGCTGTATTGACTTTTTGCATAAGAGGAACGACTTTTTCTGTGAATTCCTCTCGTCTGGCTTCAAGACTTTCATTTGCAGGCTTGTGTTGTTTTTCAACTTCGTCCTTAACTGGGGGCTTTTGAAAAGTTTCTTCGCTCAGCCTCAGGTTCTGTCCTTTCTGATTGATGAAGTGCCTGTTTTGCGCATGCTGAGCCTCAAGGGAATGATCTGCTTTGAGAGTGCTGGATTGAGCTTGATACTGGCTCTCAATCCCCTGTTGGAATTGAGACGTATTGACCCGTTGAATATCGTAGGTGGGGTGAGCTTTCTTAAATCCTTCTCGATAGGCTTCATAGTCAGCCCCTCCCGTATTGAGGATAGAGACAGCTCGGTCCATACCAATGAGACTTGAAGTCCCAGGGCTTGAAGCCCCATTTGGTCCAGTATTGGCCGGCTGCTTTGCCACATACTCAAGGAAAGACTGGGTCACATCTCGAGATTCTTGGAAGTCTCGTCGTTGACTGCTGGTAACAGAATCAGAAGCCTCCTTCATTTTATTGTGGGCAACAGTGGCTTCTTCCCTCAGATGGCTTGCTTGATTGAGGCTAGCACTGGCGCTTGTTGCAAGTTCAGTTCCCTTTATATCGTTTCTGCTTTCCATGTCAGAATGAGCGGCAGACAGAGCCGTATCCAAGCTATAGCTATATCCCTTTTGGTCAGCAATGCTTTGAGCCTGTTGAAGCTGCTCGGAATGAGCTGTGGTGCCTGAGAGACGTGTACTCCCTTCAATGCTCGCCCCAAGCCATTTTGGTGTTCCGGCTTGAACAGCAACAGCAAGTTCATGGGCGCGTGATTTTGAAATACCAAGATTTTCGCTAATATCATTGGTAAAGTTATGGTGATCTTGAAGAGCTTTAACTTCATTGCTCGTGAGGGTTTTGCTATCGCTTGTATGCTTTGAAAAGTCAGAGCCAAGTCGCTCCATAACGTTGGCTGTTTGCTGAATTGCTGCGTCCATCGACTTTCCAGCAGCAATACTCTTTGATTCAGCCATACTTTGAGCTTCATGGAGACGTTGCTGATGTTCCATACTGGTATTTACCGTACCAATCAGCTTAACGGGCAAATTAGAGGTACCGTAATCATTAAACGCCTGTGTTCCATCGGCAAAGGTATTCTTCTCAATCCCTGAAGCGCCCATGGATTTAAATTGAGAGGCGTTATAGTTTGGGCTTGTGTTGTGCTGGAAAGCTGTTGTGTTTTGATAGGCTTGGGTGCCCATGGTGAGATTGCCTAAGCTGATGTTACCAGAGACGGCCTCTGATGCTGCTCCGCTTGCCGCAGATTGCATGGCCGACCCAAGATGTTGAGCAAGCCCCACAAAGGCAGCTGCTCCTTGTTTTAAAATTCCATAGGAAATAAACGGAATACTGACTGATAACCATGCAGCGAGCGTTGTCATGTCTGTGTTCGCATTAATAATGGCGGAGGAGTTGAGAAGAGTGAACCCAGAATTGCCCACCAGATTGGTGGTTTCTGACTTTCCATAGAGGGT
Organism: Alphaproteobacteria bacterium; assembly: GCA_017992885.1. GTDB lineage: Bacteria > Pseudomonadota > Alphaproteobacteria > UBA9655 > UBA9655 > UBA9655. The sequence goes on from JAGONT010000010.1 coordinate 36,243, forward strand.
CATAATCAAATTTAAAATGGCATAAAGAGGGGCCCACAGTTGAGTCCACACGAGGATTCCGAAGTATGTAATCAAAATTTTATATCCATTAGGCAGAAGAGCAAGCACGACAATGAAGATAAAAAGTCCATAACTGAGAGCTTCAATCACATTTTTAAACAAAGGTAATGTCTTGGCTGCAATTTTCCCTGCGGCTGCATAAGCAGATCTTTGTTGGAGAAGAGCCTTTGTTGCTGCATAGTTGGACGTGGCTCCCAATTCAGATAACTTGTTGTTGCTCGACTCCTCAATGGCATTGATTATCATTTCTTGTTTAAGGAGCTCTTCTGCTGATTTTGATATGCCTGAGAGAAGCTGATAGCCATCTTGCAAATGGGTAAAAAAGAGGTTTTTCGTTAAAGTCTGATTTTGGACACGACTTCCATAGGTCAAAGTTGCTTTTTCAATCTCTCCTTTCCAAAGAGCACTCAGTTTCTCAGCTCCTGTCTTACAAGTGATGACGGCTCCTGGATTCTTGTCTTCCTTATAGAGAAAGCCAAGGAGAGGAGACGCTTTTGCACTGACAAAAGTCCAAATATCTTTCTCATTCTGGAGATCGTCGAGGGTATACTTATGCCCAATCATGGCGTCATAAACGACACATTGATTCACAAATCGCTCCATGTTTCCTTTAAACACAGGATCTACGATCCGGAATTGACCGACCTGACTCATCAAAGCAGAGGCAAAGACCGTTCCTGTTTTATGATAAGGCATATAATCAGGAAGAGTAAAAACCTCCTCCATCTTTTCCGTAACCGCTCGCCCCATTTGACTTACCATGCTTGCAAAAGCTCCTAAGGCAAAGGGCACGCCATCAACCTTTTCTTTGACCTTCGTCAGAGGATCATGAATCCAGATCGTCGTCTTGGGCAAAAAGAGAAGATTCGTTGCGATTACCACCCACAAAAGCCACTTTAAGCCTTCTTCCAAACTGCTTCGAACAAGCATCAGAATCAGCATATAAACAGAGCCCACCATCAATCCAATGTGGATGAGAGGCATGACAAATCCTGTTCGATCTGTCTTAAACAAAGCCGCTATCCCATTAAAGACCAGGATAAAGAGTTCTCCTCCACCATATGTTGTGATCACATGATCCATCTTACTTTCCTCCTGCTTTTGTTCCTTGCTGAGAAGAAATAAACATGTTCTGAAGCTTGCTCTCGACCTGTTGAGTTCGTTCAATGAAATCTAAGGTAATGGCCATTTGCTGAAAGAGGGCCGTTCTCTTGGCGTAGAGAAGCTTTCGAGAATCTGCAACGCTCGCTCTGAGTTCTTCAATCATGCCGTCGTTAATTTGGTTCTTCTTCAGCTGGGTCACGCTATCCCATACAAGGGACATGACTTCATCCAGATATTGAAGGAGAATATCGTGAGCAATGGCCTCACTAAACTCTGTCACACTGATGGGACTGCCACCCTTCTTAAAAGCCGTTTCTACAGCGATGATTTTTAAGACAGGAATCATGGTTGAATTAACAAACCCTTCCTCTTCTTCAGAAAGTTTTCCATCCGTTCGAACCTTGTCAGAAAGGGAGGTAAGTATGTTATGAACTTTTGAAGATAGGGCACTTTTTTTGGGCAAAATCACATTTTGAAGAGATGGGGTGAGACATTTATCTTCTGAAGCATTATCGCATTTATAGATCTGAGCAGGCATATTTCCTGTCAGCAATGCCGAGATCAACTGAGGATCACTGCTTTTCGAGGGAAGAACTTGGACTCTCAAACCCTCTCCCTCACGCTTCGAAATAATCGTGCCTGAAAGAGTCATAAAAAACTCAGCAAGCCCCGTATTATGTTTTAAAAAAGCATTTTTTAGAATCGCTTTCCAAGCAATGTTAAACTCATCTCCCAGAATGTCTTTAAATCCTGGCTTTTCACCCTTCCGATTTAAGACAGCCGTTCTTTGTTCTTCAGCGCCGCATTTCTGACGTCCTTGAGCCCAGTCGGTTGCAATTCCAAGATCCTTACTCATAGCATTGCACAACAGCTGAGAACTTGCATCAGATTGAGGCCATACGCCTCCCACAAGAGTTGCTGCCGCTTCACAAGAGTTAATATTTTGATTGGTCATCTTTTGGACCTTAGCGAGAAGATCATCCAGGACGCTCTTAATCTGAGGCGTTACGGTTGCCAGGGCCAGATTAAAGGCATATCCACTCGCATTACTTCCAATATTCCGAAGGAGTGCGATAAATTGTTGGGCATTGATATAGCTAAAGCCGCCCATAAAGAGATCAATCCCCCCACACCCAGCACGATAATGGGGCAATTGCAAAGAAAGAAGATCGGCGTTGTTGACTTTAGACCGAGCAAATACCCGACCTCCAGTATAAAATCCGCCCGTTTGATCTTGATAGCCTCCTCCTTCCGTCACATTATGGGCCAGTCCAAGAGTTTGGAAGGCTTTCTCAAGGTTATCTTGCATGGAAGCTGATAAAGGAGTGTTGCAGTTTTGCAGTATTATAGTGGACGAGAAAACAGAGGCGCAGAATAGCAGTGTTGCAAATGAGATTCTTTTTCTGCGATGCTGCAATACAATTCTCCACAATACTTTTTTCATTTTTTAGCTCCTTCAGAACTGAACGTTCGTGTTAAAAGGTCGATTCTTTCCTCAATTTCACTTTCAGAAACCATTCCATAGGCTAAAGGAATCATTTGTCCTGATACGGAATGAAAGGCAATGAGAGCGGGGACATGAGAAACCTGGAGGCGGGCTGCCATTCCATTGTTGCGGCGCGCATGAGGAAACTCATCTAATGCGCCTCCATCCATTGAAATCCCCAAGACAGACCAGCCATGCTTTTGGGCAAAATGCTTCACAACGGGAGCAAAGTGATGACAGTAGGAGCACTTCCCCTTAAAGAAGAAAAACAACCCATATTCTTGAGCTAAGGCCTTAATGCGTTTTGTAATCTCTTGGTTTCTCTCTGCATAATAAACATGACGGGCATTTTGATCGACGGGATGAACCAACGTTTCATCCAATGCAGGAGTTGTCATCACAACCCTTTGCCACGATTCAGAGAACCGTTGACTTTGATCCATCAAGGCTTTTTGAACAATGATGTAGGAAATGATATTCTCTCGCGTCGGGTCCACAATGGCTGCATGGAGTTTTTTCTCAATTTCTTTCCGTTGACTCTCAATAGCTTGGCTAGGTGTTTGAGGAGGCGAAGCTGGATCAGAGTTTTTCTTTTTTTCTTCAACTGCGTTGTCTCTCAACGACTGGTACCAGTGCCAGCCTTCTGCATGTCTTTCAAAAAAGGCAAGCTTGAAGCTTGACCCTATTTTAGAAGAATTGTTTAAGGCAACTTTCGAAGATCCTTGGGAATTCTTATGCAATGGATTGAAAGTATCCGATTCAGCCTTAAGGAAAGAAATATCCACAAGCATCAGAACACTCAGAATGAAAGAAATAAGAGAAACACAAATCTTCCCCTCAAACATCCATCTGAGTTCTGCAACACTGATCATGCCTCCGGCCTCTGCTTAGTTTGCTGTTTTGTATTAGGACTTAGCCCCTGCTTAATTGTATCAAGGCGTTCACCTATTTTTTGGCTCGTTCCCTGGAGTTTTGAGGGATTATAGTTTTTCATGAGGTCCTCAAAGGCTTCTCTTAAATCAAGCTTGGAGAAGTCGATACGTTGAATTTCTTCGATGGTAAAACCGCGGCACATTGGGTGTTTTGGCTTACCCCATCCAAGGTTAATTTGTTTTCTCCCCTGTTCTTGAAAGGCTTTTAATAGTTTTGATCCAAAGCAACAAAAGGAAGACTTTTTCTTAACGCATTGACCTAAGACCTTTTTAGCGCAATAGGTTCCCACATAATGGCACAAGCGCGCCTGGCGTTTTTTCTGGAGAAGTTTTTCTTTTTCCCCGCATCCTCCAAGACCTATGCTTTTTCCCCACCCTTTCCCTGATCCACAGCAATCCTTAAAACTGAGAATGTACTTAGAGCATTGGTGCTGATCTCCTTTAAAAATAGAATTCATTTTTCCTTGCATTTCTTTGAGAAGACTCAACTGAGCGAGAGAGGACATCATTTCATCATTCGCCTCCCAGCTTTGATCCCGGCAGTTGCCATCAAGGCAGAAGGGCGTGTTCCCTCCTGTGATACTATAGGTGTTTTGAGTGTTGGCTTTGCATTGATAGGTCTGAGTGTAAACGACGCAAGAGTTTCCGACTTTTTGTTTGCAGGTTGAATTAATTTGAGCGCAGCCGCGAGCCCTTAAAGGTCCACAATCATCCTTAGAAGGATAGGTGCAAGCATAGGTTAGCTTTTCTTGCCAGCACGCCCTTGTAATGGGAACCCCTTCAATGATTCGTGTTTGAGGTCCTTGGGTGCAGACTCGTGAGTCATAATGACACAGCCCTTGGTCAACCCTTGTTTCCAATCGCTCACAGTTTGAAGTCCATTCATCAGGGAGAACTTTATAAGAATCTTCTTCGTAAACGATTTTGATAAGAGGGTGATACCTATATTCAAATCTTCCACTGTTATACACATGAGAATGGGAGTATGCCATGTGCAGGGTTGAATATTGAGGGTGTTTTAGCAGAGAAACCTCTTTAATTTGTTCCTCTTTGAATGAGAGTGAAGGGGTAGAAGCTGTACATGTAGAGCAGCTTCGTCCTTTTTGAGTCGCTAGCTCATGCATACACGCTTTATAGGGGCCGGTAATATTTAGAGCTGCATCTATATTGATGGGAGCTTGTCTATGACGCCGCAGGTTTTTCCCTCTTAAAGCTCTCCATACTTCAAACACAGCCCGTCTCAACGTCGTACAGGGCAGGTAATGACTTTTTCTTTCAGCATTACTGCATTTTGAGAATTGAAACTGTCCTGTCCATTCCTTTCTAACCTTTGTCTTAATCACTTTCACGATGAGTTGATTTGTACAGCTTTCAAGAGAATCGTCTCCTGGCTCTTCACAATTTAACATCTCGTCTTTTCCGCCCTGTTTTGTTTCAACAGCACGAGTTCCTTCTCCACCAATTGTTTTTAAGGGATCGTTCACTGCTTTTTGTGATCCTGTGATAAGAGGATCTTTTTGAGGGTTAATCTTGACTTGAGGACGGGACTCAGCGCTCTTTAAAATCATTTGTCCTACAGGATCCTTTTGAGAGAGGAGCTGAGCTTTTCCTTGAAGTTCTCCAGCTGAGAAGCTTGCCTCTTTTGAAATGCCTGTCGAAAAAGGATGTGCGCCTGCTTCTTTCTTTTTTACCTCCAATTGCCTCAGAAACTCCTGAGCCGTTTGGTCTCCTTTTTTAAGATGAATCGTGGGGTTGGCAATAAGCATTCCAGGGCAAAGACAAAGACAAGAAAAGAAGAGAAATATCCAATTCTTCATTTTGATCTGCTTCTCTCTAAGGAAGCTTGTGTTAAAAGAGAGTTTGCCTCCTCTTGTAAATCTCCTTCTTTTGAAAACGTCTCTAAAGCGTATTGAATACTGACATGACCTTGGATGCGGTCATGGATGGGCGTTTGGGTACGCATCGATGCATTGAGCTGGAAAGGTTGGCTTAAAACATAGGTAGGAACAGCTGAAATGGAAAAGAGGTTAAAAAGCTCAGGATCAATAATAATGCCTTGGCCTGTCTTTATGATAATGTTCTGTAAAGCCTTTACCGTTCTGGAATAACTCCCCTCAATGAATCCTCTCAAAATAAGAATTGCTCCATAAACTTTGGCTTCTTGAGCTAGGTTCAAAAGCGCTTTCTCACCCAGAGAAAAAGAAACGAATATGTAAAGCATGCTCTTGGGAGTGTTACCCGAGGGCTCTCCTGGTTTATTTTTATGTTGAGAAGTTTGTAATGGTTCTTGAGCTTCAAGGTTTGTCACAAAATTCTGAAATTCATCGTCTTCTAAAACAGCGTCTCTTTTCCGCAAGGATTCAGATAAAAAAGATTGGAATTCTTTATCTTTTTGAACGGCTTCAACGATCTTCAGAGGATTCTCTGTCAGAGAATCTTCTTGCAAACGAGCAGGACATGACCTATCTTGAGGGCAAGATATCCCTAAGGTGCTGAAAGAAAATAGAAAAAGAAGAAAAACTAAAGCGCACAACAATTGCGTTTCCTCCAAATCAGGTATCCAAAATCTTCACCTTTGTAAGGAAATTCTCGTCCTGCTCCCCAAATGACTTCCGTGCGTCCTAAAGGATTGCAAGCCATAGGACCGCGTGTTGTGGGACGGGGATAGGTCATTTGAGTTTTGTATTGACTCTTCTTGATGATCGGTAAGGGATATTTCTGACAAATCTCTGCATTTGTTGTTCCACTCGTGCCCCAGAGAAGAAGCTCTCGATGCAATTTGCCCATCATGCGCTGAACCATCAAAAGACTTGCTTGAACGCCTCCATTGTGAGCAGCGTTGTTTCCTGTAAAAGGATAGAGGCTTCCCTGACACCCCCCACACCAAAAAAGAGGATTGAGAGGGAAGCCAGCCGTTGCTGCCGCACAGTCTGCGGCACAAGCCGCTTGTGCAATAGGATTCCCAAAAAGAACAGCTTCTGGATTCAAAATAAAAGAAAGCTCATCTGCGTTCCAAAGAGGATCAAGCTCCGTAATATAAGCCACATCAAAGCTTTGTTGCTCGAGACACAAGAAATCGACAATCAGCTCAAGCCAATAAATGACGGGATACACATACCAATGAACCTGATAAAAACTATTTTGGGTTCTGCGTCCTCCGTTGGCTCCATGGACCCCATATCCAACCGTGCTGTTTCCCATTTTAAGTCCACCCATACTCACCATGCAGAAAGGAACGCGCGTCACATCCACAAGTCGTGCCGGCTCCCAAAACCCCACTGGTATACCTGGCACGGCAGGAATGGGCGGCCTTGGACACCAACAAGGAATTTGGTGAGGATTTGGTGTGTCTTCTCGTCCTCCTCCACTGACTTTGACAGGACCAATGGTAATGGGGAATAAACAGGACCAACAAATGTCTGTAATAGGATTGACAAAGCGTCCCGAGCAGAGTGAGGCGTTAGCTTTTAGAGAAAAACTGAATAAGAAACAAAAGAACAAAATATATCTCATCAATCCTCCTGCTCTTTAAGACTGATCTCTTCAATGCGCAAACGAAGCTCGTCTTGAGTGACCAAAGTGGGTACATGTTGGATTCCAAGCTTTTTGGTAAGAAGTTCTGATTGATCGAAGTACACAGGAACCGTCAGCTCTTCAGAAAGAGCTAAAGGAGTTCCTTTGGTGAGAATGAGCTTTGGCGAAGCCTCCTTTGATTTTTCTTTTGCAAAAGCGACTTGATCCTCATCATCGCCATCAAAAAAGAGAAGTCCTTGAGAAAGACTCACCGTCTCAAGAGGATTAATTCGAGTTCCTTTAGGATGGATGATCTGACCATGATGATCTTTGATGTCCTCTGGGACAATGTAGGTCGGGTCGTAGTAAAAAACTCTATTTTTTGTGGCTTTGGAAATTCCTTCCACAGGCTTGGGCCTTTCAATAGCAGCACGTGTTTTCTTTTGAAGCTCAAAGTTGTGACGTTCAAGCTCGCCCCGTTCTTCCATAGTCTTTAACTTGCTTTGAATGAGAACAATCGGATCGTGTTCCTCAATAGATAAGATCATTCCATGAACTCCAAAGTCTTTTGCGTGCACCGAAATGGGTTGTCCAAGACATAGAAAGAAGAACATCATCTTTCTGACTACCACTTCAGCACTGCCTTTCCGTAGATCTTCTCCATGGGAACAAGTCCAAATTCCTCATAGCGAGAGTCAAAACTGCGGGGATGGTCACCTACGACAAAGACGTATCCTTGAGGAACGACATTTAGAGAAAGGGGCGTGAGTAGTTGTCCTTCCTTGGTTTGACTCAGAAGAGGAAGAGTTTTGGAACTAACCCTTAATGAGTCCTTCTTTCGAAGTATCCGATCTCCCGGCAATCCCAGAACACGCTTGGCAAAAATATGTTTACCCACATAGTGAGGCGTGTGACCTTGAATGGAGACAATATCTCCATGAGCAATGGGAGGTTGAAAAGGGAAAGAACGCTTGAGGGTGAGGACATAATTGACCCCATCAAGGCTCTTTGTAAGGCAGATGTCAAACCTGGTAAAGGTTGCAAGACCCCCCAAAATGAGGCAAAAAATGCCTATTCTCAGCGCTACTTTCTTTATTTGAAAATTCATAAAGGAACCTTTGCAATCATTTGAATCGCCTCTTTGAGGCTGAATCCTTGTTCAACTAGGCTTTGAACAGCTGTAAATTCATCAGCTTTGGTAGAGTAAAGAACCTTTGAGAAGTCATCGAGAAACAATCTTCCAACGGCAAAACCTTTTGGTCCCTTGATCATAATCTCTGCGTATTTGCCTTGTTCTGTATGAAGGGATCTGAGAGTTCGTTCCATGGCTGGATCCATAGAGAGACGTTTAGAGTTTTTGAGTAATTCTATGGATTCATCCTTTTGGGAGAGAAGACACATCCAGTCCGCATTATCAAAGGCTGCCTGAGCGCCGGGTGTTGCATAAAAGTCGTTAATGGACTGGGTCCCTACAACGAGACCCCCAAAGTACTTTCTGAGCCTTCTTGCCGCTGTTTCAATGAAGACACCTGATTGAGCGCCTCGCAGCATATCCCAAGCTTCATCCAGAATAAGGCAACTCGGAGTTTTGCGATCTCCCATATAGATAGAGTTGGCAATTTGAAGAATCACCATTTGCACAATAACCGATTGAAGATCTTTCCGTTCTTTCAGCTCCTCCATCTCAACGACAACCAAGCTGTCGGAAAGATCGATATTGGCTTGCCCGTTAAAAAATCGTCCATAGCTTCCCTTTTCTGTGTAGGGGTAAAGGCGTTCTCCAAGAGTTGTGGCTACAAGATCATGGTGCTTTAAGAGAAAATTGGCCACATCTGTAATAGTCGCCTTGTTTTGTTTTTTATGCCACGCATCTTGAAGGGCTTGCTCCAGATAAGTGTCTTCTAAATCGGTCGTGCCTTCTTTGGGAGCGGCCATGAGGGAGAGAATGGGTTTGAGCATAGCTAAACCATCAGATGCTGCTTCAGAGTCATTGGAAGGGATAGAGGAGAAAGGATTTATGCAAATGGGTGAATGGGTGCTAAACTCTACAAAGGTTCCCTTGAGAAGTTTGACTGTTTTTTCAAAGGATCGGCCCACATCCAAAACAAACACGCGTCCTCCCATACCGAGTATACTGGTCATCAATTCTTGCATAAAGACTGACTTTCCTGAGCCAGACCGGCCAACTACGCACGTGTTGTAATTCCCTTCATTATTATCAAAGGGCGACCAATAAAAGAGCTGTCCTCGCCTTCCTACCAACATCATGCCTGGGGATTTTGTGCCTTGCCATTCTCCTTGCAAAGGCATGAGATTAGAAGGTTCATGACTGAGGGTCGTTTTTGTTTTTTGAAAGGTTCGGCTATCTTCAACCGCTCCTTCTCCCCAAGTCATGGGAAGACAACTTAAGAATCCTGGAAGCTGAAGGTATTTATCCAACACCAGCTCCCACCTTTGGGAACGGTAAAGATTGAAAAGAGTTTGTTCTTCTCGAGACATGTGATCAGGATGGGATAACAATCCGACCTGAAAACGGGTCCGTACCAGTCTTTGTCCTTCTTCAAATTTCTCTCGTACATAGGTCCACTCTTCCGCTTCTTTTCGGAGAGAGGGGACATATTTTGCAATGGGGCTTACCGCTTGTTTTTCTACGTTGCCACATTTGGCCAGCATCTTGGTTTTAAGAGTCTTCTCATTGCAAATATGAACCCCATAGGCAAGAAAAAACCCGCCCTGAAGGCGCAGGAATTCTTCAAAAGGATCCCCAATAAGATTTCCCATGGCACCTAAGTGCCAAAGAGGAGGCAAGAGGCGTGTTGTGTAAAGACGGAGCACTTTCTCATCTTCTCCAAAGATCAATTGGGAGGGCTCTATCTTAAGGCGCGTTGCTGGGTTCATGAGTTGAGGGGAGAGAGACTCATGAGGATTCCAGAGGGACTCATGGGTTCCAAGAAGTCTTTCAGTTGGGTTCAAGAGTTCATCCAAACCCAATAGCAAATCTTCTGCTTGCCAAACTTTAACAGGCAAACCCCATCCCTTCAGGGTTGTGACTAGTTGTTCCCGTAAAGCTAGCATCTCCTCAAAGGATTTAAAGGTCGTATGGGGCTCACTATACGAAATCAACAAGCGAAAGGTCCGGATGGCTGACCTGCTTCTCAAATCTGAGCACCGTTCTTTAGCCAGCTCCTTTAAAACATCAGACCGATCGCTAAGAACCAGATCACATCTTGCTTTTTCCCATGTCTTAAGCCAGGGATCGATATGGGGACTCGCAATGAGTAAACACTGGAGGTTCGACCCTAATGGCAAGGCATGTTGGAAGAGACCTGTCAGTTGGCGCGGAATCTCTTCTCCACATCCTACCAAAGGAAGAGTTTCAAGAACAAATCCAACGCTGACACGATTCAAGAAAAGCTGAGTTTCTGGATCAAAACTGCGGTAAGGCAACAGCTCACTCAAAGAATGAGGGAATAGAAACTCGTTCGCCAGTTTGAGCGTTGAAGAACGGGACCCATAACAGTGTTCATCTCTGCCTAAGGCAGTATCCAGTGTTCTGTTCCACGGGTCTGTCGCCCGAGAGCCTGCCCCCGGCTTGATCGGGGGACAAGGTTCAGATGAAGATTGGGACATCTAGCACCTTCACTTTTTTCTTTTCTTTTTGATCAATGTTAATCGACGGGGAGTACCAAATCTGTGATGTCTCCAGATACTCAGGCGTTATCTGTTGATCTCGGTTGGCCTCACACTGTTCACAATGGGTTTGAGGAAGATCGGGGAGAGATCTTGTCGGAAGATCTCCGTGGTCAACCATTTGGTTAACATCTGAAATGGATTTACAACCCACGCCTTTTCCAGGAGGACATTCAAAGCCTCCTTCATAAATCCCCATACAGCCGGAAAGGCACAGCGCTGCTGTGCCAGTTATCAGTAATCGGTAATCAGTAATCAGATGAATCACTGAAGCACCCGAATTCTTTTTGGTTTTTGTTGAAATTTGAAGCATTTGTTTTTCCTTTCTTATTTCTGATGACTGATTTCTGACGACTGATGACTGTCCCTTTGTTCTTCAATTTGCTCTTTCACATCTTGGCTTCCAATGAAGGTGCCTTCCGTAAATACAATATCAACCACTTGGCCGGCTGCAATTTGAATGACGGGTTGGAGCTGTTCAGCTCGATCGATGTAATATTGAGAGAGACGATCAAGGGCTGTTGTGGCACCGGAGGCCATACCAGCCGTAAACATATCGCCGATGTTGGGAGGAGACGGTTGTTTACCCCCTAGTGCAAAGGGATTGACTTGTGCTTGTCTATTTTGAGGGTTTGCCACATTACTGAGGCCTGCAAAAATCCCACCTACCAAGCTTCGGGCTAAGAACTGACCATCTTTGGAGGCTACAACTCCTCTGACACCTGCTTTGCCATCAGATCCTGCAATATAGCCTGCGACTTGGGTTTCAATGATCTCTCCTGTCGTGCGCTCAATACAAGTGAGTTTCTCTAGGCGAGCATAAACTCGTTCGGAGGAAAGATCACCATAGGCACTGGCTGTGCAATGACAGTCTTTTAAGTCACTTTGGAACCGCCTTGGGAGTGTTCCTGGATCAATGAGTCTCAGCAGCATTGGCCGAGGGTCAGAAGAGGCTGTCATGGAAGATGAAGCGTCCAGTCCTGACAGCAAAACCGTCTTCGCAAAAGCGCCTGCAGGAATGGTTGTTTTAACTGTCTTAGGAAGCTTATGTTTCAGATTTTCCGAAAGGCTTAAAGAGACTTTTTGAATCAGGCTTCCATTCTCTTCTCCTTGCCCGCCTTGAGGATACATGGGCTGAACGGGGAGCCCATTGTTTCTGCTCATGGCCACTTGCTCTTCTAAATGAGCAATTTTGTTTTGCAGTTCCTGGTTGAATTGATCTTTGGAAAGGGATGGATCTAATGGTTGAGCGTCACCTTCTTCATTCATGGGTTGAAGAAAACCATCTTGATGAGACCCCTCTCGAGGGGGAGACTCCTCTCGTTTTATTCCCTCTAAAACCAGGGATTCAAGACCCGTGAATTTATCAGAAAGTTGTTTAAGCGTATCTTCAATCTTATTGCGAAAGACCTCATCCATATTCACTTTTTTAGTAGCCGTTTCGATGGAAATAGGGGTGACCTTAAACGCCTCTTCTTGTTTAGAAAGAGGAGTTTTCTCAAATAAAAAGGTCCCAATTCCATAGGAAAAAGCAACAATGATCAATCCTCCACATCCCAGCCAAAAGAACTGTAATCTCCGAACGTTTTGTGGGGATTCGGGATGGAAGAAATTTGTCCCTATACCGTGCGGAATCCAGGAAGAAATTCGCTCTTTAATTTGCTCGCGCCACAACATAGATATCTGTTCCTTCTCCTGGGGTTAAAGCTCTTTTGGAAATCAAAAGAGCAATAAGGGTATTTTCTTTGAAAGAAAAACTTTCTGCGAGCTTTGGTTCAGATAAAACCAATAGGTTTTGGCTGTTGTTTTGAATCCGATAAGTGAGGCCTCGTAACTTCTGTCCTTGAATTTCTCGAACGAGCAAGTGAGGCTCTTGAAGAGTACTGAGGTTTAAAGGAATTTCCTTGTATCCCAACGGAATACGTCCGATCCGACAGGCATGAATAAGTTCCTCAACTTCCTCAAGAAAGAGAGGAGCAGAAGCTTGCCTTTCTTTTTTAATCTCTTGGGCAATGTCCGTATTCGATTTGAAAATAAGCGCTTCTGGCGCTTGATTCTTTGGGATAAGACGTAGATCCTGCGTATGACCTGCTTCAGTGGTGAGGGTGAGGCTAATAGATTTGGAAGATTTTATGTTTTCCATCTCTAAAAGAGTAGGGCGGATAAAAATCTGGCCTTGATACTCATCGGTCTCGAGAACATATTCCCCCGCATTACCAAACACATGGAGAATCCGGTCGTCTTGTACTTTAATGCGCGTAAGTCCGTCTTGTGAGACTGGGACTTCAAGGACCTTCATCTCATCAAGGGGTCTTATAATGGCCGCATTGGCTGCTGTTCCTGCTAACAAAAACATAAGAAATCTACTGATCATGAGATATTCCTCCTGTAACTTTTTCTAAAAGAAGTCCTGCCCCACGCAGGCCAAATCGCAAAGAAACCATCTCTGGAAGTGAGCTCATCTCTTTGCCTGCCACATAGCTGGTGAGAGTACCCTTCACATCGACGTGGAGCTTGCTTGGATTGGCGCTGACTTCGCTTGGTTTAAAATGGGTGGAAAGTTGAAGTTTTGTGTATTGTTCTCCGTCGTCCATGAGCTGCTTTTTTAAAGCGCCATAGGATTCAGGCGTGGCATATTTTAAAAGAGTTTCATGATTGTAAGCAAAGCTTGTAGGGGAAAGATCCAGAAGAAGCTTTGAGACATAAATCCCCATTTCTTCTAGGTATTCTTTTGAAACCGTTCCTCCCTCCACCCACAGGGTTTTGGTAATATGGGGCGGAACCAAAATGATGCGCTCACTTTTAATAAACAGAGCCGTGCTTAAGAGAACAGTACTCATGGCCATAAGAGTTGATATTCCTATCCACGCATTGCGTTGGGAAATAAGCTTCAGGATATTATGATGGAGAAACTCTGCTTTCATCCGATCATCTCCCGAATGTGAGAAGGCACGGGCAGTTTCATGGACTTCCTTGGCATTGGAAAGTGCCAATAAAGGGCATGAATCAAGGTTGATCCTTCGTTTTGTTTTTTGATGGTTCTTAACCCTGAAAGGGCCCCAATCCCCACAATAAGGCCGGAGATAATCCAACCCATAAATAATCCCCCAAAGAGAGGGATGATGACGATCAAAGCTTCATCCTTGTTGATCCCTAAGAACCGTAAGGGTTTATCCAAGCGGTTCAGAAGGAAATTTTCACTGATATCCATAGCCCCTCCTCACGCACAAATGGCATAGGTCGTGTTGATCCACACTTTCGCAAAGCCAAAGCTAATGGTTGTGAGGATTGCAATCACGAAGGGCGTAGGCGTTGATTTCATAAAGGCAAGGGCTGCACTTGCAAGGCAACCGGCAATGAGCGTAATGGGTACAAGGCTGTTATTGATAATCCCCACAAGGTTTGCTGTGCTTTGGTTAAATCCAGCATCGGCCGTGTTGGCAACACCAAAGGCTTCAGGTGTAAACAACAGACAGGCAAAGGTGAAGAAGCACAGTGCCTTGATTTGCTCTGTGTACACAGAGTTGTTTTTAGATAAGTTTTGTAAAGTATGCATCTTGGATTCTCCTTTTGTTGATGAATGTTAGTAAGAAATGGGTTGATTTTCCTCTTGTACAATCTCAAGAGGGATGTCTGTGCTCTCATCTTCCGGCTCAGAAATGCACACACCCTCTGAGGAAGCAGATTTAGGCTGAAGCTTCTCCTGAACATTTAGATCTGCGTTCGAATTCAGATTTGAAGGCAAAGAGACATTGTTGTTAGAAGTTGAAGAACGTAAACACTCAACTCTCCCATCTCTTCCAGCAATAACCACATGGGGAGTAAACCGTTTCTGGCCATACTTATCGATCCAATGGTGGTAGGAGAGTTTGCCCTCCACATAGACTGGGTCACCTCGTCTCAAAACATCCTTTATCCACCTGATTGTGGATTCACGAAAGACTGTGATGTGGTGCCAATCGGTTGCTGATTGCCATTCGCCCATTTTATCTTTCCACGAGTGGGTAGTAGCCAAGGAAAAAGTAACAATTTCTTTTCCCTCTTGAGTGAGACAAATCTTTGGATCACGACCAATGTTTCCTTTTAAAAACACTCTATTGAGCATGAGCAAACCCTCCTTCTTGTTGGATGAGTTTTGTTGGTAAAGGATGAAAATGAGTTGCCTCACGTTGAAGAGACAGGTCTTCCTCAACTAATCGTGTTCTCACTGTGCGGGCATGAGGAAAATTCCTTTGGACAATAGGCAAGATCTTTAATTTTAAGTCTTCAATACGGGAAAGAACTTTTGGATCTGAACTTCCAATCCAGACGAGCCGATTACCTTCAACCTCCAAAAATCTGGCATGAGCAATTTCTTTCAGCTCCCACAAAGATACAGAGTCTCGTGATTCAATTGATAAATCCAATTGGGAGCACCATTTTTTCCAAACTGGATCTTCGATGGAGCCGAGAATGGTGCTTATTTCCTTTTCTCTGTCTGCCTTGTGCTGATCTGCTTGTTTTTGGTCAAAGCCTTCAGGATCATCGAAGTTTCCCTCTAGAACCTTGAGGAGATTTTCCTCACACAAGACCCAATCCAGGCTCACACGCCATTTCCTGGGGCCATATCCCATCAAAAACGGTGAACTGCCCACACGCTCGCAAAACTGTTTCCACTGGCTTAAATCGTTCTGGAAATGAATGGAAAGAACGGATTGAAGCTTCTGATTCCGTTCCTCTGTGAGGTGGACCTCTTGATGCGTACAGGTTTTCCAAACTCCGAGAACTTCTTCAAAAAAAATTTTATCGAAATCCTCGCGCGCACGCGTTCTCTGCGTGTGTTCTTTGTTTGTAATCTTTGAAGTAGTCTCTGTATAAGTATATGAAGGCAAGATTCTGGTCTTCGAAGACAAAATTTTGGTCTCCGAAGGTAAGACTTCTGCCTCCGAAGGCAAGTTTTCGGTCTTCGAAGATAAAATTCCTGCTTTCGAGATTTCCTCACTTTTTGGATGGGTCGTTAAAGGTAGATCAGGTGTATTTTCGCCCGATTGTAAGTTGCTTACATCCGAATCACAATGATCTGTAATCGAAGGTAATCTTCTTATATTCGATTGTACAGAAACAGAATTTTCAGCTAACTCTCTATTTTTTATGCTCGAAGCATTTTCATTCCAAGACACGGCTTGGAGATGCTTATGAGGGTGATTCTCTCCTAAAGCAGCGGAGAACGCTTTCAAATAAACACTGGGCAGATGACGACCAATGGCCATCAGATCTGCCTGAAGATTCCTAATATTGACACGGTATTGGGTTGTCTTATTCCATTTATCAAGAGAATTGATTCTTTCCTCAATCCACCCTTGATCAATCAGCAACTTTAAATACTTCCGCATCGTTGTCTTGGAAATTCCAAGCAGGGTCTCTTCACTAAGATCAGGGGCTGTTTTATAAATCCACCCGTGACGAGAAGGTTCATGAGACTCAGGATGAATGGAAGGGCTTTGAATATTAGATCCAAGAGCTTTCTCTTCCTTCAAAAAAAGGTCAAAATCCTTAACCCGTAAGGTCCAATACAAGAGTTGATTCAGTATAGCAGCGCTGAAATGATCTCCGGTAAGGTCCACAAATTCTTTTCGAATCACCGATACCTGTTCATCATCAGACTGAACGGTTATAGGGCTTTGAGAATACGCTCTCTCTATTTTCATATTGTAGGATGCCATTGCACACTCCTCCCTTTTGAAGAATCACTTTCTACGTCTGCGGCAGAGGAAGCTTCTTTAAGATTTTGTTCTTCACAAACGCTTTGTTTTAACTGGGGACAAACCCCATAGGCTGCAAAACCAGGAAGGCTATAGCCGTGCTCTTGAAGGTCATTGCACAATTTCCTAAGATTTACCCGATATTGGGTTGTTCGATCCCCTCTGATCTGTGAATAGAGGCGAGTCTGAACCCATCCTCGATCTGTAAGATTGCTCAGATAACGACGAAAGGTCGTAATGCTCATACAGAGCATGGTTTCTTTCAGGAATTCCTGGGTTGTTTTATGAAACCATCCATGCTGGAGAGGTCGATTCTTTAAAGAAACATCTCTCTCTTCCTCTATAAAAAGATCAAAGTCCGGTACTTTCTGGCTCCAATACAAGAACTGACCTAGAATGACCGCAGTGCGAGGATCACCCGTTAGGGTGATAAGCTCTTCTCGAATCATGATCCGCCGTAATTTTTTCTTTTTTGAGGAAAAGGTTTCAGGATTTATCACCGTCTTATCTGGGAGAGAATCTCCCCCAGAAAAACGTTGAGAGAACAGGAGAATGCTCATTCGCCCCTCCTATCCAACGATAAAATACCATGGAAGAAACCATCTCTGGATTCTTCCGGTAAGACCGTGTAGACGTATTCCCAAAGCTCTTGGCTTTTGGTTTTTAAGTATTCAACCTGACTTAAGGTAAGGAAGAGAAAATCAATTTGCTTGTCATTTCCAAAATCGTTAAAAACCTTCAGCAAATTGCTATAAAAATCTAAATAGGCTTCAAGAGTTCGCTTTCCGGAAAAAGGCCCTTCGTGTTCTTTGTAGTAACCAATGATGCCTGTCCATACTTCATCCATATCGGGCTGGGCGGTTAATATCATTTGTTGAATGCCAAGTTCCAGATCCCATATACTTTTCTTCAGCAGGAGGGCTCCTCCGTAAACCCCATATTCATTGTCTGAGGCGATAATGAAAGTAGCGTTTTCTAACTCTTCCAGTGGAACAGAAAAGCCTTTGTAGACTTTGAGAAGGTTCAAAAATGAATCAATGCGTTTTTGATTGGCTCGATGATCTTTTGGTTCGATAATATTAAGCATAGATGCTCCTTATAGATTTGAACGTTTTCGCTCAAAACCCAACCAAGAGCCTTTAAGAAAGGTAGACGTTTAGATTGTTATTCGCTAAACTCCCTGACGTATAGGCCTTCACGGGTTCTGTACATGTGAGCACCTGTGGTTGTCGGAAAAACTGTCACAGGTGCTTTTTTCTTTTTTTTTAATTTTCCCTTTAAATCATTTGAATCTCCTCTGTTTATTCATTTTTGCTTGCTGAAGCTCCTTTAAAAGCAGTTCCTCTTGGGTGTAGGTTGTGCTGTGCCTGGCTTTTTGCTCTTCATAGGCTTCTATATCTTGAACTCGATATTTAATCTTACGCCCAGCCTTAAAAAACCGTGGACCTTTTCCAGTCCACCTCCAGCGATCAAGAGTAATGGTCATAATACCCCAGCGGTCTGCTAATTCTTCTGGTGACATTAAAGGTTCTTGCATAGTGCACCCTTCCTCCTAGATGTACGTTCTTACAATTTTTTGTACTTACTAATACGTATATCATAGATTTTAAAAGTAAGTCAACAATGTTTTTTTACACGTACGATTAAACTACTTCAAAAACGATGAAAGATGTGTCATAATGGTTTTAAAGAGGAGTGAAATATGAGTACATCTATCGCCAAACATATCTCAACACGTATGAGAGCGAAAAATCTCACCCTCACAGCACTTGAAAAAGAAGCAGGGTTAAAGCCTTCTGCTGTCCAAAATATTCTCAGAGGACGATCAAAACGGCCAAGTGCTGATATTTTACAAGCCGTTGCTGATGTTTTAGGATGTAGCGTCAAAGAGCTTTTGACTCAGCAAGAGACTTCCTATGAAGAAGATTTAGCTCAATCAAATACAAAGCTTCTTAGCCGTGAGTATGAGCACCCAGAACTTTTTTCGGAAATTGTAAACTTTGTTAACAATGCTTTGAAAAACAAAGAAAATAAATTAACGATCGAACAATTTATGAGTTGTATCCAAGAGATTTACCTTCATTCTTTGCAGAAAGACCCAAATCACATGGATGAAGAATTTGCTGAATGGTGGATTGATCTTGCGACAGATTAAAGGGGAACGGTTAATCCATTTTGATTGAGAAACAAGAGAATTTCTTTTGTTCGTGGGTGCATGCGGCCAAAAGTTTGAATATGAGCCTTCAAATATTCGTGAACAATTGCTTCATCTTTCATCCTGGCACCTAATATAACCATCTCTTTATAAAGCTCACTCACATCATCTATTTTTTTCTCTTTTAAAACATTGTTGTAAATTTCGTCACTTATTAAATAGTTCTCTAAGGCTTTTTTAAAGTCCTTCTTATGATCAGAAGCTTTTCCTATGATAAAATAGGTGTAGGCTTGACGCCGTTGCTTTTTCTCTCCTTGGTAAAAGTCATTAAAGATTAAAAGAGCTTTTTCGAGGTTTTGAAGAAGCTCAAGAGAACTTTCTTTTTTCTTAATGGAAATGAGGCTTTTAAGAAGAAGGATATTAGACAAAGACGTATTATTTCGACCTTGAAAAAATGCATTTGTTTTGGCTTCACACGTTTCAAGAACTTTCAAAGCCTCTGGGAGCTTTCCCTGTTTGATCAAGACCGTTGCTTTTTGGAGTAATAGGCCATGATAAATGGCAGGAGATTCTTCGCTCAAAGTTGGATAAGCCTCCATTTTATTTATTGTTTCTTCTGCTTCTCGAAACTTCCCTTGATCGATGAGAGCAAGAGAGAGAACATAGAGAAAGCCGCCATTAGAGATTAGAGAGGTTGAAGTCTTAAACATCTCCTCCCCTTGTCGGATAAGGGGCTCTGCTCTCTCAATTTCTCCACGCATAATATAGTATTGAACAAGGTTTATGAGGGAACAAAAAATTTCATTTCTATGGTCTCCAGAAGCCTCAAATAAGGAGAATGCCTCTTTCATATGTTGGATAGCATCATCATAATGGGTAGCAATAGCATCAAGGAAACCTTCGCTGAATTTCAAAAGGGCTTCATAATAGAGAGGCAGGGTTATTCCAGCTTTAAGATCAGCATCAATCTCTTCCCTTATCATTCTTGCAGCTTCAAAATCTCTCGTGCCATTCATGAAGCACTGGAATAGACATACTTTTAATTTCAGGAGGTCTGAGCTGGAATAGGAAGCTTCCTTTGCGCTTTTACACAATTTCTGAGCTTGTAATAAGTGAATAGGATCCCGCGCGATTTTCGCAACAAAGATTTCAAATGGGCCTGCAAAAACCTCCAGCATGACCTTTGTTGCTTCATCAATCAGTTTTCTTTTGTTTTCCATAGGAATACTTTCCTGAATAAGTTGGTGAATGAGATCATGAAGGGAGAAAAAATGAGTGGGTTCTGGATCATTGTCCTTATACATGGTTTTGATTTCTATCAAAGATTGATCATTCATCATCTTTATGACTTCGGCAGAGCTGAGCTTAGCTTTTGTTTTTTCCAGCCAAATGTCAATATAAGACTCAGGAATATCCTTGCTGTTTAGAAGGCTCATAAAAAACAATGTATTTAAAGCCTCTTGCGATTGCTGCTCAATGAATTTTAAGCTGATAGCAAGGGGTGTTTGAGCATCATTGGCATATCCTTCTAAAAGAGGATCTGCTGTCTTAATGAAAGGATCTGCCTTTTTGACCGTTCTTGTAAGATACAAAGAAAGGTATTTAGGAATCGTCGTTGGGGAGTGGGTCTTTATAAAAGCCGCAGCGATTGTTAATCCTAAAGGATAATCACTGAGCGTTTCTGCTAGTTTTTCTATATTCGTATCAGTCTCTTGGGGAAGAGCCTGTTTAACAAATTGAAGCGATTCAGACCGTTTAAATTTTCCTATGTCTACTTTATCTGGCCATATGGTTGCGTTACGAGAAGTGAGAAGAATATGCTTCCCTGGTTGATTATGAGTTACAGGAATAAACTTCTCCAGCTCAGCATAAGATTCTGCATTATCAAATATCAGTAGCCATTTTATATTTTTAATTCTCAAAATATCTTTGAGAATGTCTACCAACGCATCCTTTGATAATTTTGCTGGCACGATTTGTTCTTCTTTTGGAAGGATCCTATTAAGCTTAAGGGCCAACTTTTCATACTGATTGGAAATATCCTGATTAGCATCAAACCACCAAATGATATCGTAAGACACGCGGAACTTTTGGGCAAATTGTTTGGCAGTTTGAGTTTTTCCAAATCCTGGCCCTCCTGTAATAGCGGCTATTTTTTTAGCTCCTGGTTTAAAGAAAGAAGCAAGCTTTTGAAGCTGTTCTTCTCTACCAACAAAAGTGGGGTTTGCATCTGAGAGGTTCCATATGTGAGGAGAAGGGGTTGAAGAACCGCTTGTCAAAGATAATATTAGAAAAGAAAAAACCAAAAAACAGGTTCCAAACGTTCCGAAGCAATTGAAAAAACAAAGAGATTTATTAAGCTTATTCACAGCAACTCGATTTCTTTGTTAAACAATTCAACAACATTATCTTGTTCCTCTTTTCCAGAAGAAGAGGGGATAAAAATTGCTGCGTGATTGAAATCTTCTTCATCTCTTACGTATTGGTACTGCAATCCATTTTGGATGCATACTTTATGAAAATCTTCTTCTCCTAAGAGAAAATCGAAAGCTTTTTTAATGAGTCTTTCTGAGGAGTTAACAATGACAAACCCCTCATCTCGTACTTCAAAAAGAATTCCCTCGTTTTGGCGTCTTGCAGTAAGAGTAACAATCCCGTTTTTAGGGACTCTATAAACTGCCCTTCCAAGGAGGTTCACCACGATGAACTGAATAAAAAATCGGTCTCCAAGAAAGTTTAAGTCTTTTTGACAAATGATCTCTAAATTAATTTGAGATGCGTAAATTCTTTCTGCAAAAAGGGATTTTGTTTCTTCAAGTAATGTTTCTACCTCTATAAGCTCATTCTTTGTTTTTGAAACGAGACCATTAGCCAATCGATTCGTGGATAGGAGACAAGAACGAAGCAATTTTAATTGGTGCTCTGGTAAGAGCTCAGCGCTTTGTTCTTTGACATCTTTTTTGAGAATATTCAAACAATTGGCAATATGGTGGACCTGCCCTTGTTGGTAAAGGCTTAAGTCAAAATGAATTTTCTTATAGGAATTGTACGTTGTATTGTGATTTTTTCTCTTTTCTTCAGAAATACAAAAATTTTTTCTCGCTTCTACTTCTGCTATTTTTGAATTCATAAGATCAGCGTTTAATTTTTCAATCTTAGCACTCAGATTTTCAAGCTTTGCTCTATATTTTTTTTGTAGGTTCTTTCGAAAATACAGCATGCCCAGCATAAAACAAAAAATACAAAGAAAAAAATAAGACAAAAAACCACCATAGCGATCTTTGTTTAAGAAAATAAATTGCCATAGGTCTCTTGGGATTTTTGCATAGATCGCAAAAGGTTCTTTCTGAAGGAGTTGGGATTTCTCTCCCGAAGACAAGAATAAAGGACCAAAGGATATGAAACTTAGTACCCCTAAAGAAGACTTAATTTCTGGCAGGGCGATTTGAACTTCTAAGATGCCTTCAAGCTTGCCTTTACTATTAAAAACAGGCGTTTTGCTTAAGAAAAAATTCTGAGAAAACGCGCTCGATGTTTTATTGCCGGACGCTTGAAGTATAGAGAGTGATTTAGGCTCTAAAGGCGATGTTTCATATCGTGTGATTAGCTTTGTAGGCTCCAAAGATTTATAATAAGAAAGCTTTTGGATTCTTGGTATTTCCACAGGATCATATAAACGGGGAGCAGATATCAAAATATTTTGAATTTGTTTCGCATCTCCTTCTGTTGCTATAATGCGATAACTGGTGAGATCTCCCAGCTCTTGAATTTTTCCAAGAAAAGCCTTGATTTTGTGTTGGATGAGTTTGACTTCTTCTTGCTGATTTTTTTGATATGTTGAGAGGTATTTTTGATATTCAAAGAAAACGTAAGAGGGAATAAAAATAAAAGTAATAAAAACGAGAAAACTCATTGCACCAAACACAGGTTTTATTAACGCTTTAAAATCTTTGATAAATCCCATAAAGCACGATCGAATCCTTCCCATTCATTTTTTAGGGTAATGCTACAGCTTCGGTGGGAGAAAAATCAATATGGTTTCTACTAGAACGGACAATTTTCTGAGGAAAGGAGCATGAGGGTCGAAATGAGTGGGGGCAAAGAAGGCAGTTTTCTGCAGGCGCCTCTTTTTTAAGTCATGTTTTCATTTTCCAGAAGCTGGCTGAAATCAATAATTTTGAAAAAGTAACCTGAGCTTCTCAGTTCTTCACTTACACCATTAATGTGAATGAGAACAGGTAGACATGCAAACCCTTGAGGAACGATGAGTCTTGATAGTTTTTCTTTCATTTCATTGACAATAGAAATATCAACTTCATTTTTTGAAAATTTTATTTCACAAACAAATAAGGTGTTGTATCGAGTTTGAATGAGATAATCGATCTGACAACCTTTTTGTTGTGTTGTTTGGCGCTGAAAATAAGGATTATCTGAGACAATCTCTTCTGGTTTCAGCATAAGCCATTGATGAACCTCCTTACGATTGCTCAATACAAGATTTTCAAATTGTAAGCCCATCACCCCATCCCAATTTGGAAGTGAGCTAAAGGATAGGGTTGAGAGCTGATCTTTCTTAATTTGACTTAATCTTGGCAAAATGTACTTAAGGTAAAAGCGAACATAATTATCACTTAAGCGAAATTTGCTCAGCCGTTTCGTGTCTTTTCCACTTTTTAATGACCATACATAATCACGCGCTATAAAGCCTGATATCAGCAAATCTTCAAGGTAGTCACTTAAGGCACCACTGCTGCTATAGTTTAATGCCGATACAATTTCTGAATATTCTGCTGGTCCCTGTGCAAGGTATTCTACAATTTTCTTACAAATCTCGCTCCGACGGCCATAGAGATCATGAAAGATAAATTGAAATTCATCTGTTAATAAGCCATCTTTTTCAAAGCAAAGACGCTTAATATTTTCAGGAGCAGAATAAGCCGGGTTAACTGATTCAATATACCAAGGTATTCCACCCGTAACAGATAAGATCTGAAATTTTTCCTGAGCTGATCGATTAAATCCAATGTTATGGAGTAGAGCATTACAATCATTGAGCGGAAGCTCTCCAAGCGTTAATTTGAGTGAAATTCTACCAAAAAAACCTGTGCTGCTGATAATATTCTTCTCAATCCAAGAGGATACTGAACCACAAAGAATAAGGATCAGTTTTTGGTTGTCTTTAAAATGCAGGTCCCATGCATTTTTAAGCTTTCCTAAAAAATCAGGATCTTTTGAACCCATCCAAGAAATCTCATCAAACAGAATGATGGCACGCCCTTTTTTGACTTCTTTTGCAAGGAGCAAAAATAATTTACTCCAGTCATCCACTTTAACTTCGGGTATATCAGTCTGAAGTGCGAGTTGTTTTGCAAACTCATCACGTTGAGATTGAGCAGTTGTATTATTCGTAGGAGGCAAGCCAGAAAAAACATAGTATTTTTTGTGTCGAGCGAACTCTTGTGCCAAGCGACTTTTGCCAATCCGGCGTCGACCTCTTATCACAACAAGGCTGGCTACCTTTTTCTCTAGCAGATCGTTGAGCAAACTTAGCTCGTGTTTTCTTCCTACGAATGGTGTTCCGTCCATAAATTTTATCTCGCTAGATCTATTTCACGTAACTTTATAGCATAAAATTATCTTACGTGAAAATGGCTAAATTGATTTTCACGTAAGATAATGAGCTTGATTAAAGTTACGTGAAAATGAGTTTTCCTTAGTTAAAAGTCTTTTGTAAGGGGCTTTTTATGTGGAATATGGCAATAAAATAGAGGAGATTAGCGTGGGCTTAAGCACATCGATTCGGCTGATAATGAGCGTAAAACGTCTCTTACTAATGCCTTGCAAGAGCATCTCGTAACCCAACGGTTGTTTTACTTACCTGCGGCCCGCGAATTAGAGACGGTGGGGTGTGCCCGAAATAAAAAATGGATGATCATCCAAAACACGACGATTGGGAACGATTAGGTATGAGACCATTTCTTCCTCCAAATCTAGAATGAGATTTCGATAAGGCCTATGATTTAGTAACTCGCCAGGTTATAACACAAATTAAAGGAGATCCTTGGAAGGAAGAGCTGGAACACGTCAAACAGCGATCTCTTACAGGGCGGAGTTAAACAAGGTGTTTTCTCGTCGTATGAAAACATATCAATAGGTGACAACATGGTGACAATATAAAAATATTTCTCTCTAAAACACCTTTTAACATATTGAATGATAAGGATAAAAAATACATTTGAGTGAGAGACTCTTAATCAGCGGGTCGAAGGTTCGAATCCTTCAGCGCCCACCAGGAAAATCAATAGATTAGAACGTGTTGAGGGTGGTCTCAATTTTTCCGGATATACCTCGGGCATACTTTTGAACTGATCAGATTGGGTTCTTTACCCCAACTTAATGGCCTTAACAACTGAAAAAGAATCTCTATGCTTAGTCTACAATTAAGGACTGTACACAGATTGTTATTATGCCAGACCAACTACAGCATAAAACACTGCGCTACTCTAGTTTCTAATGTTTTGAATTCGTTAGCAAAATCTAATCAGTAGTTTGGTTGATAGATGCTTTCGCAAGAACACCATAATTCTAAAGAGTTATGATTTGATTGGTTTTCTGAGCTAAGAAGGGACGATGAGTAATGATGATTTTGATTATCTCGGGAAGATATTTTTCTATATTATTTTGAATAATGAAATCTGTATCTTTATCTAAGGATGAAGTTCTTTCGTCGAAGATACAAATTTTTGGTTTTTTAAGGAAAAGACGCGCGAACGAAGCATTAAACCTTGTGTTCTTACGACTCAATGGCTTTCACTACTTGAAAGCCCGGGAAATTAAATTGATTATGAACTTCTAGTTTATATTATAATTTTCTTTCTGTATTTATTTTTGCAAACGCTCTATTGCCGTCTCATAATTATGTTTCGCAGCTTCATCTCCTAGTTCCATTCCTTTTTTATACCAAGCTGCAGCCTCTTTTTCATCTTTCTGAACACCTTCTCCATTAAGATAAAGCCTTCCTAAATGATTCGCTGCGACGCCATTTCCACCCTTCACAGCTTTTAAATACCATTCTCTGGCTTTATTATAATTAATCTCAATACCTGGTGCTCCCATATGATAAAGTTCTCCCACAAGATTTTGAGCCTCAGAATCACCAGAATTGGCACGTTGTAAAATATACGCAAAGGGACGATTTACAAGACTATAGTAGCTAATCTCCCCATTCACACTTCCTTTAAGCATACTTTGCTGATACCACTTTTCAGCCTCTTGAGGATTAGGCGAAACACCTTCTCCGTTAAGATAAAGCCTTCCTAAATGATTTGCTGCTTCAGCATTGCCATGTTGAAAAGCTTTTAAGTACCATTCCTGTGCTTTCTGATAATCAACCGGAACGCCCTCTCCGCCGAAATGATAAAGCTCGCCCAATAAGTTTTGAGCTTCAGCGTTATTTAATTCAGCTAAAGGTAATAATATATCGAGAGCTTTTTGGGCTTTATGTTCCTCGATGAGCTTTTCTGCAACACTTAACTCTTTTTCATTTACAGGAGTCTCTTGCGCACTTCCTTCTAGAGGAAATAAAAGGGCTGTGCCTAAAAGCATATATTTAATTTTCGTCTTCATTTGTCTCTCTTAAAATAAGTATAGATTGTAGCACAGAATCAATTAAAAATACAATTTTTCACGCTCACCTCTTTATCGATTGAATTTAATTGATATTATAAAAAATTTATCATAATTTTTATATGAATGTTTTGTTCAGTCTATAAAAAAACACTTCTCAGGGTAAACATCTACTAATTAATTTTTTAAAAAAATGGCATTAAATACTGAAATTTAATAAAAGATACTTCTATTTTGATAATTCTACTGCTAGAGTTTCTTTGTAAATAGCAGGAGGGGGCTGCTAAAGCATTTCCAAATAATAAAAATAGGGAGGCGAAAAGATCGTGAGATCACCCCCACGAGCTAATTGTCATTGAACATGTAACCTATAATTCTCAAATTTAAAGAAGATGAGGAGGGACTTATAACAAAAAATAATATTTCGATCCCTCCTCTTTTTTGGCGGCACTTATGAGCAGGGAGGCTAAGCCGCCAAATGGCTTTCTATAGGAAATTTTGTTGTTCGATTTTCTACTTGGATTTTCGGGAGCTTTATTTTGAAAGATAAAACACCATGAAATAAGCCACTCATAGATTCGTGTGGCTTAACCTCAAACACGTAAGGCCAGCATCCCATAACTTCGGTACAGAGGTATTCACCTGGTTCTAACATCATGTATAAGAAGTCAGTTTTTTCTTTCGTCCCAAACTCAACAAGCTTCTTATAAAGATTTCGATAAAAAGTTTCGAAAAAGAATTCAAAATGCCGCGAAAAACAATTATGTTCCTCTCGGAGAAAGAGGGTACATATCCAAATTTCTTTCTTTTTTGATGCGAAGGTGTTTATGCTTTTTTGAATTCCTTTATGAAGAAAACTTGCCTTTTGTTTAAGTAGTACAGCACCTCCATAAAACCTTTTTGATTCATCCATAAACACAATAACTGTAGCATTTGCAATATCTTGAAAAGACTTCTTAAAAATGGAATGGCTGTTGATAAGCTCTTTTACTGAACTTAGAAAAATTGGATGAAAAGGATGATCTTTTGGCTCAATGACAGTGAACATAAAATTCCCTTTTCTATCAATTAAAATTCTTGAAGATATGGTATCTAAAAGAACTACTTTTAAATTTCTAGTTAGAAACTTATTCAAAAAATTTATGCCTACCTATCCTGGGAATACACCTAAGGAGAAGATAGGGGAAATTCCCTTAGATCGGGATCTTAAGAATATACTTGAATATTTTATGTGAGCTGCTTAATAATAAGAAAAAATCATAAAAATATATATTTTTTATTACATTAAAAAATTAAACAGGTTTTATGGCTAATGAATTTCAATAAAGTTATCTTACCCCAAGATACATACGCTTCGCGCTTAGAAACAGTGAATAAGGTAAAATTCACACGGAGAGAAATAGACATTATCGCTTATCTTCTCAGCGGAAAATCTGCAAAAACCATAGCTTCTTGTTTATCAATTTCTCCAAAAACTATTGAAGCTCATATGCGCAACATTACGATGAAGATAGAATGTAATTCGCGCGATGGAATTATAGATTTTATAGAAAGTTCTGATAAGCTTTCCTTGATAAAGGAACATTACTTAAGCTTATTGGCGCAAGCAGCTTTTGAAAAACACTTAATCACAGTCTCTAAGCTGCTTGGCTCTGAACCCCCCGCTTGTGTTATTGTTTCTTGGAAAGAGAACGAATGTCATACTTCCCTCATTCGCTATCTAAACCATCATTTAAGACTTACGGGTATTAAAACACTCATTGAAGCTAGAAAAGAGCATTCATTTGTAGCCACCTTCGACAAAGACAGAGAATCCTGGAAAACTAAGTTTGTTCTTTATGCCATTTCAGAAACAACGCTAAAGAAACTAGAGAAAGGAGATAATATAAAAAATGAGAAAATCTTTTCATTTCTGCAAAAAATACGCCAATCTTCAAACTGTACCATTGCCCTTTTGCCAGATATAAATATTGAAACGGGACTTCAGGAAAAACTAGATGATCTTGGTTTTGTGTATATTTTGAACCAAGAAAATTACTATGAATTCTTTTTTGATCTTTTGAAAAAAATATTGCCAAGTTTAGATCTTGAAAGAATTTTTATAGATTTTAAAAAGCAGAATGATCCTCTTGATGGTTTTCCCGAAACAGTCAATCAAGAACCTTCTCAAGAAGACATTACGTTGGAAAAGCGAGATTTCTTAGATCAAAAAATCTTACGTCTCAATCGTTTTCTTAATTTCATAAAAGTGAAAAAGTCTCGTTTGCTTATTGGAAGCATCCTTGGAGTTGGTGTGTTTTGCACTTGGTTTTTGATAAGCAAACAAAAAGTATCATCACAAAATCAAGCTCGACAAGAGATTATAGCTGTACGAACTGATCTTAAAGTTCCTACAAAATCTATTCTTCTGGATCGACCTCAACTCATGGCAAAAATAGAAAACAGTTTAAAAGGACCGAATGAGATTCAAACTGTAGCTCTTGTTGGAATCGGAGGAGCGGGTAAGACAACGATTGCTCGGCACTATGCTCGCAAACAAAATGCAAATGTAGTATGGGAGCTTAATGCGGAATCAGAAGAGAGCCGCAATGATTCATTTGAAAGTCTTGCTGATGTTTTGTCTAAAACGGAAGAGGAGAAAAAAAAATTAAGAGAAGTTCAAGACATAAAAGGTGCCAAAGAGAGAGAAGACAAAATTATCTTATTTGTAAGAGACAAATTAAAGCATCTTTCAAATTGGCTTTTAATTTATGATAACGTAGAAAAATTTACAGATATTCAAAAATATTTCCCTCACGATCCAAGAGCATGGGGGAAAGGGAAGGTTCTTGTCATCACAAGAGACAATAATATTGGAAATAACAACCGAATAGATCATACCATTCAAATAGGAGAGTTAACTCCTGAGGAAAAATTATTTCTTTTTACTAATATCATGAATAATGGTAATTTAAATCAGTTTAATGGCTCTCAAACTGAGCAAAAAACAGAATTTTTGCACAATATACCTCCTTTCCCACTCGATGTCTCTATCGCAGCGTATTATTTAAAAGCAACAAATGTTCCCTATGAAAAATACTTAGAGCATTTGAAAGAACATCATAAGGAGTTTGCAACTGTCCAGGAAAACGTTCTGAAAGAAGCTACCGACTATGCAAAAACACGTTATGGAATTATTACACTATCTTTAAAAAATCTTATGGCTACACATACAGATTTTAGAGAACTTCTTCTTTTTATTAGTTTATTGGATAATGATAACATTCCTAGAGATTTACTGAATGTGTATAAAAGTGATGTTATCATAGAGAATTTTATATACAATTTAAAAAAATATTCTTTTGTCACAAATGAGTCTCCTCCTTCGTCTTATTTGCCTTCAACTTTTTCGATTCATAAGAGTACTCAAGAGATAATTTTAGACTATCTTATAAAGATGCTAAAAATAGAAAAAGACAACCAATTATTAAATTTGATATCTAATACGTTAGAAAAATATATAAATAATGTAATAACTGATGAAGATCTTGCTCGAATGAAGCTTCTTGTAAGTCATTGTGAAAACATATTAAAAAAAAATTATTTGTTAAATAATTCTATAAAAGTTTCTATCACAAGCAAGCTTGGATATATCCATTATTATTTGAATGACTACATAAAATCGCAAAAACTTCTTGAAGAGAGCCTTGCAAACTTAAATGAACATGCTAGTGAAGATCAGGCTAAGATTGCTTATGTCCTTATGTATCTAGGTGATGTTTATAGTGAGTTAGGTAATCATGGAAAAGCTAAAGATCTATGTGAGCGGAGCCTAACAATTTACAAGCAACATTTTCCAAACGACCATGTTGGTGTGGCTCGAGCTTTAGCCTATTTGGGAAATGTACATAGACGATTAGGAGAGTATACGAAAGCACGAGACTTGTGTGAAAAAAGCCTTGAGATTTATACAAATCATTTTTCTGGAAATCCCACTAAAGTTGCATGGGCTCTAGCTCACTTAGGGATTACTTATAAGAAGCTTAAGGATTATGAAAAAGCTAAAGATCTTCTTGAAGAAAGTCTGGCAACATATAAAGACAATTTTTCTGAAAATCACCCAAGAGTCGCTTGGGTTTTAGCTCACTTAGGACATGTTCATTCCAAGCTGGGTAACTATGAAAAGGCTAAAAGTCTACTTGATCACAGCCTTACTATTTATAATAACAATTTCTCTGAAAATCATGTTCGAGTCGCTTGGGTTACATCCCTTTTAGCAAGTGTGTATAAGAATTTAGAGAATTATGAAAAATCTAAAAGCTTGTTTGAGCGAAGTCTTTTCCTCTATGAAAAAAATTATGGGAAAAATCATATTGAAATCGCTTATATCGTAAGAAGCTTAGGGAAAATTCATCTGTTAACAGGCCAACTAAAAGCTGGTGACAACCTTATCCATACGGCTTCAAGGATATTTCAACAAAACAAGCACCCAGAAAGTTATAAATCTTTAGAGATATTAGCTAACTTTTATTTGAAATATGCAGTCCATGCACAAAATACAGGAGACAGCCAACTATCAAAAAGATATAAGGAGCAAGCCATTTATTATTTAAACCAAATTCAAAAGTTTATAGAAACTCATTTTTCAGAAAATTCGTACGAAATTATAAGAGTACAAACTAAAATTAAAGAGCTTGAAAATGAAAATAAATAAGGAGTAAATAAGATAGTCATGCTGTATATAAAAATAATGAAGGAATCTTTATGAAAAATATTTTCAATTCACCTGCTTTATATAGAAAATATATTTTAGAATCCAACAACTTAATTCATTATAATATAACCCCTTATTCAGGGAAATCATTTATATGCCTCTTCCTCACTCGATTTTGTGGGGTAGGGTGTCCCTTTTGTTTCTTTAAGTCTCCTCCGAATCAAGGCTCGTCAGACATCCAAGACAGTTTTACGGACGAGGGAGTTAATAAATTTATTAAATTTGCCAATGAGGCAAACGTTGGATATTTGCAGATCTCAGGCGGAGGAGAATCTTTTTTGAAGAAAAAAGCTCTTCTAAGATGTATCTCAGAAGTAAATGCCGATCGCATAATACTTGTAACAAGTGGAGTTTGGGCTGTTAATGAAGATGTGGGAGCAGCCTATGTACGAGCCATTGCTTCAGCCATTGAGAAACGAGAGAAACCCACAAGAGTATCGATCCGTCTTAGCATCAGCGAAGGGCATAGTATAAAATTGAACACTAAACCTCTGATTAATTTACTTAAAATTTTTGAAGAACATTATCGCTTTCACCCCTATCTGACTCTACAACTGAAAACCTTTGAGAAAGACGAAACTCTATGGACCTTTCTTAAATCATTATCAGACTACAAATTAGAAGATATAGGGGTGAATGTTTCTGATGATACCCAGGTTAAAAAGGTTATACCTTGGAAAAAGAGGCTTACATTTCCCTCTGGCTATAGTGTAATTCTCGGCATTTCCAGAGTGTTTAATCCGGGACTCAGGCCTAATTTAAACTCTCCTCATTCTATCGAAGATACAATTAATGTTTATGACCAAGATTTAGAGCAATCTGAAGATGACTTTCCTGCGGTTATTTTTAATTCTGATGGGAGTCGCGGTTTGGATTGGCTTGTTGAATATAATGGTAATGTTTGTACATGGCAGAACCGTGTCCAAGACAATCCCTTAAATGTCTATGAAGATGATTTCAAGACAACAGCACACCAAACATTCCATGATCCCCTTACGCTATCTTATATTGAAAAGGGCTCAAAATATCGGGAGAAAATTATATCTGAGGTTTCTCAAAAGGCCGTTACTCTGATGAAAGCCGTAAGTGTTCGTGATTACGCAGGAAATTGTCTTTTTGAAGATGAAAAAGTAAGGCTATATTATACGATTCGCACCCTTCAAGATTATATAAAAGACGAAAGAATCAATCAGGAAGAGTTAGAGAAGCTCCCCAAGCCGTTGATAAATGTGCTGTACTCAAAAAAAGAAGACATCATAAAATTATTTAAAGAAGCTCAATACTCTATCGTTGATCAAGAAATAAAAAAAGACCCCAGTCTTATACAATTTAGAGACTTTTTGGAACTTCTCAAGTTGGGACATTTCGATATTTCTCAACAACAAGTTGATAAAGCAATAGCCTATTATAATGACAGAGCAGAAATTGATGGGAAAATTTCTAACTTAAACGAAATAGCGCCTGCGTTTGGATTAGAGATTGAAAAACGTCTTACTGACCGAGTTATTCAAATAAAGCCGATGAAAAGGCTTAATCAGCCTCTACACCCTCAAAATTCTCCTAAATTTCATCATAAGAAAGAGAATCAAATGTATGCTTCATTGCGCTAACACTTTTGCTCTCGTGTGTATTATTAATTGTTTTATGGATGTAAGCAATGTTCTCGCTTTAGATAATCACGACCCCCAGGAATTGAATTCTTCGACTGTATTACATAGTAAAGTTATTGCTGTTGAAGGTATGCCTGGAGCAGGAAAAACTTCTGTGCTTTTCGATATTGCAGAAGAGCTAGAGGGAACGTGTGTTCTTTTGTCAGAAATGAATTTAGAGCCAAATTCTTCTTGGAAAAAGCTTTCATCTAAAGAGCAAAGTCATATTTTTCATAATTTATGGGTTGAAAGGATTGAGGTTCTGAATACGTTTAATAACCCAAAGTTATGTTTTTTACTTGATAGAACATATTTTTCTAATCTCGCTTTTACCTATGCCTTAGATTGCATGCAAGGCACACAGCACTACGAAACACATAAAAAGATCTTTAACGAGAGTTTTGGAAATAATAGATTCGACTTGATTCTCATTTTTGATATTCCTCCTGAAATAGGCCTTCAACGCCGGATTTTGCGAGGAGATAGCATTTCATGGCCTTGGTCTAATCTAGTTTTTTTAAAAGCTATACGGCAATTTTATAAGGAAGAACTCCCTAAATTAGCTCAGGAGAAAATTTTATATATTAATGGAGAAAAAGATAAGAATGCCATCAAGGAAGAAACCATGCATGCGATACAGAGCGTAGTGGATAATAAAAATAACTATTATTCTTTCGAGTTAAAAAATGGAAAGGATATAGAAGCTCTCTTTAATTTTGCAAAACAAAATAAACTAGGAGAAGCTGGAACTCGCGTGATTAACGTTTTTGGAATTCCTACAATTTACTTTCTTAAGCATAGTATTCAGTTAGATAGAGAGCAGCCTGTATTTTTTAATAATAGCCAGCTTTACGAAATTTCTTTCAGATATAATTCTTTTATAAAGACCCAAAATGAGGGTAAATAAGTATGTGATCTACGTGAAGTGGGTAAGCAAGAACAATGATGCAGCGTTTAATTCTCTTTATTTCTTTGATTTTCTTTCTTTTTTCCTCCGCAGAAGCCCAAGATTTTAAGATGTATATCTTGTTAGGTTATCCAGGATCAGGCAAGGGGACTTTTGCAGAAGCTCTTAAAGAGAGGGATTATAAACATCTTTCTACAGGAGAGATGCTTCGGACAGAAGTTACAAAAAAGACACCCATAGGCTTAAGATATAAAAATGAAATAGAATCTTCTTCTCGCCTATTGCCGCAAGAGGTTATTCGAATAGTGGTATTAAATCAGTTGCAAGAGTTAATTGAAAAAAAAGAAAAATTTATACTAGATGGCTTTCCGAAAACAGTGGAACAAGCTAGGTATTTAGATCACCTGATAGAAAGTCATTCTCTTGGACAGAGTGTTCGTGTTGTTTATATTGATGTACCCCTCAGCGTTGCCTTTAAGAGAATTGAAGCAAGAAGAAGCTGTGGAAAATGTGGAAAAATTTATAATTTATTAGCAGCAAAACCGAAGATCACAGGTAAGTGTGATATTTGCAATGATTCACTTGTTCAACGAGCATGCGATAATTCAGAGAGTTTTCATAAAAGGATCCTCTTATTTAATGAGACCGTAAAGCATGTATTAACTTACTATAAGTCAAAAAAAAGTCTCATAAAAATTAGTTCAAACAAGCCTATAAAAGACTTTATAAATCAAGCCATCGCTCTTGATGAGGGTTATGATAACCTATAGCATTAGGAGGGAGATCTGCAGATTTGTTTGAACTAGGAATTCTTTGACATAGCTTTCGTTCATTGAGAAGACCGCAAAAACGACAAAACGTTGTTTCATCCGGAACATCCATCACTTTATTGCTAAATTAAGATGCTCTTTTACCAAGAAAAGCTGAGAGTAGTACTTTAAGGTGATTATCTTACAAACTTTGCTTATCAAGCGTGGAGCTTAACCTCTTTAAGAAGCGACAGAAGGATTTTATTATCTCTAAAAGCTGCATGAAAAACAAAAGGGGCTGCCCTAGATAACACAAAAAAGTGTTATCTAGGGAGCTATGAGAAAGAGTCGAATAAGCAAAAGTAAGCAGCTACGATTAATAGAACATTTTGTGGCAGGAACAACAGCTCGGTGTGCTACCAGTTTGGTTGGAGTAAACAAGAATAGCGCTGCCTATTACTTTCAAAGTCTTAGAGACATAATTTTTCTTCATATTGAGCAGGAAGCTCATAAAGTTTTTGGAGGAACACGGAAAGGAAACCGAGGTCGAGGAGCTGCAGGAAAAATTCCTGTCTTTGGGCTTTTAAAAAGAGGGGGGCAAGTCTACACAAGGATTATTCCAGATGCATCATCTGCGAGTCTTATTCCAATCATCGAACGTAAAGTTATACCTGATAGCATTGTTTATTCAAATTGTTGGCGTGGGTATAATGTGTTGGATACTTCTGACTTTAAGCACTATCGTATCAACCATTCAAAGTTATTTTCTGCTAAGAAAAATCATATTAACGGTATTGAGAACTTTTGGAACTAAGCTCAGCGACATATGCGAAGATTTAATGGTGTACCAAAAGAGAACTTTGTCTTATTTCTTAAGGAGTGCGAGTGGCGTTTTAACAATCCAGACCCACACAATTAAACCAGTTGAAACAATGGGTCTTTGGTTTTCTAAACTAGGTTGTGTGCACTTATCTCAGCCAAAGAATAAATGAAGCATAAGCTAAGAATCCAGCAAAGGAAGAAGCTTTTTTGTCAAAGCGTGAGAAGATGCGTCTAAAGTGTTTGATTTTGTTGAAAAAGC
>JAGONT010000039.1 GCA_017992885.1 Alphaproteobacteria bacterium
GAGAAAGTGCTGCACTCCCGGCGTAAGTTTCCAATTCCTTCTCTACCCACAAGGATTCCCGTAAATTCTGTTGCTGGGTGCCTACCGTCCGATTCACCAATTCATTATTTAAAAAGGAGATCTGCCCTAATTCCTTATATTGAGACGGCTGAATCTGGTTAAAGGCGTTCTGCACAGCAGCCGTATGTCCTGTGAGCAACAACCCATCTAACAGAAAAACCATGCGACGAAGATCTGTTCCGGGAGTTGTCGAATCAGCAAAGGTATCAAAGTAGGCTGCTGTTTTCTCCGCATTGCTATTGTCTCCTGGAGGGAAGGCATCGACAAAGTCTTGGAGCGCAAGGATAAAGACTTTGACCGCATTATTTGTATAGATAACATTGTATTTTAAGCGATCACTTGACATGGTGTTCGCAAATCGACCCTGAATTTTCCCATTGGCAGCTAAAATCGTAAAGAGCTTATCTCGAACCGCACGACGAGGTCCCACTGCCGTTAAGTCAAATGTTCCATTGAGGAAAATTTGCTTTGCCGTTAGCTCACTCGCTTGATTATTGATTGTCACCTTTGCATTAACCGTAGCCGTCGGATTGATAATGACCGTATCTGTGACAGTTAAGTGGCTCATAACTTGTGTCACAGGACTAAACACAGCAGGCTTCATCGCAAGGATAACGTCAGAAGATGTTGGGGGAGTCGATTGCGCTTCAAGAAATAAAAATCCAGCAACATCCAGGTTTTTCATGAGGCCATTTCCAAGGATTGTTGCTCCTCTAGAAATATTTACAGTACTGTTTGCAAGAGATCCAAACAATCCTAAAGTCCCTTGCTCCACATTCGTGAGGCCAGTAAAGGAATTGTCGCCCGTCAAAAAAAGCGTCTCTGGTCCCGTTTTTATAACAGAGCCGGTCCCACTGATTGACTTTTTGTACGTCCCAGAGACCGATTGATCAAAGGTAAGAGCTGCAGTATTGGTAAGGTTTATATTTCCCGAAAAATTGTCTGCGCTTCCCGTCATATTTCCATTGTTATTTAAATGAATCGAAGAACTAATGTTGCTATTTGGTGAAAAAGTAACTGTCCCATTTACGTTGAGTGTTCCATCACCTGTAACTTGCCCAGAAAAGGTACCGTTTGACGTCGCAGAAAACGTAAGAGCTCCAGCATCACTAAAAGTACCTCCCGCTGGAAGAGAACCCATTGAAGCTCCTTGGCTATTTGTAATGATCGTCCCTGTAAGACTAGCCCCTTCTGCAATTGTTGTTGTTCCTAAATACGTACTGACCCCTGTAAAAGTAAGATTCTTGTCTTGTACAGTCACTGAACCTGCTCCACTTAAAGAGCCCGTAAAGGCATTAGGGTTGTCAGAACCTTGATTAAAGGTAAGAACAGCATTAGGAGAAGGGAAGTCTGCGCTAGAAGAATAAGCTCCCACAACGATGGGACCTCCAGGAGGTAACGTGCTTGTTGATCCCGTAAGACTACTTCCATCATTGGTAATTGTGGTTCCTCCTGTAAAGGTGTTATTCCCAGTAAAGGTTGCAGCCTTTCCTCCCTCAATTGCTACAGAACCTCCTCCGATAATGGCTCCCGCAAATGTTCCATCTTGAGATTGCTTGAACGTTAGGGTCCCACTATTTGTAACTCCTCCGCTCCCTCCTACCGATTCCTGGGGTGTAGGAAGACTGCTTGTGGTTGATATCAGAGAACTTCCTGCATTAATAATAATTCCGCCTGTAAACGTATTATTGCCTGTAAGAGTTAAAGAAGCTGGTTCAGAAGGGCCGATAATAAGAGTCCCTGTTCCTTTAATAGTTCCTGCAAATCCAGAAGTAGGGCTATTTCCTAGGATCCCTAATGTTAATGGAGCGGTAGTAGAGGTCCCTAAGTCAATGGTCCCTCCTGTTCCAGAAAGAGTTGCAAAATTTTGACTCACTCCCATTTTAAGTGTTCCCCCATTAACATACAGGTCTGTTGAGGGAAGTGTTCCTGGAGACGTGGACTTCCCTACTTGAAGAGTTCCTCCACTAATGGTCGTTGATCCCGTATAAGTTGGGGAAGTAGCAAAAGTAAAAGCTTTACTTCCTGCTTTTACAAATTTTCCTCCACTACCTCGAGTACCATCTGTCATAACGCCTTCGAACGTTAGATCGCTCGTATTTGTATTAACAGTTAGTTTTTGAGCTCCTAAGAAAACATGGCTTGCTGAACTGCCTGTTAAGCCTCCTATGGTTTGATCAGCCCCATCTAAGTCGTATGTGGTTCCATCAGCCTGTAGGTTGAGGATCGATTGAGAGGAAGCATTCTTGAGAAGTGTTATTCCTGTGCTTGCAAGCGTTGTGTATCCCGAAAAAGTATTCGTTCCTCCTAAAGTAAAGCTTACAGCTGTACCAGGTCCATTGATGGTTAGTCCCCCTGTTCCACTCATATTATTATTTAAGATTCCATCTGCTGTAAGATTAAGCGTAAGTGTTCCGTTGTTCGTAATCGATCCTGTCGAGGGAAGATTACTCAGTGCGGTTATAATTCCACTTCCAGCCCCAACGGTGGTTCCTCCTGTATACGTATTCGCACCCGTTAAGGTAAGAGCTGTATTTGCACCATTTACGGTAAAGCTTCCCGAACCACTTATGATATTCTTATAAGTTGCGTTCGCAGTTTGGTTAAAAGTAAGACTCCCATTGTTGGTAACAGTACCGGCAACGCTACTTGTACTTCCTATCAGACTACTTCCGGCAGCAATTGACGTTTTTCCCGTATATGAATTGTTTCCTGTTAAGGTGACTGCTGCTCCTTGCCCGGTTACGAGTACTGAGCCTGAACCAACGATAGCTCCCCCATAAGTGCCTGCTGTTGTCTGATTAAAGTTAAGATTTCCCGCACTAAAAGAAACGCCATTTCCAACAGGGAGATTCGTTGTTGTTGTAACAAGAGTTGAACCTCCTTTGACTTGCGTTCCACCTGAATAGCTGTTTGCTCCTGTTAGGGTGAGCGTTCCTCCTCCATTAATGACAAGGCTTCCTGTCCCTGTAATTTGAGCACCTACTGTTCCAGGTGTAGATTGGTTAAAGGACAGAATGGCGTTATTTTGGATAGAGCTGCTTGGAGCAATACTGCTCGTCGTCCCTGTAAGAGTTCCCCCACTAATGAGGGTAGATCCTGTATAGGTATTTGCCCCTGATAAGGTAAGGTTTCCTGTCCCTGTTTTCGTGAGACCCCCTGTTCCTTCAATAATACCGCTAAATTCTGAATCCGTATTGTTTCCACCCGTTGAAAACGTATTGGCCCCTAAACCTACAGTTCCTTCTCCCGCCAATCCTCCTGATGTTTGATTTCCACTCAGGTTATAGGTTGTACCACTAGAGAGTGTTAGGGTTGAGTTTGGGGATAGATTTCCTTGAAGCGTTCCGGCGTTAAGTGTTGTCGGTCCTGAAAAAGTATTATTTCCTTGAAGGACTAAGGTTCCAGCTGTTCCCCCTGAGGTCCCCAGCGTAATCCCCCAGCTTCCTGCATTTGGCCCTGTTCCATTAGAGCCTGATTGGTCCGTAATGTCGTCACTATACGTAAATGTGGTGCCTGAATTAGGGTTAAAATTGAGAATTCCATTATTACCCTGTAAGAAAATGCCCTTTCCAAAAGATTGACCATTTCCTGCTGCAGCAGAACCTCCAACTCCTCCTGCAACGCTACCCCCTGCCATAGATCCTATCGTACCTTGAATTGTAAGATTACCGCCGTCTACGACAAAGATAGATCCTCCCATGGCTGCTCCTCCGCCCCCTCCAGGGGGGTTCGGAACACCTGAACTGCTTCCTCCCCCAAAACCTCCTGATCCTCCTTGACTACCAACCCCAGCACCCCCACCAAAAATACTCGATCCTCCTGTTGCAGAATTGGCAGTGGAGCTTCCTCCCCCGCCACCAAAGCCTCCCATGCCACCGATGCCTATGCGAGTAGCACCACCACCCCCTCCAAATCCACCAGCACCCCCGCTTTTATTACTTCCACCACCACCACCTCCAAAACCACCTGCTCCTGAATTTCCATTAGCGGCTTGAGAGGTTCCACCCCCTCCACCAATGCCGCCTGCTCCTCCATTCACATCCCCGTTTTGACCCCCTGCCCCGCCACCACCTGAAGCAGCTAGATTAGACCCTCCCACATTACCGCCAGTCCCACTTCCATCACCAGGTTCTCCTACTGAATTGCTTCCACCACCTCCCCCATTGCCTCCTCCTTGTGGGTGTTGACCCCCTTTTGAAGAACCTGCTGAAGCTAAACCTTGAGTACTTAAAATTTGTCCAATGCCGCCAATGGGATTGTTATTACTTCCATATCCAAAGCCGCCTCCGCCTCCAGATCCTCCATTACCTCCTATGCCGCCACCTGCATTACTTGCATTTCCTCCTATACCTCCTCCCCCTCCAGCCGTGTCTCCCGTTCCTCCAAGGCCACCGCCCCCTTGAAAGCTAACAGCACCCCCCTTTCCACCTATGGCTTGGTTATTTAGAAAGGTAACGTCCTGAATCGTTACATTTGCATTTGTATTAACAAAGAGAGCGCCCCCAGCTCCCATACCCCCACCGGAGCCGTTTCCTCCTTGAGCAGCTATATTTTGGAAAGCCAAATTCGTAAGTGTTACATTAATAGTCTGGAGAGTTTGAGTCGAATCAGGAAGCCCACTCACAAAAAGACCTCGTCTTACTTTAGAGTTAATGGTTGTACCAGACGACCCTCCATCTATGGTTAGAGTACCGTTTACCCCTTGTCCTGGCTCAATCGTCATAGGACTAAAAATCATCGGAAGTTCGGTAAGAAGCTTGATCGGTGAACCCGTAGCTTGACTGTTAAACTGAATTATACTTGTAGTTCCAACAACACCTCTGGAAGCTCCGGCAACGTTTGCCTCTAAAATCGCCTGACGCAGAGACCCAGGACCGTTATCATTAGTATTGCTGACGGAAAACTGCGCATAGGCACAAGAAGAATGTAAGAGTATAGAAAGCTTTAGGAGTGTAGAAAGTTTATTCATTTTATCTTTTTCCTCATTTCTTTTATTCGTTCTTATCTCTTAAATTTCCATATTTAGGGGCAACACCTGTGAAAGGCATTCCAACAATACCTAAAATTTTAAGTTAAATTGATTAAAAAAATATTAAATTTAATTTGATTTAAGCAGGAAAATATTAAAAATGCGGGTATAGATTGAATTAAATCTATTAAGTGAATTCCTCTTACACACTCCCAACATGCTTTTTGTCATAGGACCTTGAGAAGAATCAAATAGGAAAAAATACAGAATCCCTATGCATGTACGTATAAAGCTTCATAGACAAATAAATTGGAAAAGGTAAAGATAATGCTTCCAAACCCTCACTTTGAACATCGACGCCCATGGGAACATATACGTCTTGACTCATTTAAAAATCATACCCCACTCTGATCAAAGCGTCGCCCCGTTTTTGGCCATCCCTAAATTGGGAGCTGATATTACGAATGATGTACAACACTCAGGGGTTGGGCTTGACCAACGAGGCTTTCTTGAACTTTTGCTGAGTTCGGGTCCATGGACCGCTTATGTACCCAGGAAAGTTGCAAGGCAGGACG
The DNA here is from genome assembly GCA_017992885.1 of Alphaproteobacteria bacterium. Classification (GTDB taxonomy): domain Bacteria; phylum Pseudomonadota; class Alphaproteobacteria; order UBA9655; family UBA9655; genus UBA9655. The sequence continues at coordinate 5,608 of JAGONT010000039.1, forward strand.
AACCAGTGCATCACACAAGACATAGGTCTTGTAGACTTGCGCACCAATCTCTCCTCTAAAGAATTGCGATATTCTCTAATGACAGTAGTAAATATTTTTTATTTTTTTGATTTAATATTTTTTCGTTAAAAAATTTATTTATTGTTAATTTTTAAATAGTATTATTTTTATTTATTATAATTTATTTAAAGGGTGAAAAAATTGAAAAAAAGAAGTCTATATTCAGCAAGCACGTTTATCTTTTTAAGCACATCATCCCTCTCTTCTTTTGCAGAGACTTTACCTGAAAAAAGAGCTTTTTCTTTTGAAGATGGGCCTGAAAGCACAACTCTCACAATAAAAACTCCTAAAAAGGACGTAGAAAAGGCTATAGAGCTAGTAAAAAAAAACATTTTAAATAAAGAAAAAATAAATTATGGAGAAATTGTGGACATCAGAACAAGTTCACCTGAAAATAAGCACGCTCCATATGGCGTCTTATCTCATATTTTTGATTTCATGAGCAATAGCACTCAAACAAACGCACCAGAAGTTGAGTTGCTCTCCCACTCCCTTAAGCAGCTAGCTGTGGCTGTAATTACCAAATCTTATGGATTCGAACGTTTTTCCAAACAAGAGCGGTGGGAAATTTTGAATGCCCTGGAAAAAGGAGGGAGTAAAAAAGCACGGTGGGAAATTAATCATGCCCTCCTGTGGGGACGCAGAGGACAAGATACGACACGTCTTCATGATCGATTAAAAATATTTAGAAGTCGGATAAGGCAAGGAGATCAAGATGCTTTAAAAAAAGTTACTATAGGATCTCTTGCAGCTTTAACGCGTAGCACAAATGCTGAAAAAGGGTATCCCCTTCCAAAGTGGCTCGATCAATTGTGGTTTTGCGCAGCCTTTGGAGATACCGATGCAAAGGAAGCTATCATACAACATATTAACGAAAATACGTACATTCAGAAAGATTCCAAAGAGCATTATCAGGACTTAAAAAGGCACGCTAAAAAAGGAAATAAATTTGCACAAAACCTAGCAGCTGAAGCTGTTTTTCAGGGAAAGCTCGCCCAAGGTAAGAAAAGCCCACAGCAACGATTTTGTGAATTGACTGAACTGAAGGACATGGGCAACAAAAGGGCTTTTGACTATATGTGTTTGGCGCTCGCAAAGGGGCTTTTGGAACAAAATTCTCCATCGATACGCGAACAAACTAAAAAATTTGAAATGTTTATTATTGATAATGCTAATCGTTTTTCTGTAAGAGATGATATTTTAAGCGAATTTGTTGACACAAGAGTGCTCCCTGAGAAAAGATTTTCTTATCTTAAAATGCTCGCGAGAAAAGGGGTGAAGACAGCTGAGAAAAGAGTTGTTAAAGCCCTTGCTGAGGGAGAGTTTGGACAAGAGAAGCGACCTTCTCATGAAAGATATAAAGAACTGGTGAAACTTGCAGAGGACGGCAGTCAGCTTGCAAGAAGGCAAATTGTAGAGCTTCTTTACTTTGGCAAGCTTCTTGATAAACGAGTTTCTGCAGATGAACGATATGAAAGATTGATAACATACATCAATCTTAATAATCCGAAAGAAAAAGAATGGTTATCCTATATTCATAAATGGGGCGCATTAGGAATCGCCAGCGTTCCTCAATCTGGAGAACAGCTTTTAATAAAGTCAGGCTCTCGACTTTCTAATAAGCTTTTTCTTTCTCTTAAGTCTACACAAGCAGAGGAAGGAAATGAGGAGGCTAAAAATTGGCTGAATCGAATTATCTATAAGGGAACTCATGGATATGGTACCCAGACACCTCAGGAACGTTTTGAACTTCTTCAAATGCGTGCCCAAGAAGGGTGTCTATTTGCTGAAAAATATATGATAAGAGCTCTTATTTTAGGAAGCCTTGGTCAATCTGAGCGCGGACTTGAGGAACGCTTTGAAGATTTGAAAAAACTATCTCTTCATCAACAGAGCGTGAGAGCTCAAAAATATATGGTGTGGGCAATTTCTAAAGGAAAATTAGGACAAGAAAACAGATCATCCCAAGATAGATTTCTTAATTTGGATGAAGCAGCAAAGAGAGGAAATAAACATGCTAAAGACGCAATGGCAGTTGCTCTTCTTGATGGATCTTTAGGACAATGGAGTCGCTCTGAAGATGATAGGTTTGCGGCTCTTGACGCTCTAGCCTCCTCTGGGAATGAAAAGGCTCAAAAAATTGTTGTAGAGTTACTATCCCAAGGCATTGAGGGTGAATTTTATCAGGGAGCAGAAGTACGTGAAAAAAGAAGGGAATTTTTTGCCCAAGATCTAAAAAGTGAACAAGACAAGTTCCACGCTTTGGAACAACGAGCTCAGCGGGGTAATATTTTTGCACGTCAGTATGTTGTGAAGGTAGCTGGAGAAGATCCTTCTATCTTCGACGAATCCTCCCGTTTAGAAAAGCTTCTCCATTGGGCAATCTTGGGAGATACGGAAGCTTTTAATTATTTAGAAAAAGCTGTTGATATAAATTCAAGTCAAAATAACGGTATACAATTACTTAAGCTTCTTGTTTCTTTAAGAGAAAGCATAACGGAAATGCAATAGAAAGAAAATTTATACGCTACCTATTTGCGACTTAGATGATTTTTAAATTATTTCAAAAGTTACCTAACCTATTGATTTTTCTGGTAGGCGCTGAAGGAGTCGAGCCTTCGATCCGCTGATTAAAAGCCAGATGATTTAAACTTTTTCACTATATCTAAAATTTTAAAAATCTATATAAGAGCTAAAATTTTTAAGGGTTTCCTCTTTATATGGTTATGGTATTTTATATCAAAATAGCTCTCTAAAGTATACTCAGGGTCACTACTTTCTGGCCACAAATCAAACAAAGACAATTGATTAGAAGAGGAGTCTTCGGGATTTTTGTTAAGAAAATTATTAATCAGTTACTCTAAATGTGTTTTTTCAAAGAGAGTTAGACTCAAAATTTGTAAAATTGTGTAGAGCGACAATTCACTCTTCAAGAGTTCCTTAACAATTGCCACCAGCACGTAAACCCCAATCGCAATCCAAATTTGTGTTTTAACAACGTTACCTCTCAAAGGAAGAATTTACTTAGAGGACTAAAAATCTCCTATCATCGTAAAATTTGAAATTCATCCAACGGATGAGGTCAGAGCAACTCTCAAATTCCTTGGGCTCGAATGGCTTTTTCGGCACGTTCTCTAAAATAATGAGAATAGAGGCGATATACCAATTACCAGCAAGCACCAAAGCTGGAATAGCTAAGAGATTAATGGCGTATTCAATAATCGTAATAGTCCAATACCGTTAAATTTTATCAGTAAGATACCCCGAACCCAGACGGAGCGAATATCCTAAGAACTCCTCAAACCCAGTTACAAATCCAATGATAACTACACTTGCCCCTAAAGTTGCAAAAAGGTCCTGTAATACTTCGTGCTTCCTCATAAGTCATATATGCAAAGAGACTCGTAGGCCTAATGGAATGAGGAACTTAAGGGCGATGGATTTAGAAATGTAACTTTGTAGATTGCCATGACTATTCATCATAGTTCTTAAACTTCTGTTGTTTCTGTATCCCGTTTCCCCTTTGGTAATCTCTGACGGGAAGTTCGAGTTAACTTTTCATACTTTTCCTTGATTTCATGAAGCTGTTCTTCAGTCAATTCTTCGAGATCTAGAAGAGCATTGTGCCCCCCCTTATGGGCACGAATCAATTCATCCAGTTTTATTTGTATAGCTTCTCCATCACGATTTTGAGTGTTCTGAATTAGAAAAACCATCAAAAAAGTAATAACTGTTGTAGTTGTATTAACAACCAGTTGCCATGTATCAGAATAAGAGAAAACCGGACCTGCTACCAGCCACAGAATTATAAAACTGCAAGAAAAAACGAAAGCAAGAGGATGTCCAAAAAATCGCGCACAATATCGCGCAAAATCTGCAAAAAACTTATTTCTCTTTGAATTTTTTTTAATATTTATTTTCAATTTCTGCTCTTTTTATGATCCGCAAAATTTGCGTGTAACGTTGATCTTAAAAAAGAACGGATTAATTTTTAGTAAATATTTTCAAATTGATTGCAACGTATTGTTAATTTTACAGGTTTTACCTGGAGAAGTGGAGTCGACCTTTAATATAACTTCGACGAATATCTGCCCGCTTCTTTCCTTAAGCTGGTACCAGGAACTTTATGACAGCACGTTATTTAATTTAAAAAAATTTACTAAAAATTATTCATATTAATAAAGACCATTGCATAGTTGAGGGATGAAGAGAGTAAGGATATAATGAGGAGAATTTCATAAGAAGGAATGATCTGCAATGTCCTTTATAAACAATGAAGCAAGAGAACGTTTAAAGAACAGTCAACTTATCCAAGCTTTTAGTCTTATAGACTGGGAGGATATAAACAAAGGACGGGGAAGCTAGGAAGATCTGATTACGGCCCCAGTGGATTATGTCCCTGCAAATTTACTAAAAGCTTTAATTCTGCAAGCCTGGCATATCTTAAGCGATGAAGGATTAGAAGAAGCCTTAAGAGTTCGCTTAGACTTTATGGTGATTACGGGATTAGAGAAAGTTCCCGATCATACAACTTTCTGTCGATTTCGAAACTTACTGATCAGTCAATACCTTTGGGAAGATCTTCTTGGAATGGTCAATCATCAACTTGAGCAAAGGGGATTAAAAGTGAAAGAATCTCACGGTGCGATTATTGATGCAACTCTTATAGAATCTGCTTCCCGTCCTCGCAAAGAAATGGAAGGGATGTCGGTTGATCGGAAAGAAGAAGACAACTCATATGTCATTGAGGAGTGTCCCCGATGCGACGTGGCTTCAGAAGGGGAAGCGAAGCTATTTTGATACAAAGGCTTTATGATAATCGATCAAGAAGAATGATATATTAATCAGGTTCATGTGACTCCGGCTCATGTTTCTGAAGTCAGGGAGTTGAGCTAAGTATCGGAAGTTTTTAGGCTCCCCAAAAGCACTCTATTAGGTGTTGCTGATTTCATTACCCCTATAGCAGGATTATCGGAGTCGTGCTCATTATTCTCCTCATATTGTTCCTGGTGAGGCTTTATTTTTATTAGCAATATTTTAATATTCCATGTGTGTTATATTAATATATAATACTATACGACGAAAATCACAAAAAAACTCTTTCAAATAAAAAATAAAGTAATTCTTTCTAATTCTACAATAAGAGGAAGAGTTTCAGTCCATACTATTTCATAAAAAACGATTCAAGGAAGGGAGAAAAACTCAACATACGTATCATTAATCGATTTTCCGACTTTGCTCGTTACATTGCACATATTTCAGGTCACACGAGTGCTTATGTTCTCGCATTCAGTTTTGTCCTTATATGGCTTATAATTGGGCCTTTTTTCTTATTCTCCGATACCTGGCTACTGGTTGTTAATACCGCCACATCCGTAGTAACTTTTCTCATGGTATTTATTATACAGAACACACCAAATCGCGAAGATCAATCCATACAAATAAAGCTTGATGAATTGATTCGTGCCCAGAAAGGCGCCAAAAATATTCTTTTAGATATTGAAGCACTTACGCAAGAAGAACTTGAGAAAATCAAGAAAAAATATAGAAAGACAGGAAAGGTTGCCCGAGCTGTCCTCGCTCAGAAAAAGGCAAATACAAAAACACCTAAGGTGTAGGGGGCTGCTTCTCACTTATCACCTTTTAAGAGATAGTTTCGAAGCTTATCCTCAATGGGCTTACGCCCCTCATCAATCATGATATTGATCGTAAAGCCTCTCTATATAGCTTATCTCCCACTCAATGGCTTTAGTGGTTGATCTTCTGCTGAAGAGGATTATTTCAGCAACTCATATTATGTAGGTTCGCCTATCGAAGCAGGTTATCCATAGTGGAGACATCTCTCGTTGATTCTAAGAGTTATTGTTCCCTCCGATCGTAATAAATGTTAAAACTTAAAAAAACATGACGGCACTCTTTTCTGAAGAAATCTTGCATACTAAAGCAGGAGAGAAAAAATAATGAACTCAAATCTGCCTCAAAAAAGCGTTATAAGCAAAATTTCTTATTTTCGGCGAAGCTTAGTGGAAAACCATCCTTTAGCAAAATTTCGTCAATTTCTTTTTGGCCATCCTCTCAAAACTTCTCATCAAAAAAGAGAACAAGTGGGTTTTTGGTTAGGGCTTCCTATCCTCGCTGTCGACACCATCTCTTCTCTTGCCTACGCCACAGAAGAAGTCCTCATTGCTCTTAGTTTGGGGGGGATGCAATTGTTCCAATTATCAATGCCCATTGCGATTACCATTATTCTCTTATTGTGGACATTGATTGTTTCTTATTCTCAGACGGTGCAGGCTTATCCCGAAGGGGGTGGGGCTTATATAGTTGCCAAACACAATATTGGCCCTTTTGCCAGCCTCCTTGGGGCTTCTGCTTTAATTCTTGACTATATCCTCACAGTAGCCGTTTCGGTTACTGCTGGCATAAGAGCCTTAACGTCTGCTTATTCTCAATTGCTTCCCCTCGCAACAGAGCTCTCAGTTGTTGGTATTTTAATTTTGGGATGGCTTAATTTGCGAGGCGTTAGAGAGTCAGCTCATGTCATTTTAATTCCTGTGTATGGATTTATTCTCATGGTATTCATTATTGGTATTTTTGGGGTTTTTATCTCACCTGCGGAAGTTAAAATAGCAGCGTCTTTCCAAGAAAACGATATTATGTGGTCCATTTTTACCCTTTTCATTGTCTTGCGCGCTTTTTCGGGTGGATGTACGGCGATGACTGGTATCGAAGCCGTTGCTAATGCAGGCCGAGTTTTGAAAGAACCAGCGAGTCGCATTGCTCAACATATTTTAATTGCAATCGGGTTCATTGGAGCAACTTCTTTCTTTTTGATTACGAAAGTGGTGGATCATCTTGGGCTTGTTCCGATGCCAACGGAAAGTATTATTAGTCAGCTTACCCGTAGTATTTTTGGAGATGGGCTTTTTTATATGGTTTTTCAATTTCTAACCGCTGGTATTCTCTTTTTAGCGGCCAATACCTCTTTTGCTGGCTTTCCTCAATTGGCAGCCATAGTGGCTAAAGATCAATGGCTTCCGAAGCAATTAAGTGCTTTAGGAGACCGTTTAGTTTTTTCCTATGGCATTATTTGGCTCACGATAATCTCTTGTGTCTTGGTGGTTGTTTTTAAAGGGAACACACATGCTCTTATTCCTCTTTATGCCATTGGTGTATTTAGCGCTTTTACCTTAAATCAAGTTGGGATGACACGTTTTTGGTCTAAATCTTACCAACAAGAAAAATTCAAAAGATTTCGGGGGGTTTCTTTAAAAATTGTGTTCTCTCATCCTTATACCAAAATGCTTATTAATGCCTTTGGTGCCTTCTTCACCGCTTTAGCGCTTGTGATTACCTCCGCAACTAAATTTACCGAAGGGGGGTACTTAATTTTTCTAGCAACTCCGGTGATCGTTGCCAGTTGTTATGCGATTCGTCATCATTATCATGTGATTGAAAAAGAGTTAGTTGTGACTCAGAAAGTGAAAAAGAAAGATATCCGCCCTCATTTTTCTCAGTCGACTTATCGCACGATCGTTGTTCCTGTTTCTCGCCTTCATCGGGGTTCCTATCAGGCCCTCGCATTCGCGCGTGAAATTAGCAAAAATGTCATTGCGCTCATTGTTGATATAGATGTGAATGCCGTTGAAAACACCCGCAAACAACTTCAAGACTTGGATTGGGGTATCAACGTGGTCGTTTTAAATTCCCCTTATCGCTCAATTATTCATCCAATTGTTGAATATGTGCTCTATCTTGATAAAACTGATGATCAATTGGTGACTATTGTACTACCAGAAATTATCCCAGCAAAATGGTGGCAAAATTTTCTACACAACAGCACAGCTAACGCCATCGCCAAAGTCCTTTCTTGGTCAGAATATATTCCTAACCAAGCGCGCATTATTATCAATGTGCCTTTTCATGTAAAAAAATAAATCCATTTTTTCACAAGGCAAGTTTAGTGCTTCCACCTTTTATTCTAAGAAAGACTATAAAGTGGATTTAAAAAAGCTGTTTCTTGAAGAAGCAGAAGAAGTTCTTTAAAAAGGACGTGAAAATGACAAGCGAAGCAGAACTAACTTCTCTAAGTCGTTTAATGCGATAAAAGGTTAACACAAATTAACGTCAGCCTCGCATCCAAATTTGTTGATCAAATAAGATATCGCAGTTGTTACACTGCCGCATTAGGTTTCAAATGATTTCTTGCTTAATCTTAAAGTATATCCAGAGAAATTTTCCTTATCTCAAAACCACTCTAAGTTGTTGATTTACCTGGTGGGCGCTGAAGGATTCGAACCTTCGACCCTCTGATTAAAAGTCCGAGGGGATAGGCGTCTACACAGATCTATAAACGTCTATACACGTTGAAATTTCAATAAGATACGTAGGAGTGAACGTCTACACAGATCTATAAACGTCTACCTGGCTCTCTTTCCGTTGCTCCCCATATGCTCCCCTTTTTCATTTTTCGACCCTCTTTTTGATTGTCTCATCCTTTTTCTACTGCTAAGTTAGTCTATAATAAAAAGCCTATAAGGAGTGAGATTATGTCATCGAAAAAATCAAACAAGGTGAAGTTAACCAAACGGGTTGTGGAAAGCGCCACGCCAGACTCATCAAAACGGATTGTTTTATGGGATACAGAAATAACAGGACTTTGCGTAAGAATTTATCCCTCAGGCAAAAAGACCTATTTTCTCCAATACCGAAACAAAAACCGGGAGACTCATAAAGTAAAAATAGGGGTTCATGGGACTATAACGACAGAGCTTGCCCGCGAACAGGCTGTCAAACTATCCTTAAACATCAGCATAGGAGAAGACCCGTCTGTTAAGGTTATTTCTGCAAATAAAGGACAATCTATGCAAGAGCTTGCTGAACAGTATTTAAGTCTTCATGCAAAACTGAAGAAAGCTCCAAAAGGTTACAAAGAAGATTCAGCTATTTTAAAAGATGTCATTTTAAAAAAATATGCTCGCATGAAAGTAGACGCGATCTCAATTTTTGACTTACAAAAGCTACATTCTGAATTGCAAGAAACACCCTATCGGGCAAATCGAGTAAGGGCCCTTTTGAGCAAAATGTTTAATCTTGCCGTTCAATGGGGTTGGCGCTCCGATAATCCTGTTATAGGGGTTGAAAAATATCAAGAGTATAAGAGGCACCGTTGGTTGGATGCCGAAGAAGCTCAACGATTGTTTCCTGCTTTAGCAACCTACTACAACCAAAGCGTTGCCAATGCCATTCGTCTTCTTCTGTTAACAGGCTCAAGACGTAATGAGGTCTTACATGCCACATGGGAACAATTTGATTTAGAAAAGGGAATTTGGACAAAACCTGCCCATACAACAAAGCAACGGAGAATGGAACATCTCCCCCTTTCTTTTCAGGTGATTGAAATGTTAAAGGACATGAAAACAGAAGCAGAGTCTCCTTTTCTGTTTCCTGGAAAAGTCCCAGGAAAACCTCTGCAAGAAATTAAAAAGGCCTGGGATACAATACGAAAGCGAGCAGGTCTTCCTGACGTTCGCCTTCATGATCTCCGTCACACCTATGCTTCTCACCTTGTCTCCAGCGGGTTAAGCTTGAGCATTGTTGGAAAACTCTTAGGTCATACTCAAGCCTCAACGACGCAGCGATATGCTCACTTGGCAGATAAACCTTTAAGAGAAGCAACCGAGTTGTTTGGGAGTAAGATGGAGAAGCTCGCATCTTCTAATGAAATGGCTGCGCACTCACCATCCTAGGGAGTCAAGAGGAAGTAAAGACTGGCGCTCGAGTCGGAATTGTTCTGCCTACAAGACAGCAATGGCGAAAAAGACGCCATTGCGTCTCTTTCTAAAATAATTTCGTACGCGTTCAGGGGATAAAAAAAGTTTGCGGGTAGAGAGTTAAGATGGTAAAAAAAATAAAGAAAAAAACTAAATAAAAGTGGCAAGATGAATTTTCTGGCTATTATAGAAGAGCTCCAACATCAAATAGAATTTTTAAGAGAGCGTATTGTTTATTTAGAGCAAGAAAATCAAACCTTAAAAGAAGAGAACAGCCGTCTTGGTGAAGAGAATGATCGACTTAAGGAACGACTGGGATTAAACTCAACCAATTCCTCCCTTCCTCCTTCTCGAGATCTCTATCGAGCCAAAAAGAATCGCCCTCGAAGTGGACGCAAGCCGGGAGCCCAACCTGGCCATAAGCCCCAAGGCTATAAACTCAAAACACCTGATGAAATCATCGAGGTTTTTCCAGATCTCTGTTCTTGTGGTCATAAGATGGAGGCTGGGTCTACCTATCAAATCCATCAAAAAATGGAGATCCCTCTGATAAAAGCTTACGTTACCGAATATCATCTTTACCATGGAGTTTGTAGGTCCTGCAGAAACGAGAAAATTGCCGACCTCCCAAAGGGGGTTAGTCCTGATTTATTAGGGGATCATGCGAAGGCCGTCATCAGCGCCTTGAGTGGCTTTTTCCATAATTCCAAGAGAGATGTGCAGCGAATTCTCCATGACATTTTTCATTTGCCGATTAGCTTGGGCTTAGTGTCGACCACAGAGAAATGTCGGGCGTCAAGGTAAATGAGCCACCTGGAAAGCCACTCCGTCAACTTAATTGAGCCACCCCTCCGTCAAGCGAATTGACCCCCTCATGGGGCATTGATTGTTGATGGATGGAATGTTCAAC
>JAGONT010000066.1 GCA_017992885.1 Alphaproteobacteria bacterium
CTTACGGAGAAAGGGCCCTTTTCTACGCTCCAGGCTCTAGGGCCAAAGACAGAGACCAGGGTCACCTTTCCCCCCTCAGCACCCTAAGCTTAAAAGGTGCCAAGATTATTTCCAAGATACAAGACAGTGGATACTAAAGCCGTGTGATTGAGCCTCGAAATTGATTAAACGTTGGAGCCTTCATCGTTAGGTGAGTGGGGGCAGCACTGAACATGTCGAAAAGGCGAGACATGGACGGTCCGACCGGGGTCTGAGAACAGGGCAGAAGTATAGGATGGATTGATCAGGAACCTGTGAGATCCCATGAGTGGCCACACAAAAGACCGCATGGTACCGCGAGATGGACCTAGCCTTGTTCTGACCTCCCAGATCAAGGAATGAAAAAGGGGGGTAAACGTGTGGGGCTCGAAGGCGAAAACAATAAGCCAACGAGTGAAAGCCATGGGAAGTCGTAGCGCTTTTATAGTACCGTTGATGGTGGGGAACTCGACTCGCGGGGACCCAGCGGAGGAAAGAGAAGCGTCACGAATGTAGAATCGTTTATGGGAAACATGGAGGGTGCTTTGAAACCTGAAAAAGTGTTAACGAAACAGAAACGAATAGCTGAATTAGCGAATAGATATAAGGGTAAACCTTTAACCTCGCTAAACCACTACTTGGATGAGGAATGGCTGAGATACGCATATGATCTTACCCGCAAAGACGGTGCAGTAGGCGTTGATGGACAAACAGCTGCAGAATACGAAAGTAACTTGCAAGCCAATTTGAAGAGCCTTTTAGATCGGATTAAATCTGGTCAATATAAAGCGCTACCCGTCAGACGCACCTATGTACCTAAGGCAGATGGCTCAAAGCGCCCCTTAGGAATTCCTGCATTTGAAGAAAAAGTAGCACAACGAGCGATTGTCCTGCTACTGGAACCTATATATGAGCAAGATTTTAAAGACTGCTCATTTGGGTTTCGGCCGGGAAAATCTCCACATCAAGCCCTTCAGCAATTGCGGACCGATATTATGGAGCGTAATGGCAGATGGATAATAGATGTAGATTTACGTCGATTCTTCGACACAATCGATAAAGGAAAACTCAGAAGTCTTATCGCAAAAAGAGTCGGCGATGGTGTTGTACGGAAGATGATAGATAAATGGTTAAAGGCAGGAGTACTCGAAAATGGGCAAATAACAAGGAGTTCTCTCGGAACAATTCAAGGCGCAGTGTGTTCTCCGCTACTTGCCAACGTGTATCTCCACTATGCGCTCGATGAATGGTTTTATAATGAAGTTCTGCCGCGCTTAAAAAGAAGGGCATCGCTCATACGCTTTTGTGATGACTTTGTCATGGTGTTTGAAGGCTATAGCGACTGTGTTCGTGTGCAACGCGTACTGGCAGCCCGTATGGGACGCTTTGCGCTCACTCTACATGAGGAAAAGACACGGCTTGTCGACTTTTGCTTCAAACGTCCGCAAAACATCGCAAACGCACAAGCCACAACGTTTAACTTTCTAGGATTCACCCATGTATGGGGAAAATCCATAAAAGGAAAGAACGTAGTGCGCCAGTATACAGCGAAAGATCGCTACGCTAAAGCGCTTACAGCCCTTAACGAGTGGTGCAGAACAAACCGACATCGACCAATAAGGGAGCAACACGAAGAACTCAAACTTAAGATGCAAGGACACTACGCATACTATGGCATTACAAGCAATGGTAAGCGACTACAGTGGTATGCAGATCAAGCAGAGAGAATTTGGCAAAAATGGCTATCGAGACGTACTCGGAATGGGTCCATCCGATGGGAACGCTTTAGCAGAGTGCTTAAACGATTTCCCCTGCCACCACCACGTATCGTCCATCAGTATACCAGACCGAGCGAAGCTACATCGTGAGGAACCGAATGCGTGAATTGCGCACGTTCGGGTCTGTGAGGGATGAGGGTGGAGACATCCTCATCTACTCGGCAACTTATTTACGGATTTTATTCCAGAATGCTTGTTCATTATCTCCTATAACTTTCGCTTATTATGTTTTATTGTATTTTCATTTCATGATGTATCCATAATTGCTCTCCTCGAGATTTTATATCATTATCCAATCCGATCTATTCACAAACCTGATGAGTAAACTTGTTTTTTTGTGGCACAAGCATAAGCGATTCGCCCGAGTTTATTGGCAATTGCAACGCAAGCTACATTGAAGCCCTTTTTTTCTTTTAGCTTGATTGCAAAATCGTAAAGACTATTTTGGGGAACATTTTCTTTTCCAACTCTCATCAGAATAGCTCTGCCAGCTTGGATTAGCATCGTGCGAATATAGCGATTCCCTTGTTTTGTAATTCTTCCTAATTTGATCTCTCCGCCTGTTGTATGCTGCTTGGGAACTAGCCCTAGAGACGCTGAAAATTCTCGACCATCTGCATAACTACTCATGGGCTGAATGCTCAAAATGCTTGCATTGATGAGGCCAATGCCGGGAATGGTTTTAAGGAGCCCCGCCGTTTCTGATTGACTATTGGAAGCTCGAATTTCCTTATCCAACAAAGCTTCTCTTTTTAAAAGATTTGTAATCTCGATAGTATCTAACATCATTTGATCAAAAACAGCCTTTGGGAGAGAGTCTTCTTCAAAGGCTTGTTGAATATGAGCCTCAGCCTGTTTTCCAAAAGCAGACTTTGAACATTTTACAATAACTCCAAATTCCATCAGAGAGGTTAAAATGGAATTACTACGCTGGATACGTTGTTGGATCGCATTTTGACGAGCCTTGTGTAGGTAGGCAACTGTTTGTTCTCTGGGTGTTTTCAAGTAGACGTGTTTTAATTCCGGATCAAGGGCTGCTTTACAAATAGCCAGAGCATCATTGATATCGTTTTTCTGCTTGGACTTTGCATAAGGCTTAACATCTTTCGGTTTGAGTAAAATGACACGAAATCCCAAACCCTCAAGCTGTTGCCCAAAAAAATGACAGCCTCCGCAAGCTTCCATAGCGATGGTCACGCCCGCTGAAAAAGTTGTAGCACAATAGGATAAAACATCATCTCGATGAAGGGCTTTCTTCAAAATGAGCTTGTTGTCAAAATCAAGTACAGCGATATGAAATTTTGTCTTTGCCAAGTCGATGCCGATTATTTTATATTCCGTCATGGTATGGATGTCCTTTCTTAATGGTTTTAATAAAAGCCCTTATGGTCACCCAGGGTAACCCTGGAATAGGCCGTTGATAAGAGACTTCTTATCGAAGCGTCCATACCATCATTTCTAACACAAAATCCTGGATAGCTGGAACACACCATGGTGTTGAAGCAAAATATTTAAGCCAATACCTTGCAGAATATACCTTTAGGTTTAATCGACGACATGACCCTGACTCTTTGTTTTTTAGAGCCCTAGGAGCTTGCGTTCACGCGAAGCCCGTGACATCACAGGTACTGTTCGGATAGGCATGCTTTCATGACACATGTTGCGGTCGAATTCATCTTCTATTAAGCTATCAAAGTACATTAGGCTTTCAAAGGATAAAATAAATGCTATCAGACCCTAATATAAAATCATGGGTGGTAAAACCAGAAAAAAAGGAGTTCACCCCTGGGCTCCTTGTGTTAGAAGCTCAAGGCAAAACTTTTAATCCTTTTGAATGGGTCAAAGAATATAAACCTCTTCTTGAAACTCATTTAACAAAGCATGGAGGATTACTTCTCCGAAATTTCAACCTTTATTCTGTTTCAGAATTTAACCGCATGGTACAAGCCTTTTCTCCCGAGCTTCTCGATTATGTTTATCGTTCAACTCCTAGGACAAAATTAGGAGGAAAAATCTATACAGCAACAGAATATCCAGCTGATAGGGTTATCCCCTTGCACAATGAGAACGCTTACTCTAGAGCTTGGCCTCAAAAGATATTCTTTTTTAGCGTCATCGTTGCCTCTGAAGGGGGAGAAACTCCTGTTGCAGATAGTCGGCGTGTTTATCAACGGATAGATCCTCGCGTTAGAACCAAATTTGAAAAACATGGGGTGATGTATACACGTAATTACACCAAAGGAATTGATTTAAGCTGGCAAGAAGTTTTTCAAACGGAAGAACAAGACGACGTTGAAAGATATTGCAAAGATCATGATATTGAGG
>JAGONT010000067.1 GCA_017992885.1 Alphaproteobacteria bacterium
CTAAGAGACCAATGATCATCTCAAGTGAACGTTCAGCAGCAATCGCTACTAAAGTATCGGGACCAACACCGAGAGATCTCAGATAATGGGCCAGTTGATTAGCTTTCTCATTCAGTTGTTGATAAGTGAGCTCATGATCTTCATACACAACAGCTATGTTGTTAGGAGCTTTTATAACTTGCTCTTCAAACAATTGATGAACAGTTTTATCTTTTGGATAATTGCTTTTTGTATCATTCCATTCGATGAGAAGCTGATTCTTCTCAGCGGAAGTAAGAAGCAGAAGTTCTTCAAGGATAGCTTCGGGATATTGCGTTATATGTGCAATGATGATCCTCATGTGTTCTAAGAAATTCTTAAGCAGAGTTTCTGATATACTATCTTGAACACCTTTAAGCTGAAGAGTGTAGCTCTTACTTTGTTCATCGAGCCTGAGGATAAGAGGAGATTGGTTAAGTCGCTCATCTTCTTTTCGCGAAGGACTTAAGTCTATGATAATAGGGAGAAAAAGGAGAGACTGATTGATGTGAGGGTACCTTATGTAAACATCCTTACAGTATGCTTTGTTTTTTTGAATAAGATCTACCTGGTCTTTTACATAGTCTAAAAGCGCATTAAAGCCTGTAGTGGAAGCAAAAGAAAACGTTATAGGCAAGTAAGGAGGCAAGAAAAACGAGAGATCTTGAGATACATTCTTCAACGCAGGAGTGACAAATCCAATTGTAAAGGGAAAAGAATTTCCTAGACGACTAAGATATGTCAAGAAAGCTGCTATAAAGATCTCTATAAAAGAAACAGACCTTTCGGTTCTTCTTACAAAATTGCTAGAAAATTCTAAAAAGCTGTCAGTTATCTCATATACCATAGCGTTTGACTGATCGCTTTTCGGCAATGTTGATACAAAGGGCAGCTGAGCTGGAGAGATATTGTTAATCTGTTTCGTCCAAAAATTTTCATAAGCAGAAAGATTCGTGGAAAGCTCTATTAAGTCTTTAAGAATTTTTCTTGGAGGGGTTTGAAGTATATCTCCGACATTTAGTTGTCCATGCGCGAGAATGTCCTTGATAAAAAGTAGGTTTCCTACTCCATCTCTAAAATGAGAAAGGCGTATCTCTTGAGTTTTTGTTGCAACGTCAAAAACTTGACTTGTAATCCGAGTAAGGGTTCCGGGGAGGTTTTTAGAGTCAGAAGAAAGAATCTCAAGCTTAGTAGGAATAATAATGTCGTTATTGATGAAGATCTTGAAGGTAGCGAGTGTATTGGGGTAGTTCCCAAAAGAGAGTGCTCGAAATTGCCTTTCAATATTCTGAGCAGCATCGTCCCAAAAAGCAAAACCCATGGAAAGAGGTTTTTGGTTTCTAGAAAAATAGCTTCTGCTTTTTATATTTTGTTTTTTCCCTTTCAGAGGTTCTTTTGCAAGTTCTTGAATAAGATCTTTAAAAGCATCTAAGGCATGGTTATAACATTTAAGGTTAAGGCTCAGCGCCGTTTCATCGTCATCGATGGAAAAAAAAACCTGCTTGAGTATATTACCAGCATCTACAACCTGATTCACTCTATGCCAGCTTATACCGTGGGTTAATTCTCCATTAAGAATGGCCCATGATGTTGCATGAACTCCAGCATATTTAGGAAGAGGGGCATCATGATAATTGATAACGAAATAGTGGGGCAGCTGTAGAATAGATTCTGATAAGATGCGACCATTTACCACACTAAAGAGGTAATCAAATGTTTTATATGGGTTAAGAGTAATAAACTCTTCAAGAGTAGCGAGATAAGGAACACCCTTTTCTAAAGCCCAAAGATGGGTTTTAGGATCGGGAGAAATGATTCCTAAAAGATAATGACCCTCTTTAAGAATTTCTTCTGCACACTGAATCCCTAAACTTGTTTCATTGATAAGATAACAACTAAAACTTTTTTTCATTCTCTTTCCCAGAAATAGGTTCTATCCATATTTCATCTCATCCAAATAATAGACGAAGCAAAAGCTAAAAACCCATATAAGCTCCTGCTGTTTTGCCAAATCATGAGAAACTAAGCTAAAATGCCTTACTTTTGAAAAGAAGTCTTCCATTCAGTTCCTTCCTTTATATAAATTAATAATTAACCTCTCTTTGGACTTTCTGGTTTGATCATGGTGACATAACAGATGTACAATAGAGGTATCTTATCAATGACTTCATCACAATCTAAAGCCGTATCACTAACAATTACTAGCGTCCTCAATATCTTTAAGCTTGCTTGTTTTTTCTGCTTTGTCTTAGTGTCACTCTTCAATTAAATAAATTGAGAATGAGAATCCATTCTTTCTTGTCACAAGACAACCCACTCCTTCTTTCCAAAAAGCCTTTCCGTTTCAATTCCTTTTTCTTTGCACATGTGGATAAACTTATTCGATTCTACAATTTGAAGAGAATCTTCTTCATATTTCAAGGCCATCACATAATTAAGCCAAGGTTCTTGTCCCATGGCATAAATGTAGGCCTGTTTGCAGTTTGATTTTTCTGTAATTGCCCAGGCTTTTTCAAAGTTTGATCCTGACAATGATCTATTCCTATCATAAGTTCTTTTGAGAGGACTGCTCAAAAGTGGTCCGTAGAGCCACGTTAAAGGAGCTCCATCACATTCCATACCTAAAAACAGCATGTTTATAGGTCCTATAAAATCAAATATATGTTCATAAAGCGAAGAATCTAAGTTATTAGAATCAGCGGCAAACAAGAATTTTTTGTCTAATAAGTGTACACAATAGGACATCTTTGATTGAATATTAAGATCAGAGTGTTCTCCTAAAAAGGGAAGAGCTATTATCTCTCCATCTTTAAGAGGTATTGTCTCCATTTCCTTTAATTCAATAAGCGATGAAAAGCCAGTGTGTTTTAATATGAGCTTAATGGAAGGATCTTCTAAAGCTCCGCCCTGGTTAGCTGGAAAGACCATATGTTTTATTTTATGTCTTAACTGCAGAAGAGTTTCAAACATAAGATGATCTTGATGGTTATGAGTAATAACAACGTAATCAATTTGATCTGGAAGATCTGCAAGAGTATATCGAGACACCTCATTTTT
Organism: Alphaproteobacteria bacterium; assembly: GCA_017992885.1. GTDB lineage: Bacteria > Pseudomonadota > Alphaproteobacteria > UBA9655 > UBA9655 > UBA9655. The sequence goes on from JAGONT010000067.1 coordinate 3,076, forward strand.
TGGAAGAGGATAGCTGATCACTGGGTCAAAGAGAATAGATACAGATTTTGTTTGCATGAGCATGCAAGCATGACCGAAATATCTTAGTCGAATTCCTTCTCCATGGTAATTACGATCATCAGCTAGAGAAGGTGGGGCGATTGTAAAAAAGGATTGAAAGAGATGTTGCTTTGATTGAGGAATCTCAAACATTTTTTGGATTTCATTTAAATTGTCTGATGTTTCCTTCATCCTAAAAAGTCGATCTAATTTAGAATCAGAAAAAGGAATATCCAGGTAAACTTCATCATTTTGATCAAGACGAGGGGTACTTAAAACAAATTTTCTAAAATCACTGATTGTGTTTGAAAGAGCTACTTTTTGATGTTGGGTAGAATAATATTTTTTATAAAACAGAGGTTCGATCAAGCGAACAGAAGGATGATTATTCAAATCATACACAAGCTCAATTAGCCCCCTCAAAGAAGCAGGTATACGATGGTAATGAGACTCTAAAGAGTCTCCTTGAGCTTCCACTTGCAGAGCTCTATCCAATTCTTTAAAAGAATCATGTAACTCTATGAGCTCTGCGCAATTTGATTTTGATTGATTAATCAACTCCTTGACTTCATCAACTCTTTGTCCCTCTAAATCAATGAATGGTCCTCCTAACAACTTAGGGTCTTTAATGGCTTGGGCATGAATTTGAGGATTTTGGACATAAGAATGCATAATTTTAAGATGCCGCTCAACAATATTACAAGCAGCCGTCAAGGGAGAAATAAGATAAGGCCACGCATACCATTGCCAAACCAGGGGTTCGGCTTTGATGGTGGGTTTTAAATAATGCTGAACCATTTACGCTTCCCTCGCTTTTATACCCCCTGAAAGGCACCTCCTCTCAGAGAGGATTTTACCTATTTGTGGGCAGATAGAAAATTGACCTTAATGCGCGTTAGAATATGTTTTGGTTGAATTATTGTCAATTCACTAATTGCTAATTTTACGGTAACTTCGAG
>JAGONT010000068.1 GCA_017992885.1 Alphaproteobacteria bacterium
TCGATGCAATAAAATAAATTTGTGATATCTTTTTTCATGAATTGGCCTCGGCTGTTATTTTTGCAATTCACAGTCTAGCCAATTCTCCCCTCAATTTTAACTAATTTTTAATCCATAACTCGGGTTCCCAGAATCTTCTGCACATCCCCCCACATAAAGGTGGCATGATGACGGGTCACAATGTCAAAGACCGTCTCTGGGTTTCGAACGATGCGATAAAGATTACGAAGCTGAACGTCATAAAAGGCTTTGACTTTGTCAAGGATGGGAGAATCCTTTTCGGTCTTTTCAATATTTCCCTCAAGACGTTGGAGCCTTTCTTCACATTCCCTCACCCCGCGTCCTAGCTTGGGCTGCGGCTCCATTTCAATGCCCCGCTCCTTATTAGAGCGATGGTCAATGTGAATATCATGGCCATTGAGTTTGAGATGAAAGCTGGAATATTCCCCCCACTTCATCCGCAGTTCACAAAGAAAAGATTTTGCATTCCAATCTCTCTCCTTTTTAGGACTCAGGCCATTTTCTTCCAAACGCCGTGTTGTGACGAGCACGTGGCAGTGGGGTTTTTCTTCTCCCGTTTTTTTGTCCACATCAAAGTGAAAATTCAGCTGAGCTGCCATGCCATGAAAACAGATTTGATCTTCTACAAACTCCCGAGCCAAGGCTATGTTTTGCTCATCATTAAGTTCACGGTGAAGTGCAAATTCAAATTCCCTCCAGACTTGAGCATCAATTCGCTTTTCAGCGCCTTCAACGATATTGCAAAAGGCCTGGACTCCTTTTTGACGATCAATCTTCATCAGGTCTTGAATTTCTCTTGCCCAATCCGGTGCATCCTTCGGCAATACCAACTCCACATGCTGCACTTCCTTCTTTTGATAATTGAAAGTCTGCCCTGTGCGCTCATCATAGAGTTTACACCCAGCCCGATAGGCAAGAGCATTCACCGTATTCCGGCTGCTTCGAGAAAACACCTTAGCACTGAAGTGATACAAAGCCATTTTCTTTATCCCACGCAAAAGTCTTTGTCGCCTGCGACCGAGCGCCATTGGCAGCAATGTATAAGCGCGCTTGATTCGCTTTTAAAAAAGCTCACCAAGAAGGACTTATCATCATCAAAAAGAAGATTATGAGTGTTAAAACGATTCATGATTATCTGAAATTACTTTTTGTTGTAGTTATTTATGTTTTATTATATTCAATCATAACAATAATTTACATTGCAATATAATAACAAATTTGTTAAATTAAATCATCCATAAAATAAAGAATGAGCTCGTATGACGGATAAACTAATCACCATCGAAAAACAGATCCATAGGCTTAAAGAGAGACGGAACAAGCTTTACGCACAGCAAGCCGTTCTCTTTTATAAGGAGGTTGAAAAGATTTTTAAGGATGGATTTTGTCCAGCTCTTGTGTTGGATATCCTCACTAAAACCTATGAAACGGCTTCTGCTCTTCAACAACAAGAGTGGGAAAAGCGTGCTCCTTCCTTTCCCATCAAATCCCCTAACAGCAATTGCAAAAACCCTCAAACGACTGACCCAATACATCACCAGGGCTGAAGAGAAGCGATACCGAATGATGCACAAACTTGAACTCACCTCGCCCACAGCTAAAAAGGCAAGAACGAGGACCCTAATCGAAGTTGGCTGTCTTTGTGAGAGAGCCGGAGTTCTCAAATCTTTTGGGATCATTTTAGGCAAAAAGCTTCAAAAAGATCCCGAAATGCAAGAGCCAGCGGCTGCCTTATTTAAGGAGTTTGTGCGACTATCAAAGACGAGATGAAACCTTTTGGAAAATCTAAAACTTTGCCGGACTTTTAGGTTTTATAAGAACGGCTAATAAACCCCAATGTAGCATTTGCGCGGCCAGAGTTTTCTAAAAATCCTAAATTCTTAAGCTTTGTCAAATCAAATCTTAATGTCCTTTCGGGTATTTTTTCATTGAGTTTGAACATTATATCTTTAGGAATCGCTAAACTCAAAGTTGAAATGTAAAGGGGGTGGAGGCTTGAGAGAATAAAGAGATCTCTTGAACGTCATACATCATGTAACGTTGCTTTAATTTCTTTGATTTCCCGTTTTAATTCCGCTTCAAGCTCTGCCTCTGTAGGTAAATGGAATTGATACTTGCTCGCAAATATTTGTTTTACCTTTTCACCTAGCGTATATTTGACCATAGCATCACTTTTATCTGTGCATAAAACCAAGCCAATTGTAGGATTATCGTTCTCTGCTTTAACTTCTTGATCAAAATAATTCACATAGAGTTGGATTTGTCCTAAATCCGCATGGCTCAGCTTTTTTGTTTTGATGTCAATAATGACGTAACATTTTAAAATAACGTGGTAAAAAACGAGGTCAGCATAAAAATGATCATTCTCCAGGGTAAGTCGCTTTTGTCTAGCAATGAAAGCAAAGCCTTTTCCTAATTCCAAAAGGAATTTTTGGAGATTACTAATTAAAGCCTCTTCTAGCTTAGATTCAACAAGTCGATGAGACTCTGGAATTCCAAGGAATTCTAAGACCAAAGGCTCCTTAATTGCATCTTCTGGTTGATTAAGTTCTTGGCCTTTGTACGCAAGCTCCATAACTCCTTTTTTATCTCGACTTTTAGCCAGACGATCAAATAACAAGCTCCCGATTTGCCGTTCTAGTTCTCGAGCCGACCAATTATTCTTTGAGGCTTCAATTTCATAAAATGCGCGGGCCTCTGGTCTTTTCACACGCATTAAGAGACGATAATGGGTCCAGCTTAGACAAGACGTAAATTCTGGACATTGAAATTCACTACTCACTGCGTAGTGAATTGAGTGGCTTACCGAATTTGGTTGATATTCTAAATAAAACTGCCTCATGTTACGGACATTTGTTTCTGAAAAGCCTTTCCCATATCGTTCTGTAAGTTTTTGAGATAAAGCTTGAACCAAAGCCTGACCATACTGAGCACGTGCTTCTCCATGTTGTTCAGCCTCAACAATATCGCGACCTATTTTCCAGTAAGCTTTCAGCATTTCGGTATCAACTGTACGCTGAATGATTTGGCGTGCAGAATCAATATGACTTGAAACACGAAGATAAAGAGAATCAAGAGAAGGGGTAAGAAGTTCAAGGTCAGCGGATCTTTTTGTAGGAAATTTTTTCTTCATACTAATTTTGTTTCTCCTATTTAAACTTTAATTGGCCGTTTTCTTCATAACAAAGCAGATTGAGCATAAAAAGAGAGAAGAGTGTTATTTTATTTCTCACAACCATCTCCTTAAATTGTCTTCCACACCCCTGTCTCTTTTTTACATACGTGCTTAAAAGATACAAAAGCACTGTAGAAAACTTAAGAATGCCTAGAATCAAGCTCCATCTCACTGACCCATTGATCTTGAATCGTTACAAGCATCTTCAAGGTCTTTTGCGCGCGATCAAGTTCAAGCGCTCCCCTTCCAATGAGGTTGTTGGCGTTCTTAACGTGATCAACATGGCAAACGCACTGAAAAGTGAATTGAGCGCTATGCATATTGAGTTTTTCCCATATTAAGAACCTCCATTAGGTATTTGTGATTCCAGCCCGCAGTTTTACGTCGACAAGAAATCCCATTTTTATGTGTTTTTTCCTGCGTTAGTAAGTTCAAAGCAATTCGCCTTACTGTTGCTAGGTTCTGGGCTGAGTGCCCCGCTCTTGCTCTGTTCAGGTCCTCTTTAAAGCTTACGTCTAAAGACCAATGCAAATTGATTTCAATAGACCAATGTTTTCGGGCCGCTCTCATAAAACCATCTATATCTTCGTCCAAGCTGGTAATAAAATAACGCTTAGATCTTTCTACGTCATTGTTGGTTGTCCTTGTCACTTCAAGCATTCCAATGCTTTTCATCCCTAGCCATCTGAATTGGAACATAACAGGATCCTGGTCTTCACCCTAGAAATAGGACCGAGGAAATGAGAAAATTCTCAATATAAAAGGAAGAAAGAATAAGGAGAATTTTTTGATGAAGAAGAAGCAATTTAGTGAAGAACAGATAGCTTTAGCCCTA
>JAGONT010000040.1 GCA_017992885.1 Alphaproteobacteria bacterium
CCCTCCTGCTCGCTTCAAAACCAAACCCTATGAGCTCGCTCACTACAGCGCCATGTAAAAGCGCGCTCGCGAGCTCATCATTCCTCACTACGAGATTTCTTTTGGACCTATTCTCGGCGGCTTGACAATTTTTTATGTTTTTTTCCTTAGCATCCATCAGTTTATACAAGGTGGACACCTCAAATAACGTCAGAGAGAGAAAATGTGTTCTAAGGAATCTGCGAGTTTTAGAATGTCAAAAGTTAAAACTGGAGGTTATTAGAGGCGGCCAAATTATTAATCAACCTGATTTGTTCACCTAAGCAAATCATATCTCGTAAGAATCTTCAGAATTTGGAAAAGATCACTCATTTCCAGAAAAGTTAATAAATTAGAAAGGAGTTTAACTTTAATCTGTGCTCATGAATGGAAAAGAGAAAATATCAAAACAGGCTATCATCATCAATGTTATGTCTTTGAGATAAAAAAATGCAAGAAAACAATAACTTTAATAAATCATATGAAACCTTTCTTGAAACCTTTCAAGAACAAAATCAACGTATGGCGGCATCTTTTTTTGAAGGAATGCAAGACCGTCTTCCTTTCTCACCCACATTGATTGGAGATATATTTATAAAGACAGCGCAATCTCTTCTCCATAATCCTTCTAGTCTCCTGAATGCTCAAGAGCAACTTTTAGAAGAAGTTCGTGAGTTATGGCAAAAGATGCTCTCACCTGAAAAATCAGCTGCATTCAAGACGACGGTTGATAAACGTTTTCGTCATGATGCATGGGAAACAGTCCCTTATTTTTTATTTATGAAAGAATATTATCTTATCACCTCTCGTTGGTTACAAAATCTTGTTTCTCAAACTGAAGGTCTCGACGCTGAAACACATCATAAAATTCAATTTTACATGAAGCAGTTAGCGAAGGCTATCTCACCAACTAACTTTCCGTTTACCAATCCTGAAGTGTTGGAAGAATTGGTGAAAACACAAGGGGCTTCTCTGAAGAAAGGGTTTGAAACCCTTTTAAAGGACATGGAAACAGGGCAATGGATGAAGATGACGGATCCATCAGCCTTTGAGCTTGGAACAAGCATTGCCGCCACCGACGGCATGGTGGTCTTTCGCAATGACCTTTTTGAGCTTATTCATTATACGCCACGTACAGAAAAACAATACGCCGTTCCTCTTCTCATTATTCCTCCCTGGATTAATAAGTACTATATTTTTGACTTGAGCCCTACCAATTCTTTTATCAAGTGGATGCTCGAACAAGGACATAATGTCTTTATCATCTCATGGGTAAATCCTGGTCCTGAGCTTGCCTCAAAGACATTTGAAGACTATCTTTTAGAGGGCGCATATCGTGCCTGCGATCTTGTTTCATCATTCACAAATAGCCCCTCTCTTCATACGATGGGCTATTGTTTAGGTGGCAATCTGCTCGCAGCACTCAGTGCTTATCTTGCTAAATCACCTTCTTCCTTTTCTCTTAAAACCATGACCTTGCTGGCCACCATCATAGATTTCACCAAGGTTGGCGATTTAAAGGTTTTTATGGATGAGGATCACCTTCAATATATTGAAGAAATAATGACCAAGAAAGGATTTCTGGACCCTGACACGATGAAGTCTATCTTTAGTCTATTACGACCTAATGACCTGGTGTGGTCCTTTTTCATCAAAAACTATCTTTTAGGCCAAGTCCCCCCTGCTTTCGATTTTCTTTATTGGAATTCCGATTCTACGCGCCTTCCTGCAAACCTCCATAGCTTCATCTTACGAAAATGCTTTCGAGAAAATCTTCTGATGAAACCTGGGGGGATTGAGATTAAGGGAACGCCTCTTGACTTACGAGATATTTCAACCCCGACTTTACTTTTATCAACCCAAGAAGATCATATCTCCCCCTGGGAAAGTAGTTATCCAGCTGTTCATCTTTTCAAAGAGCCTGTAAAGTTTATCCTTGCTGGGTCTGGGCATGTAGCAGGAGTTATTAATCCCCCCTCCCGGAATAAATATTGTTTCTTTACAAGCTCTGAAGTTCCTTCTCATGCTGACGAATGGCTTAAAGTGGCTACGAAAAATGAAGGATCGTGGTGGAATGCCTGGCACGACTGGGTTTTGCCTTTAAGTGAAGAGGCGACATTGCCTTTGTCTGCTTATCCTTCTCTTGGGCCTGCGCCTGGATCTTATGTACAAGAAAAATAAAATTTCTAATTTTATTGAATATGTTTTTTATGTGAAATTTATCTAACTCTTTAACCAAATTTTAAAAAAATTGTCTCAAACTTACTTTAAGAAAAACCGCAGCGAGAGGGGTCCTTTACCTTTTCTTTAATTTATGGAGCCGAAAAATGACATCTGAAACTCTTTCCTATGAATCGAGTCGTATTTCTGAAAAAGAGAGTTATCTTAAGCGCGTCATTCTTTCCTGCATGATTGGGAATGCTCTTGAATGGTATGACTTTGCCCTTTATGGGTACTTTGCGACAACTATTGGCTCTCTTTTCTTTCCCAAAATTAGTACGTTTGCATCACTTATGGCCACTTTTGGTGTTTTTGCTGCAGGCTTTATTATGCGCCCACTTGGTGGAGCTATCTTTGGCCATATTGGGGATAAAATTGGTCGAAAAAATGCACTTCTGTGGTCAATCTATCTTATGGCCATCCCCACAACACTTATTGGACTTTTGCCAACCTATGAGCAAATTGGCTGGCTGGCCCCTCTTCTCTTAACTCTTATTCGTTTGGCCCAAGGACTTTCTATGGGAGGGGAATTCACAGGTTCAATGATTTTTGTCGTTGAAAACGCCCAACAAAGAAATCGCGGACTTTATGGCAGTCTGGTTGTCTTCAGTCTTCTCATTGGAATTTTAGTGGGATCTGCTGTTTCTACCCTTCTTTGCTATGTTCTTTCTGAGGATCAAGTCCTCGATTGGGGATGGCGAATTCCATTTCTTTTAAGTGTGGTGGGAGGATTTATAGGATCAATAATGCGACAGGTAATGCATGAACCTGAACAATTTGTTCAAGCTAAAAAGCAACATAAAGAGCTTTCCGCTCCTCTTATCGAGCTTTTTAAATATCATTTTAAAACAATTGCTTACGTTGTAACCATTGAACTCACTCTTGCGATTGGTTTTTATCTCATTGTGACCTTTATCAATACCTTCCTTACAGCCTTTTTGAAAATTGACATGGTCACAAGCCTTATGATGACAACCATAAGTATGGTTGCAATGGGAGTTGCTATTCTCTTTGCTGGTTGGCTTTCTGATCAAATCGGTCGAAAAGCTGTTCTGATTCCAAGTGCCCTTGCTTTTGTCTTCTTCGCCTATCCTCTTTTCATATCCCTTGAAAGTAGTTTTGAGGGAGCTCTGATGGCGCAAACAGCCCTTTCATTTATTATGGGTCTCTTTTTCGCCCCTTTCCCAGCAACCCTTGTTGAACTTTTTCCAGTTAATGTACGCTATTCAGGGCTTTCTATCTCCCATAGTATCAGCATGGCTGCTTTTGGTGGCACCGCTCCTTTTATTGCAACAGGACTTATTCATCTTACAAATAATAATGCATCCCCCGCCTTATACTTAAGCGCGGCTTCACTCATTTCTGTCGTTGCCCTTTTGTTTATGAAAGATCGGTATAAAGCAAAATTGATATAGATTAAAGAAACCTTCACCTTGATCAAGAGCTTATATTCCTTTAAAACCAAAGCTAGACAATAGCGTTCTAAAGGATTTTCATGAACGATTTTCACGCAGTCTCCACCCATACTCTCGAGGAACTTGCTATTTTTTTTGAAGTTTCCTGGCTTGAAGCAGAGGTTGATTTATTTGATGAAAGTTTAACAGTATCCCTTCACAATAACCTCCACTACCTCATTAACAAGCATCAAGTTACACAACAAATTTGGCTTGCATCCCCCTTTACAGGAGCCCATCACTTTTATTTAAAAAATGGAAAGTGGTTGTGCACGAGAACAAATATAAGCTTGGAAGATTTACTATGCCAAGAACGAGATACCTATGCTACGTGAATCAAGCTATCTAGAGAGTGAACTTATTCAAAACAGACATCCAGGAAAAAAATCTCGGGTTTTGCAAAAAATTATTCCTTATATTCTTCGTTATCCTCGAAATCTTATTTTTTCGTTTTTGGCTGTCTTTGTTGCTTCACTTACAGTTTTAGGCTTTGGAGTAGGCCTTAGACATTTTGTAGATTATGGATTTTCCGAAAGTTCGTCTTTTGGACTTACAGGTTCGCTCATCGCGCTTTTCGCAATTGTTTTGATAATGGCATTTGCAAGTTATGGACGTCTTTATTGGGTTTCTCAATTGAGTGAACGCGTTATTGCAGATTTGAGAAAAGAAATTTTTTCCCATCTTCTTAAACAAGATCTCAATTTTTTTGAAACAACAAGTCTTGGGGAAATTCAATCTCGCCTTACAACCGATACAACTCTTTTACAAATTGTTCTTGGAACATCAGCCCCTATTGCCTTGCGTAATATTTTAATTATTTTCGGAGGATTGATTATGCTCCTCCTCACAAGCTCTTTTCTGACAGGAATCAGCACCATTATCATTCCGCTTGTCCTCATTCCCATTCTTGTCTATGGAAAAAGGGTTCAGAAATATTCCCGTTGGGCCCAGGATAAAACAGCCGATGTTTCTGCCAGACTTGAGGAAACATTTGGTGCCATCCGTACCGTTTTAGCCTTTTGTCGTGAACCTTATATGACTCACCTTTTTTCAACACAAGTGGAAAATACATATCAAGCGTCTTTAAAAAGAATTGAAGCTCGGGCCCGTTTGACGGCTCTTGTTATGGTTCTCGTTTTTAGCGGTATTGGCGCTATATTGTGGTATGGAGGACATAGCGTTCTTCAAGGACATATGACTCCAGGACAGCTCTCCGCTTTTCTTTTTTATGCGGCGGCTGTTGCTGGAGCGGCTGGCTCTTTAAGTGAAATTTATGGAGATGTCTTAAGAGCCGCTGGGGGCACGGAAAGAATTTTTGAGTTCTTAGATTTAGAAACAACGCTTAAAGCACCTGTAGAAGTTCAAACTCTTCCTTCTCCTCCTCAAGGACATCTTCAGTTTTTAAATGTTTCATTTTCTTATCCTTTACGACCGCATCACCCTGTGCTTAAGGATGTTTCCTTTGAAGTTATTAAAGGAGAAACCGTTGCTCTTATAGGACCATCGGGTGTTGGAAAAACAACAATTTTCAACCTTATCATGCGTTTTTATGATCCTTCAAAGGGTAAAATCTTTTTTGATGGTATCCCTTTAGAAAATCTTGAGCTTCCTGCTTTACGGCATGGGATAGGTCTTGTTCCTCAAGATCCTGTCCTTTTTAGTACAACTTTTTTAGAGAACATTCGATTTGGAGATCTAGAGGCTTCTGATGAAGACGTCAAAAAAGCAGCCCAAGCTGCCTACGCTGATGAATTCATCGAAATCCTCCCACATGGATATAATACTCCTCTAGGTGAAAAAGGGGTCAGCCTTTCTGGAGGGCAGCGACAACGTATAGCGATTGCACGAGCGATTCTTAAAAACCCTGCTTTTTTATTGCTGGATGAGGCAACGAGTGCTCTTGATACAGAAAGCGAGCAAAAAGTTCAAAAAGCCCTTGATTCTCTTAAGCACAATCGCACCACTCTCATCATTGCTCATCGTCATTCTACAATCACAAAAGCTGATCGCGTTATTGTTTTTGAGCAGGGCAAAATAGCGACTATGGGATCACCTGATACGCTTGCTCTTCCCTTACGTCACGAGAGAAAAAAAGCGGAGTTTCAAGACTGTTAAAAATAAAATTAAGTTCTTCTATAAAAGAACAAATGATATATCTTTTTAAGCTGAACAAGAGCATTGAGTTTTATCGAAAGAAGTCTCTTCATGATAAAATGAAGAAAAGAGGAGGGAATTTATTTATGAAATTATCAAATACACTAAAGGAATGGGGTGGGGTTACAAAACTCTTTCATTGGGGTATGTTTCTCTTAATTATAATTCAATATACATTTGCTTATACGATGCTTGAAATGTCCCCCTCTGATCAAAAGTGGATGCTTTTTAAATGGCATAAGGAATTAGGACTCACTCTTTTGCTCCTTGTTTTCTTTCGTTTCTGGTGGAGACAATATAATCTTGTCCCTAAAGATTCTGAGAAAGCTCCTCGATGGAGTCATATTTTAAGTAAAATTAATATCTGGACTCTTTATATACTTATGTTTGTTTTTCCTCTAACAGGTTTGTTGATGTCTATTCTTGGTGGACATCCTGTCGATTATTTTAATCTCTTTACAATTCCGGCTCTTATAAACGACAAAGATAATGTTTATGCCGCATTTTTTTTAACAGCTCACATAAGAATTTCTTATGCCCTTTACGTTTTTGTAGGTCTGCACATTCTTGGGGCGTTTTATCATCATTTTATTATACGAGATAAGATCCTTTCAAGAATGCTTCCTCATATATAATATTTTTTAAAGAATAAATTATTTAAGAAATAAAAAATGTGTCCCATTAAAAGACTTAACAAAACAGCGATAAAAGAAGTTCCAAGCCATGCGTCTATATAAGAAGCCCATAGGAAAGTGGTGAGGCCCCCTAAAATGGTTCCTCCCCAGATGTAAGGATGTGCACTATAAAACTTCTGACTCAAAGCATACATAAGCAGACCACCACTCCCCAAAATACTGAAGCCGAGAATGATTGAGTCCGCAAAACCACCAATTAAGAATGAAAAAAAAATAATTTCACAGGAAAATATTAAATAAACGGGCATAAGTTTCTTCCTTAAAAATTCAAGATCGATGTCCTATTTTTAGACCTTGCGAAAGGCAATATTAACGCGTCAATGGTTAAAAATTTGTGCATATCTTCACTGTAATATAAATGTTGTATATTATAGTGGATTGCTTTGTCGGGACTACGTCCCTCCACGCAATGCTGCAATCTAGCATTCGACTAGTTAACGTTGATTCCATCACAGAATCAGGGCGAGGATCCATAAAGAGGGCCAAACTATAACGTTCATATCCACCGGTGGCTTTACGCACTTCCCTTTCAATATCTTACTTTCCCCTTGTTTTGTTAGATCATGAAGAATGCTTCCTATGCGGGTCCTGATATAAATTGAATTAAACTATTTTTTCTTACTTTTCAAATTACTATAAAAAATAACGAGTAGTGTTCTTGATTTAAAAAAAATATAACACACAATAAAATATCATATATTTCTTAATATATGTAAGACTTAAATAACAATAATTATTAAGGATATTTTTATGAAAAGGAAAATTCTATTATCTACACTTTTTACAGTTATGTGCTCACTAACCCCAGTATTTTCTATGGACGATACGGAAGAAAAACAAATTACAGTTAAGGTCTCTTATAATAATCAGTCAATTTCTGAGAGAACGAGAGAATCCCATAATACTCCAAGTTTTTCTGTATATTTTGAAGATGGAGAGAAACAAGAAAAATTAGGAAGTTTTGCTTTTAGCGTTGGAGATGAGATTGCTCTCCCTTCTGCACGACAAAACTATGTCGTTGAAGAACATGGAGAAAAGACTTATCATCTTCATCAGTTTTACACCTTTAAGACGACTGATGAAAAAGAAGTCACGCGTTCTTTCCCCCTCAATTATAAAAAGCCTTGGACAGTAACTCTGATCCCTGATGAAAATACTAAGTTAAAATATCTGTACCATGAAGATGGACGCTCTAAGTATATGATACAGCATGACAAAATCGCTGTTTTTGATCCCTTAAATATTGGTTCACCTCCATGTGTAACACTCAAAGTTTGTGTAACTGAAGATGCTGAGTTGGAGGGTAGTACTTCTGCATGGCATACGATTCAAAAATAGGTACCTTTAAATAATAAGATAGTACACTCATGAGCATGGCAATAAAATCCATACTCATGAGTTTTTTTGCCATCTATTAACCTAAAAAAAACCATTGAACTTCAAGTAAGCGCGTATTGCATTTAATTTCAGAGTGTCCCTTTTCAACACGGTTCTCACCTCAATTGATGAATGCCGTTTCTCCAAAATAACATTACAAAACAATAAGATCTTCTCTTAAGCCTACTGCGTTTTTAGGAGAATAAGAGTGTGGTGAAAGGAGCCTTAAGGAGAGTTTAGAAGAATCAAGACTTCACTCGCTTAAGATTTTTCAAGGACGCTTCTAAGAGGGATCAACATTGTCGTAATATTTTTTGTATGTCCGTTGATGCCATTCACGATGACACATTCCTGATGTAAATCTATCATTGTATTTAGTTAACGTTGATTCCATCACATAGTCAGGAAGAGGATCCATAAAAAGAGCCAAACTATAACGTTCATATCCGCCAATGGCTTTACGCACTTCGTGTTCCGTAGCTATAACGGCACCATTGGTAATAAGCTCAGCCGTTTCACCAATTTGAAAGAGCAAAGCATCGTCAGGGGCAAAAACTTCTTCTCCACGGACAAAAAGCCCTGTTTTGGGGGGTGGGGGGACTTTTTGACCTTTATGAAAATAAACTCCAGGGCAAAGTCCAGTTAACAAGCTATGATCACGGTGTTCGGCACACCATTCCACAGCTTTTGGATCATGAATGGGTCCATAATAAAGCATCCGTGCTAAACTCGTCATGTCTTCAATATTAACTTCAAACAGGGATTTAATCTCTTTTCCCATCTGAAAGATAATATCGACTAATTTTAAGTAATGTTCTTTAAAATCAGGAACATCTTGAGAGGGCCAAAGATTAGGAGCGGTAGCATGGTCTTCTGGGTATTTGACATAATAAGACCCCTTATACGCATCGTTTACAGTATGATATTTTTCAATACCAAAAGACCACCCCCGGCTATAGAAATCATGAGGCGTGCATTGTGCTCGTCTCTCTTCTGCAAGGCTGATAAATTTTTGAGAAGATTCAATAAAATTTTCATAAGCTTTCACAAAACCAGGAACACCCCGAATAGCGATAAAACCCTTATCGTGAAACCCTTGAATAATTTGGTTTTTGTGAGGAGAAAGTGAGATATAGTCGAACACTTGCATGCATAAACACCCTTTTCCTTAAGATAATACAGATTACTGATAAAAATCTATCTTAATCAAGTTCCAAAAGTCAATAGCATTGAACATTTTCTATAAACGTCAAAAAATTGAATCATTTTACATTTATTTGTTTTCATATTCCTTCTTTTCCCCTAAAAGAAAAGCATGAATGTTACAGAAGCCCATTTTCGTAAAACTCTTGGTCTCTTTCCCACAGGGATAACTGTTATTACAACACCTTTAGGGCAAGAAAAAGACATCGCCATAACGATTAGCTCATTTACTTCCGTTTCCTTAAGCCCCCCTCAAATTTTATTTTGCCTTTCGAAGTCCTCTAAAGCTTTGGCTTTTTTTAAGGCATCTCATTATTTTGCTGTTAACATTTTAAACGAGACTCAATCCCATCTTTCCGATGGGTTTGCTCAACGCATTCCTATTGATTGGCAAGCCCTTAAAAGCCATCGTCATTCCCCAACAGGATGCTTATTAATAACTGAATCTTTAGGACATGTCATTTGTCAACGAGGAGCCGTCTATGAGGGAGGAGATCATGAAATCATCTTAGGGCAAGTGATTGACCTTGTCACCAACCCTCATCATCTTCCTTTAGTGAGGCAAAAAGGGCAGTATTTAACAACTCAGCCTCTTTGTTTTGAGGCTCATTCATCCTATATTTCAAAGTAGATAATGTAAATTTTCTCTTACGGAGCTTGCTCATGGCAAAAAATTTAGTACAACGCCTTAATAATTTACACCATAAAGCCGATTGGATTGGGATCAGGGAGGTTAAGGAAACAACACAGAACTCTATTGCTCGGAACGGGAAATTTGAAAACAACTCAATGATCTTTGATCATGGTTTGATGGTTGAGGTTTTGGTTGATGGACAATTTGCTTACTGTGCAACGGATAACCTAAGTGATCATGCTTTACAAGTTGCCTGTGATCGAGCGACTCAGCTGGCAAAACATATGGCTTCATGGAAAATTTTTCCTTTTAATGCTCACCACCGTCCGGTAGCTTCTGGACAATATCATTCTTTTACACAGCACCCCTTAAACAAAACCAATACTGGTGAAATTATGGGAATACTGGTTGATGCTACTCAAAAAATGAAAGTATCCGATAAGATCGTCAACAGGATGGCTCAGGCCTTATTAATTGATCAAAACATAACTTTAGTGAGCAGCGCCGGTTCTGAAATCCATCAGCATATTTCATCAGTGGCTTCATACTTATCGACAACAGCCCAAGAAGGAACAGAAACACAAACACGCACGACAGGTCTTTCTTGTCACCAAGGAGGAATTGAACTTTTAAATCGAGAGCTATTGGAGCGTGAAGCGGAAAGAATCGCCAAAGAAGCTCTTGAGTTGCTAAGAGCTGAACCTTGCCCCACAGGTACCTATGATTTGGTGTTGGCTCCCGATCAGCTTTATATGCAGTTGCATGAATCAATAGGGCATCCTTTAGAGCTTGATCGTATCTTAGGGGACGAACGTAACTATGCCGGGTGGAGTTTTGTTCAGCTTTCTGACTTTGGTCAACTTCAGTATGGTTCTCCTTTACTCAATGTTGTTTTCGACCCCACTGTTGTAGGTGAATATGCCTCTTATGGTTTTGATGATACAGGCCTCGCGGCTACTCCCCAATACCTTATAAAAGATGGTGTTCTTTTGCGGGGCATTGGCGGAATAGACAGTCAAAAACGATCGGGTGTCCCTGGAGTTGCATCTACGCGTGCGAGCTCTTGGAATAGACCTCCCATTGACCGCATGGCAAATATTAATATTGAACCAGGACACACCTCTTTTGATAAGATGATTGCTGACGTAGAGTGCGGTATTTATATGACTACAAATTCCTCATGGTCCATTGACGATTATCGGCGCAAATTTCAGTTTGGGTGTGAGTATGCAAAACTAATTGAAAATGGCAAGCTCACAAAAACTCTTAGAAATCCAAATTATCGAGGTGTCACTTCTACTTTTTGGAAAAATTTAAAAATGGTTGGTGATTCTTCAACCTTCGAAATTTGGGGGTCTCCTTATTGTGGCAAAGGTGAACCTAACCAAGCCATCCGTGTAGGACATGCTGTGCCTGTCTGCTTATTTGAAAATATTGACGTGTTTGGAGGGGCTTCATGAAGAACGACACAAGACACACCCAAAAACAAGATCTCAAAGCTCTGAGTACTTACCTCTTTCAAGAGTTAAAGGCTGACGAACAGATGACCTTATCTTATTCAGGAGAAGAAACGCTGTTTATCCGGGTAAGCCAAGCGAAAGTAAAGCAAGCCTCTGAGGTTAGCCAAGCATACTTAACCATGAGCTTGATCTCCCATCACCGACGAACAGAGATTGCGTTTTCACTGAAAGGTGAGCAAGAAGAAAATTTAAAATACGCTCTTCAAATGTTGCAACAGTGCCGTCAGAATTGTGAAACGTTACCTGAAGACCCCTATCTTGTCCTTCCAGAAGCTGGAGCCAGCAGTGAAGAAGATTTTAAGGGAAAGCTCCCTGAGGTTGAAAAATTAGCAGAAACTCTGCTTAAACCGGCTAAATCTATCGATCTCGCGGGGTTGTTTGCGTCGGGCCTTCTGATGCGAGCCTCGATGAATTCAAAAGGTCAGTTTCATTGGTTTTCAACCGAGAATTTTTATTTTGACTATTCTCTTTACACTTCAGCCCAAAAAGCAATCAAAGCTATTTATGCAGGAAATACTTGGCAAGAGTCAGCCTATATCTCCAATCTTAACCAAGCTAAGAACCAACTCGCTCTCTTTGATAGAGCGTCTCGGAAGCTTTTGCCGGGTAAATACCGTGTTTATTTTGCGCCTGCGGCTGTAGCAGAATTTGTAAAAATCCTCTCCTGGTCAGGAATAAGTGGGGGGGCTATTATGCAAGATCGGTCTGCCTTCAAAAGATTATATGAAGGGCAAGCTCATTTATCTCCCCTTTTGTCCGTGGACGAGGATTTTACCCAAGGATTCGTTCCTCGTTTTAATGAGTTTGGTGATGTTTCAGCTTTAAAAATTCCTTTAATTACGAATGGAAAATTGACCTCGCCTCTTATTAACCGTCGGACAGCCCAAGAATACGGTCTTCAGTCCAATGCCGCGAATGGGGGAGAAAGTTTACGTTCACCTTATATTCATCCAGGAAGCTTGCAGGAAGATCACATTTTGCAAAATCTTGGAACTGGCCTCTATATTTCAAACCTCCATTATTTAAATTGGAGCGATCTTCAGCAGGGGCGTATCACAGGAATGACACGCTATGGCTGTTTTTGGGTTGAAAATGGAGAGATTGTGAGCCCCATTGATGATATGAGATTTGATGAAACGTTGTATCACTTTTGGGGAGAAGCCCTTGAAGCTTTAAGTGAACGTGCTGAGCTTATCCCTGATGTGTGCTCCTATGGAGAACGCACCTTAGGAGGAGTTTCTGTGCCTGGTATGATGGTCAATGATTTTAGCTTTACGCTATAAACCGTTCTTAGCCATCGATGGATTGTCCCCGTAAGGTGGTGACCGAAAATCCTGCAGCCTTTATGTCGTTGATGATGGTTTTAATATGCTCCTCCCCACGGGTTTCCACCATAATGTCAAGTTCTGTCTTTTTAATGGGAATTTCATAAAAAAGGCGCTTGTGCTTAACTTCAAGAATATTACCTTGATGTTTTGCAATAATTGTGACGACACGTGCTAAAGTTCCCGGAACATCTGGAACGTCAATTCGTAAAAAAGTAAAGCGTCCATCATGAATTTGACCTCGCATGATAATTGAAGAAATCAACCGCGCATCAATATTGCCACCACTCACGACAATTCCAACATTTTTATGTTTAAAAAGCGACGGGGTATGCAAAAGTCCGGCAAGACCTGCAGCCCCTGCTCCTTCAACAACCATATTGAGTTTACGGACAAATAAATCAACGCCACGTTCAATTTCTGCTTCTGTGACAACAAGAATATCTTCAAGGCGATCTTTTAAGAGGGCTTGAGGAAGCACTCCAGGGTGATTTACCGCTATCCCTTCCGCAAGTGTACCACCTTCCTTTTTTACCTCATTCCTGTGATAAAGGGCATGGGCCATTGAGGCGTATCCTTCCACTTCCACTCCATAAATTTTTAAAGAGGGTTTTAGAGTTTTGGCGGCAACAGCAATGCCTGCACATAATCCACCCCCACCAATAGGGATCAGCAAAATCTCTAATTCAGGATGAACGGCTAGCATTTCTAATCCGATGGTTCCTTGGCCTGCAATCACGCAAGGATCATCATAAGGATGGATAAAAGTAAGGTTTTCTTGAGTTGTAATCTCTTCTGCTACATTTTGTGACTCATCAAGCGTTTGACCTGCAAGAATAACACGCGCCCCCCACTTTTCCGTATTTCCCACTTTGGTAGGAGGAGTAAAAAGAGGCATCACAATTGTTGCTGGAATCTGCAGTTTTTGCGCATGATAAGCAACGGCTTGTCCATGGTTACCGGCAGAAACAGCAATAACTCCCTTTTGTAAATACAGATTCGGAATATTCTTGAGCTTGACGTAGGCGCCTCGTTCTTTAAATGAACTTGTTTCTTGAAAATTTTCCATCTTTAAGAAAATATGTGAGTCAAACATTCTCGAAAGATAAGGAGAATAAAGTGTAGGTGTTTCAATAATAACATCCCGCAAAAGGGCTTGCGCTTTTTGAATATCAGCAAAAGTCAGTGAGGTCATCAAAGATTCCTTTTAGACTTTCTATTTTACCAAATTCCTTAAAAAGGCACAATCTTTCCCGTAGTCCTTCGTTTGTTGGAAAAATATGCTTGAAAGATTTTTTTATTTATGTAGATAATTAGCTTATAAAAACAATAATAATAGGACTTATGAGCCAGCAACGACTTTTTCAGATCCCCGTTCCTAATAAATCCGTAGATATACTTAAGGTTTACACTAACATTTTCTCTTTCTTTTTTACGTTCCAGGCTTTCCTTGCTTCTAGTTTTGCTAGTGGCTTAAAAATGAGCCCTATGAGCAAAAAAAAGCGGAAGAAAATGTATGCTCGCTTTACAATTCTAATAACCCTCGGAGGGGCCATGCTGCTTTGTCTAAATTTAGGAGCACTTGTCTCACAAAGAAATCAGTCCTCTCTCCTCATGAATGTTCTCTCAACAAGTTCGTCAAATGAGAACCCCCAATCCTTAAAAGACGTTAGTTTCTTTGAAAAAATATTTAATAGTGATCATATCGGAGCTCTTCCTTATCATTGGTTTAATTAAGAGAATTATGAATAGTTTTCCCCCAATCTCTATCTTATTCTTACCACAACTAAAAATAAAATTGAGTAAACTTGATAGCCCCTCTTTTTAAGCACTTTTTTTCATATTTTCTGTTGGAGCGTCTATCCACAGTTCTAGTGGAGTCAGAAGAAATGTATCAACGGGAATGCCTTCTTCTCCTACCAAAAGATTTTGTTGTGGATGATATAGTTGGCAGAATGCTTCAACCCCGCGAGAACTTATTCCTTTTTCAGTTCCTTTGATCATAAGTGTTAGAACTTTTTCTCCTTTGCGAATAACAAAATCTATCTCCTTACTGCCCTCTTTCCAATAAAAAATTTCTATTTTAGTGCCTAGCGCTGAGTTTATTAAATGTGATCCTACGGTATGCCTCACAAGATTGTTCCATGTTTCTTGATCCTTTCGTGTGCTTTCGAATGAAAGATGGTTCTGGGCAGTGATTAATGCCGTATTAAAGACTTGCAGTTTGGGACTAGAGGCCTTTTGTACTAATTTGTCTCTGGAGAATTTTTGTAAGCCTTCTACCAAACCAGCCTCTGAAAGCAACTTAAGGTAATGAGCTAATGTAGAAGCATTTCCTGCATCTTGAAGTTGCCCTAACATTTTCTGATAAGAAAGAATATGTCCTGTAAAATGGCACCCTAACTCAAAAACACACCTTAGAAGAGCTGGCTTATGAACACGGGTCATTAGCATAACATCTCTGGAAATACTCGTTTCGATGATCGAATCAATAATATAACGTGACCATCTTTCCTCATCTTCAATTAATAAAGCTGCCCCAGGATACCCTCCAAAAAAGAGATATTGTTCAAGCGTGAAATTAAAGGCTTCACGGCATTCTTGGAAAGACCAATGGGGAATGGGAATGACTTCAAACCTGCCCGCTAAACTTTCCCCTAATCCTGTTTGGATAAGAAGGGTAGCCGATCCTAGTAGCATGACTTTTAAATTCAAATTGCAAGAAGTGTCTTCATCCCAGAGTCTTTTGACAGTATCGGACCAGTGAGGAATCTTTTGAATCTCATCTAAAATCAGCAGAGCTCCTAGAGTATTATTGGACTGGAGGACGAGTTGACGCCCAACCTTCCATTGTTGTTCGATCCATGCGGCATCATGTAAAGAGCGGCCATCCGCCGTAGCATAATAAGACGGAAAAGAAAGAGATTGTTTTACCTGATGAGCAAGTGTTGATTTTCCAACCTGTCGGGGGCCCGCTAAAACTTGCATGAAAGATCTTGGACCTTCTATCCTTTTCATAACCTTATGATAAAATGGGCGTTTAAACATACTCTCTCCCTGTTCTTTAATTACTATTAATGAACAAATTTATTCATTATATCAAACAAATTTTATTAAATTGTTTTCCTATTCAGGCAAGACTTAGAGTCCGTCCAAAGACTTTATAAGCCATTACAAAGTCTTCTTACCATCAATCTAACAGAAGCCCATTTGAGGAAAGCCAGGGCATTCTGATTCTGGTTTTCCCAATCTTTTGCTAATCTGCGACAT
>JAGONT010000041.1 GCA_017992885.1 Alphaproteobacteria bacterium
TTGAATCGTTTTTAGACATAGGGGGATCTTTTTGATTTTTTATAGCTTTGCCTCTTATGTGGAGATGGGAGAACTGAATTTTAAGGGATTGGATTTATTTAATGCTTGTTTTAGAATAAGGCTAGGAATCATACGCTAACAGTAGAGGGTAAAATGGAAGGGAATACACGTGCATAAACTAAGTACATGCCCTCAGTTTGGTATGGAGTGCCCTCGGCAGTTGATATCGATAGCCCCACATACCATGGGGCACTCATGGGACATTTGGGGACAAAAAGCGGTAACTTATCCCAGCAATCAGTAACACCAGAAACCACGAAAGGTCTTGATTTGCCTGTTATAACCTGTTAGCAATTATTATTAGTGAAGCGTTTGGAGGGTCTCCAAAACCGGGGGTTGGGGCTTCGAGTCCCTCCACTCCTGCCAAAGTATTTGTAATTTTTGTTAAACTCTGATATTAGAAACTGAAGCAACCCGGAAAAGGATTATGGCTAGAACATCGCCCCTTGAATTTATTCGCCAAGTGCGCCAGGAAGTGGCAAAGGTAACATGGCCTTCTCGCAAGGAAACTGTTGTCACAACCATTTTGGTGTTCGTTATGGTTTTTATTTGTGCAGCCTTTTTTTTGGTTATTGATAAGTTTCTTGCATGGAGTATTTCTTTGATTTTAGGAATGGGAGCTTAAAAAGACGATGACGCAGGGTTCCCGCTGGTACGTTGTGAACGTTTACTCAGGTTTTGAGAAAAAGGTTGCAGAACATATTCAAGAACAGGCCGCAAAGAAAAATTTGTCTGAGCAAATCGAAATGATTTTAGTGCCTACGGAAGAAGTGATTGAGATAAAAAAGGGGGCTAAAGTGACCTCTGAGCGGCAATTCTTTCCAGGGTATGTCCTTATTAAAATGACTTTGACTGATGAAGTGTGGCATTTAGTGCGGCATGTTCCAAAAGTTTCTGGTTTTTTAGGGGCTCGAGGTAAGCCGACACCCGTAAGTCAAGGAGAGGTTGATCGAATTTTATCTCAAGTTCAAGAAGGGATTCAAAAACCTAAGTCATCTATTAGCTTTGAAACGGGTGAGCAAGTGCGTGTGTGCGAAGGACCATTCAATTCATTTAATGGAATTGTAGAAGAAGTAGATGAAGATAAACAGCGACTTAAAGTTGCCGTTTCAATTTTTGGTCGATCGACCCCTATTGATTTAGATTTTGTGCAAGTGGAAAAAATTTAAACCCCTTGTAAAAGAATTGTGCGGGAGGCGTGCCATCGCCGTACCGCAAACTCAACGGAAAGAGGAGACAAATGGCAAAGAAGATAGAAGGTTATATTAAGCTGCAGATTCCTGCAGGCAAAGCCAATCCATCCCCTCCAGTTGGCCCCGCTTTAGGTCAACGAGGGCTTAATATTATGGAATTTTGTAAAGCATTTAATGCGCAAACACAAAACATGGAACCGGGTATGCCCATCCCTGTGGTGATTACCGCTTATGCTGATCGGACGTTTAGTTTTATTACAAAGACGCCCCCTGTGAGCTATTTCTTAAAGAAGGCCGCAGGCCTTGCCAAAGGGTCTAAGACTCCTGGAACTGGAACTGAGGGAAAGGTAACAATGGCGCAAGTTCATGAAATTGCTCAGACAAAAATGCAAGATCTGAATGCGAATGATGTTGATGCAGCGTCTCAAATGATTATTGGCTCTGCCCGTTCGATGGGCATTGAGGTTGTGGAGTAGGATGATGACAGGAAAGCGCATTCGTAAAGCCTATGAAGGTCTGGATTCTTTAGCTGTTTTCTCTGTGAAAGAAGCCATTCGAATTGTAAAAGAACGGGCAACGGCAAAGTTTGATGAAACAATTGAAATCTCAATGAATTTAAATGTAGATCCACGGAAATCTGATCAGAACATTCGCGGTGTTACTCAACTTCCTGCGGGAACAGGAAAGACTTTGCGTGTTGCAGTCTTTGCCAAAGGACCTAAGGCTGAGGAAGCGCGTAAGGCTGGAGCTGATGTTGTTGGAGACGAAGATTTGGCTGAAAAGGTTCAAGCAGGAGAGATCAATTTTGACCGTTGTATTGCAACGCCTGATATGATGGCTCTCCTTGGTAAATTGGCACGTGTTTTGGGTCCTCGTGGTTTGATGCCTAACCCAAAACTAGGAACGGTGACCATGGATGTGGCAGAAGCGATTAAGGCAGCTAAGGGAGGTCAAGTTGAATATCGGGCTGAAAAAGCGGGTATTGTTCATGCAGGAATTGGAAAAGTTAGTTTTTCTGCAGAAGATATCGAGAAAAACTTGCGTTCTTTCGTAGATGCGATTATGAAAGCTAGACCGACGGGTGTTAAGGGATCATATGTTAAGAAAGTATCTCTTTCTTCAACAATGGGGCCATCGGTAAGAATTGAATTTGCTGATTTAATGTCAGCTAAGTAATATCGCGAAAGCGATAGAGAAGGGGGGTATCCCCTCTTCAAAGCCTGTCCAAGACTGTGGGGATCTTTAGATTTAATGCATAGCCCCTGCATAGACGGGAGAATCGTAATGTGAGGATAGCAGCCTCTAAAAGACGGTTTTCGCGGACGGGACAACCAGTGAATACTGGTTTTTTGTAACCTAATCCTTGGCTTTTTCAAGGATTAAACAATGGAGACGTATCTTGGACCGTAGCGAAAAAAAACAGCTGGTCTCCTCTCTGCGTCAGGGCTTAATAGAGTCAAACTTAGTTGTAGTCGCCCATCAAACGGGTCTTACTGTGGCTGAAGTTTCTAATCTAAGACGCCAGATGCGAGAAGAAGGGGTACAGTTTAAAGTTGCCAAAAATACATTAGCACGCTTGGCTGTTGTGGAAACGCAGAATGAGGGCATTCACTCTTTGCTTTCAGGGCCAACAACGCTGGCTTATTCAAAAGATCCTGTCGCAGCTGCAAAGGTAGCTGTAAAGTTTGCCAAAAATAATGAAAAATTTAAAATTATTGGAGGGGCTTTATCAGGAAAAGTTTTGAACGAAATGGAGATAGAAACCCTTTCAAAACTTCCTTCTCTGGACGAGTTGCGTGCAAAGATTATTGGTATTATTTCAACGCCGGCAACACGTATTGCTGGTATCATGCAGGCCCCTGCAGGCCAATTGGCTCGGGTGTTTTCTGCCTATGGAAAAACAACGGCGTAAGGCGCCCTTATATCTAACAAAGGAGTAACTAAATATGGCTGCGAATCTTGAAAAAATTGTTGAACAACTTTCTGAATTAACGGTAATAGAAGCTGCTGATCTTTCTAAATTGCTTGAAGAAAAGTGGGGCGTAAGTGCTGCTGCTCCTGTTGCAATGGCTGCTGTTGCAGGAATGGCTGCGGAAGCTGCGCCAGTTGAAGAAAAAACTGATTTTGAAGTTGTTTTGACGGCTATTGGTGATAAAAAAATTGAAGTCATTAAAGAAGTTCGTGCGATAACAGGTCTTGGTTTGAAAGAAGCCAAAGATCTCGTTGAAGGTGCACCAAAGACTTTAAAGGATGCGGTAGCCAAAGCTGAAGCTGAAGAAATTAAGAAAAAGCTTGAAGCTGTAGGCGCCAAAGTGGAGCTAAAGTAGTTAAAGTTTGTGGTTAAAGACCCACGACTTTTATTTTGCCGACAAGGAAGTTAATTCCTTTGTCGGCGACTTCTATGTGGTACGGTACACATAATTAATTCAACTTTGATCGATTTATGTAAGAGGCATTAATGGCAAGAACCTATACGGAACGCAAAAGAATTCGCAAAAGCTTTGCACGGATTCCAGAAATAGCTCCTTTGCCTAACTTGATTGAGCTCCAAAAAACATCCTATGAGAATTTTTTGCAAATGGGTGTTTCTCATGACGAGAGAGTTTCAGCTGGTTTGCAAGAAGTTTTTCAGTCTGTTTTTCCAATTAGTGACTTTTCGGGTAAATCCCAACTTGAATTTTATCGTTATGATTTTGATGCCCCTAAATATGATGTGGATGAGTGTAAGCAGCGAGGGATGACCTTTGCCGCTCCTTTACGAGTGACTTTTCGCTTAGTCGTGTGGGACATTGATGAAGAGACTGGCGCAAAATCTATTCGTGATATTAAAGAGCAAGAAGTCTACATGGGTGACATTCCACTCATGACCCAAAATGGTACTTTTGTGGTTAATGGAATTGAACGTGTCGTTGTTTCCCAGATGCATCGTTCTCCAGGAGTGTTTTTTGACCATGACAGTGGCAAATCTCACTCTTCTGGAAAATATCTTTTTTCAGCAAGAGTGATTCCTTATAGAGGGTCATGGCTGGATTTTGAATTCGATGCGAAAGATCTTATTTTTGCCCGTATTGACCGCAAGCGGAAGCTTCTTGTGACGACTTTCTTAATGGCTCTTGATAGTCGAGAGACGGAAGAGAAAAGAAAAATTTTAGAAAAAGAGGGTAAAAAACTTGATCCTTTAGAAGCGCATGGGATGACTCGTGAGGAAATTTTAAGTACTTTTTATTCAGTTGTAGAGTATGTAAAATCTGGTGAAAATTGGAAGACAGCATTCCGACCCGACGTGATAAAGGTAGGGAAGCTTTCCCATGACTTAGTTGACGCAAATACTGGTAAAGTTGTTGCTGCTGAAGGCGCTAAAATGAATCCACGCTTTGCACGAAAGTTGCAAACAGAAGGACTCAATGAGGTGCTTGTTGATGCAGCTGATCTTATAGAACGCTATATTGCTAATGATTTAATTAATGAAGAGACGGGTGAGGTTTATGCAGAAGCGGGAGATGAAATTACGTCTGCTCTTTTGGCTACTTTCGCGGAAAATAATATTCAAACGATTCCCACATTAGATATCGATCACGTTAATGTTGGTGCTTATCTGCGCAATACCTTGATAGCAGATAAGAATATGAATCGCGAAGATGCTCTTGTTGATATTTATCGAATTTTGCGTCCAGGGGAGCCGCCAACGATTGAGGGCGCGCATGCGCTTTTCCGTGGATTTTTCTTTGATAATGAGCGGTATGATCTTTCCTCAGTAGGGCGAGTAAAGATGAACTCTCGCCTTGGACTTGATGTGGCTGATACAGTTCGTATTTTACGTAAAGAAGATATTGTAGCTATTATCAAAGTTCTTTTGGATTTGAAAGATGGACGGGGCAATGTCGATGATATCGATAACCTTGGTAACAGGCGTGTTCGTTCTGTGGGTGAACTTTTAGAAAACCAATATCGAGTAGGACTTTCTCGTATGGAGAGAGCTATTCGTGAGAGAATGAGTTCGGTTGAAATAGATACCGTCATGCCCCACGACTTGATTAATGCGAAACCTGCCGCTGCCGTTGTTCGTGAGTTCTTTGGGACGTCACAATTATCTCAGTTTATGGACCAAACAAATCCTCTTTCTGAGATCAATCATAAACGTCGTTTGTCAGCTTTAGGGCCAGGTGGATTAACACGAGATCGGGCAACCTTTGAAGTTCGTGATGTTCATCCTACCCATTATGGCCGAATTTGTCCTATCGAAACGCCAGAAGGACCAAATATTGGGCTTATTAACTCTCTTGCAACCTATGCACGTGTGAATAAATATGGGTTTATTGAGACACCGTATCGAAAGATTATTGAAGGGAAAGTTACACAAGACACAACTTATTTGACGGCTATGGATGAAAGCAAACATACTATTGCGCAGGCAAACGCGGAATTAGACAGTGAAGGTCGATTTACCGCTGATTTTGTCAGTTGCCGGCGGAATGGAGAGTTTATTGTTGCTCCTGCTTCCGAAATTGATTTAATGGATGTTTCTCCAAAGCAAATTGTTTCAGTTGCAGCTTCTCTCATTCCTTTTATTGAAAATGATGATGCGAACCGTGCCTTAATGGGGTCAAACATGCAACGTCAGGCTGTTCCTCTTTTGCGAACAGAGGCTCCCTTTGTTGGAACCGGAATGGAAGGTCCTGTTGCTCGAGATTCAGGTGTGGCCGTCATTGCTAAAAGAACGGGTATAGTGGATCAAGTGGATGCTTCTCGTATTGTTATTCGTGTGACGGATGAGAGTGTGATGACTACGAGCAACGTTGACATATACAATCTTTTGAAGTTCCAACGGTCTAATGATAAAACCTGTATTAACCAGAAGCCTTTGGTAACAGTTGGGGATAAAGTTGAAAAGGGAGATATTATTGCCGATGGACCTTGTATGGATACGGGTGAGCTTGCTTTAGGGTCTAATGCACTTGTCGCATTTGTTTCTTGGAATGGCTATAATTTCGAAGATTCTATTATTATTTCTGAGCGAATCGTTAAGGATGATGTTTTTACGTCTATTCATATTGAGGAATTTGAAGTTTCAGCTCGTGATACAAAATTGGGGAACGAGGAAATTACACGCGATATTCCGAATGTAGGTGATGAAGCTTTGCGTCATTTAGATGAAGCGGGCATTGTTTATATTGGGGCGGATGTAAAGTCTGGAGATATTCTTGTTGGCAAGGTTACGCCGAAAGGAGAATCACCCTCAACGCCTGAAGAAAAGCTATTGCGAGCTATTTTTGGTGAAAAGGCTTCTGATGTACGGGATACCTCTTTAAGATTGCCTCCTGGTGTTCAGGGGACTGTTGTGGAGGTGCGTGTTTTTTCCCGTCGAGGAGTTGAAAAAGATGAGCGTGCTTTAGCTATAGAGCGTGCAGAAATTGAGAGATTAGCTAAAGATCGTGACGCAGAGCGGTCAATTTTAGATCGAAATTTTTATGCAACTTTAGAAGATCTCCTTTTGGAACAAAAAGTAGTGAGTGCGCCAACGGGTGTGAAGAAAGGGATTAAAGTTACAAAAGCGGTGCTTGATACCTTATCGAAAGGACAGTGGCGACAAATTACTGTCGAGGATGACACCGTTATTTCAGCCCTCGAGTCGGCAAAACAAAGCCACGATGAATGTGTTGCTGCTTTACAAGCTCGGTTTGAGGATAAAGTAGAAAAGCTGCGTCGGGGTGATGAGTTACCCACGGGTGTTTTAAAGCAGGTGAAAGTTTTCATAGCTGTGAAGAGGAAATTGCAATCAGGGGATAAAATGGCAGGACGACATGGAAACAAAGGTGTTGTTTCCCGTATTGTTCCTATCGAGGATATGCCCCATCTCGAAGATGGGACTCCTGTAGATGTTGTATTGAATCCGTTAGGTCTGCCTTCACGGATGAACGTTGGGCAAATTCTTGAAACCCATTTAGGATGGGCAGCGGCTGGGTTAGGTCGACAAATTAATGACGCCCTTGCCAAGATGGCCATTGAAGAACATCAGGATATTTCAATACTACGCACAGCTTTAGATCGAGCATATGAAGATGATCAAATTGTTAAGGACATTAAAGAGATGTCAGACAATGAAGTTGTTGAACTTGCAACGAATTTGACTTCAGCTGTTCCTATGGCAACACCTGTTTTTGATGGAGCTCATGAAGTTGATATTAATCATCAACTTAAGAAAGCAAACCTAGACACAAGTGGTCAAGTTACTTTAATCGATGGTCGAACGGGCGAGCCCTTTGATCGAAAAGCAACAGTAGGATATATGTATATTCTGAAGTTGCACCATCTGGTTGATGATAAAATTCATGCGCGCTCTGTGGGGCCTTATAGTCTTGTGACTCAGCAGCCTCTTGGTGGAAAAGCTCAGTTTGGCGGTCAAAGATTTGGGGAAATGGAGGTCTGGGCTCTTGAAGCTTATGGCGCTTCTTATACCTTGCAAGAAATGTTAACAGTTAAGTCAGATGACGTATCGGGCCGAACAAAGGTTTATGAGTCTATCGTTCGCGGAGATGATAACTTTGAGTCTGGAATTCCTGAGTCTTTTAACGTATTGGTAAAAGAGCTGCGGTCATTAGGGTTAAACGTGTCTTTGGGAACAACCGAGTAAAGATAGCAAACAGAAGAAAAGAATTATTTTTTTCTTCATTAAGTTAAATAAGTTAATGTATTTAGGAGAGCACCATGCGTGATGTAATGAATCTCTTTGGTCCTGTTGCAGGGCCTCAGTATTTTGATAATATTAAGATTTCCATTGCAAGCCCTGAGCAAATTCGCGCTTGGTCATTTGGAGAAATTAAAAAACCAGAGACTATCAATTATCGAACTTTTAAGCCTGAGAGAGATGGCTTGTTTTGTGCCAGAATCTTTGGTCCCATCAAAGACTATGAATGCTTATGTGGAAAATATAAGCGTATGAAATATAGAGGAATTATCTGTGAGAAGTGTGGTGTTGAAGTCACTCTCACGAAGGTTCGTCGAGAGAGAATGGGACATATTGAGCTTGCCTCACCCGTTGCTCATATTTGGTTTACCAAATCTTTGCCCAGTCGCATTGGCCTCCTTTTAGATCTGATGCTTAAGGACGTTGAAAAAGTTCTTTATTTTGAGAACCATATTGTTCTTGAGCCTGGGCTGACTCCCTTGAAAAAAGGCCAGCTTCTTAGTGAAGAAGAATTCTATAAAGCGCAAGATGACTATGGCGTAGATGCTTTTGATGCGAAAATTGGCGCTGAAGCTTTACGTGATATGCTTAAAGCCATTGATCTTGAAACTGAGCAACAGCACCTTCGTGAAGCTTTGTTTGAAACCAAATCTGAGTTAAAGCGAAAAAAATACGTTAAACGTTTAAAACTTGTAGAAGCTTTCATTCACTCGGGAGGTCGACCTGAATGGATGGTTTTGGAAGTTATTCCAGTTATTCCGCCTGAAATTCGTCCCTTGGTTCCATTAGATGGAGGACGTTTTGCGACGTCTGACCTCAATGATCTTTATCGTCGTGTGATTAATCGCAATAACCGACTCAAGCGGCTCATCGAACTTCGTGCTCCTGATATTATCGTCCGAAACGAAAAAAGAATGTTGCAAGAGTCTGTTGATGCTCTTTTTGATAATGGACGAAGGGGACGGGTGATTACAGGAACCAACCGTCGTCCTTTGAAGTCACTATCGGATATGTTAAAGGGAAAACAAGGTCGATTCCGTCAAAACCTTTTAGGCAAGCGTGTTGATTACTCTGGACGTTCTGTCATTGTGGTTGGACCAGAACTCAAGCTTCATCAATGTGGTTTGCCAAAGAAAATGGCTCTCGAGCTATTTAAACCTTTTATTTATTCACGTCTTGAGCGTTATGGTCTTGCGAATACAATAAAAGCTGCCAAGCGTATGGTTGAAAAAGAACGACCTGAAGTATGGGATATTTTAGAAGAAGTGATTCGTGAACATCCTGTCTTGCTCAATCGAGCTCCCACCCTGCATCGCCTGGGAATTCAAGCATTTGAGCCAATTCTTGTGGAAGGTAAGGCGATTCAACTTCATCCCCTTGTTTGTACAGCCTATAATGCTGATTTTGATGGCGACCAAATGGCTGTGCATGTGCCGTTGTCTTTGGAATCGCAACTTGAGTCTCGCGTTTTGATGATGTCCACAAATAACATTCTTCATCCTGCGAATGGCAAGCCCATAATAACCCCCTCAAAAGATATCGTCCTCGGTCTTTACTATTTGACTATAGATCGGGCGGGAGAATTAGGAGAGGGGGCATGCTTTTCCTCGATTGAAGAGATTGAACATGCCCTTTTTCAGAAGACAGTTTCGCTTCATGCGAACATTACTGCAAGATATGAAGCAGTCGATGATAATGGTCAGAAAGTATTTTATCGGGCGCAAACAACCCCAGGAAGGATGCTTCTTTGGGAAATTATGCCAAAACATGTAGGTGTGAAGTTTGAGGTTATTAACCAGCTTTTGACGTCAACGGAAGCTTCAAAGCTTGTGGATATGGTTTATCGGACATGTGGCCAAAAAGATGCGGTTATTTTTTCCGATCACTTAATGGGACTTGGCTTTCGTTATGCAACAATATCCGGTATTTCTTTTGGAAAAGATGATTTGGTTGTTCCAGAAGAAAAGAAAAAACTTGTTGCTGATACACGCGACAAAATTGGTGAATTCCAGCAGCAATATATGGATGGATTGATCACAAATGGTGAACGGTATAACAAAGTAACGGATGCTTGGACTAAATGCACAGAGCAGGTTGCTGAAGCTATGATGAAAAAAATCTCTGAAATTAAGCCAGGAGAGCCTATAAATTCAGTTTATATGATGGCTCATTCCCGGGCTCGTGGTTCTGCTGCGCAAATGCGCCAGCTTGCAGCTATGAGAGGGTTGATAGCCAAAACTTCAGGTGAAATTATTGAAACCCCAATTATTTCAAACTTTAAGGAAGGTCTCAACGTTTTAGAGTATTTTAATTCTGCTCACGGAGCCCGCAAAGGATTAACGGATATTGCTTTAAAAACAGCTAACTCTGGTTATTTAACGCGTCGTCTTGTGGATGTAGCTCAAGATTGTATTATTATTGAGCATGATTGCGGAACGGAAAATGGATTAAGTGTCCGGGCTGTTGTTGAAGGAGGAGAGGTCATTACACCTCTCGGTGATCGAATTCTAGGACGCACGACAGCTATTGATGTTGTTGATCTTGTTGCTAATAAAACAATTATTCCAGCAGGAACGCTGATTGAAGAAGCCCACGTTGAAGCTCTTGAAAAAACAAGCGTTGATGAGATCTTAATTCGCTCTGTCTTGACGTGTCAAACAAAGGATGGAATTTGTTCTAAGTGTTATGGGCGTGACTTGGCTCGTGGAACTCCTGTGAATATTGGAGAGGCTGTAGGAGTTATTGCTGCCCAATCTATCGGTGAACCTGGCACACAGTTAACTATGCGGACTTTCCATATCGGAGGAGCTGCCCAGCTAGCTGTGGAGCAGTCTAGTATTGAGGCGTTTGTTGAAGGGACCATTGCCATTAAAAATAGCAGTGTTGTCAAAAATAGCAACGGTGATAACATTGTGATGAGCCGATATTCGGAACTGTGTATCATGGATACGGCAAAACAAGAACGAGCACGCTATAAGCTAGCTTATGGCTCGCGTCTTCTTGTGGATGAAGGGGAACAAGTAAAGCTTGGTCAAAAACTTGTTGATTGGGATCCTTATACGCTGCCTATTATTTCTGAGGTCAGTGGAACTGTCCACTATGTTGATTTAGTTGAAAGTCTTTCAATACGTGAAAGTGTGGATGAATCCACGGGTTTGACAAAGCGTGTCGTTGCTGATTGGAAGCAATATACAAGAGCGGCTGAACTTAAACCGCGGCTCGTGTTAAGGGACAAGCAAGGAAGTCCTCTTTTATTCGCAAATGGTGCTGAGGCGCGCTACTTCTTGTCAGTAGATGCCGTTTTAGTTGTTGAAAATAACACTGAGATCCAGGCAGGTGACGTGTTAGCGCGTATTCCACGTGAGTCTACGAAATCCCGTGATATCACAGGAGGGTTGCCTCGTGTGGCTGAGCTCTTTGAAGCTCGTCGACCTAAAGATGCTGCGATTATAAGCGAGTTTGATGGAAGGATTGAGTTTGGTAAGGATCATAAAACAAAACGTCGTGTGAATGTTATTCCTGATGATGAGCTTGTTCAACCTATTGAATACTTGATTCCGAAAGGAAAGCATGTTGCTGTCCAAGAAGGAGAGAAAGTTAAGCGTGGCGATATTATTATGGATGGGAATAAGGTTCCTCATGATATCTTACGTATTCTTGGTGTTGAAGCACTTGCAAGCTACCTTATCAATGAAATCCAAGAGGTCTATCGTCTACAAGGAGTTCCGATTAACGATAAACATATTGAAGTTATCGTTCGGCAAATGATGCAGAAAGTTGAAATTACCGATCCGGGGGAGACAACATTCCTGTTAGGCGAACAAGTGGATAAACAAGAATTTGAAGCGGAAAACATGCAGGCGATTGCAGAGGGGCGTCGCCCAGCTCAATTTCATGCTGTTCTTCAAGGTATTACGAAAGCCTCCTTGCAGACCCGATCATTCTTCTCTGCAGCCTCTTTCCAAGAAACAACGCGTGTGCTCACAGAAGCCGCTGTTGCAGGTAAAGTAGATGAGTTAAAGGGATTAAAGGAAAATATTATTGTGGGTCGCTTGATTCCCGTTGGAACAGGTAGCGTTGTGAATCGATTAAAACAGATTGCCTCTGAAAGAGATACTGAAATTCAAGTTGCGAAGATGTCAAGGCAAGCAATTCTTGCGCATCAGCAACAAGATGAGCAAGAGGTGCATCTATAAGTCTCTTTAACAAAAGTGAAGACAAGACTTGACTCTGAGTGATGGTCCGATTAAAGTTCGCCATCATTAAGAGTTGGTGGTAGACAAGCAGTCTAGACGCAGCTTGAAGGATTGACTAGAAAGAACGACATATTTCAAGGAGTAAGTTTTTTTGCTCTCATTTGTGTTCTCTTGTAGTTTATTGTGAGATAAAATTTGAAAGGAAATGGTTTTAATGCCGACGATTAATCAGTTGATCAGAAAGCCACGACAGGATAAAGAAGTACGGAATACGGTTCCGGCCTTGCAAGGAAATCCTCAAAAGCGTGGTGTATGTACTCGGGTCATGACAACAACACCAAAGAAGCCAAACTCAGCTTTGCGTAAGGTAGCACGTGTGCGTTTGACAAATGGTTATGAAGTAACGGGTTATATTCCTGGTGAGGGGCACAACCTTCAAGAACACTCGGTAGTTCTGATTCGTGGAGGTCGTGTGCGCGACTTGCCAGGTGTTCGTTATCATATTATTCGTGGTACGCTTGATACGCAGGGCGTTCAAAAAAGACGCCAAGGGCGTTCTAAGTATGGCGCGAAGCGTCCGAAGTAGGAGAAGAGAAAATGTCAAGAAGACACGCTGCTGAAAAAAGACCTGTAATGCCGGACGCCAAGTATGGTGATACTGTTTTATCAAAGTTTATGAGTTGTTTGATGTATGAAGGTAAAAGATCAATTGCTGAAGGCATCGTTTATGGTGCTTTGGATCAGGTTAAAATAAAGTCATCTCAAGATTCCTTGCAAGTTTTCCATGAAGCTCTTGATAATGTGAGGCCTAGTGTTGAAGTGCGTTCTCGTCGTGTAGGTGGAGCGACCTACCAGGTGCCCGTAGAAGTTCGTACAGAGCGGGCTCAGGCTTTAGGTATACGGTGGATTATCAATAGTGCTCGCAATCGTTCGGAAACAACAATGACAGCTCGTTTGGCCTCTGAATTGATGGATGCTGCGAATAATCGAGGAAGTGCCGTAAAAAAGCGCGAAGATACACACAAGATGGCTGAGGCAAACAAAGCTTTCTCCCACTTTAGATGGTAGAGAAGAGAAACTCATGGCACGCTTAACTCCTCTTAATCACTATCGTAATATTGGCATCATGGCCCATATTGATGCTGGGAAAACAACGACAACGGAACGTGTTCTCTATTACACTGGCAAGTCTCATAAAATCGGTGAAGTCCATGAAGGTGCTGCAACGATGGACTGGATGGAGCAAGAGCAGGAACGTGGAATTACGATTACGTCCGCTGCGACGACTTGCTTTTGGAAAGACTATCGCATCAATATTATAGATACACCTGGTCACGTTGACTTTACTATTGAAGTTGAACGGTCTTTGCGCGTTCTAGATGGCGCAGTGGCTGTTTTTGATAGCGTTGCCGGGGTGGAGCCTCAGTCAGAAACGGTTTGGCGTCAAGCTGATAAGTATCATGTCCCCCGAATTTGTTTTGTGAACAAGATGGATCGAATCGGGGCTAACTTTTTCCGTACCGTTGACATGATCATTGATCGTCTGGGGGCGCATCCTTTAGTCATTCACTTGCCGATTGGAACGGAAGCAGACTTTGTTGGTCTTGTAGATCTGATTAAGATGAAAGCTGTTCGTTGGAAAGATGAAGCAATGGGAGCTGAGTTTGTTCTGGAAGACATTCCAGACGACTTAAAAGCACAGGCAGCAGAGTATCGTGCCAAACTCATTGAAACGGCAGTTGAGCAAGATGATGTGGCACTTGAGGCATACTTGAATGGGGAAGAGCCTAATGAAGAAACTTTAAAAAAGTGCATTCGAAAAGGCACAGTAACGGCAAAATTTGTCCCCGTTTTGTGTGGGTCAGCCTTTAAAAACAAAGGTGTTCAGCCTCTTCTTGATGCCGTTGTTGATTTTCTTCCTTCGCCTTTAGATATTGGGGCGGTTAAGGGTGAGTCCTTGGAAGGTGATACGCAGTTAGAGCGTAAACCATCAGATGATGAGCCTGTATGCGGATTAGCCTTTAAAATCATGACAGATCCCTTTGTTGGATCTTTGACATTCGTACGTATATACTCTGGGATTTTGACCTCAGGGTCTTATATATTGAATTCAGTAAAGGATGAAAAGGAACGTGTAGGGCGTATGCTGTTGATGCATGCAAACTCGCGTGAAGATATCAAGGAAGCGCGAGCAGGGGATATTGTAGCCTTGTGTGGGTTGAAAAATACCACCACGGGAGACACCATTTGCGATTCAGTAAAACCAGTTGTGCTTGAGCGAATGATTTTTCCTGAGCCTGTGATCGAGGTTGCTGTTGAGCCTAAAACAAAGGCCGACCAAGAAAAAATGGGATTAGCGTTATCTCGTCTTGCTGCTGAAGATCCTTCTTTTCGTGTGACGACAGACTATGAGTCTGGACAAACAATTATTAAGGGAATGGGTGAACTTCATCTTGACATTATTGTAGACCGCATGCGTCGTGAATTTAAAGTTGAAGCGAATGTTGGGGCTCCGCAAGTGGCTTATCGTGAAACCATCACAAAATCTGCAGAAGTCGATTATACGCATAAGAAGCAAACAGGAGGAGCAGGGCAATTTGCACGCATTAAGTTGCGATTTGAACCTCTTGAACCAGGACAAGGTTATGTTTTTGTGAACTCTATTGTTGGTGGATCTGTTCCAAAGGAATATATTCCTGGTGTTGAAAAAGGATTACTACAATCAAGTCAGACAGGTGTGATTGCAGGCTTTCCCATGATTGACTATAAGGTTACCCTTTTTGATGGAGCTTACCATGATGTTGACTCCAGTGTGCTCGCTTTCGAAATTGCCTCTAGAGCCGCTTTTCGCGAAGGTGTTCCTAAGGCTGACCCTAGGTTGCTTGAACCTATCATGAAGGTTGAGGTTGTAACACCGGAAGAGTATATGGGAGATATTATTGGTGATTTGAATAGTCGCCGTGGTCAAGTTTCTGGTATGGATCAACGTGGGAATGCGCGAGTGATTGAATCTTTCGTGCCTTTGGCCTCGATGTTTGGCTATGTTAATACCCTGCGCTCTATGAGTCAGGGACGAGCTCAATTTACAATGCAGTTTGATCATTATGAACAAGTGCCTCAGCATATTGCTGACGAAGTAAAATCTAAATACGCTTAGAGAATGGAGAGAAAAAATGGCAAAAGAGAAGTTTGAACGGAAGAAGCCGCATTGTAACATAGGGACAATAGGGCACGTAGATCACGGGAAGACGACGTTAACAGCGGCGATAACGAAAGTATTAGCCGAGAGTGGTGGAGCAA
>JAGONT010000042.1 GCA_017992885.1 Alphaproteobacteria bacterium
CACATACTCGACATAGATCTCCTACGAACTGCTGCGTTAATATCCTTTCTTGCCTCGTTGCCTATCAGCTCAGAGAAAACAAGCCGAACATTAAATTTTCAAATCTCCTTATCCAAAACTGAGGTTAATTAATTCGGATACAATTTTCTCTTCAAAAAAATAATCTCAGCTTATAAATATGAACACCTCTAAAAACTCTCATAATAGAAAAGGATTTAATATCCGTATTTTTTCAACTCTCCAAAGATCCAGTTAAGTTTCTTATAGATACTAGAGCAATGTATAAGACGATTCCACGTTCTCTTTATGTTCAGGGAATTACTCCTAATAAACAAACCAGCAGAAAAGTTGAACTCTTAAGAGCAGGAGAAGCAGCTGGTGTTGACGATGTGGTTACCTTAAAAACAGCCATTTTGCGTTTTAAGATTTCAGCTTCTTGCTTTTAATTTTCTGCAGCAACAAGAAAAGTTCGATGACTTCATTGAAATATTTAATAATGAACGAGACCTGTGTCTTTGGTATAAACTGTTACCTATGTGCTCATAACGGACAAAACAGATCTTGGCGGAGGGAGTGGGATTCGAACCCACGGTACGTTTACACGCACAACGGTTTTCGAGACCGCCCCGTTCGACCGCTCCGGCATCCCTCCTAAGGATTCAAGCTAATGGAGGATGAAGAATGGTTCAAGAGGAAAGCGTTAAAGAGAGCCATTTCAAAAAATTTGCGGGGGAACGGTCAATTGAGCTTCTGGAACCATTTGAAGTATAATCTCCAAAATTCCCTTGTTATTGTCTTGTTCTAAGTGCTTTTCCAAAATTTGAATATAATTCATAAATTTTGTACAATTAGAAATTTTGCTTTGTGCAAGTAAAATTTTCATTCGTCGAGTTGGGAGATGGACTTCATTTTTATAAAAAAGCTCTTCATATAATTTTTCACCAGGTCTTAATCCAGTAAAAACAATATCAATATCTTTATAAGGTCGCTTGCCACTTAAGATGATCAGGCGTTCAGCTAAAGCAGAAATCTTAATCGGCTTTCCCATATCTAAAACAAAAATCTCTCCCCCTTCACCCATAGCTCCCGCTTGGAGAACGAGTTGGCTGGCTTCAGGAATACTCATAAAAAAACGTGTAATTTCAGGATGGGTAACCGTAAGAGGTCCTCCTTTTTTAAGTTGCTTTTTAAATAAAGGAACAACACTGCCAGCTGATTCTAGGACATTACCAAATCGTACTGCTAAATATTTTGTAGAGAAGTTCGTATTAAGGTTTTGACAAAAAATTTCTGCCATTCTTTTCGTTGTTCCCATAACATTCGTTGGGTTAACAGCTTTATCTGTTGAAATAAGAATAAATTTCTCAACGCCATACAGGGAAGCAAGCTCTGCAACAATTTTTGTGCCCAAAAAATTGTTTTTAACGGCTTGCTTGATCTGATTCTCTAACAAGGGAACGTGCTTATAAGCAGCAGCATGAAAAACAATCTGCGGTTTATAGCTCGCAAAAATAGAATTCATTGCTTTTTTATCTGCCACACTGGCAATAATTGAAATAAACTTACTAAACTTATGCGTATTTTCTAGCTCCCAACAAATTTTATACAAATTATATTCGCTGTGATCAATGATGAGAAGTTGCCGAGGTTGAAGCTGAATGAGTTGTCGGCAAACCTCAGATCCAATGGATCCTCCTGCACCTGTGATCATAATAACTTTATCTCTAATAAAAGAGATTACTTCTTTATTTTCTAAATTAACGCTATTGCGCCCTAATAAATCTTCGACTAAAATATCTTCAGGATACACATTATTATTTGTTAATAATTTATCAAAAGAGGGAAGAATTTTTACGTGTAGATTTAATTCTCCTGCCATTTTTGTGATATCGACCAGCTTTTCCTGACTAAGAGAAGGGATAGCGATCGCAACCATATCTATATCGCCATAACTTGTAAATTTTCCTAAATCTTTAATAGGTCCATAGACTTTAAAACCAAAGATTTCCTTCCCCCACAAATCAGGATCATCATCCAAAATTCCTTCAATTTGGTATAAATTACTATTTCTTTTTCTTGTCTCTCTTAAAAATAGCTCTCCTCCCTTTCCAGCACCAATAAGAATAACTTTAGTTTTTTTTCCTTGATGAAGAAATCTACTTTGTTCATAAACCATACGCGCTAAAATTCGAGGGAAGTTAAGAAGAACAAATGTCAGTAGCGTAAAAATAAAAATGAATTTAAAAAGTCCTTCCCAACTATTGCCAGAAAGCGCATACCAAGAACAATAAACAATAGAAACTGCAAAAGAATATTTTAAAATATCAATTATATTATAAAGAGAAGTCACTCTCCATAAGTGGCGACGAAGATCCATAAAATATGAAATAGTAAGAGAAGAAAAGGAAAGAAAAAAAATACCACTTATAATTCTTTCTTGATCCGGGAAGTGAGTAATATAGCTTGAAATAACAAAAGAAAAAATGACAAAAAACAGGTCAATCACTTGCTTCGTGAAATTTTTGTATAAGTATTTTTTAGATAAATTGTAAAATACATTGAAATATTTCATGAATGGAGACACACAAGCTAGGTTAAAAAATTTCTATTCTTTAATAAACTATTTTCCATTTTTTTTGGCATTTAGCAAGGGTAAAAAGATAAATACTAGAAAGATGAAGGCAAGCTCTTTTTCTGAGCTTGGAATTGAGAGATCTCTCTTATAAAGTAGAGAAAATTTTTTTGAAAGCTCCTTGATCATGCCAGAACTCCCTGAAGTTGAGACTGTATGCCAAGCCTTGAAACCTGTGCTTGAAGGCAAGTCTTTTCTCAAAATCCAGCTTAATCGTCCTGATTTGCGATATCCTCTTCCTGTGAATTTAGAAGGAACAATTCTTCAGCACCTCATTTGCAATGTACGACGTCGAGCAAAATATCTTTTGATTGATTTTAGTCATCATTTGACACTTATTTGGCATTTGGGTATGTCAGGTCGCATCATCATTGAAGACCTTAACAATCCCTTTGGAGAGTCAAGTGCCCATGATCACGTGATCTTTACAACTTCCCATCATTATAGAATTACTTATCGAGATCCTCGACGATTTGGTTTTTTACAACTTGTTTCTACAAGTCAGTTAGAGAACTTAAAACCTTTTCAGACACTGGGTCCTGAACCTCTGGATGACCCTACTTTCAACGCACAAGTGTTTTATGATCGTCTTAAGAGTCGCAATGGTCCTATTAAAAATGTACTTCTTGATCAAAAAATTATTGCAGGGATAGGCAACATTTACGCTTCTGAAGCTTTATGGCAAGCAAAGCTCTCCCCTTTGCGTTCGGCAAATACCCTGACGCTACTCGAAACAACTCTTTTGCTTAGGGAACTCCAGGATGTACTCCGTCGTGCGATTGCGGCAGGAGGATCAACGCTACGGGATCACCTTCGTCCTAATGGAGATAAAGGTTACTTTCAACATTCCTTTAAAGTGTACAATCGTGAAAACATGTTGTGTGTTCATTGTCAGATCACCCCTCTTAGCAAAATCACGCAAAATGGGCGAGCAACCTATTATTGTCAGACATGTCAGCAGTAAGACTAATCTTAACTATTCGCTAAACCGAAAATTTCTCTTAGGTCGACAAAAGACCAATCTGAATTGAGTAGACTCAAATACTAAGAATCCATCTAGCAAATTTATGATCTACTTTTCTAATTATTTCAAATGATGAATAAGAATATAAAGTTTTTAAAATATCCAAATAATCATCTATACGGAGGACTTTATCTCTATCTTTCATAAGAGAAAAGATAGTTTGAGAACATTCCCTCATAAGTCCAATATCATTTAAGATTACGTTTTTTTTCTTTCTTATTATAATGTTAATTATTTTCTCAGCTTCTCCATTCCGAGTGGGAGATTGTTTCATAAGATCAGTAAGAGAACACTCTAACGCTTTGGCTATAGCTTGAAGTGATTGTGCGCTTGGCCTTTTGATTCGACCCTTGACGATATTTCTAACAGCGTGGGTGCTTAATCCTGCCTGCCTTTCTAAGGCTGCAATAGAAAGGTTTCTTTCTTTCATGAATTCAATAATTTTTTCTTTTAAAATTGTCATTTCTACCTCCCTTCTTGCTAGAATCTGCTGTAATGTTTTTTACAAATCCACTTAATTTTTTATATGAAAAAAATATAATTTGTTAAATTTTAATTTAATTCGATCGATGACTTCAAGGTAAAAATGCAGGGACGATATTTTTTAAGACACTTAATAAAAACACTATGGTAAATAATAGCTTTGAGGAAAGATTGTGATGAATCAGTTTTTTTGAAAGATTTTCTACCCCTTATTAAAGTTACTCTCTAAGAAAATTTTGATCTGAAAAGTTGCAATTGTTATTTCGCAAAATCCAACCAAACATTTTTGAAAGACTTCGCGTCCGGCTCTGCTCTCTCCTTGTCTAGACAGGGGGAGCTAGATTTCTTCCTTCTTAGGTAAGATATAGTACTTTCGACTTACAATTGCGAGCGAAGCAAAGCAATTCAGACTTATACTTGTTCTTAATTAATTTTTTTGTAGAAATCTCTTGGATGTATTTTGGACGTGTCCTTAACTCTTCTGATTTTCATATAAGAGCTGCAGTAACTTTGTCCAATTTAATCGTGATCATGAGGGCAGGCACAGGCTTTTTCAATCTGACGCTTTAAACGTCGAGCCGCAGCTGTTAGCTTTCGATCATTCGTTGATTTTAAAAAGGCGTCAATTCCGCCATTTTTTTCAACAGTCCGAATGCCTGAAGGAGACACACGCATATGAACTTTACCGTTTAAAGACTCGCTGAGAAAAGTAGCTTCTTGGAGGTTTGGGGCAAAGGTGCGTCGAGATTTATTATTTGCATGAGACACATTATTGCCACTCATCACTTTTTTACCTGTAATTCCACATTCTCTGGCCATAATTTATTTTTCCTTGCTTAACTAAAACTCTTAATATGTTTAAGTGATATTGAGAAAAAGGTCAAGAATGTTGTGGAGCAGGCGTGTAAGGAAAAAGGGAAAACGAGACTCTTAAGTAACAGCTTCACATACTTGCCGTTTTGTCGATCAGGCGAGCCATGCGTTCTCCTGATTCAACAGCTCCCTCGAGAGTCCCCAGTGTGTCAAGGGTTGTTGTGTGTTCTCCCGCAAAAAATAATTTATTCTGTACAGGTCTAAACGCTTTTCGTATTTTTTCCCCTCTAAAGGTTTCCATCTCACTCAGCCATGTCGCCGTTCCTACTCCACGATTTGAATAGGACCCTTTTGCATAGGGATCTGATGCCCAACTTTTAAAAACGCTTCTGTCATAGGAGACAAGCTGCCTATCTTGAGAAGAATGAATGTCA
Organism: Alphaproteobacteria bacterium; assembly: GCA_017992885.1. Taxonomy (GTDB): domain Bacteria; phylum Pseudomonadota; class Alphaproteobacteria; order UBA9655; family UBA9655; genus UBA9655. The sequence continues at coordinate 5,387 of JAGONT010000042.1, forward strand.
TCTAGATAAACCTGCAAAGTTGGATAAACGGTCTTAAGATTTCGAAGATCACGATCTAAAAGAAAAGTTGCTTGTTTTGCATCAAAAACTCCAGCGTTTCCCCCATAATAAAAAGTAATGATTTGACCCTCATCATTGAACCAGTTGACCGTATCAGGTTGGATGACAAAGCTATATTTGTTAAGGGGGAGTTCACTCGGAACTAGAATTTTACCATTGGTCCCATACTGAAGTGATTTCATACAGATAAGTTGCTCTGGAGGGATTATTTCGTCTCTAAAATCAATATCTTCCATTATAGAGCAGGGAATGGCTAAGAGAATAATGTCTGCCTCAACCTCATGATGGTGATTAAAGATCAACGTCATGTTTTGCGGATTTCGTTGAACAGCTGTGAGAACCTCTTCGTAATGAACTTTATTGATTAACCTATTGGCTAAAGTAAGGGGGAGCTGAGCGTTCCCCCCTTTAAGGGTCATCCATTGGAAAGTAGGGAAAGGATTTTCATCAAGGTTCTGTGCGATTTCCAGAAATCTTGTGAATAATTCATAAAGGGTATCAATAGTGCTAGGGTCTAGTCTGAGAGGGTCAGATCCTTCATAGCTCCTTAGGGTTGACGAAAGGATAAAATGAAGGTCAGGATCCTTAAAGACAGCATCGATCACTTGTTGCAAATTTTGCGATGACGCTGCAAATTTTTCGAGTGTTATCCATAAGGTCTCTGTCTCTTGGAATCTCTTGAAAATGTTCAAGAAAGATTTGAGGGAAGATCCAGTCGCATAAATTGGTGAAAAGGCCTTTTCCTTCTGCAGAATATCTAAACCTAAATCAGAAATAAGTTTAAGGCTATTCTCCGGAGGATCACTATCGTTGAAGTTTTTGCCTCCTAACTCCTCAAGGCTGTCTCCTATTTGGACTGTGAGAACACGGCCTCCTGGCCTTTGTCGGGCTTCGTAGACGTAAACATCATGCCCTTTTTCTTGTAGACGATAGGCTGCCGTAAGCCCAGCCAAACCTGCGCCGACAACGACAATTTTGGGAGCATAGGGCTTAACGTGAAGAGAAGTAGTCATTGACGACAAGTTGCCATTGTTGCCCCAATATGCTGTTCCCCGCGGGCTCTTGCTAGATCTTCTTGACGTTGACGATCACGCGCAGCCTGTTGTTTCTGTGGTGTTAAAAAATGATAACACTGCGGGCAAGAGACGCCTCTTTCATAATAAGGAGAGAGGGTATCTTCGTGGGTAATGGGAAGACGGCATCCATAACAGGAAGCATAGTGACCCTGTTCAAGGCCATGACTAACCGCCACACGACCATCAAAAACAAAACAGTCTCCATCCCACAAGCTTTGTTCAGGAGGAATCGTTTCAAGATATTTTAAAATCCCCCCTTTTAAATGATAAACTTCTTCAAAGCCTTGAGATAACATGTAGGATGAGGCTTTCTCACATCGGATACCACCTGTGCAAAACATAGCAACTTTACGATGCTTTAAGGGATCAACTGTTGCGACAAAAGCTGGAAATTCAGAAAAAGACAACGTTTTTGGGTTAAGAGAACCAGAGAAGGTCCCAATATTAACTTCATAGTCATTCCGGGTATCAATGAGCAAAACATCAGGATTAGAAATTAAATCGTTCCATGCTTCTGGTTCCACATAAGTCCCCCTCTGATCTAAAGAACAAAAATCAGGAACGCCAAGAGTTACAATTTCTTTTTTTAACCGTACCTTCATGCGATGGAAAGGCATTTCATCGGCTCGAGACTCTTTATACTCTAAGCTGTCAAAACGTGTTGAAAGGAAAGATTTTAAGGCATCAATGGCTGTCCTTGAGCCAGCAACGGTTCCATTAATTCCTTCTGCGGCAAGAAGCAGGGTACCCCTTATTTTTTCTTGTATACACAAAAGCTCTAAATGGGGTTTCAATTTCCGGAATTCCGGAAGGGGGGTAAATTGATAGAGAGCAGCAACAATGATAGGAGGCATCGTTCAATAATAAATAAGTGTATCTTTGCTTCAAGATAGCTTGTGTGAGAGGTAAATACAAGGTCTTGCGTCTTTTAGCTCCGTGTGATTTACTACTACCTTATAAAAAGAGGCGTACTAAGATGGCGTGCCCTCTGTTGTTTTATTAAGGAGCCATCGTAAGGATATGAAAAAAAATGAAAACATCCCTTCTTAAATCAATAAGTCTGATTGCTTTTTTGGGAGCGACAACACCAGTACTCGCAGCAGATCCTACTCCTGCAGCTACTCCTGCACCGGCAGCAGATCATGTCGTTGCAGAAGTTGATGGCCAAAAGTTTACCTATTCCCAAATTATGGAAGCAAAAGCCAGCCTTCCCAAGCAATACCAATCAGCTCCTGATGATAAAATTCTTCCAGTTCTCGCGAACCAAGCTGTTGATACATACTTGATTAACAAAGCCGCTCAAGCTGCTGGAGAAGCTCAGAAACCAGACATTGAAAAGGCAATTGCCAAGGCTAAAGAGAGTATTATTGCTCAAGGTTATCTTTTAGACAAGGTTAAGCCACTTATCACTGATGCTGCTCTTAAAGCAAAATATGACGAAGTCATTAAAAATTTCCCTCAAGAAAAAGAAGTTCATTTATATCATATTCTTGTCGACAATAAGGAAACAGCAGTTGGCGTCATTAAGGCCTTAAAAAATGGATCTGATTTCAAAACTCTCGCTAAGACAAAATCAAAAGATGAAACAGCAAAAGAGGGTGGCGATCTCGGCTTTTTCAGAAAGAGTGAGCTGCCAAAAGAGCTTGGAGATTCAGCTTTTGCTCTGAAATCTGGGTCTTATAGCCAAGAACCTGTGAAAACAGATTTTGGGTGGCATGTTTTGAAAGTTGAAGATTTCCGGGATGCAAAGCCTCCGAAATTTGATGAAGTCAAAAATGAGTTAAAAGGTCTTATGACTCAAGAGGCTATTGTTAATCTTGTGAAAGAATTAAGGAAAAATGCCCAAATCACATTTTTTGACAAAGACGGCAAACCTTTACCTCAAGAAGCAGTTGCAGAAAAGCCAGAAGCTGCAGCAGCATCTTCAGAAGCTTCACCTCCTCCAGCTCCAGAAGCAACACCAGCTGAAGCAAAGTAGTTTATCACAAAGGGGATGCTTATAAAGCATCCCTCCTTTTCTTTGTTGAGTTGATTCAAAAAAGTTTTTTCGCAAAAGCGATAGGGTATCTATAAGGTGACGCATATTCATATGATTGCTCCTTCCTATCCTATTTCTCAGGAAGATGTTCAATTTGCTAAACAACATTTTGAGTCCTTGGGACTAAAGGTGACGATCCCTTCAGATCTTTTAGGGGCAGATCTACTATGTGCAAACCATGATGAAGCGCGTTTATCCCATCTCAAAGCTGCCTTGGCTGATCCAGTGGCTGATATCATCTGGTTACTTAAAGGTGGGTACGGTCTCACGCGCCTTATTCCGGACCTTTTTTATATGGAAAAACCGCGTAAGGAAAAGTTATTTATAGGGTTTAGCGATGGGACAGCCTTGCATGTATTCTTAAATCAAGCTTGGAATTGGACATCAATCCATGGTGCTGCAGCCTTGCAAATCACTAAGAACAAGGTAGGAGCACAAACGATAGAGATGACCTTACGTCTCCTAAGAGAAGAATATCATTCTCATTTTCTTCCTTCTCTTACCCCAGCCAATGATAATGCAAAAAAGATGTCTTCCCTTACGGGGACTCTTGTCGGAGGAAATCTTTGTCTTTTGACGTGTAGTTTAGGAACAAATTGGCAAATCAATGCTTCGGATAAAATCCTTTTTCTTGAAGAAATTGATGAACGCGGCTATCGCGTCGACCGTATGTTAGCCCATCTACAGCAAGTAAGTATCTTTAATTCCGCTAAAGCGATTATTTTTGGTGATTTTGTGGGAGGAAATGAAGAGAACGGAACTTCTTTGATTCCTCAGGTTCTTGAACGGTTTTCAAATACGATTCCTATCCCTGTTTTTCATTTATCCGGTTGCGGACATGGTCAAGAGAACATACCTCTTCCTTTTAATAAAAATCTTAATTTTTCAATTAACTTTGAGTGATTCATTTTACTGTCTGGCAAAAGGGATGAGACGGATAACGACGAGTCTTTCTGCGCATTGGTTTCTTCATTGGGATGCGTGAAATTGTGTCGAGCCTGGTAACTTGTAAGTAAAAATCACAGCTTTCTTGTAAAAGTTCACGAAGTCGAGAAGGCAAGGTTGTATCATCCGCGAGTGTATTTTCAAGGCAATGTTGTCCCCGTAAAACACGACATTCTTCAGACAGAACTTCATCACGAGAAAGCTCTTCTTCTAAGACGGCTTTTTGTAACATAAGCCACCCAATAATTTGGGTCATGCGAATGGTAACGCGCATAGCTTCAGAACTCACTTTAAATGCTTGAGTTGAGTCCATTCGTTTAATATCAAGAGGGGCTTGCCACTTAATATAATCATGAGTTGCTTGAAGAAGTGCGTGGGCTTTTTGTAATTTTAAATCAATATAATCTAAGGGAACCACCATAATATTCATTCTCCTATAAAAAACCTATATATATAGAATATAATATTTTATATTAATGAATTATTTATTTCTTAGACATTTAAATAAAGAACGAGATCTTTGATTTTCTCTTGAGTTCAATAGTATCGTTCTTTATTTAATTTCTCCCCTCTTTTTATTTTATTTTTGGTGTAAAAAGCGGTCAATAAAATTTTTATTCTTACTTTCCAAATTACTATCAAATAATGATGGATAGTAGGCAGAAACTTATAATTTGACAGAAAAGAAAAATTAATAAATAATTAAATATATTAAGATATAGGAGGTTTTTATTATGCGAATTTTTCTTTTTTCTGCTTTTTCTTCCCTTCTTTTCTTTGTACCCCCTTTGCAAGCTGGTAAGGGACTCTCGGAAAATGGAGAAATTTTAGATTTGTCCAACATTTGCATAACTGCTCAAAAAGGGATGAAGAGCCGAAGCCCAGGAGGGTGGAAAAAACCTGGACGCTCTGTAGATGAAATTGTAGAAGAGTATATAGAACCACATAAAGAGCAACTTTCTAAAGTTCAAATAATCGACTTATCATCGAATAATTTGACAGATGATATTCTCGGTTCTTTTGTAACGTCTCTTCAACAAAAAAACGTGTGGGTGTTATTCAAGAGTGTGCAACTGGTTTTCTTGGAAAATAATAGTTTTACAGCAGAAGTTGCTCCTACTTTAACCCAATTATTAAGCCTTAATAGCGAAGAAAAAGAAGATAAACCTTTCCCCTATATTTCTATCCTTAATACACCTGTTTCTCTCTCAAAGGTAAATAAACTTGCTAGCAAAATAAAAAGAATTGATCGCCAAGTTCCCCCTTTAATGTCTCACCTCGTTTTTATGAAACAATCCTACATTTGGCATGCCGAAAACAGAGTCAAAACTTATCATAACATGGTGAAATTATATGATTTGCCTCCAAACTGGGCGTCCATTCAAAGAGCCTACTACACCTCTTCTCCTTATAAAGATCTTGTCGCTTATAAAAGTCAACGAGTGAATCAAAGTTGGGTTGATTTCGTGAGTCAATCTTTAGCGCAGTCTTCACCTTCAAGAGAAGAAACTTTGGTTATTATTGATGAATCAGATACACCAGAAATAGAAAAGCTAGCTGAATTTGTAGGGAATCTTTCTCTTAAAGGCCATTCTCCTCTTTCTTCCCCAGTAATTGTTGAATGATGGTGAAGCACTTAGCATTATGCCTCTTCTTCATAGGGGCAAGCTTTTACTCCAACGGAGCGAAAGCCGCCAAAGGTATGTTTAAAGTTGACCATTTTGGAAAGCTATCTATTGATGGAAGCGAAGTCGATTTTGATCATGTTCATTTAAACTTGAGACGGTTTGAAGAATACGCTAGTTCAAAAGTGGCTCCCGTTAGATCGACAAATAACATTGCAGTTGGAGCCATTACCATTTTTTTTGGAGAGGAAGACGAGAGTTCTTCTAGTAGCCAAATAAAAGGAGCCAAAACATTTTACTTAGAAACTTCTTCTCAAGGAGCAGACAGAAAATTATTAGTTTTTGAAAGTACGCCAGGAAAAGGAGAAGAAGAAGTAAAATGGGAACGTTCAGGGTTAGGATGTTTAGAGGGCCATTCTATGATGGTATGTCAACCTTCTAGTATAAAATCATTGTGCTTTAAAAAAATGCATACGTTTTTTCAGCAAATGTCTTCTCAAGAATATGATGAGTCAGATTCTCCCCTGCACCCTTTATTGAAAATGAGAGAACCTTTAGGCTTACTTACAAAGATTGCAGGTGCTCTACGTAAGAAGAGAGAAGAGTTATGTAGAACTTTAGCTCCTCTCGGACAACTGGGCGATGCTTACAAACAATTATTTTACGAAGAATCAAATCAAGAAGATAAAATGTTTGGGTTTGATGCTTTGTCAATGGAGGAAAATCTAGTAAATGAAGAAGACGCAACGAGTGCGAAAGATTACGTATTCAACAATAATGCTTTAACTACTGTTAAGGGAATGGAAGAGCGGATTGACTCTTTAAAAGAGAGTCTAAGAGATATCCCTACTCAGTTAAAAGAATTTAAAGAATTACTAAAAGAAGTAGAAAAAAACGCAACGAATGTCTATAATAAATGCTGGCATAGCGAGCAAAGATTGTTTCATTTTTTATTCTCTAATTTAACCGAATCGAGTCTAACAGATGAAGAAGAAAGCTCAATCTCAGGAAGCAGTAGAAATAATACTCCTGCCCTTAACCCAGATGAAACGACATTTAATTGGGATGCTCTAACAAATCTGGGGGACGATCTCGATCCAAAGGTGGTGTTTTTTCATATTCATTCGCGGCTCAATTTTTGTGATATGTGTCGATATACCTTAGCTGATATTATCCCAAAACTACTTATGCGCAATGTAACTTCTTTTCCTTCCAATTGGAGGTTAGGAGGTGTGCTTGGTTCCTATCGTGTCGCTTATGATAAAAGTTCGCTTGATGAAGAACCAGGCACAACACCCTGGTTAGAAGAGCGCTCTTATTCTCTTTCTACCCTTGAAGAAAAATTAGAAGAGCATCGTTCAGAGGATGAAATCCCTAGCCTCTATATATGGAAAATGTTGTGAAAGAACTCAATTTTTAAAAAAGAGGATCCAATCACAACATGTAAAATAAACGATTACATTAAGACGTTCTCTGGCGTCCTTTACGCCCGTAAAACCCACCACATTCTCATAGCATTTGAAGCGTTTTTAATGAGACTCCAATGGACACTAATGAAGAAAAAAGGATAAAAGATTAACCATTTTAATCCTTTTTTATATTGCCATTATATTAAATCCTGCGTCGATATAGACAACACTTCCCGTGACAAGATGAGCTTCATCACTTACTAAGAATCGCGCATAGGCCCCCACAGACTGAATACAAATGTTTTCATGCTCAGGAGACTTTTGACGCGCGTGTTGAACGAGGGTTTCAAACTCTGGAATTCCGCTTGCAGCACGGGTTAAAATCGGTCCTGGAGAAAGGGCATTCACACGAATTTTTTTCTCACCCATTTCTGCTGCAAGGTATTTTACGATTCCTTCTAAGGCAGCTTTGACGGGTCCCATGACTCCATAATGTTTCACAACTTTTTCACCACCAAAATAGGTTGTTGTGAGCAAAGCACCTCCATCGACCATGAGAGGTTTCGCTAAACGCGCAAGATGTATAAAAGAGTAGCAAGAAATATCCATAGCAGTTAGGAAACCTTCATGGGAGCAGTCAACCACCTTTCCTTGCAAATCCTCCTTTGGAGCAAAAGCGATCGCATGGAGGAGAAAATCAAGCTTTCCCCAGTTTTGTCTTATCGCTTTAAATAAAGCATCCATTTGCTTATCATTTTGGACATTTAAGGGCATAATAATCTGAGCCTGTACTCTTTCCGCTAAGGGTCGGACGTAAGGCTCTGCTTTTTCATTGAGATAAGTTATTGCCAGTTTGGCTCCTGCTTCGTGAAAGGCTTTAGCACATCCCCAAGCAATAGAATCTTCATTAGCAATACCTATGACTAATCCCTTTTTACCCTGTAGAGTTTTCATAATTAAATCCTTATTTAGTCCTCAGTTTAAGATTCAAAATTTAACCCTCCGTTCCTCAAATGAGGTCGAGAGCTCTATAAATACGGGTGTAGATTAAAGGTACATTAAGAAAATTTAAATTATCATGAATAATAAAATAATAGGACTTGAATACATCTACACTTGAGAAAGAAATTAGAAAAGGAGGTCTCTTGCGCAGCCTCTGTGATTTGCGGGAAATGACAACAATTGCAGGGAAGGTCTTCTAGGATGATTATAAATTTGGCAGACACCATCCTTAAAGACTTTGACCGAATAGCTTACTGTAGGAGACCAATGGTGGATCAGCATTCTTATGAGCCTTTCAAGTCATTTTTTTAAAATAAAACTTAAGCATTTTACAAGTGATCAGTTAGAAGAGGCTTGGAAATGGATTAATCAAAACGAATAAACCTTGATGGCCATGTTTTTCTATTCCTAAGATATATCCTTTTCCATACAGGGTCTCACTCTCTACAATAAGAATATCTTTTAAGAGTAAATTAAAGAAATTCGAGTACAACAGGCGGAAAAGATGAGGACGTATGATGCAAAGGGTAAAAGACAAGTCAATTATTATCACAGGAGCTGCTTCGGGAATCGGTAAAGCAGCTTCTTTATTATGTGCTCAACACGGCGCAAAAATTGCCGTTGCAGATATTAATGCAGTAGAGGGTAAAAAAGTTGTCAAAGAAATCCAAGACAAAGGTGGCCATGCACATTTTTGGCATTTGAATACGTCAGATGAAAAAGAGGTCCAAAAAGTCTTCAGCGAAGTAAGCAAAGAGTTCGGGAAAATTGATGTTCTTGTTAATAACGCAGGAATCCCAGGAGCTAATAAACCTACCCATGAAGTCAGTGAACAAGAATGGGATGCAGTCATGGCGATCAATGTTAAGGGAGTTTTCTTTTGTACAAAGCATGTGATCCCTTACTTACAAAACAATAAGCAGGGCAGTATTATCAACTTATCCTCTATCTATGGACTTGTCGGCGCACGTGATATCCCTATCTATCATGCTTCTAAAGGAGCTGTTCGATTGATGTCAAAGACAGATGCCATGTTTTATGCAAAAGATAAAATAAGAGTCAATTCCATTCACCCTGGTTTTATTTGGACGGCCTTTACAGAAAGTTTTGGTGAAAAATTTCCTGGAGGCATTGAAGCCTATCGTAAACACATGGGTGGTTTACATCCCTTAGGGCACATGGGGGAACCTGATGACATTGCTTATGGCGTCCTCTATCTTGCCTCCGATGAATCCAAGTTCATGACGGGTAGTGAACTTGTCATTGATGGAGGCTACACGGCGAGATAGGACATGGAATATATTGAAAACAAGACATTCGATGAAATTAAAATTGGTGAATCCGCTGAACTTATCCATACCCTGACAGACAATGATATAGAATTATTTGCCATCATGTCTGGAGATGTTAATCCCGCTCATGTAGATGAAGAGTTTGCACACAGTGATTTTTTTCATAAAATTGTTGTTCACGGCATGTGGGGGGGAGCTCTCATTTCAACTGTCTTAGGGACCACACTACCAGGTCCAGGAACAATATATATGGGGCAATCCTTAGACTTTAAAAAACCAATAGGCATAGGAGATACTGTCACCGTTAGGCTCACCGTTAAAGAAAAGAATTCCTCAAATAAGAACGTCACTTTTCTTTGTTCGATAACAAATCAAAAAAATGAAGAAGTCACCAGTGGAACGGCTGTTGTTCGAGCCCCTACTGAAAAAATTCGTCGTCCCCGCATTGAACTGCCCCATATTGCTCTTCGCAAACCTGGAGAGCTGTATAAAAACCTTATTAAACTTCTTCATAACATTGAGCCAGTTAAAACCGCCG
>JAGONT010000069.1 GCA_017992885.1 Alphaproteobacteria bacterium
TTTTCTGATCCTCACCAAAACAAAGGAGAAAGAAAATGATTTACATGAAGGATAATAACGAGCTGAGCTCTGTAATGGAAATAATAAATAGAGAGGGTCTGGATGGGCTTTCGCAAGCTGTTGAAATCATTCTCAATGAAGCGATGAAAGTTGAGCGTTCACAGCATTTAAAGGCTGTTCCCTATGAACGAACAGAAGATCGTGTTGGGTATGCGAATGGCTTTAAGCCTAAGCAAATAAAGAGCCGTGTTGGTCAGCTGAATGTGAATGTTCCCCAAGTTAGAGAAAGCGATTTTTATCCCTCTTCCCTAGAGAAAGGGATGCGTTCTGAAAGAGCGTTGAGAGCAGCGTTAGCCGAAATGTATGTGACGGGAGTTTCTACTCGTAAAGTCGAGAAAATTACCCAGAAGTTATGCGGATTATCGGTCACCTCATCAGAAGTCAGTAGAGCTACGAAGCTCCTTGATGAGGAAATGACTCAATGGCGGGAAAGACCTTTAGGAGCATGTAGGTACGTTTACTTTGATGCTCGATATGAAAAGCGACAGGAAAAAGGGTGTATCCTTGATATGGCTGTTCTGACGGCGATAGGAGTTAATGAAGAAGGAAAAAGAGAAGTATTGGGAATTTCTATCTCCGCCTCAGAAGCAGAAGTTCATTGGCGGGATTTTTTCTCCTCTCTTATAAAGCGTGGATTGCAGGGGGTAGAGCTGATTATCAGTGATGCTCATGAAGGGCTAAAAGCTGCAAGAAAAAAAGTTTTTCCTGGAGTCAAATGGCAACGCTGCCAGTTTCACCTTCAACAAAATGCCCAGGCTTATGTGCTAAAAATAGGAATGCGTAAAGAAGTGGCCAGTGACATACGAGCTGTCTTTAATGCGCCAAATGAGAATGAAGCTCAACGATTTTTGAACATGGCCGTCGAAAAATACAAGCAGGGTGCTCCTAAACTCAGTCAATGGATGGAGGATAATATTCCTGAAGGCCTTGCTTTTTTCCAGTTCCCAGAGGAACACAGAAAAAAAATAAGGACCACAAATGGCTTAGAAAGGGTGAATAGAGAAATTTATAGGCGGACAAGAGTAGTCTCTATCTTCCCCAATGAGGACGCTTGTTTAAGACTTGTCTCTGCTATCTTGATGGAGGTTCATCAAGACTGGGCTACGGAAAGAAAATATTTGAACTTGGAGGACTAAAAACTCAGAAATAGAGGGTCAGATAAATTTACAGAAAAATTGTTGCACTATCCATCAACAATCTGGCCACTCATGGCTAAATACCCTCGATCTTTTAAGGCCTGCTCAAAAATTGCAAAGAGCTTTTCTATAAGACCCTTTTGAGACAATCTCTCTCGATAAAGCCAAATAGTCTTCGCATCAGGAACACTTTGACAAACACTCAAATCCAGAAATCTCATGAAGCTCAACCGGTCCTTAATTTGGTACTCGGTCTGATCGTCCGATAGGGTATAAAGAGTCTGTAGTATGAGGACCTTAAAAATGAGAATGCTTATCGTATGGAGGCCTGCCTCCTTTAGAGCGACCCTTAAACTCCAATACGTCTTCAATCTCTGCTCGAAATACCTCGAAGTCCACACTTCTCCAAAGGATCACCAAACTTCGACAGACTCTCTAGGCGATTTTCCATCTCAAATAAGCCAGGCTGTAGCATAACCCTCCAACTGTTTCCTTGGAAAACTATACCATTTCTCCTTAAAACCTATCGAGGAGTTTTTCGAGGTGCCCAATTCACTAAATTGTTCAATTTCATAAGAGGCTTATTTTGAAGGCGCCGTTTGGCTTCTGCTTTAAAAAATGACATTGCTTGTCCTCTTGTTTTCAATGTCTTATTTTATAAAATTCACCCAACCAACTCAACTCCTTATGCAGAGGTCTTCATCTATGTTTTAAGCAAGATGAATATCAAACGTTGATCTGTAATGGACTTTCGTATTAAAGAAGCCTGTACTTTCACTCAGATGTTTTTCCTTCTATGAAAGCAATTGGCCGCCGTTGATGTAGAGCTTGGGCTATTGCCATTTTTTTTGAGTACCCAATTTTATTATGAAAAAGGTAAAGAGATTCTAAGGTTGAATTTACGTTTAACATATTCAGGAGAGAATCTGCTCCACTATCTGAGATACTATTAAAAGAGAGATCTATGGTAGTAAGAGAGTTATTTTCTTTTACTCCTTCGGCTAAAGAACTTACGTTTTGATCACTTATATAGTTTTCTGGTAAAGCTAATACCTTAAGAGTTGTATTAGCTTTCAAACACTCAGCAAAATCTTGAAAACTTTGCAAAGAAAGCGGCAATCTTAATCTCAAAACCTGCAAACTTTTGTTTGTGCTTATCGCCTTAAAGAGGCTTTTCATTGTTTCAGTTTTAATTTTTTCCTCTTTTTCTGTTTCCTTAGCGGATATTAAAGTAAGCTGTTCTAAAGAAATAGCTTTTTCTTTTAAAGCTGTGGCTAAACTTAAAATCAAAAAATCATCAAAAAGAACTTCTAACTTTAAAGATTTTAAAGAAAGAGGGCTAGCAATAAGATAAGTTAGATCATTAACTTCAGTAGGGATTAAATTACAGCCATATAAAGTAATGGCGATTGATTCAAGCTCTTTGCTTTCTTTTAAACTTCCTATAAGGCTCTTTCTCTTTCCACCATTTAATAAAAAGTCGACTCTCTTAATTGAAGTGCTATTTTTTAAACCTTCAGAAATAGCATCTTCTTCAAGATTACTTTCTGAAAAAAAATGATAAGAAAGCTCTGTTACTAGCCCTTTCAACAAAGAATTACGAAGAGTTAAAGCGGCTAATAGACAGTGCGCACGTCCGTCTTCTGTCCAAGGGTTGCGCTGGTGGATGCTATTTACCGCAACATGGACTATGCTAGTGTTATTTCTAGCTAGATCTACAGCATGTTCTAGCTCTTGTAAGGAAAGCGCTTTCCCCGATATATCTAAAGTAGCTAAAATACTTGGAATATTGGGAAACATAGAAAAAATTGGCTCATAACTAACATCATGAAAACTTAATAACCGCCATACCTTATTAAAAGTTAATCGTAGTTCTTTTTTTTCAGGGTCAAGTACGTTATCAACTCTTATATTATATTCAAACAACTTTTTGCTGTAAGCTTCTAGCTTCTTAAGATCATCTTGAGGACTGAATAAAGAATGATCTCTACGGGCGTCCAAATCTTTTAAAGTAGAGATAGAAGATACAGCTACTCTGGTTTGTAAGGGGTATGGTTGTCTTTCTTCGTCGCTTTCCATAGCAGAAACAATATTGCTTATAAAAAGCAAGAACGCCCCTAACGCAACTGCTACTAGGTGCTTTTTACTGCAAGCTGCTAAAAATCCTTGCTGATAAAATGCTTTTTTATGAAGCACAGTTTTTTCTCTTTTTCCAAGTCCATAAAAGTGAAGTTACTTCTTATTAATATCAATTTATAATATTTTTATTTCCGTGTAAATCTTTTCTATTTGTTTGTGAGCCTAGGAGCTGGAGCGCTTCTCATCTTCCTGAGATAACAAGGCAGCTTCATCCATTCACTTGGTTAAGGTAAGCTAATTTCTCTGCTAAAATTAAAAACAGGAGTTTTTCTTTTAGCGAGAATTTTATTTATTTCTGCTTTTTTATAATCGCTTATTGTGTTCCATGCAAGGTGAATGGTAGTTAAGGTTAGATTTACTTCTAGCATATCAAGTATAGAATTTGCTCCAGTATTGGAAATGTTATTATTAGAAAAATCTATTTCGATAACAGATGCATTTTTTTTCAGTCCTTCAGCTAATAAGATTACTCCTTCGTCTCCTAAATCCTCGTTA
>JAGONT010000011.1 GCA_017992885.1 Alphaproteobacteria bacterium
AAATCGAGAAAATAGCTTCAAAAAACTTCCTAAGCCTCTTGAGGAGGCCCACTTAAACACATTTTCTCCCTTATTAGTAAGCTAAATTTACACCATTCCCATTCTTTCTCATTATTCAGAGGTCTTTCTCTTGCTGTGCCCGTTTTGAAAGGAGCTGCTCCTACACTTTGGTGTTCAATTAAAGATTTAGATGATAAAATATATCACATAAAAATATTTACATTATTTCAAGGAAAAAGAAATTTAATAATGATGCCAATTACAAATACTTATACATCTATTGATTTAAAGGCAATTAATTTTAATGACTCAGATCCAGAATACGCACGAATGAGAATTCAGCCAACAAATCTAAACGATGTTAAGAAAATTGTATCCGAAAAAGATTTTAGTGTCCCAGAAATTCAATAATATTATTTTCTTATCTGTCAGGTTCAGTAAGATTGGGAAGAAGCTAGAGAAGATACTTCATCCTTTCATCGAATGACTGTAAATCGACCTTCCCCTTTAAGGGCGTCCCTAATTCCATGGGCATTCAGAATGGAAAACACGATAATAGGAATTTGACTCTCTCGGGCTAAAGCAATTGCAGACGTATCCATGACCCTTAGATTTTCTGTTAGAACTTGCTGGTAGGTAAGTTCGGGATAAAAGACAGCTTCTTTGTGCTTGATAGGATCAACATTGTAAACACCGTCAACTTTTGTTGCTTTCATCAAAACTTGACAATTAAGTTCAGACGCTCTTAAAGCAGCAGCGGAATCGGTTGTAAAGTAAGGATTGCCTGTTCCTGCAGCACATATGACGATACGTCCCTTTTCCATATGGTGGGCAGCTCTTCTCCGAATATAGGGCTCACAAATCGATTGCATTGGAATAGCAGACATAACACGGGTTTCAGCGCCCAATTGCTCAAGCTTGTTTTGTAAGGCTAAGGCATTGATGATTGTAGCCAACATCCCCATGTGATCAGATGTGGTCCTTTCAATCCCTTGGGTTGCACCATGGAGACCACGAAAGATATTCCCTCCTCCTATGACAATGGCTTGCTCAATACCTATGTCATGGGCTTCTTTTATTTCATTACAGATACGAGAAATTGTTGGAAAATCAATTCCGTAAGATTGACTCCCCACTAAAGCTTCGCCCGATAATTTGAGCAAAACACGCTTATAAAGAGGATTTTGTAATAATGACATGGAACCTTATGTATGAAGAATGCAATAATGAGTAAACTTTTTAACAAGGTCTCTGAAAAAATGCAAAAGTTTTTCTGAGGGCTCTCAACTTTGTCAATGTTTGAAGACTTTCTTTACACTTCTCCCCGACTCGGATAGGATTTTTTCCTTAGATTATAATGAGTAGGATAAAGTTATGATTCCCTCCTTAGTCCGCAGTTGGGTTGTGTGGGCATCTGCAGCGCTTTTCTTTTGCTATCAATTTTTACTGAGAGTTTCTCCCAGCGTCATGACGCAAGAACTTATGGCAGACTTTCATGTCGATGCTTGTGCGCTTGGTGCGTTGACATCTTTCTATTTTTACGCCTACGCAAGTTTCCAACTTCCTGTTGGAGCTCTATTAGATAAGTTCGGTCCTCGGCACCTCTTAATAGGAGCTTCTCTCGTTTGCTCAGGAGGAAGCCTTCTTTTTGCTACCGCTGAAACTGTTTGGATCGCATCAATTGGACGCTTTTTAATTGGTACAGGCTCAGCGTTTGGGTTTTTAAGCTGTATGAAGCTTGGAACTTTATGGTTTCCTCCTCAACACATCTCTAAAGTCGTAGGACTAACCCTTCTTCTAGGAACCTCAGGGGCTATGTCTGGAAGTTATCCTATGTCCTTTCTTGTAGATGCTTTTGGTTGGCGAGATACCGTATGGATCACCGCTGGAGGAGGTATATTTTTGGCCTTTCTTATTGCTTTTGTTGTTAGAGATCATCCTCCTCAACAATTGCGCACGTATATTGAACAACATCATGCTTATGGCAGCCCTCCTTTAAGTCTTTGGCAGGGCTTACAAGTAATTCTAAAAAAACGGCAAACCTGGCTTTTAGCCGCTTATGGTATTATGATGTATGTTCCTTTAGCAGGATTTGCTGATATGTGGGGTGTTCCTTTTTTGACTCACGTTCATCACATGGACAAGCAATCTGCTTCTCTTTCAACGTCTTTTCTCTATTTTGGAGTTGGACTTGGCACACCACTTTTTGCCTTTCTATCAGATCATTTTAAACAATTTAAGTTCTCATTACTTGGCTCAGCTATCTGTGCTTTGGGGCCCTTTATGATTATTATTTATGGTCCTGACTTTCCTCATTCTATCGTAATTGCCATCCTCTTTTTTGCTGGATTGATGCTCGGAGGACAATTTATGGCTTATTCTATAGTATGCGAAATTAATCCTCTTTCTGTGAGTGGCATGGCCACCGGCTTTCAAAACATGATTTGTCTTTTCAGTGGAGTTATTTTTCAACCTCTTATGGGTTGGTTACTTGATCTTTTTTGGGCGGACACCTATGAAAATGGTGTCCGGATTTATTCTAGTGCTGCGTATCAAATGGCCTTGACCAGTGTAATTTTTGCTTTACTTTTAGCCATACTGGTCTCCCTCTTTATTCAGGAAGCCTACCCAAAGCGGGCATAATTCTGAATTGACCCTTAAGAAAGGGATCTATATGGTTTATTTTTTTAATACTGAGTTGTAGGTCATGATAGATGCTTCTCTAAAAAAACTTCAACAGTCTAACTTTTTTTTCTCAAAGAGCTGGCTTATATGGGGCTGTGCCGCTCTTTTTTATGGGTATCAGTTTATGTTAAGGGTTTCTCCTGGTGTTATGGCGGATGACCTGATGGAGACTTTTCAGGTAGATGCTTGTTCTCTGGGAACGCTAACGGGGTTTTATTACTATGCTTATGCAGTTCTTCAAATCCCCGTAGGAACACTGATGGACCGCTTTAAGCCTAGGCGTATGTTGACTTTTGCAGCCATTATTTGTGGTTTAGGAGCTCTTGTTTTTTCTTCAGCTGATTCTCTCTCAATTGCTGCATTCGGCAGAACGATTATTGGAGTTGGATCTGCTTTTGCCTTTCTCAGCTGTCTTAAACTTGGAACTTTATGGTTTCCTCCTCAAAAATTACCTTTAGTTATTGGATTGACCCTTCTTTTAGGAACAATAGGGGGAGTTTCAGCTGGCTATCCCATGGGATGGCTCGTTGAAGCTTCGGGATGGCGCCACTCTATGTGGCTTGTTGCATTCGCTGGATTTTTACTCGCTGTCCTTGGATGGATTATCATCAGAGATAAAGCCCCGCCAATTTTGGAGGAAGCTATTCTCAAAAGTCACAATGATAATGACTCCATTGTACAGCATGGTCTTCTCACCAGCATTATTGAGGTCATCCGCAAGCCTCAGAGTTGGTTTATCGCTCTCTATGGAGCTTTTATGTATCTTCCCCTTTCAGGATTTGCCGATCTATGGGGCCCCCCTTTTCTTATGTCCGTTTACCAACTCGATAAAGCCACAGCAGGAGGTATCACTTCAGCATTGTACGTAGGAATTGGGGTAGGATCACCATTATTTCCTCTGCTATGTACACGCTTTAGGGCCTACAAACCCTCTGTTTTCATCGCAGCCCTTGGAGCCTTAGTTCTGCTTTCAAGTGTCTTTTACATTCCCTTCCTTCCTCTTTGGCTTCTTACTACCTTGTTGTTTTTAGCAGGTGTTTTTCTAGGAGGTCAATTTTTAGGGTTTTCAATGACCTGTGCTTTAAACCCACTTTCAGCAAGCGCAACTGCTGGTGGTTTTCACAATATGCTGTGTATGTTAAGTGGCGTCATTTTTCAGCCTTTTATCGGCTATCTTTTAGATTCCCATTGGCAAGGAGAGTACATAAATGGTATCCGTGTCTATACAAGCTCTGATTATACTTGGGCGCTTAGCTCGATCAGTATTTCGTTAGGATTAGCATGCTTTGTTGTGTTTTTTATTAAGGAAAAATATTCAATCTAGGGAAAAAATGAAAAAAATATTTTCAGTTTTATTTGCTGCTAGCACGCTCTTTAGCACGCCTCTTTTTGCCAAAATCGAAATTTTGAATCCCTGGATACGCCCGTCAACAGGGCCAAACGCAGCTCTTTTCATGGAGGTTATCAACACATCAGAAAAACCAATTTCTCTGATCTCTGCTCACTCTGATACATCCTCTCGCATGGAACTTCATCAACATATCGAGGAAAATGGTAGGATGCGTATGAGTCAGGTAGAAACCTTTAAAATTCCTGAACAAGGGAAATTAGCCTTAGTTCCAGGAGATCTCCATGTGATGTTTATGGGAATTCATCGCCCTTTTACAGAAGGCGAGACTATTCATGTAACACTTACTTTTGAAGGTGAAGAAAGCATAAAAGTTGCTGTTCCTGTGAAAAATGGACAAACTCTTTCTTCTCATCCAAGTGACACTTAAGGAACAGTCTATCCAACCACCTCTATATTTATAATTCTTTGCGTCTTTTTTTCGTAGATTTAGTTTCAAAGCTTTTGGAGATAAACTTAAGGTTTTTAAAAATTTCAATTTTCGCAGTGAATCTGTTAGAAAATTGATGTAAACTTTAAAAACATAAGAATTTATATAAAATAAATGCATGCATTTTTTAAAAATCTTAAAGCTGCTTATTTCTCCTGAAGGTAAAATAAAATATCTTCTTGGCTCTTTGATTATTGCTCTTGTAAGTGTGGGTTATCTCATTATAGAAGCCACAGATGGAACAACATTTGCTTACTTGCATATCCTTTACATTCCTATCATTCTTGCTGGCTTAATATTCTCGGTCCGTGGTGGAGTGATCATGGGCTTAGTTTTAGGGATGATGGTCGGTCCTTTTATGCCCACGAGTTATGTCGATGACATTTCTCAACCTTTTTCGTCTTGGGCTTTTCGTTTGGTTATTTTTACCGTTGTAGGTGCCCTTGTGGGAAGTGGATCTTCTCTTTTTAGAGCTTATATAAAGGAGGTCGAGTTTAAACACATCACTGATCCCTTGACAGGGTTACCTAATCTTTACGGTTTGACCCAGATTTTCTTAAAAATTTGCCAAAATGCAAGTAAATCTATCATGATTATTGTTGTTGAAATTTACCAAACAGAAGAAATCATTAGAGCATTTGGTGAAGAAGGAACAAGTATGATTATAAAGCAAGTTGCCAAAAATTTACAAAAAATTGTTGGTAATGAGGGGATATTAGGCCGTCTTCAAGATCATCGCTTTATCCTTTTGATTCCAGAAGAAAAATACCTTGAAGGTATTTTTCAACGATGTGAATCTCTTTCAACAAGCACTTATCAGATTAATGATATCCCTCTTTTTGTCGAAATACGGTTTGGCGTTTCTCGCTATCCTTCCGATGATAAAAACTTAAGCCAGCTGATTCGTAAGGCTTTAATTGCTATTAATGTGACACACCATCAAGCTCAACGAATAAGTTATTTCAATCATCACATGAGTGATTCTTCTGAGTATAACGTTTTGCTCCTTCATCAACTCAAAGCGGCTCTTGAAAGAAAATCACTCATTTTAGAGTATCAACCGAAGGTTTATCTTAAAACAGGAAAAATTATGGGGTTTGAAGCCCTTATACGTTGGGTTGATCCCTTATTGGGACCGATGAATCCGGTAGATTTTATCCCGTTGGTTGAGGAAACACTTTTAATTAATCCTCTTACTAAATGGGTGTTAGAAACAGCAATTCTGCAAATGCATCATTGGCAGAAAGAAGGAGTTTTGGTTCCTGTGAGTGTGAATTTTTCCATCAAGAATTTTCATGATGCATCTGTCATTGAAACTTTGATTGATCTTTTAGAGAAATATCAGATTCCTCCTCACTACTTTGAAATTGAGATTACTGAAATATCTGTTGCTTCAAGTATGTCAGCGCTTATTGATGCTTTGAAACTCTTACGAAAAGTCGGTGTAAGAATTGCAATTGATGATTTCGGAACGGGACAATCTTCACAACAATATTTATTAGATCTTCCTTTAAACATTGTCAAAATTGATAAAGTATTTATTCAATCTATCTGCCATAATTCTACCGCAGCAGCCATTGTAAAAAATATAATTATCCTTGCACATGAGTTAAATCTTGAAGTTATTGCAGAGGGGATTGAAACACATTCCCAATACGATCTCTTAACGAAGTGGGGGTGTGAGGGAGGACAAGGATATCTCATGAGTCGTTCGCTCCAAGGTGAAGTCACTACAAACTGCTTAAAACATTTCTCAAATGTTCCATTAATCTCAAAAATTACCTGAAATTCGGGCTTTCCCATGGATAAATATACCCTTCTTGAAATCTCAATTGTCTCTAAAACTCACTTGTTTTTGCAAAAAAGGTCATTCTAACCTCATCACTCATCTTGCAACACCTCTGTTGAAGATTGTGGAATTGTCGTGTGAAGCCAATCAGTCCACCGCTGGATTCCTCCAGCTTTTCGTTGACTAACGAATGCATAAAAAGCTTTGATAAAGGCAGCTCTCTCTTCAAGTTGCTGTTTTGTATAACTTCCTTTTTTCCATGCAGCTATATTGAGTAAATCTTCTGATCCTAAAAGATGTTGGCGGTTAACAATAGCCGTCAGCGAGACATGAGGGGCATTCCTCATGATATCGAACATCACAAGCATCATTGATGTTCTTCCTTTACCATAATGGCAATGAAAATGAACCCAGCTGTTTTTAGGTAAGGTATCAAAGATCCTTACAATTTCATCGATGGATTCACTTGACGAGATAAACTTGCTGCCAACCTGGACATGAAAATATGAAAATCCATTTTTCTGAGCTACCTCAGATTCAGAAATTATAAGATCAGGACGCACATCGGTTGTTCCTGTAAAAATCCATCTTCTTATATAATACTTCCAATGAGGGTGAGGATTTTGATAAGCAAAAAAAGTGGTTGGAATTCCATAGACATAGCCATGTAATTCACTAATCCCATCAATGATAACAATGGTTTCTTTCACGTGGTTCAATCTTCTTTTCAGGTCAGAGAAACGTACGGATGTTCCCCCAGAAGCCTTAAGATCTCGCAGCCCTGTTAAATCTACCTGTTGCGTTGACCAAATTTTATCTTGGGTCGTACGAAAATGACCATTAAAAAATGCCTCAAAAAAAAGATATAGTATTAACCCAATAAAAAAGCAGATACTTCCTATGATGAAGAGATTTCTGAGTTTAAAAAACGATTTCATAATGTCTCTTTTTTCTGTGCTTGATGCCAATCAGACCATTTTTTAATTCCTCCAGCTTTTCGCTGGCAAATAAATGTATAAAAATTGATGATAAACTTCTTGCGCTGCTCAAGTGTATTTGAAGAATATGCTTTGCTTCCTTTTATTTTCCAATTGCGAGTATCAAATAAATTGACAGAACCCAGAAGATGTTGACGCTTAACGATATTTTTTAGAGCAACGGTAGGCGCATTTTTCATGATGTCATACATGACAAGCATCATGGAAGTGCGACCTTTCCCATGACGACAGTGAAAGTAAATCCACATATTGTCTGGGACTTTATCAATATAAGAAACGAATTCATCTACGCATTTATCAGGAGTAAGGAATTTGCTTTCAATTTGAATATGCTTATAATCAAAATAAAAATTTTTAGCAATGATAGCTTCAGAAGTAGTGTACTTAGAAAGAATTTTAGAAGTACTCGTAAAAATAAGGCGTCGGATAAAAAATAACAGGTTAAAACCTTTGTTATTATAGCCAAGAAAAGTTGTAGAAATGTTGCCGATATAACCATGTTCTTCGGACATCCCATCAATAATAAGGATCTTGCCACGAGCATGATGGAGCTTTTTTCTAAGTTTTGAAAAATTAATGATAGGCCCGCCAGAGGCCTTAAGATCGCGTAAACCAGTTAGGTCCACTTTTTTTCGAGTTGAAACAGTACCTTGCATCGTACGAAATCTAGCATTTGAATAATCATCTGTATATATTAAGTAAAAAACAAGAAAAAGAATAAAAAAAGAAATCAATCCAATTCCTATAAAAAGATATTTTCTCTTTAAAATTTTTCTAATCATTTTTTCCAAAAAAATTTGTCATTACTTTTTCAATAGATGTTTCCATTGTTACAAGAGGTTTGCTTGTTGTTGACCCTGCCAATCCGACCAGTATTGAATTCCTCCAGCCTTTCGCTGACAAACAAATTGGTAGAATTCTTCAATAAATTTTTTACGCGCTTCAAGCATGTGTTTGTCATAGGTTGAATGCTGCCAAGCATCCGTATCAAATAAGTTCTCTGAACCTAAATAAGCTTGACGTTTGACAATATCCTTTAGAGAGACTTTAGGAGCATTTTTCATGATATCGAACATAACTAACATCATAGATGTTCTGCTTCTACCATTATGACAGTGAAAATGAAGCCAAGTTTCCCCAGGTAAGTTATCAAGGAAGGTGACAAACTCATCTATGCTTTCATTTGTAGGAATGGATTTGCTTATCATCTTTATGTTTTTATAGTCAAATTCATAGACTTTAGCTTCTTTTTGTCCATTTATGACAAGATCAGGGCGAATCTCTGTTGACCCTGTGACGAGCAGACGCCTTAGATAATGTCGAAGGGCTGGTGGTGACGTATTGTAGCCTAGCAAAGTTGTGGGAACGCCATGAATATACCCATGAAACTCATTCATTCCATCAACCATAATCTTATTGCCTTTGATATTTCTTAGTTTTTGTCTGATAATAAAAAAATCTACAGAATCACTGCCAGAGGCTCGCAATTCACGTAATCCAGTTAAATTAACATCTGTTACGGTCGAAAATTCATCCTGCATAGTACGGAATTTTCTAGCATAATAACCATCAAAAAACAGATAGACTATAAAAACACTAAGGAGAACAAGAAGGCTTCCCATGAGAAAGAGCTTATTCTTTAAAATTTTTTTCATTAAAGGCCTTCGATAAACAAATTTATTGAAACAATTGTTTGGATATTCACTTGCATAATGACTTTAATATCAAAAGAGTAAACGATTTTTAAAAGAATTCGTTAAAATAGGCAAGTAAGAAATGCATAAGATTTCGGAACGCAAAGTAGATTTTGATTGACCCATCTTTCATCTCTGGGCAAAGTGCAGAAAATCTTTGTAAATTTATTTTAAAAATGCTTCGTTTTCTTACTTGGATAACCACTACTTTTTTTGCACTCGGCTTGATAGGGGCTGTTGGGGTATTGCTCGTTCTTTATTATTTTGGGAGAGGCCTTCCAGATTATGCACAGCTTGCAAAATATGAACCTCCTGTCGTGAGTCGTCTTTATGCAAGTGATGGGCGTCTTTTTGCAGAGTATGCGATGCAAAAACGTGTGTTTGTTCCTATTGAAGCCATTCCTCGCCGGGTGATACAAACATTTTTAGCCGCAGAAGATAAGAATTTTTATGAACATCCTGGGTTAGATTTCTTTGGAATTGTCAGGGCTGCCGTTGTTAACTTAAGCCAAATGGGAAAAAACAAACGTCCCATGGGAGCATCCACAATTACGCAACAGGTTGCAAAAAATCTTCTTCTTTCAAGCATTTCTAGGCAAACTTCCTATGAGCGAAAAATAAAAGAGGCTATTCTAGCTTTCCGTATAGAAAATGCGTTGAATAAAGATAGAATTCTAGAACTTTATATTAATGAGATTTATTTAGGATCTGGGTCTTATGGTGTTGCCGCAGCGGCTCTTAATTATTTTAACAAGTCTCTAGACGAGTTGACAATTGCTGAATCGGCCTTTCTTGCAGGCCTTCCTAAAGCTCCCAGTAAATATAATCCTAAGCATAATTATGTTGCTGCTAAAACTCGACGCGATTGGGTGATTATGCGTATGTTTGAGGAAGGGATTATTACCCGTGAAGAAGCTCTTGCAGCCAAAGCCGAACCCATTGAACTTAAGCGACCTGATCCCACACATGTGGTAAGAGCTGATTATTTTGCTGAAGAAGTGCGTCGCCACCTTATTTCTAAATACGGAGAATCTTCTCTTTATCAAGGGGGGTTAACCATTCGAACAACACTTGATCCACGACTTCAGAAAACAGCAGATTGGGCCTTACGAAAAGGGTTGATCACGTATGATCGTCGTCATGGATGGCGAGGTCCTTTGCAGCATGTAGACTTAAAGGATATAAATAAGGATAGATGGCATACACAACTTACAGAAATTATGGAACCTCCCGGAGCTGGGCGATGGCAGTTAGCCATTGTTTTAAAGCTGACGGACAAAGGGGCCAATATTGGACTTAAGTCTGGCGAAGAAGGATTCATTCCCTTTTCAGAACTAACATGGGCTCGAAAAAATGTGCTGCCTGTAAGGTCCTTACCAGGACAAGAAAATGTTCCTCAAGCTTATGTGGGCCCTCCTATCCAGCGACCAAGCGATGTTTTAAGCGTAGGAGATGTGGTTTTAGTAGAGACCATTCAAGGTAAAGAGAAAGACTACAATCTTCAACAAATTCCTGCAGTAAGTGGTGCACTTGTCGTTATGGATGCACATACAGGGCGTATTTTAGCAATGACGGGAGGTTTTAGTTTTGAAGCCAGTCAATTTAATAGGGTGACTCAAGCTCTTCGTCAACCTGGTTCGGCTATTAAACCCTTTGTTTATTTAGCAGCCATGGAGCGGGGATTTTCGCCAGCAACAATCGTCTCTGATTCACCTATTTCTATTGTTATGGGCCATGGTCTTGGAATTTATTCTCCGAAAAATGTAACGGCTAATTACTACGGAAGAGTTCCTCTTCGTATCGGACTTCAAAAATCTTTAAATATGATGACCATTCGTTTGGTCCATGAATATGTTGGAATGAAACCTGTTGCTAAGGTGATAGAAAAATTTGGGATTATGGATCATGTTCCTATGCAGCTAGCAATGGCCCTAGGAGCAGGAGAAACGACTCTTTTGCGTCTTGCAACTGCCTATTCTATGTTAGCAAATGGAGGGAGAAGATTAGAGCCTACATTGATTGATCGTATTCAAGATCGCCATGGCAAAACAATTTTTGCAGCGGATACACGCCTGTGCGCAGGATGCAAAGATCAACTTTGGCAAGATCAAACCCCTCCTGTGATTGATGATCTTCGAGAACAGATGGCAGATCCACGGAGTATCTATCAAGTAGCGTCTATGTTAGAGGGAGCTGTACGAGCGGGATCAGCTCAAAGAGCAAAGGTTTTAGAAAAAATTTTAGCCATCAAAACAGGAACAACGAATGAAGAAAGAGACGCTTGGACAGTAGCTTTTACACCAGATGGTCTTGTAGTTGGGCTTTATATAGGTTTTGATAACCCACAACCTTTAGGTCATATGGAAGGGGGCTCTCGGGTTGCGCTTCCTCCCATTGTAGACTTTCTTGGGAAAGCTCTTGAAGAGGTTCCTAGTAAGCCTTTTAAAGTACCTGCCGGTATGAAGCTTGTGCGCATGAAGGAGATGACGGGTCAAACTGCCCAGGCAGGGGATCATGGCGTTATTTACGAAGCTTTGAAAGCTAATCAAACTCTGAGTAGCCAGCCCCCGCCTTTTTCTTCCGAGGAAAGTTATTTAAGGCCTGTTGATGCCTATCCAAGATCTTCTTATGAAACTCCTATGAACCCTCCGTCTCCTTACGCTCCTGCACCATCTCCAGCAACGCAGCCTATGACGGGAACAGGGGGACTTTATTAATTACTTTTGAAAATTTATTTAGATAAAAATAAGAATTTAAGGTAGCATATGCCGTGTACACAAAGACAACCCATCAAATTTGCGTAACTGTGGAGCCTCTTTTTTTAGAGGATCAATCTCTGCCCTTAAGTAATCATTATGTATGGGCTTATCAAATATGGATTGAAAATCAAGGACAAAAAACGGTTCAACTTCTCTCACGTATTTGGCGTATTACCGATGGGAATGGTGTTCGTCATGAAATTAGAGGAGAAGGAGTGGTCGGAGAAAAACCTGTGCTCGCACCGGGAGAAAGTTATCATTATACGAGCGGGTCTCCTCTTTCTACACCTTCAGGACTGATGGAGGGAAGTTATGGCATGAAAACCCAAGAAGGTGAGAGCTTTGATGTGGAGATTCCTGCTTTTTCCTTGGATAGCCCCTATGAAACTGCAGTCGTACATTAACGATAAAGCTCGGTCTCTTAAGGAATATACCCATTGAACGTTGTTCCCTACCGATATGTGGATTAGCTCTGGTCATCCTTTATGGCCACAGAAAGAGTGGAGAGAGATGAAGCTCGTCGAATTTGATTATATCACATATTGACATAATGGGGACCAGATCCCCCTTCAGGAGGCGTCCACGTGATATTTTGCGTAGGGTCTTTGATGTCACAGGCTTTGCATTGAAGACAATTTTTCCCATTGATTTGCAGATGTAAGCCCTGACTTGTCTCAAGAAGTTCATAGACAAATGCAGGGCAATAACGACCTTCAGGAAAGTCAAAGATGGCCTGATTCACTGAAATCACTTTTTGAGGATCTTTTAAATGCAAGAAATTTGGTTGGCTTTCGCTATAATAGAGGTTTGAAAGATAAAGGGATGAAAGGCGGTCAAACGTAATTTTTCCGTCGGGTTTTGGATAAGTGATTTTATCACTTTCCTTGGCAGGCTTAAGCTGCTTATCATCTCCTTTATTTTGAAGGGTCCACGGGCTTTTACCATGGGTGATGTAGGTTTCAAAAGCAGCATTTATTAATCCCATCCACAGGCCTTTTTTTAATCCAGGGCGAATATTGCGCACCTTATACAGCTCTTTGTAAACCCAGCTTTCTTGTAATTTTTTTTGATAGGCGTAAGGTTTTCTTTCGATGAGGTGTTCATAGAGTGCGTCAGCAGCAACCATTCCCGATTTAAGAGCCGTATGGGATCCTTTAAGCTTAGGAACATTCAAAAATCCTGCAGCGCATCCAATTAAAGATCCTCCTGGAAATTCGAGTTTAGGAATTGATTGATATCCTCCTTCATTTAAGCACCGAGCTCCATAGGAGAGTCGGCGCCCCCCTTCAAGCAGCTGACGAAAGAAAGGATGGGTTTTAAACTTCTGAAATTCTTCAAAAGGACTAAGGTACGGGTTTTGGTAGTCAAGACCAATGACAAATCCAATAAGCACCTGGTTATTATTCAAGTGATAGAGAAATGAGCCTCCATAGGTTTGGGTGTCCAAAGGCCATCCAACCGTATGAATAACCTGACCTGGATTACTTTTTGCAGATTCAATTTCCCAAATCTCTTTAATCCCTAACCCATAGGTTTGGGGATTGGACGTCGCATCCAGCTGGAATTTCTTAATGATTTCTTGAGTTAAAAAACCTCTGCACCCTTCCGCTAAGAGCGTCATTTTTCCTAAAATGTTAACACCTGGCTCAAAATGGGGTGTAGGATTTAAGTCCTGATCAAGGCCACGCGATCCGGTTTTCACCCCAATGAGTTCTTCCTCTTCATTGAAAAGGCAGTGGGCAGCCGTAAACCCTGGGTAAATTTCAACCCCCAACATTATAGCTTGTTCTGCCAACCACTGACAAAGGGCTCCCAGACTGGCAACATAGTTTCCCTTATTCTGCATCTGCGGTGGTGTGGGGAGAGGTATGGCCTTGGAGGCAGTGAGCCAGAGAAATTTATCTTTACAGACAGGCGTGAACAAAGGGGCGCCTCGCTTTTGCCAATCTGGAAAAAGTTCATTAAGAGCCCGAGGTTCAATGACAGCGCCTGAAAGAATATGACTTCCCACTTCTGCTCCCTTTTCAAGGACACACACCTTTAACGTTGAGTCGAGTTGTTTGAGTCGAATGGCAGATCCTAATCCCGCAGGACCTGCACCTACAATGACAACATCATAGGCTAAGTCTTCTTCGCTCATAAGGCCCTCAAAGGCAGCTCAATAATAAATCGAGAATACTGTCCAACTTTACTTTCCACAGTCATTTTACCGTGATGTTGATGAGTAATGATATCATAGCTCAGCGAAAGACCTAACCCTGTTCCTTTCCCAGGATCTTTCGTTGTAAAGAAAGGATCAAATATTTTTTTAATGAATGTGGGGTTGATTCCTGGTCCGTTGTCTTCAAAAATGATTTCAACATTTTTTCCTTTGTTCCGCGTTGTCACAACTAACTCAGGAATATAAGCAGAACCAAGAACGCTTTTTTTCTCCATCATGGCAAAACAAGCATTATTAACAATGTTCAAAAAAACACGAAATAAGTCTTGTTCAGATCCCTCGAAACTGGCGAGAATTTGGTCAAAATTTTTAATAATTTTTACCGTGAAATTCTTTTCTTTTCCTTGAAAACCGATAGAAGCGAGTTCGATAGCACCACTTAACAGTTTATTGAGATTAAAAGAGGTGATTTCTCCCGTGCTTCCTCGAGCATGGGCCAGCATTCCTCTTACGATGGAATCAGCTCTTTCTGCATGTTCGTATGTTTTACTGATGTTGTTCTCAATTTGTGAGATGAACTCGGACATATGAGGGTTTTTTTCTTTTAATTCTTGTAAATATTCAAGAGAAAGGTCTGAGAAATTAATAATGAAATTAAGGGGATTTTTTATTTCATGGGCGATCCCTGCCATTAAGGCGCCTAGACTTGCCAACTTTTCTTGCACAATCATTTGATCTTGTGCCTTTTTAAGGTTGGTTAAGGTTTGTTTAAGTTGGATATTCTTTTGTTGGAGCTGCTTTGTGCGCACGTTTACGCGATTTTCCAAATTTGTCAAAAGGCTCCTGTTTTCTGCAAAAATGCGGGAGATAATATCAAACCAAGGGCGCCATCGAGCGGGAAGATTTTGAAGTGTGCTTTTCAGGCCTTGGTTTTCCTTTTCAATATGGTCAACGAGTTTTTGGGCAGGGGAGATAAAATCACGAATAACCATAAGATATCCTACACCCACGACGAAGATAAGGACCAAAGTGATGACTAAAATATCTTGTAGAGCATCATAAAAGACTTCTTTAAAAAGTTCTGATTCTGATCCTAAGTAAACAACGTACCAAGGAGCATCATGTAAGTCTTTGATATAAATAAGTGAAGAGTAATTAAATGAAAACCATTCAGAGGGCATAGCGATCTGCTGGTCTAGACGATGAATAATCTCTGGGGACACAAGTTGTTCCAAGTGAGGAATGTGTTGAGAAGTTTCAGGTTGAAAATCGATACCGTTCATCCCCAAGATTTGATGTTCTTTATTGATAAGGAGAAGGGAACCTTTGAGCGTATCAAGTCGTTTCATCATTCTGTTAAGCTCTGTCACACTGAGATCTAAAGAAATAGTCCCAAGAAATTGATTGTTATCATAAATTGGAGAAGAGTTTGTGACGACAATCCCTTTTTGATAAGGATTTTCATATTCAGATCCATCTTGATAGGCGGGTGTCCAAAAATTAAGTCGATGGGGGTTATTCTTAGGCAGGGCATTTTGAAAGAAGGCTTTTTCTTCAACAGCCTTATGATATTCATTAACAGGTAAGGGAACCCAGGGATAAAGATTCTGAAAATGATTTTTGGACGTATAATAAATCCAAACAGCACCACGATTATTTTTTAAGGCAACATCAAAAAGAATATTGAGAAAAAGAGCCATGTTAACTTCAATTTTTAAATTTTCAGAGAAGTTTTCCAGAGATCCTAAGCCTATTAAATTACCAAAATTTGATTT
This sequence comes from Alphaproteobacteria bacterium, assembly GCA_017992885.1. Taxonomy (GTDB): domain Bacteria; phylum Pseudomonadota; class Alphaproteobacteria; order UBA9655; family UBA9655; genus UBA9655. The sequence goes on from JAGONT010000011.1 coordinate 15,700, forward strand.
ATCGAGCTTTAAATCCTTCGCATCCAAATAATAATATTTTTTATTTTCATCTTCTTTTAAATAAGAAAACAAAGGGGAATGAGTCCCAAAATTTTTGATATATATAAGATCGCTTTCAGCTATCGTTTTAAGACCATTCACATAGCCTTTAACCGTTCGAACACGGAGATTTATATTAAAAGTGTGTTCATCAAGTCGATTCTTCAGGTCTGTCAGGACAAGATGCTGATTATGCTTGTATTGGAAATATTCAATTCCCAAAGTAATGAAGATCAGGGCGATTCCTGTCAAATAGACAATTCGATTATAGCCGCGTCGAAAGGAATTCATTTTTTATGCTTTCTTACAGAAAGTCCTTTTTTTCTCCCTTGATCTTAACAAATTTCAGGATATTCGCTACGTAACTTTTCAAAAAATTTTAAAAGAAGGCGGGCGCATTGTCGTTCTTCAATACCACCGATGATTTCAGGAGCGTGATGACAGGAAGGAGCATTAAAGATTCGAGCTCCATGATCGACACCCCCTCCTTTGGGATCATACGCCCCAAAATAAAGACGACGTAAACGGGCAAAACTGATTGCTTGAGCGCACATAGGACAAGGTTCGAGTGTTACATAAATATCGCAATCTTCGAGTCGTTCCTTTTGTTTTATAAGGCACGCTTGCTGAATAACTAAAATCTCAGCATGAGCAATAGGGTTCATACGTGCTCTCATCTGATTATAGGAAGTAGCGATGACTTTTCCTGAAAGAACGTCGACTATGACAGCTCCAACAGGCACTTCTTTCTCAGAAAAGGCCTTTTCAGCTTGTTGAAGTGCGTGTGTCATTGGCTTTATTATCCGCATGTGGCATAAATTACCGTTAAACCCTGCTTTCAGCAATGGAGACTTTCTATGGTTGTAAAAAACGCCACGCGTCAAGAAACAGATAGTTTTGGAGCTATTGCTGTTCCCGCTGATAAATATTGGGGAGCTCAAACAGAAAGGTCGCTGCAAAATTTTCGTATTGGAATTGAAACTATGCCCTTGCCTCTTATTCGGGCTTTAGGACTTCAAAAAAAAGCGGCGGCTCTAGTGAATCGAGATCTCGGCGAACTTGACCCTGTTCTGAGTGAAGCTATTGTCAAAGCAGCTGACGAGGTTGCAGAAGGAAAGCTTGATGAGCACTTCCCTCTCGTCGTGTGGCAAACAGGATCAGGAACGCAAACAAATATGAATGCCAATGAAGTTATTGCCAATAGAGCCATTGAATTTTTAGGGGGAAAAATAGGATCAAAAAAACCTGTTCACCCTAATGATCATGTTAACCAAGGGCAATCTTCCAATGATACGTTTCCAACGGTTATGCACATGTCATCGGCGCTTGAAATTCATCGTCTTCTTTTGCCTGCCCTAGAAGGACTTTATAAGGCTTTAAAAGACAAAGAAGTTGCTTTTAAGACCATTATTAAAATTGGCAGAACCCATCTTCAAGATGCAACACCTATGACCTTAGGACAAGAATTTTCCGGCTATGCAACTCAAATTAAAATGGGAATTCAACGTATTAAAAATACATTGCCCCATCTTTATGAATTAGCTCAAGGCGGAACAGCTGTAGGAACGGGTTTAAACACAAACCCTAAATTTGCTAAAGTCTTTGCCCAAAAAATTGCGGAACTTACGGGATTACCTTTTGTCAGTGCCGCCAACAAATTTGAGGCTCTTGCTTCTGAAGATACCCTTGTTGAGGTTTCTGGAGCTTTGAATACAGTGGCGGTTTCCTTAATGAAAATTGCCAATGATATTCGTCTATTGGGATCTGGACCCCGGTGTGGACTTGGTGAGCTGATCTTACCTGAAAATGAGCCGGGATCTTCTATTATGCCAGGGAAGGTGAACCCCACTCAATGTGAATCCTTGACCATGGTTGCTGCTCAAGTGATGGGAAACCATGTAACAGTCAGTATTGCGGGATCTAATGGGCAGTTAGAATTAAATGTCTTTAAACCTGTGATGATTTATAACGTGATTCAATCGATTCGTTTGCTTGGAGATGGCGTTCGAAGTTTTACGGAAAAATGTGTTGTGGGAATTCGTGTGAATGAAACGCGTATTCAAGAGTTTCTTTATCAATCTCTGATGCTGGTGACAGCTCTAAATCCCCACATTGGGTATGATAAGGCTGCAGAAATTGCTAAAAAAGCCCATCTGGAGCATAAGACGCTTTTAGAAGCTGCCCTTGATCTTCAGTATTTGACGGAAGAGGAGTATCGTGCCTGGGTAAGACCTGAGCTTATGGTGAGAAATAATGGATCTGAATCCTGAAGGAGCCCTCTTTCAAAAGAAATCAGTCACTCTTCATGGACATAAGACCAGTGTGTCTCTCGAAAAAGCTTTTTGGTGTGCTTTGACAGAATTAGCCAAAGCGCAAAATCTACCCTTAAGTCAACTGATTAAGGATATTGATGAAAAACGGCATGGGAGCCTTGCAAGTGCTCTTCGTCTGTATGCTTTGGCCTATGCGTTGAAGCAATCAGCTCTGTAAGCTTTAAACGAATTCAATCGCGTATCCACCCAAATAACTATGGTCAGGCACATTATTTTTTAAGCTAAAGATAGTTACTTCTCTGTCAAGTTTTTTAAAATATTTAAGAGAAAAGTTCTTTACAAACCACAAACGATTTCTTACATAAATATTATAATAATAAATTGAATTAAACCATATTGATGAAAGGTAATGTTATGACACGTTGTTTAACTCTTTTAACTCTATCATTTCTTGCGACCACAACTCTCGTAGAGGCAGGAAAGAATTTTGACTTCATGATCGACTGCAAGGATTCTGAGAAGCTTCAGGCAAAATCTAAAAAGCTTATTCAGAGTATCGAATTTGCTCAAGACAAAAGTCCCGAGTTAATGCAGGCACTGGAGCAAAAACTTGACATTATTACGACTCGTTGCGTTCAAAAGCCACTTCCCGAATTATCTAATCAAGAAGTTGAGGGCTGGTTTGAAGCACAAGAGATAGTGTCTCAGGAAAAGTCTAAATTTCTTGAGAAAAAGAAAGCTATTTTTATTGAAGATCTCTCTAAAAAAGAAAAAATAGATACTAAAAAATATATTAAAAAAATTCAGAAGAAAACACATGAGATTCAACAGTTAAACATCACAGCAGCAATGCTGACAGGTCGATATGATGAGTTGATAGAACGTCTACAAAACGTCCGCAGAGATGTAGAAGTAGATAGAGAGATTCAACAGTTAAAGATCACAACAGCAATGCTGACAGGTCGATATAATGAGTTGATAGAACGTCTACAAAACGTCCACAGAGATGTAGAAGTAGATAGAGAGTCGCAGGAAGATATCGATGAAATTTTGTCTGTAATGAGGGAGCTTGATCGGGTAATTGGCGCAACCGCAACATTCTTAAAATTAGAGCCAAAGGTTTTAAAACTTTTGCCTGCGGATAAAACGTTAGGAGATATGCCTGGTCTACCCCCTCACACCTCAACCACTTTTGCCCTCTCTCCGTTTGGATCAGTTATAACTCCGGCGTCTAATGTTCAATTCCCCCTTTTCCCTTTTGCATTGGGTGGAGGAGTTCCTCAAGTTATTAATCAAGAACATAACGGTCCTGATTTAAACGTGCTGCTAGCTTCTTTAAGGGTAAAAAATCCACAAGAACCTATGCAAGTCGATGAAGCTCCTCGTACTTTTCGGACAACAGGTACAAATGAAAATGCTAATAGTAAGCACTCGGCCATCTCTATAAAATTGCCTAACCAGAAGATGCAAGACAAGGCGTATGTGCTAATCGTTAACCATCGGACAACAGGGAAAGGCTCAGTGGTAAGAATACACGACCCAATTCAAGGCTATATTCCGTTAGGCACCTTACCCTCCTCTAGGGATTTTTGTGACACATCTTTTGATCTCTCCTCCTGGGCTAAAACAATACGTCAGGTTCCTTCTGACAAGTCAGAGATATCAACCTATTTAAGTTTTGTGGGTAACCCGAGTGATATTCATTCTTTCACGATTCAATCCGGTGGAGAAATTTTAAAGAAAGTCATTTTTGGTAATGACGCAAGTGAAAAGCAGTCGGGAATTCATGTGTATGGTCCTGAAACTAATGGAGATGCAAACGAATGGTCTAAAGCAAAAATGGAAGACGTGCAGTAATAACTCTTAAAGAAGTAAAATCTAATTTTTCTTGACTGCTTAAGAGACTTAAGAGAATACACATAAATACCCCGTTGGTTTGCGCTACGGGGTTATTTATTTGAGGCGGTTGGCTTCTGAAGATACTCTTGTCGAGGTCTCTGGAGTTTTAAATACATTAGCTGTGTCGTTATGAAAATAGCCAATGATATTCGTTTATTGGTCTCCCGTGTAGACTTGGCGAGCTGATTTTATTGAGAGGAGAATGGTTTTTTTGTTATCCGTGTTTTTTACGGGTGTCTTGAAAAGACTTTATTATGTAAAATGGAAATATGAGGTGTAATATAGATTCTTTCCCTCCCTCAAAATAAAGACTCCCATATATTACACTTCTAATTTAAAAATAAGCTGATTTTATAAAAATAATCACTAAATTTTAAATTACACTCTAACTCCCGCTCGAAACCTATAGAAATGTCATCTATCAACGTCATATAAATTAACCTGGACCAAAAGATTAATGGAGACCTTCCGCGAGAGAAAGCTGCTTGATTGTTTTAGAATCTAGATGGTTTCTCGTCAAATGAGGAAGCCCTTCCTGCAATTTAACAGGGAACTGCATCATTCTAATGACTGCTAGACATCCCATGGTTCCTCCAAACATCATAAAGAAAGCTGGAGCTTTAAAATCTCCAGTAATATTTGTTAGAAAAGTTGAGATAAGTGGTGTTGTCCCTCCAAAGAGAGCTTGCCCTAAAGTAATGCTAAAAGCGACTCCACTATAACGTTCTCGAACGGGAAAGAGGCTTATAAATAATCCGGAAATCGGCGCCACAAAAGCTGATCCGACCACAGTTAATATCAGCTGAAATATAATGACACCTTCAAGGGTAAGATTTGCCTCTAGAAAGCTAAAAAGGGGATAAGCTATTAATATTGCTATCATAGCTGCTGCTGACATAAATTGGCGTATTCCTACCTTATCTGCAAAATATCCCATTATTGGAGAAAGAATAACCCATAATCCCAATATTCCTGTATTAATAATTAAGATTTGAAAATTAGGAACTTTAAGAATAGTTGCATAGACAACATTCATGTAAATTGTAGGCATATAAACTAAGATATGTCCACAACCTCCGATAGCAATCGTATTCAATATATTAAATTTATAATTTCTAAATACATCTTTTAAAGGATTTTTTAAAGTACATTTTTTTTCTAGAACTTCTTGAAACACAGGTGTTTCTATCATCCTTCGCCGGATAAAATAGCTTACAAACGTTAAACAAGAGCCTACGAGAAATGGAATGCGCCACCCCCAACTAGGTATCATGGGAAGAGTAACGATTGCACCAAACAAAGTTCCGAAAGCGGCTCCAAGAAGCCCAGTAGCACAAATCAGGCTTCCGGTAAATCCCACTCTATTTGCTGGTGTATGTTCACCAACAAAAATTCCGGCACCACTAAATTCTCCTCCATTACATAACCCCTGCATAAGACGACAAGTTATAAGAATTATTGGAGCTGCTATGCCAATTTGAGCATATGAAGGTAAAACACCTATAATGAAAGTAGGTATGATCACTAAAACAATGGACCACGTAAACGCTTTTTTCCTCCCATATCGATCACCAAAATAACCAAATATAATTCCCCCTAAGGGGCGCATTAAATAACCTGCTGCAAAGGCTCCTAGACTTGCTAGAAGGGCTGCAGAGGTATTTTCAGTAGAGAAAAAAATTGGTGCAAGCATTGCTGAAAAATAGCCGTACAATGCGACATCATAACGCTCGAGAACATGCCCAATGAGCGCAGCAACAATTGATTTTTTGTTAACTTTCATGATCTTTTTCCTTTGGGTTATGAAGATGATTTGCAATAAAGCTCGTCTTTAAAAAAGCTTCAATTAATTCATTTAGATTAGCCTCAGACTTTATTTTTACATTGTTTAAATAAAATTCTATAGTTCTTGGCGATAAATTAAGTAAACTAGAAATTTCTTTTGCTCTCTTTCCTTTTGAAAGAAGAGACAAACACTCCATTTCCCTCTTTGATATGATGATATCTCTTCCTTTAATCATTAAAAAATATTTTGAAATTTTTGTTTGTTTAAAAAAATTATTTATTTTTTCATCAGAAATATTAGAATTTGTAGATAAATTCAAAGTATAAGGAATAAATATTTTTTTATCTTTCGGATAAATGAGTGAATGAGCTTTGTCCTTAAAATAAAGAATATACTTATTTAGTACATTTATCCCATCAGCATAAAAATTTTTCAGCATTCGATTTTCTTTAGTGCTAGCAAATGCAAAAGATTCTATGCAATCGTCGTATTTTCTATACATTATGATACCATTCCATATGTTTTGCTCATATAAGGCATGGTAGGTGGGATCATTAGAATTGGGAAATTCAGGCCAAACATAATTTAAAAATTTTTGCTTTGTAAGCTGCTTTATTCTTTCACTAAAAGAGCTACTAATCCAGCATGATTGTTGAAAGGAATACTCCATCCATTCATGGTTATTAAAGATATAGAGGAGTTCTCCTGTATCTGAAAATCTTCTATACGTGAGGAAAGACAGTCCGTAATTACTCAACAATGGCTCATTTAAAACCCCAAGTGGCTCACTTATGGATTTGTTATAGTCTAATGTTGCTAAGAGCGATGATTTCATTTTAGCAAGTCCATTATTTTAGACAGCCAAAGTATATGTTATATTTTTTTTTCGTCAACTCAGGTAATTTTACGATATTTTCTAAAGAAGATTTTTTGGTATGTTGAACCATCTTCCCTAATAATTTATAGTTTAGCCAATTGTGTATAATATAAACACGCGGGGAATGGGCAATGTTAACCTCTTCTTTAAGGAACTCTCAAGCCTTGGAATTTTCTGAAGCTCTTTCAAGTACAGTGGAAAAAATTTGTGGACCGCTTTTTTCTAACTTTGAGATAACAAATTTTGGTTATGTAAAACTTTACGACAATGGGACGATGTTACGTCTTTCTGCAGACCATGAGTGGACAAAAAAATATTTTAATTATGGTTTTTATAACGACATTGATTTCTATGCGATGCAAAAGGTTCCAGAAGGAGAAGTTCGAAAGACTCTCGTCTATGGAACCCCTTTAGGAGAGCATTATTCAGCTTTATATGATCACGATATATGGAATATAATTGTTATTTATGAAAGAAAAAAAACTTTTGGAAATGTATGGTTTTTTGCTGCTACGAGAGAAAAAACGCAAATCATAGATTTTTATCTTAATAACATGAACATTTTAGAACACTTCATTTTGTATTTTAAAGAAAAAATCCACGACATTACCAAAAATAATAAAAAAATACTTATTAAGACAGATATAAATCCTTTCTCGACTTCTTTTGATTATGAAAAAAATGTAAGAAGTTTTTTTGAAAAATTAGATGTTGAGAAATTTTATTTGGAAGGAAAGTATGAAGATACCTATTTTACAAAGAAAGAATTTGAGTGCATATTACACGTAGCAAGTGGAAAAACAATAAAAGAAACCGCAAGATTAGTGAGTATTTCCCCTAGGACTGTTGAAACATACTTAAATATAATGAAAAGAAAGGTTCATGGTGAATCCACTGCGAAATTGATTGATATATTTCAAAAAAAATATAATTTTTACATTTAACCTATGTTTCTCTATAACTTAATAAATTCATTTGATTTTGTAATTAGCGCATAATTTATTTTTAGAGAGCATCATTAAGATCAACTCCTTCTTTCAAAAGAGACTGTTTGATCTTAATCAAATCCAACCAAACTTCCCGCTTTTGACCCGGAGAACGCAACAAATAAGCAGGATGAAAAATAGCAATAACTTTTATTTTGCGTCCAGCTTCCGATATATACTCTTTCCAAGATCCCCGCATACGCATAATCCCCTCTCGACCACCGAGAAGAGTTTTAGCCGCTGTTCCTCCCACCAGAATCAGAAAATCTGGGCTCACAAGATCAATATGGCGTCTTACAAAAGGCAAGCAAGCATCTGCTTCAGCAGGCGTTGGCTGACGGTTGCCAGGGGGACGCCAAGGAATAATGTTGGTAATATAAAAATTTTTCCGTGTTAGGCCGATTGTGGCAAAAGCTTTGTCCAATAATTGACCACTTTGACCCACAAAGGGAAACCCTTGCCGATCCTCATCGGCTCCTGGTGCTTCACCAATCAACATAACGCGAGCTTCTGGGTTGCCATCACCAAAAACAAGATTTGTCGCCGTATATTTTAACGCGCAGCCTTCAAAGGCCAGGAGGGCCGCTCGGAGTTCCTCTAAAGATTGAGCAGATTGAGCTGAGGAATGAGCTGTCGAGGCTGCCACTTTTGGCGAGATCAATGGAGCAATCTCAAAACCTTGCTTTTCCTCTAAATGTTTAGTGGATGGAAGGGCAAGCGTTTCTTCGATTTTCAAGAAACGATTATAAGGTACGGGCGAGACGATTTCATCAATACCGGCATCTTTATAGATAGATAAAAGCGTTTTTAATTTTTGCGGGTCCATCATATATATTCCAATTTCGTGGATCTCTGAGTACATTATGCTAAAAAGCAAATAAAATAACCAAGAATTTTGAGCGTTAATGAGATGCCTCTTGATTTAAGTTCTCCCCTTAAGAAACCCACCAAGTAATTGGAGTTTTAGGGACTAAATCAAAGCCTAACTCAGTAGTTTTTTTATGGAGAGCTTTGGCAGCTGTTCCTTATATTTTTTTCATAGACTTCGCCTTTCATATTGCTGGAGATTTGTTTCCCGGAGTATTGAAGATATGAGATTTCATATTCGTTTGTAGGTTCTTGGACGTGGCGAATTGTTCTGCTGGAGAAAGACGTCCTCAATCCGATAGAGTCCAGTGACAAGTTAAAACAAATTAAAACAAATTTCTTGCCCACTTCTCTAATATGTAATATAGGGGTATTTAGTTTCTAGCTAAAAGGATAATAGGAATGACCACAAGAAATGAATCACTAGAGTTAACGACATGTGTTGCTGAGATTGTTGCTGCCTATGTTTCAAAAAATCCCCTTGAATCGACTGACATACCTGCATTCGTTCAACTTGTTCACCGAAGCTTATGTTCTCTCTCATCTGGACAGTCATACATGCTTTCTGCTCGATCAGAACCAGCTGTGCCTATTGAGGAGTCTATTCATTCCGACTACATCGTTTGTCTTGAGGATGGACGTAAATTGAAAATGCTTAAGCGTCATTTAAAAACATCTTATAATATGACCCCTGAGCAATATCGGGAACGTTGGAATCTGCCTACACATTACCCTATGGTTGCCCCTAGTTATGCAAAACGTAGAAGCAGCATTGCTAAAGATATTGGGCTTGGAACTCATCCAAAAGGCCAAAAAAGAGCTGCAGCTTAATAAAACGTTTGCCTATAGCTTATTTTGTTACAAAAAAACCGATGCTTTAGGGTATCGGTTTTTTTATTGCTGAGAGAAATTTTGCAGAAAAAAATAATTGATTTTAAGAACTTTGTTATGAAACATGCTGTTGAAAATTTATTTTTTCCCTTAATTTTTTTTTGTTTTGGCCAAGATTTTCTATTACTTTAGTTTCTAAAAACAAAAGAGCTGGATAGAATTTTTTTAGAGCTTCAATAATAACAAAATTATAAATTTCAATCGTTTCAGCGATGTCTATTGTAGGACTAATAAGATATGCTTTTTTTCCTTCAGTGGAAATATGAGATAATTTAATTTTCCATAAATTCTTAAAAGCAGCAGGTCCTAAGATTCTAAGAACATCTATGCAAACTCTACGCCAAAGAGGATCTTGAATTTGAGAAATTCCTTCTGTTGCTTCAACTTCACACGTATTAAGTGTCCATTCTTTTAGCTCATTCATCGAAGTTTCCTGAAGATCTTGTATTACAAATAGCTCATCAGGAGAAGTATATTTCTCATTATATCTTATATCCCAAGCAAGGGAAGGACGTGAGAATAAACTACAAACATTTTCCTGCATTTTTGCCACCTTAGGTTGCTCTTTAAAAAATTACGTATTTTTTATTCTCCTTAAGAGAATCCTTAAATTGTGAGTGTCTTACCTAAAAAAAGCGAAGAAAACCATTAGGTTTTCTTCGCTCTAAGGTAGGGATGCTAAAAATAGAGCAAAAAACACTGCTCCTTAAATTTACTGAAATGAAACCACCAACAACAAAAATAAAACCACAAAACAAAATTTTATTCATTTCAATAAAAATAATTAAATTTCGAGCGATTAAAATAAAAATTTGATTAAGAATCTGAGATAGGTAGTTAATCATTTCAATCGCTCCGTTTGGCTTAGACGACACTTAAAATATTTTTTCAAAACTCTGAGTGCCGCTATTTTTCTTAACTTTTACCAAAAAAATAACAATCAAAAAATAAAAATATAATATAAAAAACAATAACTAGTAATTTTAAACAATAAAACCAACCTTTTTTAGCTTATCCCATTTGGAATATAAAAGTCAATAATTTTTTTCAAAAAAAATTTTTAGTTGAAAAAAACATCAATTTTAACGAAGTTAACTCACACATTTTTTCAACTAAAATATATTTGTGAGATATAATTAAGTAGCAAGCCTGATTCGCATTATCAAGAAAAAATATCTTTTAATTAAAATTTTCTGCTTTTGCAGAGAAACTCTATTTTTTGAAAGCATTCTTATAGGAAGATTTATCTGAGGAAAGTGGCTATTCTTCCCTTGACTCTAATGTTTCAACAATGATAGCGCACTCAAGAATCTTTAGTCTTGGCGTTCAAATTTTATCAACTCTTTGAAAAATGATGGCGCATCCTGTTGCCATTGCCAATAAAAAGAAGGCAAGCGGAATAAGGTATGTATCGTTTAGAAAACTCCCAACAAATCCTCCCCCTGCAAAGGAGGCCGTAAGAATAAGGCTTCTGACGGCAGAAACAGCTCCTCGTATATCCCCATAACTTTGTAAAGCTCTTGAAGTCGAGGGCCCCCAAATAATAGCCGCCCCTAAAATATATATTCCAAAAGCCATCACAATAAGGACAGGAGATGTAGGGAAAAAAAAGCTGACACAAAGGAGGAAGCTGCTTCCGACGAGAGCAAAAACGATTCCTACACCAAGCGTTTTATCTACTCCTAGCTGACTTAAAATCATAGGCGTAAGGAAAGTCCCTAGAATATAGAACGACGCACTGCAAGAAAGATAAAGCCCAAAAACAGCAGGAGAAAGAAAGAGTGAGTTTTCAAAATAAAAAGGAATTAACGTCAAATAACAGTATTCTCCACAAGACAATAGTGCGAAAAATGATATGTAAAAAAGAAAATTCTTATTCTTGATTATCTTGATATATATTTTTAAGGTTTGCATCGGCGATAACTTTTCTTTTTGCGAAGAAACTTTTATTTTTGGTGTTAAAAACAACATTAAAATCAAAGTAAGGGCTGTGAATATACCAATCACAAGAAAATTACCTTGCCACCCAAAAGCAATGTGAATATATCCTCCGACAGCGGGAGCAACAAAAATGGAACAAGACGCTACACTTCCTACCCATGACATAACTTTAGCGCTCATATCTGCAGGATACATATCTTGAATCATGGCCCATCCTACAACAGGCGCCACAATAGCTCCTGAGCCTTGGACAAATCGTCCCCCTAGGAAAAAAACAAGGGAGAAAGAGTGGGCACATATAATCGTTCCAAATAAAAAAAGAGTGAGGCCGAAGAGTAGAATATGTCTTCTCCCAAAATAGTCAGAGAGACTTCCTAAAACAGGAGCTGCAAGAAGTGATCCTAACAGATAAAGAGGAATAGCAAGCTGAGTCATGCCCTCACTTTCCCCAAAATAGGTTGCCATATGGGGAAGGCTGGGAAGAAAAATATCTGTAGCTGATATTGTGGCTAAAGAGGCCATCATAATGAGAAGCAACTGAATTGTGCGAGATGTCATCTTAAGATCCTAAATGATGAACCTAAAAAGTTCGAGGCGCAGGTCTTATCGTTCTAAATCCAGAATGAGTAACTTCAAGAACCACAAGACCTCGTTCATTTAATCCTTGATTTGTTAAACGAAAAATTCCATCTACTCCTGAAAATCCTTGAGAAAACGTCAGATTTTGAAATGTATAGCCTTTATCCGCTAAAGCAATGGCAAGGGCTGTGGCATCATAAGCAAGGGTGGAAATTCGGGGGGGATTATATCCATAAGCTTTCTGAAAACGGAGGTCAAAATTTTGCCATTCTTGAGGATCAGTTGAAGCAAAAAAACTTTCTTTAAGATGTGTGACCACCTGCAAAGTGTTAGGCGCATCCCACTGTCCACTCCCTAAAATTGTGGGAGGCATCTGGGATCTAAGTAAGGTCGCCATATATCCGAGATTTTCTCCTCCTTCAGGGATAAGAAGGGCTGTAAGACCTTTGGCTTTATACTCTTCCACCTCTTCTATGATCCGAGCATTTCCAGGGTTACCTTCTAAAAGATCTGCTTTCGAATAGTGAGTAATTCCTAAAAGTTCGATATGTCCTTGAGATTCGAGGCGTCTCAAAGTTTGATCAATTAAACGGCCATACTGATCATTCGGCGTCAGAGCCGCAATCTTGGTAAGATTCCTTTCTTTAGCAAAATTAAGAATAAGCTCAATCTGTTGAGAAGGTAAAAATCCTAAGATAAAAACACCATTTCCTGCAACAGCGTGATCTGTTGAAAAAGAAATAAGATTGATGTTACGAGCACTCAGCAAAGGTTTTATCGCTTCAACTTCCGCAGCAAAGATAGGTCCTAATAAAATCTCAGCCCCTTCATCAAGGGCCCGTAGTGCAGCCTGATGAGCTCCCTGACTGGTATCTTGTGGGTAAAGAGTTATCGAAGTTCCCCCTATTTCAAAAAGGGCCAATTCAGCAGCATCCATCATTCCTTTGCCAAGGGCTGCATGAGGACCTGTGAGAGGAAGTAACAGTCCCACCTTATGAGAAGAAGATTGAGGAGAGACGGACGTTGGTTTAGGAACTGCAACAGGAGGAATGGGTTTTGCTTTAGGAGGAGTGGGACGAGAAACAACCCTGGTTTCTGGAGCTTTTTCGTGGCTACAGGAGGAAAGCCCTATCAAAAGGCCTCCCAAAATAAAAATACGAAGTGTCCTTGTCATTCGTCGTTCTCCATGGTGATATGCTTATAGAATCAAAGGTACTCTTTTCCTTACTGTGAGTAAATAATGCTTTACTTTGTCGCAACACCAATTGGAAATTTAATGGATATCACCTTAAGGGCCATTGATATTCTCAATCGAGTCGAGATGATTGCATGTGAAGATAAACGAGTTTCGTCAAAACTTTTCAAACATTATAGGATTTCAAAACCCCTGCTTTCCTATCATGATCATAATGCTGAACAGATTCGTCCACGCCTTCTTTCACTTTTAAAAGCAGGAAAAGACATTGCATATGTCACTGACGGGGGTATGCCTTTAATTTCAGACCCTGGATTTAAGCTTGTTGTTAGTTGTCAAAAAGAAAATATTGCTTACACGGTTATTCCAGGAGCCTCATCTCCTCTTATGGCGCTCTGTCTTTCAGGTCTTTCGCCAGAGCGTTTTTTCTTTTGTGGATTTTTATCTTCAAAAACAACAGCTCGCAAGAATGCTCTGAAAGAGCTTAAACAAATTCAAGCCACCCTCATTTTCTTCGAGTCTCCTAAGAGAACGGTCTCTTTTTTGAAGGATGCTTTAGAGGTGCTTGGAGATCGAATAGGGGTTGTATGTCGAGAAATGACTAAATTGTATGAAGAGGTTCAAAAAGAAGCTCTTTCTTCCTTAATTAATTATTATGAAGCTCATCCTCCTCGAGGAGAAGTTGTCATTGTGATTGAAGGAGCCCCTTTGTTTTCTTCTTTTTCTGAAGAAGAGTTTGAGTCAAACTTGGAAAAAGCGCTCATGACATCTTCACTTAAAGAAGCTGTAAGTCTTATTTCGGAAGCTTTTGGGAGGCCAAAACGAGAGGTTTATCAACGTGCCCTTTTACTTAAGTCGAAAAAAACGAGCCTACCTTAAAGGTCGATGGGGAGAAAGTCTTGCAACTTTTTATCTCCGTTTTAAAGGATACGAGATTCTTGAAAATCGATTGAAAACGCCCATGGGAGAAATTGATATTTTGGCCCGCAAAGGTAAATTTTTAATTGCCGTAGAGGTTAAAAGTCGCAAGAATCTTGAAGAAGCTTTATTAGCTTTAACCCCTTTTCAAAAAGGACGTATTGAAAAGGCACTGTTATATTATCTAAGAGGGAAGCCTTCTTCTCTTGATCTTCGGTTTGATGTTGTCTTAATCTCAGGTTGGAGGTGGCCTTGTCATGTTCAAGGTGCCTGGGTGTCTTATCAATAAGTGGAGGTTTTTGTGCATAAGAAATTTACTTTAACTTTTCTTCTTCTTCTTACAGGGTGTGCGGCTCCTCTTGCCATAGGAGGCCTAAGTAATGTTGGAATGAGTGCTGTTGAGGATCGGGGTTTGAGTGGTGTTTTCAGTGATAAAATTCTCCGTGTAAAGGTTGATGATGAACTTGCTTACATGAACACAGATTTTTCAGAGATTGACATTACAGTTTATAAGGGACGGGTTCTCTTAACTGGCGGGGTTGCCAACGAAAAAATTAAGGAAGATGCTTTACGCATTACAAAAAACATTTCTGGTATTCGGGATGTCATTGATGGCATAAAAATAAGTGGAGAAGATAGCTTTTCAGATTACACTCGTGATGGATGGATGACGGCAAAATTAAAAGCAACTTTATTTACAGATGAAGATGTTTTTGCTCCTAACTATTTGGTTACGACCTTTGATAAAATCATTTATATTTTTGGGATGGCAGCAACACGAGAAGAGATGCAAAGAGTTATTGATTATGCCTACGATATCACAGGCGTTAAAAGAGTCGTCAATTTAATTGAAGTGGGAAATCCCTCTCAATCATAAAATCCGAACTCAGGGAGGAACAAAGTGTTTTCACGTCTAAATACAGTTTCCTTTCAAGGAGTCGATGTTATTACAATTGATGTTCAAGTCCAAGTTTCGACAGGAATGCCTGGCTTTTCGATTGTGGGGTTGCCGGATAAGGCTGTTGGAGAATCAAGGGAACGTGTAAGATCTGCATTTCATGCTATGGGCCTTTCCCTTCCTTATCAAAGAATTACGATAAATCTTGCTCCCGCTGATGTTCAAAAAGAAGGCAGCCACTATGATCTTCCCATCGCGCTTGGACTTTTAGCGACAATGAAGGTGATTCCTTCAGATATTCTTGCAGAATACATCGTTTTAGGAGAGCTTTCCTTAGATGGTCGATTGGCTCCTATTTCAGGTGTTTTGCCCGCAGCTATTCATGCTGTCTCTCTTGAGAAGGGAATTATTTGCCCAAAAGCGTGTGGAGGAGAAGCTGCTTGGGCTGGTGACATAACTATCTTAGCCGCAGAGACTCTTCTTTCTCTCATTAATCATTTTAAAGGAATACAAGTTCTCTCTCCTCCCGAACCATTGATGGAAGAAGAAGATAGGCAAAAAGTTCTTGATTTACGTGATATTAAAGGACAAGAAACAGCAAAGCGGGCGCTAGAAGTGACGGCAGCTGGAGGTCATAATTTGCTCATGCTCGGTCCTCCAGGAGCCGGAAAATCAATGCTAGCCGCTCGTCTTCCTGGCATTCTTCCCCCGTTAACCCCTTCAGAAGCTTTGGAAGTAACGATGATTCAGAGTTTAGCGGGACGACTCAATAAGGGAAAACTCATAAGGACACGTCCCTTTCGGGACCCCCATCATTCTGCTTCCACACCCGCTTTGGTAGGAGGAGGCCTCCGTGCCCAACCCGGAGAAATCTCTCTTGCTCACCATGGCGTTCTCTTTTTGGATGAACTACCTGAATTTCAGCGGACAACTCTTGAAGCTTTGCGCCAGCCTTTAGAATCAGGGAAGTCGGTTGTCGCCCGAGCGAATGCCCATGTTATTTATCCGTCCCGGGTACAACTTATTGCCGCTATGAATCCCTGTCGGTGTGGTTATTTATCGGATGCGAGTCGAGCCTGCTCGCGTGCCCCTAAGTGTGCTCTTGACTATCAATCCAAGATATCAGGCCCTCTTTTCGATCGTATCGACTTACATGTGGAAGTGTCAGAAGTCTCTGCTGAAGATCTTACAAATGCCCCAACAGGAGAGAAAAGCTCCCTTGTCGCTGAACGAGTTAAAAGAGTTCGCGAGGTTCAAGAAAAACGATATTCTTCGCTAGGAGTCGCCATCACCCTTAATGCCCATGCTGATGGTGAGCTCTTAGATCACATTGCAAAGCCTGATGAAGTTGGTCAAGCTCTCTTGAAAAAAGCAGCCGCAAACTTTAAGCTTTCGGCACGTGGGTATAGACGTGTTTTAAGGGTTGCCCGCACACTTGCGGATATGGCAGATTCTTCTTGTGTTTTAGAAGGACATATTGCTGAAGCTTTAAGCTACCGACGACTTTATTTTACATAATAAAACATATTCTATGAGGGATATTGTTTATATTTACGCGACAAAAGTGACTTTCAGGAGCTATGAAAAACAAGCAAAATTATGTAAGTTAAGCTGGTTATAAGCAAAAAAATACGTGCCTCTTTCCAAATGATTCCCTTTCGTACATAAAAGCTTTAAGACAAGAATTTCATTATATAAAAAGACGCCTTATGGCAAATCAAATAGAAAAGGGGGGTGGGGTGTCTATAAAGTTTTTTCTGTTGATTCTTGCAGGGCTCTGCATAGCATCGCCCGCGTGGTACTTAGTTTCCTTTCAGTTAAAGTATATATCAACAGTTGAAAGCTTGTTTTACAGATTTATTATCGCTGCTTTCTTTATCGAGCTCTGTCGACATCTTATCTCAGAAAAAAACCCTGAAAAATTAAGTCTTAAGGTTTGGGGGTTACTTGTGGCGCAAGGGATATGTTTCTTTGGAATTAACTTTTGGTTTCTCTATGAAGCTTCAAAATACATGGTTTCCGGTCTTATTCCTGCCTTCCCCGCCATTTTGTTTGTTCCTGCGATGATTATCGATCGACTCACATCTCAAGAGAAAGTTACCTGGGAAAAGATAGTAGGTTCATGTGTGGCCTGTTTTGGTCTCTTTTTATTATTTTATGATGAAGTGATCAATGTAGATATTTCTCATCTTTATGGATGTTTGTTGGGATTTATAAGTATCATTTTTACACTGGGGGGAACTTATATTTCGAAAAAGATATTTAAAGAACATAATCTGCCTCTTTTATGGGTTACCGCAAGAGCCCTTTTTTTTGGGGCAATTTTTTTTCTTTTTCTCATTCTATTCAATAACGGGTTTTCTGGATTTTCTGTTGAAAATGATTTTTTGTTTTCACTCGTTTATCTAGCACTAGGGGTTACAGTTTCCATAATGCTGCTTCATGCTTACATGGTAAAACACTATGGAGCCGCATCAGCTTTATTCTTATGGGCACTTGTCCCTATAGCTACTCTCTTCATCTCGGCGTTATTTGAAGAGTACGTTTGGACCTTTGCTACTATTGGGGGACTTTTAGGTATTATTGTGGGAACTCTCCTCAATTATGGGATTTTACCTGCCTTTGCGTGGAAAATGATGAGAAGAAAAAAGATGGGGAGTTAAGGGAACAATTATCTAATCTGACTTGCTTCAAATGCAATGAACAAGAGTGGCCAAATTTTTATTGTACTTTTTCTCTGTTCATTGGACGTAACTTCCGAGGGATACTTTTTCGACTCCAAGGTCGATCTCCTTGAAGTGTGCGAACAGTTTCGAGATGAAAACCTTGAGGATCTAGCCAAATGACATGACTTCCCTCTCTCCATAAATCATACCAATCAAGCGTAAGAGCTGCTTCCGGACAAACCTTTTGACTTGGGTCAAAGCGAATTAAAACGGCGCCTTTTACGCAAGGCTGATTTTCTTTCTGATAAGAAATAATGAGGGGAATGTTCCTGAATAATGTTTTACAGACCCCCTTCTCACAAGACATTGATTTTATGTCTTTAGCGGCTAAAAATTGCTGCCAAATCTTAGCAGTAAATTTTCCTTTGCGGGTGGAACTTAGATAAAGCGTCTTTTCTTTATAAAAACCTGCAAGCTTTCCTTGTCCATCAATCAAAAGATGGGGGGTGTTCACGCTAAAGGCTGTTAAAAGACCAACAGCTAGGGGAACAAAACCCCACCTCCGCCAGGACTGTTGCCAAAGACAAAGCCAAAGTCCTCCAACAATACCTAGACCAAAAGAAAGCCCAGGAGGGTGAGTCATTCCCACATTTGCTCCAGGCCAGGAAGATACAATTGTTGCAATTTGAATTAAAAGTCCTAAGGATTTTTCAAAAACCCAAAGAGGACTCTCTCCCAAACCAATAGGCGTTAAAAGACACGTTAAAAGTGCAGAAGGCATAAGGATAAGGCTTGTTAAAGGGATAGCGACAAGGTTAGCTTCAATGGCATGCAAACTAAAACGATGGAAAAAGTAAATTGTAAAGGGAAGAGTTGCCAATGTGGCTAGCATAGATGTGAAAACAAGTCCTCCTGCATAAACGAGGCCTTTTCGAAAAACACCCCCACCCATAATCCAATGAGCCATAGGATTTTTCCAAGCTTCGTATCCTGCCACCAAAGACACGACCGCAGCAAATGAGAGTTGAAAACTAGGCCCTAAGAGGGATTCAGGCATGATGATAAGAATGATAGAGGCTGCTAATGCGACAGTTCTCATAGAAAGGGCTGTTCTGTCCATCAAAATTGCTCCCATCACAACAGTGATCATGATAAAAGCTCTTTGCGCAGGAATACCAAACCCCGATAAAATAAGATAGAAGAGAGTCATAAAAATGGTTCCCATGGCTGCCATTTTCTTACTGTTATACGCAAGGCAAAGAGGGGGAATGAGAGCAATGCTTCGTCGAATAATCATGAAAACGACGCCGGCAATAATGGTAAGGTGAAGTCCAGATATCGCAAGGATATGGGCTAGACCAGAGTTTATAAAATGCTCGCGTACATCTTCAGGGATGGCTGATTTGTCCCCTGTCACAAGAGCTGCAGCAATAGCCCCACTCGGAGTAGGCAGGTGCGTGAGAAAATAAGTCGTGATTTCTTCACGACGCTTTTCAAGATGCATGCGCCAATTTGGCTCATAGCCTACCAGTTCAGGCGAAGACAAAGCAAAGCCAGCGGCCCCAATTCCGTTAAAATAAGCTTGCCGTCTAAAATCAAAGCCACGGGGTAGAGAAGACTCCAGGATAGGATTAAGCTTTGCTTTAAGACGAATGATTTGCCCAGGCCAAAGACGTTCCCTTTTCCCTCTAAGGCTGAGGCGAATTTTTTTGGGGAGTTTTTCAGCCGTTTCGGCCTTAAGATTTGTTAAAATCAGACGTTGATAAAATGTTCCTTGTTGGGTGGGTTTTAGTTCTACTTGATTGACACATCCTTCTAAAATCAAAGGTGGCAAAGGATAGTGGAGCATCTGTGTATGCAACAAATAGGTTCTAAAAAGAGCCACTGAAAACCCAAGCGTGATCATTCCTATGGACAAGCACAGAAGGCGTAATAATTGCAGTCTGACAAAGACTAACGTAACTCCAAAAACAAACATTCCTCCACTTGCTATCCAAAGAGGAGGTTCAAATGTAAGACTAAAATAAAGACAGATTCCAAGCCCTAAAAAAACAGGTAACCATAGAGGCCAACGCTGAAAATCATTAAAAAAAGGGGATGAAAGATATATACGAAAGATCATAAATATTGAAATTTATTTTTCATTTTATCAAAAATAATTATATAAAAATTTAACAAAAGAAAGGAAAAAATAAAACATGCGATCCTTCCAAAAATTAGAGCCTCTACTCTAACGCTTGTTTAGGAGGGTTCCATGAAGGGAGAGATATTTTCTTTTTCGACCTTCTTTCCGTATTTTTTCAGGACCAATACTGATCGGCAAGAAATAAAACCCATAAATATCTATCATGGGGTTTACAAAGCGTCCATGACATGCTTTGCTTGTTTTGGGAATACTAAAATGAATAAAAGGGAGCAAACAATGTATGATCAAGAATATTCTAAAAACGTGTCTTTTTCTTAATATTTTATTTGCATTCGTTTCTTCTCGAGTTTTAGCTAATTCATTTTTTACGTTGGAAAAAATAGAAGAAATGAATCTCGAAAAAATTGCCAGTGAGTTAATATCTGGTGATGTTATCTTAGTGCTTTTATTTTTAGTATTGGTCCTATATGTGCATTGTTTCCCTCAAATGAAAAATATCAAAAAAGAATAGAAATTTATTTTTATCATTTCTGTTTATTTTTTGTCAGTTACCTAAGAACAAGAATATTGAATGCGTAAGCAAGGAATTGATTTAATTGATTATTAATGTCTTCTCACCGTCAGATAAATGTTTAATAAGACTCTTAAATTGTTTCATTTATTCAAGAGCCTATCTAAGAGTTGTCAGCAATTTATAAAGTTCACTGACATCCCCAATCACATGATTTATTAAGTGAATTTCAAACTTATTAGGGAGAAATAAATAAATTTTCTCTTTATTAATTTTTATAAAAAAGAGATTGCATTTGTTTTTATAGTATAATACAAGTATATTTCATTTTTTAAAAAGAGAGATGCCAAATGACAGAATTTAACGAATCCTTAGCATTTTTAGCAATGACATCTGAAATTGTTGCTGCATACGTGTCTAGCAATAAAATGGAGCCGCAAGAGCTGCCAGCCTTTATTCAACAAGTTCATCACAGTTTATATCATACAAATGAGAAAAGTTCTTTTTATCTCTCTACATCAAAAGAAGCCGCCGTTTCTATTGAAGACTCCATCACACCGGATTACCTTATTTGTCTCGAAGATGGCAAACCTAAGAAAATGCTTAAGCGTCATTTAAAAACAACCTATAATTTGACTCCTGACCAATATCGTGAGCGATGGGGATTACCTTCCCACTATCCGATGGTTGCTCCCAATTATGCCAAAACCAGAAGTTCAATTGCCAAAACTATAGGACTTGGAACCCATAAGAAAAATAGAATCGCTGCATAACAGATACTTAACATGAGTACTTATTGGGCTAATTCTATTTTTAAAGAGGGAGCTCATTAAGAATCCATCTCGATTTTGCCGAGGATTCTTCAATCACTAAAAATGTGGTCTCCGTTGCCAATAAGTCCGATTGTCCAGACTACCAGTATAAAAGCGGTTACTTATCTATACCTCCCTCCCTTAGACATTGCGTGTGTTCCTCATCACATGTTTTTTGAACGTCGCGAGGGAGAAGGAACTCTTCTGTACCTCCCTTTCCTATACTTTCAGGCCTATTTTCTGCTAGCCAATTAGTTCTGCAGGCACGCCATTCGGTTAAACAAAGCCTACTTTTCATGCAGTTGTGGAAGTCTGATTCCATTTGGTCAAGACATCCGTTTAAAGCTATTTCGTCACTTTCCGGATGGCTCTTAAAACAATCATCTGCAAGTTTCTCAGCGGTAGTGACACATTCTAATCTTGTGCTTCCCGACGCGTCTTGGCAGACTAAAATAAACCCCATACTGGCAAAGAGTAATCCTTGGAGAAATTTCTTATACATCATTGATCAACCTCTCTGTCTAGACTCCACTGAACTGTTCTTCTTTGAAAATTGTCATGTACTCAAAACAGTATCATTTAATTGAGTTGCAATTTCGTTAATGCGCTGAACTTTTTTCAGAAGGTTGACTCTAGTATCACTTGCTCGTAATTAGAATTTACTCTTACTCTCACCACCATCAGATCAAATAGAAAGACCCTCACGATGATTTTGTTCGATAGGATATTAAATCCCGTCTTTTATTTAATATGTTGGTATAAGAACGAGTGATTTTTTCGTATTTGCAAAAAGAAGTTATAGGAATTTCACGAAATTAATTCCACTGGACGGATGACGCCAGGAAAACAACATTTGATATGATCTCTTTTTACAAGAGAAGATCCCATGGGAACCCGATAATTAGCTTTATTCCAAATTAAGACTTAGTAACTTACAAAAGGAGTTATCTTGTGAGAACAATCAATGGAATGTTTGTATGGTTCATAAACTCCTAATCTTTATTGTTTTCATGGTAGTTTGAATGAATTTTTTCTATATATTCACAATACTCAGAGTATATTTTTTGAGATTTAAAATGAGTATCATAAAGATCTCGAGAATTTTTTTTCATCGTTTCTATTGTGTTATTTTGAGTTATTATTTTAACTCCATCTATAAAAGAATCAATGTTCCCCTTCTCATAATAAATACCTGCCTTGTATTTTTCCAAAACCGTTTTAGCTTCCCCCTTCATACAAAATATCATGGGGTTACCAAAAAAGAGTGCTTCAAAAACTTTATTTGGAAGAGCCGTTGTTTTGTTTGGTATTAAACTAACATCTGTTATGTTCATTAAATAGGAAGACTTCTTTTTATCCAACCATCCTAAGACAATTACATTCTTAAGATGTTTTGCTTTTTGCTTAAGAGATAACCACAACTCTCCTTCTCCTGCTAAGATGAAATATCCCTTAAAGTCTTTATCTTTCTCCAATATTTTCGCCGCTTCAATAATCAAATCTACTTCATAACTCTTAACAAAAGTTCCCAAATAAGAAAAAATGACGGTCCCTTTTTTTAAATCCTTTAATTCTATTATAGGTTCTTCTGTTGCTGCAGCAGATTCATCATATCCTATGTGAAATACTTTGCTAGTGTAATCCCTTTCTAATTTTGCTTTTTTCAAGGCCCAGTCCAAAAGATCCTCACTTATAGAGACAACGCCTTGGGCGTTCTTGAAACAATACTTTGTTTTTAAATTATAAAAAAATAGTGGAATTTTTACGAAAGGCCTTAAAAACCAAGGAGCATAAGATAGAAACGTATCTGGCCATATATCTCTCACATCAATGATAACAGGTATATTATGGGTCTTTCCGTATTTTATGGCCTCTGTAGGAAATTCCAAAATAGGATGGGAAGCAATAATTATATCCGGTTTTTTCTCTTTCTTAGCTAAAGCCGAAAATTTTTTTCCTAACTTGAAGTGATGCTTTATTCTTTGAAAAGAAACATTTGTCTTATATGAACCGCAATCTATAAACTTGACTGTTAGATTATCCCCTAATTTTAAGACTTTGTTTCCTTCACATATTTTCTCCTTCTTTAAATGAAAGAAATTTGAAGTCCACCACGTTACAGAATGTCCCCTATCTGCAAGAGTTTCACCAAGCCTCCATGTTCTCATTTTTTTTGAGTCTTTTATGGTAGGAAGAGCTTCCCCATCCTTTAAAATCCAAATATTTAATGGTTTTTTTATTTTCATTAATATGACCCTTTAAAAAATAAATGAGAAACTAATAATTCGCTTGTTGTCCCAAAAAGGTAAAAAAATAAAAAATGTCCATATTCAAAAGAACATTTTTAAACTCTAAGGAATTTTTCCTATTCCTAGTTGACTATAGAAATGTATAAGCTTTTCTTTTTCTCTATTCCAATTGTAATTTTCTTGCACGGCCCTTAATCCTCTTTTTCCCATAGACATACGTTTTTCTTCATCTTCCATTAGGCTATTTATCGATTTTCGTATTTCTTCTGGATTCAAAGGATCAACGAATACTGCATTGTCAATATCTTTAAGAAGATATTCCCAAAAAGGAAATCTCGATGCAATAACGGGAAGCCCAGCCCCCATATATTCGAAAAGTTTAATAGGCAGACTATTAACATAAGTTAGCGTTGGATGGAGAAGACAAATCCCCACTTGAGAGTTTGATAATATAGAACAAATTTTATCTCTTTTTACCTGTCCAAAGTAAACAACATTTTGCCATCCAGGACACATTTCTAAGGTTTTTATTAAATTTTTAGGAGAAGCTTCTCCAGCTAAATGCAATTTAATATCCGTACCTTCTATGGCTTTTAAGATCTCAAAGATGCCTCTTTCTTTTGATATGCCGCCTACATAGGTAATAATTTTTTCTTTTGTTTTTTTCTTTATAATAATAGGAGGATAATCCATTATTTCTTCATTTAGGGGATAATTATTAATGTTTATAGAGTTTCTTTTTATAAAAAGATCTTTAATATAAGGAGTAGACGTAACCATTCCATCAAAAAATCTTGCCGCAAAAGACTCTAAAGTTTTAAAAAGAATAGAGATAGGGGCTCTTAGCCTTTTATGGATCCAGTACTTATCTAATATTTGAGAAGAAACATCTTCATGGACATCGTAAATAACTTTTTTTCCACATACTTTAAGCAAAAGACCGATTGGAATAAGTTCTGGATCATGAAAATGAAAGAGATCCGCTTTTGTTCTTAAGGCTTTGGAAAAAGCCAAGAAAGGTTTGATAAATATTCGAGTAAATCGATTTTTAAATTTAGGAAGAGGAACAATCAACACATTATCAATCCTTTCTTCTTTATCATGGGTTACAATTAAATTTACCCGCATTCCAGAAGCAGCAAGAGATCTACATTCTTTGTGAAAAATTCGTATATCAAAAGCAGAATGAACCGTACTTATGTGAGTGATAATGGGAGTGTGCATACTTAGCTTTTTAGGAATTAGCAAGGAAGTGGGCGATTTTTTTTGATGCAAATCCATCTCCATAAAAATCCTTTTTTTCTAATAAATTTCTTGTTTCCATTATTTGAACCCACTCCTTAAGTTCTCTAGAGAGGTTTTCATTTACAGGGATAAGCTTATTCCATCCACACTCTACTAATTCCATCCATTCTGTTTGATCTCTTAAGGTAATACACGGAACACCAAGAATATACGCTTCTTTTTGCAATCCTCCAGAATCTGTTAAAACAAGGGATGAATAACGCGTTAAAACCTGCATGTCCAGATAACCAAAAGGTTCTGTTAATATTATATTTTCTCTTTTAAATTTAATATTATTTATTTTTTCTTTGATCCTTGGGTGAACAGGAAGAACGATTTTTGTGTTCTCACTCAAGTTTTCAAATGCTTCGAAAATTCTTTCAAGGTTTTGAGGGGAATCTGTGTTTTCCGCACGATGAATCGTAGCAAGATAGTACTCTCTTTCCTTAAGAAGAAGTTTTCCTAAGATACTATCTTTTCTATTATCAGCTAGAGTATTAAAATGGAGAATGGCGTCATACATGACATCACCAACTTCTTTAATATTTTCTTCTGAAAATCCTTCTTTTTTTAAATTTTGAGTTGCTAGTGCGGTTGGGGTAAAAAGGAGTGTAGAAAGATGATCAGTGAGTACTCTATTTACTTCTTCTGGCATTTTTTTGTTAAAAGAACGAAGCCCAGCTTCTACATGATACAAGGGTATATGTAATTTCGTGGCTGCTAAAGCCCCAGCAAGCGTCGAGTTTGTATCTCCATAAACAAGGACACGATCTGGTTTTTCTTTAATCAAAGCCTCCTCAATGCATTCCAACATACGTCCTGTTTGTTGACCATGGTTACCTCCATTGATATGAAGATTTAAGTCAGGTTTTTCAAGCTTTAGTTCTTCAAAGAATATGTTGGACATTAATGGATCATAATGTTGTCCTGTGTGAAGGACAAACTCTTTAATCCCAATACTCTTAAAAGCTTTTGATACAGGGGCTGCTTTTATGAATTGTGGTCTGGTTCCGATAATCGTAAATATTTTCATCAAACATTATTTCCATCAGTTTAATTAAATAATTAAATCATTTTCATCTTAGGGAAGAGGAAGAAACCACTCCCCTAGTTCGTCTCGTTTCATTTCACCTAACATAATCATGCTTGAAAGGTGAGCTTTTCTTTTATCATAACCAAAACGTTTAGGGAAACGATAGCTTTGAAACATTTTCTTCCATTTTGACTTGTAATGTTTATCGTCGTAATTTATTTCAGTCAAGTTCTTTCATAAGAAATGCGATAGCTTTTTCTCTTTTATATTTCACATAATCCAGGGATTTGGGTATTTGTATTTTAAGAATATTCTACACACTTTTGCAAGAACAGAGCATAAAAAGGGAGTATAGACTTATACCCCCTCTAAAAGTTGGTGGACCTGTTTTTGATCTAAGGGGTAAGATAAGATTTTCGTCAGATTATCATATATCTGATTTGAATTAATTTTATATATGGGAATCTGGTTTTTTTGGCAAAACTCTAGCTCTTGCCGCACTTCCCAAGAATTTTGCCAACCGTCTACTGTGATTAAAACCAGA
The DNA here is from genome assembly GCA_017992885.1 of Alphaproteobacteria bacterium. GTDB lineage: Bacteria > Pseudomonadota > Alphaproteobacteria > UBA9655 > UBA9655 > UBA9655. Next base: position 42,094 of record JAGONT010000011.1, read on the forward strand.
CCTTTTGAGGCTTGGAGAAAATCTAGAAGATAAGGCATTACAATGTTCCGACGGTTTTCTAAGGAGGACAAGCCCAGTTTTTCGACGATCTGATTAACATAAATAACTGGGGCAAATACATGGATAACCTTGGCGTAGAAATTCTGCGGTCGCTTTGAGAGAGATTTCAGTACGATAGGCCTGTTGTTCTTCAGTCCCATGATAGGGAACCGCCTGATAGTAAAGACCTTTTTTCATAAATTATTTCCTTCTTTGCTCGCCTATATTTTATGAAAGGATCTGAACGCTTGCAAGTGTCAATGACAAGAAATCATAAGATATCATTCACCTTAAGTTTTTGAAAAAATAAATAATTTCACAATGATAAAAACATTATCCTTGGAACCGATGCGTATTAAAACAAAATCAATTAAGGATTTTTTAATGTCTATAGTTTTTATTGTAAATTGAATGAATAAATTCACATTAAGTGAGCTTTTTTAAGAAAAGTCCATCTGAGAAGGACACATCAACTTTAACGGAAAGGGAAGGTTCCTATGGATAAAAAATTCATCCTAACATTAAGTTTAACAGCGATACTTGCCTGGGCTAGTGAGGAATTACTTGCAGACCCTCTCTCCAAGTGTGAAAAAAACTGTAATAGAGCCCATAGCTCAATATACCAGACTCAAAACAAACATATCCTGGAACAGGAGCTGCATGCTTGGGAGCTATGCATGAGAAAATGCGAATACGTCACTCCACTGAGTGATGACGAATACGGAACTTCACTGAGGGACGATTACGAATACGGCACTCCACTGAGTGACGATTAAGAATTCCCACTCGTGTTTCTTAAATTAACTACTGAATTTGAATTCTGGCATCGCTTTCAAGATCTTATGAAGAAGATGCTCAAGTTTATGGGGTCTCCCTTCCTTATTGAGGAGTAAAATCAGTGTATTTTCTTTGATACAACTTGAAAAAAAGCATTTTTTCCTCTAAAAATTTTGCATTTGTCGATGTAAAAATATAAAAAAATAGTAAAAAATGAGGCCTTTGCTATCCAATGCAAAAGCAAAATCTTATGATCAGGCATAATGGAGATCAATTGATGAGAAAAATCTTATGAGCTTTTCTATCACCCTTTATCTCATTGGCTTTTCAGGCACAGGAAAATACACAATTGCTAAAGAACTATCTAAATTTGAGTATAAGATCGTTGATAATCACTTAATTAATAACCCTATCTTCTCCTTGTTAGACTTAGATGGTGTGACCCCCATTCCTGAAAAGGCTTGGGTTCCTGTTAGGCAAATTCGTAAAATCATTTTAGAGTTTATTTCTCAAGACCAAAAGTCTAATTACATTTTTACGAATGAACTTTTTGAAGCAGAAAATGATCGGCAGGTTTATACGCAAGTTCAAGAAACAGCCGAAAAGCGTAATTCGTTATTTATCCCCATTAAACTCACTTTGTCACCGGAAGAACGAAAAAAGCGAATTATCAATCCAGACCGTCTTGGTCGCTTTAAATCAACAAGCCTTACTGAAATCCCTATGAAAAAAGGATTGATCAAAATTAATCATCCCCATGTATTGGAAATTGATGTGACAAATTTAAGTCCCATACAAGCTGCCAACAAAATTTTAAATTTTGTTGAGAGCATAAAACAATGATAGAAAATCATCACTTTTCCCCTCTAAAAGTCAGTGCTGAGCAAAATGTTGCAGCGATTATTTCAGGCATTATCCCTTTCGATGATATTGAATCTCAGCACATTCAGGAAACCCTCGCATGGATTCACAGCGGAGCACCGATCTTTCGCCTGCAAAAGCCAGATATACCTCCGAAACACCTGGTATCCTATTTTATTCTGTTTGATGAAAAAGCTCAGAAAGTCCTTCTTGTTGATCATAAAAAGGCTCAGCTTTGGCTACCAGCAGGAGGACATGTGGAACCTGGAGAGAATCCCCATGAGACAGTCATACGAGAGTGCTTTGAAGAGCTCGGGATATCGGCAAAATTTTGGTGTATGGATCCTCTTTTTCTAACTTCTACACTCACGGTAGGACACACCGCTGAACATACGGACGTTAGTTTCTGGTATGTTTTGCAAGGCGATCAGCGTGTTCTTTATGAATTTGATTCCCGTGAGTTCACTTCCATCCGATGGTTTGGTTTTAATGATCTTCCCTACGAGATATCTGACCCTCATATGAGACGTTTTATTCAAAAATTAAAAGGGTTGTTGTGAACATTCACTTTGAAAAGGCCACTCTTGCTCATAAAAACATTATTTTTGAGTGGTTGGATAAGCAGCATGTGCGTGAATTCTGGGATAATAGTCCTGAGCATCGAGAAGATATCAAGCTCTTTTTAAGGGGTCGAAAAGAAACTTCAAATTATTTTGATGGTATTTTTACCTATTGGATTGGCCTTATTGAAAGCGATCCTTATTGCCTGCTCATGACTTCAGAGATTCTGCCATCACCTGACTTGCCAAAGGAGTGGGAGTCCTACCTTTCAAAAGCAGGAAAAACTTTTGGAATTGATTTCATGATTGGAAATGAAGCGTATTTTGGTAGAGGATTAGCCTCTCCCACTTTGAAAGCCTTCACACAATTTATAAAAAAAGACGTTGATCACTCTGTCGATACTTTCATGATCGATCCTGCTGAAACAAATTCGAGAGCTAAGCATGTTTATGTACAAGCAGGATTTGAAATTGTTACAGAGTTTGTGAGGGAGGATGGCGTTTTTAAAGACATCAAACATTTTCTGATGATCAAAAGATTATCCTTGAAACCGAGGCTTGTTAGAGCAAAATCTGCTGATTACACAACCCTTCTAAACATGGGGGAGGAATAAAAAGTAATGACGCATGATGATATTGTCACCTACTTACGGAAAAAGTATTGTCCCAAGGCTATTCTTCTTCATGGATCGCGCGCGCGGGGAGATGCTTTTGACCAAAGCGATTATGACTTAGCCTTAATTGTAGAAAATCCAGATCAGGTGAGACCCGAGCACTATCAAGGACAGGCTCTTGATACCAGTGGAATTTCATCAACAGAACCCATTTTAAAGTCAGGGCAAACCCCAATTTGGCCATGCCTGGTTCTCTATGATGATGGGGATGGATTAGGAAAACGTTTAACCAAGCAGACAGAAGACGCTTTTAAGCAAGGACCAGTGGCTTTAACAAAAGAGGAATTCGAGAATCGTCGTAATTTTTCAAAGCGACTCATTCAGCGCATTCAAGGGCGAGGACAGGATCCCATGATACGGTTTTATTATATGGGGGATTTTTATCCGCGGATTTTACGTTATTGGTGTGAGCTTAATCGAAGATGGACACTATCTGCACATCTGTTACTTCCTCTTATTGCTGCGGAAGATCCCATGTTCTATCAAGATCTTCAAGACTTATGGATGGAAGATTATCAAAAATCAGCTCTCAAAATTCATCAGCATTTATTTGAGAACGATCAATAAGAGAGTCTGGGAAGAAAGCGATAGCCAATCCTGAAACCAATGCTTATGGTGTATATCTCACCAATGTTTGCATTTTTATCTTTCAAAAAAGGATGGTTGATGCACGGTTCAAGATGTACCGGACCAAAGCCTACAAAGCCGACAATTTGTTCATCAAACATTACCACTAATTGCTACGTATTTTTTGACTGTAATGATTCCTTCCATGAAGGAAGAAATCCGGTGTGTCCATTGGATTCACAATTTAGTATTTTTAAGTATTCATCTTATTCAAAGTGCTTGCAAAAATCATCAATTACACAGAATATCTCTTTTAAAGAAATCATAGTTCTATCTTCATTTGTAGAAAGATTTAGATAGATTTTATGGCTTCTCACATAAAAAATTAAGTAATGAGCTAGTTTTAGACAGTTTTATGTCGAACTGAAGTGCTACTATAAACATAACAGGGAACTAAATTGCTATGAGTCCACAGAGGCGAATTGTATTTCCAGCTCTTTCATGCTTCGCATTACTTTTTATGACAGGCTGCGGCACACAGTATGCTTATCATCAAACAGAATCTGAGGTCCAAGAATTTAAGAATTTAAGCCTGGAGAGCTTTATTAGAGAGAAGGTTATTGATAGTAATCCTATTACTTCAAAAGTAATTCTTAATGCGTTTGAACCGCTTAGTAAGGTACTCTCGGTAGTAGATGGAAGCAAATCCATTCAAGAAGAATTAGATTATAGAAAGAAAAACTTTGTATATAAAGCCTTGTTTGATTATCAGTATCACGCTCTCACAAAACCAAAGAAAGATCTAGAGCTTTTCTGTAAAAGTAACGGCGGTAATTTACAAGCAAAACACATAAACACAACGAATCTCGCAAGTGGAAGCGTTCTTGATCCATTAGAAGCTTATGTCAGTGTAATGAAGAGTAACATCAAAGGCGTAGAATCTGAAATAAGAATTACTCCTGATATTTCTATTCCGCTACATTTCTCCAAAGAGCAAATAGCAGAATCATATGCGCATATGATTGATATGAGAAACCAACAGTCTGGCATTTACCAAGCGAATAAATCGATCAATACAGCTATAAACGAGGAGAGCTTTGGAACATTTTCTTGTATGAAAAATAATAAGATTTTACTTTGGTCTGTAAATATTATGCCTCTAATCTTAGAGTATGCAGGTTCATATATAGACCATAAGCCACTCTACAGAATGTATATAGGAGTTGTACCATTGCACCCTCAAGAGGAATCAAATACATTCAGCAAAGACGGAGGTGCTTGATTCCAAAAAAGATGGTTAGTCCTTACTGAGCTTCCCACTCTTTGATTTTTTTCTTGCTCCCTGGAAGAATAGACATGAAAAGTTTTTCTTCTTTGATGGGGGGCTCTGAGTGTATAGCTGCATTTTGAGTATATAAATTCAGCTGATCACCTCAGCTTCAACAAATACAAGGCGCATGCAATTTTTGTTGCAAAACGATTCACAAAATCTGTCAGCATAGCTAGAATATCAATGGAGGAGACTAAAAATCATCCTATTGTTATCAAGTCCTTTTATGGAAGTATAGATTGAGTAAAATTGATAAGTATAATTTTAAATTTATTTGAAAATCTATAAAATGATCAATAATAATATTCTTCCTTTTATTCCTTTCTATTTTATCCGCCATGGAGAAACCGATTGGAATCGGCGTAACATCATTATGGGAAGTAAGGATATCCCTTTGAATGAGCTTGGGTTTAAACAAGCCCATGAGGCCTCACGGATTCTGGAAAATGAGAATTTTGATATCATTGTCTCTAGTCCGAGGATAAGGGCTCAACAAACAGCTGAAATCATCGCCAAGAAGACAAGTAAACCGATTGTGTTTGAGGAAGGTCTCACCGAAATCGTCTGGGGAGAAGCTGAAGGAACGCCTTTCGATCCTACCAAGTCTATATTTGATGATGCCCATAGACCAAAGGGAGCAGAAACCTTTTTGGCCTTTCAAGGGCGCGTGGTTAAAACGGTTGCCTCTGTATTACTCATGAAAAAACTCCCTCTTATCGTTTCTCATGGGGGCGTCTTTAAGGCATTAACCTATTCTATGGGCTATAAAGATCTGAGTTCAGCCAATTGTACGCCTTTCTTTTTTAAGCCTCCCCTTGATTCCACTCATTCTTGGGTTTTTTGTAATTTAGATGGGAAAGATCTTTGAGGTCAATAAAGAAACAAGGTGTGTGCTTAAGCAAACAGAATGTGAAGCCTATGATACATATGATAAGGAGGATCTTTTTCACATAAAAGTCTGTTTATTATGCCTGTGTGTTGCTGAAGACTATGAAGTTTGCGTTGTAAATACGTAGCAGGTTTCTTGATACTTTTTATCTCCGATGGTTATGACCATCTCCTCTATGACCTCTCCTCCTTCACTTTTGTAAAAATGTATGGCCCGGTGGTTATCAGCTAAAACCCATGTTATAAAAGAATTGACTTCGTGCTGATCGAACCACAGACGGCATTTGTTAAAGAAGACCTTCCCAAGACCCTTTCTCTTATATTCTTCTAAGAGATAAATGGCGTATACCTCACCAATGTTTACGTTTTTATCTTTCAAAAGAGGATGGTTAATACGCGATTCAGAGCGTATCGGACCAAACCCAGCAAAGTCGACAATTTGTTCATCAAATAATGCCACGAATTGCTGCGTATTTTTTGACTGCAATATTTTCGTCCATGAAGCCAGACGCTGATCGTAGCTGATAGTATCTAGAAAAGATTGATCAATAATTCCAGCATAGCTTGTCTTCCAGGAGTTGACGTGAACGAAAGCGATGCCTTTGGCATCAGATTCGGTTGCTTCTCGAATGAGATAACGTGAAGAACTCATGAAGGTTTATTCCCTTCATCTGCCCTCTTGAGGAACACTAGTATATCCCTTCGGCTTCGAAGACACGTTTTCGTATACTTAAAATCCTTATAAAGATTATTAAAAAAATCCCACGCATTAGCATCAGTCCTAGATTCACGCTCTGAGGCCCATTCAATGAGCTTGTTTAAGGCTTTTTTCTTTTCACTCGAATTGAGGAAATCTTCAAACTGAGGTCCCCGAGAAAGCAGGTTCTGCTTACAGTCTTCCCAGGGTAAATTCAACCAAATCAGCAGAGTTGAAAAAGGAAGACACCTCTCTATCATTTTTCCAAAAACCCCTTCTAGAATCCATTGATCCTGCTTTTGAATGGCGTCAAGATCCTTGTAGATATCAGCTGCTGAACGGCGAATCTTATATCCTCCTTTATCCCATCTGAGAGTGTCCATGTGATGCAAAGGAATATTCATTTTTTGAGATAAAGGTGTTCCCAACCAGGTTTTTCCTGATCCTGAGTTACCGATAATAAGGATACGTTCACCTTCCATCATGTGTGCCTTTTAAAGATGTCTTAAAAACCACTCACCTAACAATTCAGCAACGTCATCACTATGCCCCCCAAAAGCCATGGGCAGCCCCTGGAATTAATTTGAGTTCTGAGGGGGATGATAAATACCGCATTCCTTTTTTTGGGTAAGTTCATACAGAGATCGTTCTTCCTCATCTCCATCCCCATGGATAAGAAGGACTGGGCATTTAACATTACTTAACAGTTCTCTCTGATCCACAAGTTCAAAATCTTTCAGCATTTGTTGATTGATCTTGATTGATTTGCGATGGATATTTCGTGCGTTACGTTCGGTGATATACCCCTTATCTTGGAGTTCTTTCATTTGAGTCTGACTGAAATGTTGACTCCAGTCGAATTTCATTGGGCCTGTACCCCCACCTGTCATGGTGATGGTTTTAATCTCTGAAGAGTAAGCTTTTAAACAAATGAGACCTCCAAGGCTATTTCCATAGAGACCAATTTTTTGATAACCTTGAGAGTGAATCCATCGAATGGCTGAGGTCAGATCTTCAACTTCCTTATCGATGGTAAGCAAGTCATCATCACTCTCTCCGCAACCGGCAAAATCGATGGCCAGGACAGAGATGTCTTTCTCATTCAGATGCCTTGCATAAACCTCAAATCGTCCTTGAGAAGACTTATCGGAACAAAATCCAGGCGCCATGATGACAATGGCATCGCCAGGAACTGAAAATAAATGCCCCACAAGAGTTTTATGGCGAGAATTTTGAAAGGTGATCCGTTTAAAATTAGTCATGGATGTTATCTCTTATGAGGCACTAAAATCTTTCGCAGCTTCAAATGGACAAGGGTATCTTCGTCAAAATAATTCTCCTCAGGAATATAATGATTTTTTATGTAAAAGGGTATAGCTACATCTCGCGCATGACAGTAGATTTCTTTAAACTTATTTTTGAGAGCATACTCTTCACAGAAGTACAGCATAGCTGACACAACACCTTGTTTCTGAAGATCATTTCTTACGACGACTCGTCGCATTTTGAGACTTTCTCCTTCAGAGACCAAAGCAGCAGCGGCAATCACTTCATCACTTCTTAATCCAGCGATTTGAATATATTCCTTTTCTTTTTCTAACTCTTCTCGAGAAAAGGTAAGTCCTAAAGGTGTCCGTAAAATCCCTTCACTTAATTGAATGGCCGGGATGTATTCAGAGCTTCCATGAGTGATTGCTTTAAAAATGATACTGATCATTTCACATCAACTCTTTCTTTAAAAAATAAAATGTTGAGTTATTTTTATATCCTTTGCGGGCAAGGTCAACTTTATACCCCAGGCTTTGATAAAGCTCCAGCGCCTCCCAATCCATGGTATTAATGGTTGCCATCGCACAGCCTTTTTCGCGGGCTAGCTGTTCGGCAGCTTGCAAGAGCCGCGTGCCAATACCTTTGCCGCGAAGAGGTTCCGAAACCCATAAGCTTCCCGTATAGACGCAACCATGAATAATGTCGCCACGACAACCTGCTAAGACTTGTCCTTTTTGATCCTTAACAAAAAAGGCAAAGGGCTCAATTGGGTCCATTCCTTTTTTCAGTCGTGCGTTGTCTTCAATACCTTGATCTAAAACGGCAACATCTTCTGAAGAAGGCTTGGGTTCGTATGTTATAGGAAAATTATTCTGTTGTTGAAACGAAGAAAAAGATCGTTGAAATCGCCACTCATCCTCCAAAATTGCGAAATAGTCAACATCCCAGAATTTATCCTTGCGGAAAAACCGAGATCGTAAGCATCCTTCAAACGTCATGCCTAATTTTTTCATCAAGGACTTCGAAGCAATGTTTTCTTTTAAGCAAAAAGCATAAATCCGTTTGTAACCATATTCTTTAAAAGCTTTATCAATCAAGGCCGAGCAAGCTTCAAACATCAAGCCTTGTTGCCAATATTGACGTCCCAAAACATAGGAAAGTAGCCCCTCATAGGGGTGCGATAATGTTGGTCTCATCCCAACTGCCCCAATGAGGATATCAGGAGCGTCTTTAAAAGCAATCGCTAGCGGATCCAAAGGAGTTATTGTTTGTTGTTTTATCCCTTCATGGATAAAAGCTTTTGAATCCTCTATACTCTGGTGGGGTGACCAACTGACATATTTGGCAACTTCAGGATCGGACGCATAGGAATACAAGGATTGTGCATCTTCCAAACGAAGAGGTCTTATCTTCAGACGATTCGTTTCAATGTAAGTCATTGGTAATTCCTTCCCTATCAATCCAAACTCACACTTTATTGTCCCCTTTGGTGGAAAGTGGGGTACAAATCTAAAGGCTTTGCATCTGGCCACCTTGTCTTGAGTTCTCGTAAAACTTGTGTGGCTATGGATTTGAGATGAGGAAGCTTGTCATATTTTTTTGAGACGTTAATAAAAGCTTGCAAGCGAGATAAGGTTCGTGGACGACCAGAATTTTCTTCCGCCTTCCAAACACCCTTTTCAGGAACAGGCCCTGAATTATAGAGTCTATCTTCATCCATAACTTTTTCAATCTCTACAAAAATAGTCAACATCCAAAAAGCACAGGCCTGTGTATAGGCTGTATGATAAGTTTCATCGTCATTTGCTGCAGGGATCTTTTTCATAAGTTCTGCCCTGTAGGTTGCTTCAAGAGAACTGATAAGGTTTTCCGGAATAGCCTTAGAACACCAACAGGTAGGCATGCTCATACGAAGATAAGTTCCATCTAACAAAGCGCTTCTCACCGAACCCCATTCAAAATCAATGAGAAGCAGCTCATTTTTTCCTGGGTTGTCGAATACATTATCAGGGCAATTGTCTCCGTGGATAAACGTTGTGAAAGGGCCCGGTTCCAAGGAAGCTTTGAGAACCATGTTTATTTCTGCCCACAAGCTTTCTGATGGAGAAATGCCAAAGGTTTTGAGCACGGATTTAAGCTTGGGAAAAGGATCATCGAAGATGATTTTTAAATCCTCTTGCCAGGAGGATGCTTCTGAAGTGAGCTTTTTCAAAATCTCAAAATATGCCTCTGTCTTTCCATAACCCGTCGCATGGAATTGCCCGAGGCACTTCATAAATCGATGGAGAGCGGCTTTAGCTTGAGGTTCATTATCACCTGTTAACGAATCAACCAGACTAATGTGCTGCTCTCCTAAATCCTCGAGCAAAACAAAACGGTACTTTATGCTCCCTCCATAAAATCGAGGTGCAAGAAGCTTTTTTGCCTTTACTTGACTCAAAAACTCAAGGCCCGCCCAATCTCTCACAAATCGTGCAAAAGCGTCTTTTTCAGTTTCTGAAGGTTCTACGCAAGTTTGTTTAAAGATTAAGCTATTCGGCATTCTTTTTTCAGGGTTTTGGAGATAAATCCTTAGAAGTGAATTTCTTCTTTCCAATTCACTTAGCTGAACAACGGATTTAATTTTCAAGGGCTTCTTAAATTTTTCTGACAAAATATCGATCCCTTCTTGTAAAATAAGTGGATCAATGAGGACAGTGATGCTCATTTCTCAGTTTCCTTATTAACTTTCTGCTGTTCTTCGTATGGATTCAAAATGGGCCCTGAAAAGTTGGTGCGCCCGAAGGGATTCGAACCCCTGACCTTTGCCTCCGGAGGGCAACGCTCTATCCAACTGAGCTACGGGCGCAAACAACAGGAGGGAAAACTCTAGAAAGAATAGTCTCTAAAAGTGAGTTCTATATTCCAAAATCTTTCTGGCCCCTGTAGTCTGTATTTGATACTTGGTTTATATCCTGTCATGAGCGTAGATGCAATGGGTGCAAGCCAATGCATAAACTTTGTCGAAAACTTATAGGTCACACATGAGGAAAAGTCATGACAATACCCGTCCAGCCAACTAAAACAAAAAGTGCTGTCGTGAAGTGTGATGGCGGAAGTGGACCTTTAGGTCATCCGGTTATCTATCTTCATTTAGGGAAAGAAGGAGACGTTATTTGTCCTTATTGTTCTAAATATTTTGTGAAGGAGAGGGAGGGGTCAAAAAAAAGATGAAGATTCACTCAAAAAATTGCAAACTGCTTGTTTTTTTGTTGGTGGGATGGGGATTGCTCGTGGGTTGTGGAGAAAAGGAAAAAATTGGACTTGCAAATCCAGCCTCTGTGTATTGTGTAAAAAAAAATGGAACGGTACATATTAAAAAAAGGGGAGATGGGGGGGAATATGGTGTTTGTGTTTTTGCTGATCATAAACAATGTGAAGAGTGGGCTCTTTTTCGCGGAGAGTGTCCTTTAAGTGGAGTTAAGATAACAGATTATTTGACGTCTGAAGGAATTTATTGTGCCTTGAAAGGCGGACAAGTTTTAGAAAATGAGTTGCTATGTCAATTGCCCTTGGGGATCAGATGCTCAACTCAGGATCTCTATCAAGGAACATGTCCTTCGCCTTAAAAGAACTTAAAGAAAAGTTGCCTCCGGTTTACAGAGACGACTTTCCCTTAATCTTGTTTAAGATGCTTTTTTACTTACTTCTTGCTGAGCTGCTGATGGAGATTTCGCAATATCTTTTAGTTTTTTATCCAATTCTTCAGCCGTAACATATCCTGGTAAAACTTTTGTTTCTCCGATAATTAATGTTGGTGTTTTATCAATTCCAAGCGCTTTTGCAAGTTCAAGCCCCTGGTCAATTCGAGCCTGGAGAGCTTTGCTTTTCATATCTTCTTCAAGCTTTTTCACATCAATACCAAGAGAACTTGCTATCTTTAAGATTTGCTTTTTTGTTAAATGCTTGTCAGAGGAGAAAATAGCGGCTTGAAGTTGGTCGTATTTGCCTTGTTCCTTTGCGGCAAGCATAGCTTTAACTGCCATAAAAGAACCTTGCCCCATAATCGGGAGATCTTTAAAAACAACCTTTACGTCTTTGTTTGTCTTGAGCAAAGTATCTAGCTCACCATGCATTTTTTTGCAATACCCGCAATAGGGATCCAGAAAAACGACTAAAGATTGGGTTCCTTTAGGATTTCCTCCGATAGGATCAGCTGCGTCCTTAAAGATTTTATCTTTATTTTCAGCGACAGCTTTTTCTATTTTAGCAATTTCTTCTTGTTGCTGCTTAATCATTGCCGCTTGCAAAGCGTTTGTGATGATATCAGGATGTTTAGCCAGATATTCAGTGGCGATTTTTTCAATCTCTTCGCGTTGGGCTGAGGTAAAATTTGAGGCGGAAGACGGAAGATCCACTTGGGCTTGCGACGTTTCTTCTGCAAAAACTTCACTTACAAAATTTAAACTGGCAAAAGATAACAGACATACATAGATTTTTTTCATTCGCTTTTCTCCCTTTTATTAAATAAAAAAGTTTAATCAATTCTTTTCTTTTTCACAAGGCACTTTCCTGCTCAATCATGAACTTACTCTGAGCACGCAAATTTACCAAGCTGGTAAAATGGCTCCTTTGAATTTTTCTTGAATAAAAATTTTTATAGGTTCGCTTTGATAGAGTTGAATAACCTGCTTGACTTCAGGACGAGTTTCATCTTCGCGAATCGCGATGACATTTGCATAAGGAGAATTTTTATCCTCGCTCGCAAGAGCCGTGTGTGGATTAAGTCCTGCCAAAAGAACCCAATCCGTATTAATCACCGCCGCATCCACATCATCCAATGTTCGAGGCAACTGAGGGGCCTCAATTTCAAGAATAGTAAGTTCTTTTGGATTATTGACAATATCTAGAATAGAGGGATTTTCAGAAGACGTTAACTTGATTAATCCCTCTTTTTCTAAGAGCTTGAGAGCTCGGCCTTCGTTCGTTGGATCACTTGGAATGGCAATTTTTGATTTGTCTTTTAAGTTCGCAAGCTTTGTAAGCGTATTGCTATAAATTCCGAGCGGCATTAAGACTGTTTTCCCTGCTGATTTAATTTTATATCCCCGGCTTTTAACTTGCTCATCCAAAAAAGGCTGATGCTGGTAGACATTAATGTCCAACTCTTTGTCATTTAAAGCAGCATTCGGCAATATAAAATCATTAAATTCAATAAGTTGAATTTCAATGCCTTCAGCTTTAGCAAGTTCTTTTACTTTCTCCATGATCATCGCATGGGGGCCTGCTGTAACTCCTACCTTTAAAGGGGTTGCTATAAGATGTGTTATCGATAAAAGCAAAAAAACAAAAGTCATTAATAACTTCATGATATAAATATCCTGTCTTATTTTTTTAAAAATGCCGATAGAAAATCACCTAACATTTGCACACATTGCACCATAACTATCAGGATAATAACAATGAGGATAAGTAAGGTAAAGTCATACCTTTGGTAGCCATATCGCAGAGCAAGGTCTCCCAATCCTCCTCCCCCAATAGTTCCTGCCATTGCAGAAAAACCTATAATATTGATTGAAACAGTCGTAAGTCCAGAAATAATAAGAGGTAACGCTTCGCGAAATTGAATTTGTAGAATGATCTGCAGATTTGAGATGCCTAAAGCAATCCCTACTTCGATCAAGCCCTTTGGAATTGTATTTAAAGCATCTTCTATGATACGGGCAATGAGGAGGCTCGCAGCAAAGGTTAAAGGGAGAGTTGCTGCAGCCGTACCTATGGACGTGCCCACCCAGAAACGTGTAAAAGGAATCATGACAATAATAAGGATGATAAAAGGGATCGAGCGAAAGGCATTAAGAATAATTCCTAATAAATTGAAAATAAAAGGTTTTGGCAAGAGCCCGGAAGGTTTTGTTAAAACAAGAAGACACGCGAATAGAGCACCAATGGCCGTCCCCAAAACCATGGATATTCCAACCATCATAAGAGTTTCCATTAGGGAATTAATCACTAGTTGTTCCATAGGTCACTTGCTTCTTGGGGGAGATATCCAATAATTTCAGACGAGACCCCTCTTTGCTTAAGGTCTTTCATAAGTTCCGTAATTTTAGCTATCTCATAAGGAATCGAAACGATAAGACAACCAAAAGCAGTTTCCCGTATATGATCTAAATTTCCAAATAAGATGTTGATGGGAATATCATACTTTTTAATGATAGAGAAAATGATAGGTTCTTCTGCTGCTTCACTTGAAAAAAAGAGCCGCAATAACGCTGCTGATTGAGGAGTTGGGGTTTGTCTAAGCCTTTCTTGAAGATGATGGGGTAAATCTCTATTAATCAGATTGCGAATCAATGACTTTGTCACAGTGTTTTGTGGATAAAGCAAAATTGAAGTAATGTTGTTTTTTTCAACGATTCTTCCCTCTTCCAGAACACAAACTTCATTACATATTTCACGAACAACAGCCATATCGTGAGTAATCATAATAATTGTGACGCCCAGTCTTTTATTTAAGTCACGTAATAATTCAAGAATTTCCAAAGATGTTTCAAAGTCCAACGCAGAGGTAAACTCATCACAAAGCAGAAGAGACGCATCACTAATGAGGGCGCGGGCTATTGCAACGCGTTGTGATTGCCCACCACTCAGTTGACTGGGGTAGCTGTTTTCTTTCCCTTTTAGACCTACAAGTTTAAGCATATTTAAAGCTTTTGAACGATTTTGTTCAGAGTTTCCCTGGAGAAGTTTTAAGGGAAACATAACATTTTCAAAGGCTGTTAAGCGGCTTAATAGGTTAAAACTCTGAAAAACATTACCGATTTTTTGCTGAATTCGCCGTTTCTCCTTTTCAGAAATTCCTGTAAATAACTGGTTATCTATCGTGATAGTCCCAACAGTAGGTTGCTCTAATCCATTAAGGCAACGAAAAAGGGTACTTTTCCCAGCCCCACTTTTTCCAATAATTCCTAAAATTTCACCCTGAGGGACCTCAAGATTAATGTCTTGTAGAACCATAGATTCATAGGATTTTTTTAGATTTTTTATAACAATAGCCAACGAATTATTTCTAATAGAATTCATCATGATGCTTGTGAGAAATGATTTTAAAGCTCTTCTTCTTGCATTTTTTTTAAAAGAAAATCAACAAATACCTGTATACGCTTAAGATTTGCCAGATGAGAAGAATATACCACAAATCGATAAACTGTTGTACCAGGAATATTAGGAAGAATCTCAACCATTTCAGGATCGTCCCCTACCATATACTTATGGAGAGCTGCAATTCCAATACCTGATCGGGTGGCTTCATAAATAGCTTGGCCACTGTTAATAACGAGATATGGGATACGCGGTTTTTGAGCTCCTATCTTTAAAAGCCAATCAAGATCACTATAAATGTGAGGCATTTCTTTGCCAAAAACAATAAGCTTATGATGATCAAGGTCTTCAGGTTTTTGAGGCGTTCCATGCTTTTCTAAGTAGGATCGACTTGCATAAATACGAAAACGATAAGAGATAGGTTCACAATGAATAAGATCTGGACTGTTGAGAGCAAGGGCTGTGATACCAATATCTGCTTCCCGCATATTCAGATCGACTTCTTCATCCTTCAAAAAAACGGTTATGTCGATGTCTGGATATTGATCAAGAAATTCTTGAAGACGCGGTGCAAGCCATAAGGATCCGAAGGCGAGCGTTGTTGCAATTTGAATAGGACCTCGGGGATAATTTTTAAGTTCGTCCATGGTGGTTTGAGCCATAGCGAGCTGAGCAAAAACATTAATGACTGTCGTTTCAAGAGCTTTACCAGCTTCTGTAAGAATGAGGCCACGGGGGACACGCGTAAAAAGGGGAGTTCCAAACCCTTCTTCAAGGATATTAATTTGGCGACTAATAGCTGACTGGCTAATATTCAGGACTTCCGTTGCTTTGGTAAAGCTCCCTGCACAAGCAACAGCATGAAAAACGCGTAACTTATCCCAATCCATGATTTTACACCTGATTCTATTTATATTGTATCATAAGACTTTATTTTCTATTTGCAAATGACCCATTCTAAGGAAAGACCCTCCACTATCAGTTTATGGATAAGATTGCGAGATTCCGATAATAAATATATTGACAATCCCCTCTCAATTGAAGGAATAATCTAAAGTGTTTAAAGGTGCATTTTTCAACAAACGAATGCTGAAAAGGGAATCCGGTGCGCATCAAATTGCAAGGCCGGAACTGCCCCCGCAACTGTAAACGGAGAACTATACAAGCTATAAAACCACTGAGATGTATTCTTGGGAAGGGAGCTTGTCTTAGTGAAGACCCGTGAGTCAGGAGACCTGCCTGAAAACATAACTTACTACACATCGGGCGGGGTGCACCGAAGATGGGGTCGATATATACAATAAATTTAATTATGCATATAGGCACCTTTTAAAACTCCCGCCCTGAAAGATAAAGGGCATAAATATGAACCGCGCCTATGATTTTGATCGGGATGGACACTTAATTGATTTCAATCCGACTCCCACTATTTTAAAGTTCCCCGAAGATCGTAAAAAGAAAACACCTTTAAAAATAACGACACCTCTCCAGTCAAAGATACTTCCTTCTCAGCTTCATCTCAACCGTAGTCGAGACGCTAAACTTACAGATTTTGGCAAAGCAACATTAAAGGATCGATATCTGCTGGAAGGGGAGAGCTATCAAGATATATTTGCGCGCGTTGCTTGTGCTTTTGCTGATGACCTCGCTCATGCTCAACGACTTTATGATTATATCTCGCAACTCTGGTTTATGCCCGCAACCCCCATTCTTTCAAATGGAGGCGCTAAACGCGGTTACCCTATTTCTTGTTTTTTGAATGCAGTTGCCGATAGCTTAGATGGTATTGTCTCTACCTGGAATGAAAACGTACTCCTCGCTTCGAATGGCGGTGGCATTGGTACTTACTGGGGATTTCTCCGGAGTGTGGGAGAATCCATAGGACGTGCTGGACAAACTTCAGGTATCATTCCCTTTATTCGAGTGATGGATTCGCAAACTCTTGCCATAAGTCAAGGTTCGCTTCGACGAGGAAATGCAGCTGTTTATCTTGACATTCACCACCCTGAAATTGAAGAATTTTTAGAAATTCGCAAAGCATCGGGCGACTTTAATCGAAAGAGTTTAAATCTACACCATGGGATCACTCTAACGGATGAATTTATGCAAGCAGTTGGGGGAGATAAAGAATTTGGACTTAAAAGCCCCAAAACAGGCGAAGTTGTTCGAACGGTCAATGCACGAAAATTATTTCAGAAAATCTTGGAAATTCGCCTGCAATCGGGAGAACCTTACCTTATCTTCATTGATACAGCCAACAAAGCCATGGCAAAGCATCAACGTGAGTTGGGTTTAAAAATACGAATGTCCAACCTATGTAGTGAGATTTTACTCCCAACAGGTCCCGATCATTTAGGCAAAGACCGAACAGCCGTATGCTGCTTATCTTCCCTTAATGCAACGACGTGGGATGAATGGCACGATAATCCCTTGATCATCGAGGATGTATTACGTTTTCTTGATAATGTTCTGCAAAATTTTATTGATACGGCACCAGAAGGTATGGCTCGAGCCAAATATTCTGCTATTCGTGAGCGTTCAGTGGGATTAGGGTTAATGGGCTTTCACTCTTTCCTTCAATCACAGAACATTCCTTTTGAAAGCGCTCTCGCCAAATCATGGAATATGAAAATCTTCCGCCACATTCGGCGAGAAGCCGATGCTGTTTCTGTAAAGCTAGCCAAAGAACGCGGGGCGTGCCCTGATGCAGAGGATCGTGGCCTCAAAGCCCGCTTTAGTCATAAGCTTGCTATTGCTCCTACAGCTTCCATTAGCATCATCTGTGGAGGAACAAGCGCTTGTATTGAACCAATTCCTGCTAATATATACAATCATAAAACTCTTTCGGGTAATTATGCTGTCAAAAATCTTTATTTAGAAAAGGTTCTCGAATCTAAAAAAGCCAATAATGAAACTATATGGCAGTCAATTGTTGAAAACGAAGGCTCAGTGCAACATTTAGAGGTACTTTCTTTAGAAGAAAAAGAGGTATTTAAAACAGCCTTTGAAATAGACCAGAGATGGATTATCGAATTTGCTGCTGACCGCGCGCCTTATATCTGCCAAGGACAGTCAGTGAATCTCTTTTTGCCTGCGGACATTGATAAATGGGACTTATTGATGCTTCACTGGCAAGCTTGGGAAAAAGGCGTCAAAAGTCTTTATTATTGTCGTTCAAAGTCGATTCAAAGGCCGGAATATGTGGGAGGAGAGGGTCCCATGGAAAAACTCTTGCTTACCTCGTCCACAAACTATGAAGAATGCCTCGCTTGTCAGTAAACACAGCAAAACAGAAAAAGGATCATAAAATGGCGGATTACGGAGAGGCAAACCCTCTTGAATTGCAAGGGAAAAGACTTATTGGATTATTGGAATCATCCGGAACTTATGACATTGACCGTTATCCTTGGGCTTATGAATGCTGGAAACGACAGCAGCAGATTCATTGGATGGGTGAAGAAGTCCCTCTTGGCGAGGATATTAAAGACTGGCAGTCAGAGACTCTGACAGCAAATGAACGCAATCTTTTAACGCAGATTTTCCGTTTTTTTACGCAAGCAGATGTTGAAGTCAGTGAAAATTATTTGAAACGTTATATTCCTATTTTTCAGCCACTGGAAATACAAATGATGATGGCAGCCTTTACCAATATGGAGACGGTGCATATTGATGCTTACGCTCTTCTTCTGAAAACATTGGGGATGGCTAAAACCGAATTTGAAGCTTTTCGTGATTATACGGCCATGCGGGCAAAAGCAGACTATATGCAAGGTTTTGGCATGACAACCTGTGCTAATGTAGCACGTACTCTGGCTATGTTTGGCGCTTTTACGGAAGGTATGTGGTTGTTTGCTAGTTTTGCAATGCTCATGAATTTTCCCCGTCATAACAAAATGAGAGGCATGGGACAGATCATCACGTGGTCAATACGCGATGAGAGCTTGCATTGTGAGAGCATGATTAGACTTTATCATGAATGGGCCCAAGAAACCGGAGCTGTCACAAAATCTGTCGGTGATGATATCATCGATGTTGCTAAAACATCCGTAACTCTTGAAGACAAGTTTGTTGAACTTGCTTTTGAGTTTGGAGATGTTGAGGGAATGACGATGAAAGATATCAAAAATTACGTCCGCTACATTGCTGATTGGCGATTAACCCAGCTAAAGCTCACACCTGTTTATGGCTATTTTTCCGGAAGTCCTGGTCATTATCAGCAAACTCAACCTCATCCCCTTCCCTGGTTAAGCGCTATGCTTAATGGTGTTGAGCATGCTAATTTTTTTGAAGCCCGTTCAACAGAGTATTCAAAAGCAGCCACACGGGGGAATTGGCATGGGGAAGGAGGAGCCTGGACCTTGTTTGATGATCTGCAAAGCAACCAAAGCGTGCCACCATTTTTTTAAGATATTGCTTTCTTATTTCATAAGCGGGATCAATTTGTAGCCTTTATTTGTGTTACAACACACTATGATTCGAAAAGAAGAATTACTGATGAGTTTTTATATAAAGCATTTTCAAAAAAATGATTGAGCATCAGCATCCTACTCAATCTTCTGGAAAATACTCAGAATAGTCTCTTTTAAAAAAATGACTGTGTAACGAGGGAGCGTATGACTTTTTGAGTCATAATACGCTTGTCATTCCAGTAAAAGGCTTATGTATTTTTTTAAAAAATATTTCCCACTAAATTTGTGTCGAAAATTTGACTCCAGATCATTCTTCATTTCATTGCGAGCAAGGTATTTGAGTAGATAATAAAAATATTTTAAATTTTGGAATCGAATAATTTTTCAGAGATTGAGAAGAGTATTAAGATTTATAGCTTTTTCTTT
>JAGONT010000001.1:0-197243 GCA_017992885.1 Alphaproteobacteria bacterium
ATCGATGCAATAAAATAAATTTGTGATATCTTTTTTCATGAATTGGCCTCGGCTGTTATTTTTGCAATTCACAGTCTAGCCAATTCTCCCCTCAATTTTAACTAATTTTTAATCCATAACTCGGGTTTCTGGGGTGTTATATTGGAAGTTTTGAAAGAAGATAAAGCTTGATAGTATGGGTATGACAGCTTGTCAAAAGTAAAGTAATAAAGCTTAGAAAAATTTTTTTCATTTTGCTTTTTTTTCTTTTTTTTCCTCTATTTCTTTTAGATAGGAAATTGTATCAAATTCAGCCATCAGTTCAGATGTAAACCGACGGAAAGCTTGAATAAAATGCGCAAGTTTGTAAAGTACTTTCGGAAGATCCTTAGGACCAATAATAATAAACGCAAGAAGGGCGATAAAAAGAATTTCAATCCAACTCGAAAGGTTCATGGCTCATTCTCAGGTGTGGACGATTTCGTAAGAAGATGAGGTTTCTCTTCCCCCTCCCTTAGACCTTCCTTAAAAGATTTTAGTCCCTTGGCAAGATCTTTCATAATAGATGGCAGGCGCCCTGCGCCAAAAACAAGGAGCACTGTAATCAGTACAAGAAGCAAATGACTTAAACTTAGTCCCATAAGAAGCTCTCCATTTTAAAACATAAGTTAAATATAAGCTCTTTTTTATGATAAGCCAGAAAGAAATGAAATAATTTTAATAATACTCTGAATAGGAGGCAAAATAAGCCAGGCAAATATATCAACCTTAAAAAAAGAAGGAATCACAATCAATCCAAGGATGATAAAAATTCCATAAGGTTCAAGGCGTGCCAAGGGAAGAGCTAATTCTTTTGGTAATAGGCCAACGGCAACACGTCCTCCATCTAGAGGAGGGATGGGAATCATATTAAACACTGCTAGAGTTACGTTAATTATTAAAGAAAATTTGAACATCTCTTGCAGTAAAAGGTTAACTTCAGGGGGGAAAAAAATAAGAATATGAAAAAGGAGGGCTGAGAGAAAGGCAAGGAAGAGATTGGTAGCAGGACCTGCTCCAGCTACGAACACACTATCTCTTCGAGGATCTCGAAGTCGACTAAAGTTAACAGGGACAGGTTTTGCATAACCAAATACCACAGGCGATCCTGCAAAAATCAAAAAACCAGGCAGTAGAATTGTTCCCATAAGGTCAATGTGACGCAAAGGATTCAATGAGATTCGTCCCATACGTTTCGCCGTATCATCTCCATAGTAAAGGGCAGCATACCCATGAGCTGCTTCGTGGAGTGTAATAGCTAGAAGAAGGGGGATACCACAAATGAAGATGGAACTCAGAATATCCATCAAACTTCCTGCTGTTGTGTTGGTAAAGAAAAAGCAAGAACTCCTTTCATAACGTCAAACATTTCTTCTATTATTCCCGAGCAATGTAGAACAGCATCGCATCCCGCTTTAAGAGAGGCTTGAGCACGTTGTTCAAAAGATCCGGTAAGTGCCTTCATTCCTAAGTCATCACTCATAAGAAGCCCCTGAAAGCCCAGTTTTTTCCGAATAATATCTTGAATAACGAGACTAGACTGAGTTGCCGGGTGTTGTGGATCAATAGCAGTATAGACAATATGCGCCGTCATAGCCCAAGGGCAATGAGCATTGACTTTAAAGGGTTTGAAATGAGGCTGAAGGTCTTGGGAGGAAAGAGTGATAACAGGGAGTCCTTCGTGGCTGTCACAGGTGGCTGCCCCGTGACCAGGAATATGCTTCATAATGGGAATAATTCCTTCTTTTTGAAGAGCGTCAATAGCAACAGCTCCTAATTCTGAAACAATGTGAGGATCATCACTAAACGTTCTATCACCCATAATGGGATCGGCTCCCTCAACATTAAGATCTAAAACAGGGGCACAATTGGCTGTGATGCCCATTTCTTTTAAATCTTTTGCGATGCGAGTGTAGATTTCATAAACTTGCTTTTTTGAGTCTTCAAGACTTCCTTTGACCAATTGCATACTGGCAGGAGGATGAAACCAATGCGGTGAGGTTAAACGCACAACCCGACCTCCTTCTTGATCAATAAGAATCAGAGGATTAGTCTGCTGAAGGGTTGATTTTAACTCTTTAATAAGAAATTTTAGCTGCATTTTATCTTGAATATTACGTTTGAAAAGAATAAACCCCAAAGGATTATTTTCTTTAAAGAATATTCTTTCTGCAGATGTTAATGTATAACCAGAACAGCCAAATATCACTGGAGAAGAAGAGCTACTGAACGACAAGACAATCTACCTTTTTAGCTTTAAGCGTTGTACAGGCATAAATAGCTATTTCTTTATTTGCAACCCCTGTTCGCAAACGATAAAAAATTCCTCTATCTGCTCCTAGATCAACTTTTTGAATAGAGGGTTCAAGCCCTGCTAAAATATCCTTGTTGTGTTCTAAAATACGAGCCCATTCTGCTTCAGCTAAATCATAGCTTTTAAGAGAACCGAGTTGAATTAGGGTATTGCCTTTCACCACCTTTTTAAGCGGCACAGCACTGTCTTCTTGTGTTTCTTCAATTAAATCTTCAATTGAAACTGTAGTTGACGATAAATCCTTATGGGGTTCAGGGAAGGGAGAGTCCACTTTTTCAAAATCTATATTTTTTGGGAGATATTGCTCAACCATTTTGACAGAAGAATTTTCCTTGATTTCAACGAAAGGAAGCTCAGGATCTGGAAGAATGTGTTCAGTAGAAGGTGTCTGCTGATCATGACTAATACGACCATAAACCAATTTATCTTGATGAGTGATGTTGGGAACACCCTGATCTTTAGCTTTGATTTTAAATGGAGTTTCATCAGCACGAATGAGAGCTAAATCAATGTTTTTATAGTTTTGGCGTCTATCGAACAATAAATACCACGTAATTATAGTAAAAATAATAATAATAAGAAGAAGAGCTAAATATCTAATGGGAGTTGAAAAACGAAACCATCCCTTATATTGGCTTGGCTTTAAGAAGCGATCATCATTATTGGGGGAAAAAGTCATTCTCTCATCTCCTTAACAGGTGTAACGCCAAAAATTTGAAGCCCAGACGCTATTACGTACGTAACTGCTTGAATCATAGCTAACCGCTCTCTCGTAAGTTCGCGGTTTTGGGGAACGATAAAACGCAATAGTGTATTATCTTTTCCTTTGTTCCATAGCATATGAAATTGCTGCGCAACTTCATAGAGATAATAACTTAAACGATGGGGTTCGTGAGCCAGAGCAGCATTCTCAACCTGTCGTGGCCAACCCGCAAGAAGCTTAAGGAGTTGAAGTTCTTCTTCATCCTTTAAAAGCTCAAAAGAGTCCACGGGGCTTTTTTCCCATTCAGGGAAAACATCTTGCGCAATCCGCATAACCGAATGACAACGAGCATGTGCATATTGAATATAAAAAACAGGGTTATCTTTCGTTTGTTCAAGAACCTTTTGAAAATCAAAATCTAAATGAGCATCATTTTTTCGAGTTACCATCATAAAGCGAAAAGCATCTTTTCCTACTTTTTCAATAACATCCCGAACTTCAATAAAGGTTCCCGCCCGTTTTGACATTTTTATAGGCTGCCCTCCCTCCGTAAAATTTACAATTTGACAAAGGATAATATCGAGGTGTCCTTTTTCTTCTGTTATGGCCTTTACAGCCGATATCACTCTTTTGGTTGTACCAACATGATCAGCTCCCCATACATTAATCATTCGGGTGTATCCTCGTCGAAACTTATCATAATGATAGGCAATATCACCTGCAAAATAGGTCCAAGTGCCATCAGATTTTTGAAGGGCTCGATCCATATCATCCCCAAAGTCAGTAGAACGAAAGAGAAGCTGAAGACGGGGTTCCCAATCTTCAAGAACCTTTCCTTTAGGAGGAGCCAAAGTACCTTCGTAAACCAGACCTCGTTCTCTTAAAAAATCGATAGCAGAATCTATAGCACCTGTGCAGTGAAGTTCAGTTTCAGATGTAAAGACTTCATGATGAATCCCCATCAGAGCTAAGTCCTTACGAATTTGAACCATCATAGCATTCACAGCAAATTCTCGGAAAGGCTCTAACCATTCTTTCTCTTCAAGCATAAGCCACTGAGAACCATCCCGATTAGCTAAAGCCTGACCAACCTCTTTGAGATAATCTCCAGGGTAATATCCTTCGGGGATATGTTGTATCTTTTCTCCCAAAGCTTCACAATAGCGCAAATAGGCAGATTTTGCGAGTTTATCGGCTTGGGCGCCTGCATCGTTGATGTAATATTCACGTAAAACTTGATAACCAACTTTTTCTAAGAGGTTTGCGAGAACATCAGCAACAATGGCTACACGCCCATGCCCTGCATGAATAGGACCTGTGGGATTGGCTGACACGTATTCAAGATTAATTTTTTCGCCAAGACCAAGTACTGAAGATCCGTATTCCTCTTTTTTTTGTAGAATAGTTGCAAGCTCTTGATACCAAAATGCAGGAGATAGCCTTAGATTGATAAATCCAGGACCATCAACAGAAACATGATCAACAAAGGGAAGGGCTCTTAGCTCTTTTCCAATCAGCTCTCCCAGCTCACGAGGGTTTATTTTAGCTTGTTTTGCAAGGATCATAGCCGCATTTGTTGCCAAATCTCCGTGAGAAGAATCTCGAGGAGGTTCTGTTGAAATTTTTGTGAACGCAAGCCCTTCCGATAAAAGACCTTTTTTTACAAGTTCTTCAAGCGTTTTTAAAATGTTGTCTCGAAAAGCATGGAAAAAATTCATGTCTATCACCATATTTTTAATTATAGGACGCAACATTAGCATACCGAAAATGGTTCGTCCAACAGGCTATCATTTAGGAGAAAATCAAATTATATTTTTACAATCAATCATATTTTAAGGAACTTTGCCTATGACAATAAAACTAACCGAGAGTGCGGCACGCCAAATTTTAACTCTTATCGCAGAAGAATCAAGCCCTTCTTCATTGATGTTTAGAGTTTTGGTTTCTGGCGGAGGATGTTCAGGGTTTCAATATACCTTTTCCTTAGATGAGGCAATCGAGAAAGATGATTGCGTTTTTGAAGACAAAGGCGTCAAGCTTACAGTAGATAGCGCTTCCCTTCCCCTTTTGGAAGGTGCTGAAATCGATTATGTAGAAGAATTAATTGGAGCATCCTTCCAGATTAAGAATCCAAATGCAACTTCATCTTGTGGATGTGGAAATTCTTTTTCAATCTAACAAGGCGTGTCTACCGCTATGCTTTGATCATCAAGAATTTTTGCACGATTATTCCATGTAAGCGCAAAGAAGAAAGCTCCTACAAGAGCACTTAAGATAAAGAGCAAAAATCCTCCTTCCCATCCATAACTTTCTACGATGAGGCCAATCCCAACACCTGCTATGGCCGATCCTGCATACGCACATACACCTGTGACACCTGTGGCAACTCCTACAGCACGTTTTGATGCAAAGTCAGCTGTAGCAACGCCATTAAGAACTTGGGGGCCATTCAATAAGAAGCCTGTAATCATTAAAACGAAGGCATCAACAAAAGGATATCCTGCAGGAACTTTCCAGATAGTAAAAAGCGAAAGGGCTAAGCCAATTAAGAAAAATGTTCCGACGGGACCGCGCCTCCCTAAAAAAAACTTATCAGAAATCCACCCGGCGGCTATCCCACCGATAAGGCTTGCAATTTCAAATCCCACCAACTGCATTCCAGCAATGATAAGAGTGACACCTTTGTGTTCTTTTAAAAAGGTGGGGGCCCAAAAGAAGATACCCATGCGAGGAACGTAAAGACACATATTCGCAATCGCCATAAACCAAACAAGTTTATTGGCAAGGACAGTTGTAAAAACTTCTTTAAGAGTTATCCGATCCTCGTAGTGATGGGAAACATGCACTGCATCTCCTTTATATTCTTCCACAGGAGGGAGACCCACTTGTTGCGGGGTATCTCGAAGACGGTTGAATAAAAAGAAAGTAAGCCCAGTAGAAAAAAAAGCAGGAACAATAAAGGCAGAACGCCATCCATAGTGTTCAATGAGAAAGCCCCCAAGACCAAAGATGGCAACGGCGCCAATTTGGTGAGAGGAAGCCCAAAGAGCCCACTTGGACCCTAATTCAGTGGGGCTAAACCAGTGAGTAATCAGGCGAGCATTGGGGGGCCACCCCATAGATTGAAAGCATCCATTTAATCCCCATAATAAAGCAAACATCAGAAGACCAGAACTTAATCCCATGAAAAGGCTAACAATAGACGAGAAAAAGAGGCCAATAACCATGAAATAGCGAGCATCCGATCGGTCACTTAAATAGCCGTTGATAAATTTTCCAACGCCATACACAATCGAAAAAAGAGAGGCAATCCATCCTAAGTCAACTTTAGAATAGCCAAACTCTTCCATCATACCTGGCATGCACATCGAAAAATTTGAACGCACGAGATAGAAGGCAGCATATCCAATAATGGTTGAGTACAAGATACGCATTCGCCAGTAAGTGAAGCTTCCTTTTTCAGCAAAAAAAACCCTTTCAAAAGTGCTCGATACATTTCGCGAAATTGTCTTTGTAACTGATGTCATCAAACCATCCTTTAGAGTCCTAAATATGCCGGAAGTGTAAACAATAAGTGGCCATAAATTCAAAGAAATATTAATATTTATTTTCAATGTGTTAAAAAACAATTTGACAAGAAATATGTTATGCACTAGATAATAGATTTTTTTGTAAACTCTAAAAATACATCCTACGTGCCAAAAAGGGTACCCTCGAAGTCACTCGAGTTCATGACTTTACGAAAAAAACCTTTAACTATATTTTTTATGAACCTTAAAATTCTCTTGCAGGAAGATAGAAAATGAGATAGGTGTTTTATATGGTCAACTCCTCTTCATGATAAGATATAGATGCCCACACACATCCCTTTGATTCTTGATTGCGACCCAGGTCTTGATGATTTTATTGCAATTCTCATGATCCTTGCCGCTCCCGAAAAATTTAATCTTTTAGGTATTACGATTTCGGCAGGGAATGCTCCTCTCCTCCATACAGCTCAAAATGCTCTTAAGGCTTGTGAGTTGGCGGGACGATCCGACGTTAAAGTCTATGCAGGCTGTTCTCAACCACTGCTTCGAAAGCTTGTTTTTGAAGAAGCGGTGTATGGAGAAACAGGGCTTAAAGGCGCCGCTCTCCCTCCCCCTACGATGGCTTTGCAACCTTCCCATGCCATTGATTTTCTTATTGATACGCTGATGAATTCTTCTCAAAAGGTTACTTTAGCCACGACGGGCCCCTTAACTAATTTGGCTGTTGCACTCATCCGTGAGCCTAAAATCCTCGATAAAATTGAAGAGATCGTCACAATGGGCGGGGCTATCGCTCTCGGAAATATTACACCTGCAGCCGAATTTAATTTTTATGCAGATCCTGAAGCGGCACATATTCTTTATACTTGTGGGGCAAAGATAACAACCATTGGGCTCGACCTCACCCATCAAATCGTCACCTCATTAGAGTGGTTTTCTCGTCTTGATGCTTTAGAAAATCCCGTTGCTCATACACTTGTCGCTATGCTGCGCGCTTTTTATGAATATGACATAAAGCACTTTGGACTCACGGGAGGTGCTCTTCATGATCCTTCAGTCATTGGCTATCTTTTAAATCCTTCTCTTTTTACAGGAAGAGATGCGCATGTAGAAATTGATACCTCCCATGGACTGGGGCGTGGGCGTTCCATTGTGGATTGGTGGCAAAAAAGAGGACTCTCAACCAACTCCCACGTTCTTAATGAAATCAATGTTAAAGGTTTTTTTGAGCTTCTTACTGACCTTATTTCTCGTTATGAAGATAATTCTCAATACTTTGTCAGAAAAGCAGTAGCATGAGTAAAATTCCCCTCATCATCGATTGTGATCCTGGACTTGATGATGCGATTTCTCTTTTATTAACTTTGGCATCTCCTGATGAATTTGATCTTCTTGGCGTAACAACGAATGTTGGCAATGGCTCTCTTCAGCAAACTCAAGAAAACGCTAGACGTGTTTGTGAGCTCGCAGGTCGTCCTGATATAAAAGTTTTTCAAGGTTGCCCACGTACTTTTTTTTCACGCATTACCCCTTCAACGTATGTGGGCGCTGATGTTCATGGAGAAACAGGACTTGGAGATTGTAAACTTCCACCTCCCACAATGCCGCTTCAGTCACAGCATGCTGTGAATTTTATTATAGAAACGCTTTTAAATGCTTCTGAAAAAATTACCTTAGCACTCTCCGCGCCTCTTACCAACATTGCCTGTGCTCTTGTTATGGAGCCTCGTATTAAGGAGAAAATCGAAAAGATAGTTCTTATGGGAGGAGTGATAGGCCTTGGGAACATTACGCCTGCTGCAGAGTATAACTTTTATTATGATCCTCAAGCAGCATATGTTGTGTTTATGTCTGGTGTTCCTATTGTCATGATGGGCCTTGATGTGACACGTCAAACGCAAACAACCGAGGATTGGCTTCAGGCGATTGAAGCCATGGGAACAACTGTATCCCATGCGGTTATTGATATGTTATCTTACTACCATCGTCCAGATGCCTTTCTCGAACCTGGTGTTAAAGGGGGTGTTTTACACGACCCTAATGTTATTGCTTACCTTTTAAAGCCTGAACTCTATATGGGTCGAGATGCTTATGTTGAAATTGATGTTTCTCCAACAATTATGGCCGGCCGCTCAACCGTAGATTGGTATGGTAAGCTGGGCTTTAAGTCTAATGCTTATGTTATCAGTGAAGTGAATGCTGATGGGTTTTTTCATCTTCTTACGGAACGATTACAAAAATATCCTGAAGTCATCCAAAAGGTATGAACGTGCAACCACTCCTAGCTCCAGTATCAGTGTCTCTTCCTTCTTACCTGACGGGACTGATAGAAATTGATACTCAAGCCATTGCGAAGAATTATCGAACCCTTCACTCAATGCTTCCTCACAGCACGTGCGCAGCGGTTCTTAAAGCAGATGCTTATGGTTTTGGAGCAAAAACAATAGCTCCTCTGTTGATGCACGAGGGGTGCAGAGCCTTTTTCGTTGCTCATCTCGAAGAAGGTCTTTTGCTAAAAACTGTCCTAAAAAAACCATTTATTTATGTTCTGTCTGGACTTCTTCCCAACACAGCTGATCTTTTTGTGGAAAACGATCTTATCCCTATTTTGAATGATTTTGAGATGGTCAAAAGTTGGGCAAAAGAAGCTCAAAATCGAAAAAGCAAGCTTGCCTGTGCTCTTCATATCGATACGGGAATGCGGCGCAGTGGATTTGATCAAAAAAATTTAACAAAACTTTTGGACTCTTCAGATTTATTAAAAGCACTCGATCTTCATTTTGTGATGAGCCACTTAGTTTCTTCTCAAGACGACACTCATCCTTATAACGAACAACAAAAAACCCTCTTTGATGATTTGCATCAACATTTTCCAATGACTAAAGCAAGTCTTGCAGACACAGGAGGTATTTATTTAGGAGAATCCTATCATTACGATCTGGTTCGTCCGGGAAAAGGAATTTTTGGCCTCTTTACGCCGCCAAATGATTCTCCCTTGCTTCATCCTTGTGTGAAACTCTTAGGTCGAATCCTTCAAATCCGCACTGCTTATAAAGGAGAGAGTGTTGGCTATGGAGCAACTTATACGTTATCACGAGAAAGTAAATTAGCCACACTCGGTGTTGGATTTGCGGATGGTTATGATCGTCGATTCAGTAACCATTCTTATGTAGAAATTCAAGGGTTTAAGGCTCCTGTCATAGGAAATATTTCCATGGATTATACCGTTATCGATGTAACAGATATTCCAGAGTCTTTGTGTCTTGTAGGGGAATGGGCAGAGTTTGCTAACGAGAACCGCACGCTTGATGAACTTGCTCAATCTATAGGGACCATTTCTCGGGAGCTTTCCACAGGGTTTGGGCAAAGGCTTTATCGGGTCTATTGTTAAATGTAGAATGAAGAAAAGTATGAATTATTCTTGTGACGACGAAGTCGAGCTGCGTCATTCATTAGAACGTTTTGGCAAAATCAATTTCTTATTCAATATGCTAAATACCTAAAATAAAAAATTTCCATATTTTTTAATAAAGATGGAAGAAAAAATTTATTTTGTGTATGATCCGCGCAAATAATAACGCGTGGGGGGTTATGGCAAAAGTCTTATTCGTTGATGATGAGCCAGATATTGAACTTTTAGCCAAACAAAAATTTCGCAAACAAATTGCCAGTGGAGTTTTTGACCTTTTATTTGCTCAAAATGGACAAGAAGCCCTTGATCTTATAAAAAAAGAGCCAAGCATTGCAGTTGTTGTTTCGGACGTCAATATGCCCGAGATGGATGGCCTTACCCTGCTTGATAAACTTAATGAAATGAGCCCTAGCCCTAAAACCATTGTTGTTTCTGCCTATGGAGATACCAAAACCTTACGGGCCACTATGAATAAAGGAGCTTTCGATTTTGCCACAAAACCAATTAATTTCAATGAACTAGAAGAAACTATCTTACGAGCTTTAACCCAATACGAACGGTCTTCCTCTCTTCTTGGTTCCTATCAGCTTTTATTGGCTACGTTTTTTCCAAAGGGCGTTGACCTCCATTATTCTCCAGGTAAAGTGCCCCTATTATGGGATGCATTTATTTTAAATCCTCACTCGATTACCCTCTTAGGCGTTTTTGTCATTCCATCCGCCATACCTTTTGAAATTGCAACAAGCACAGCTCATGGCGTTTTAAAGTCAGCTTTAACCCAAAATTTGGATGTCTCTATAGCAGAGTGTGAAGAAAAGCTTGCCGTCATTAACGCTCATCTGAAAGCACAGATCTTGATAGGGACTTACAATGTGAGTTCTCACGTTTTTTCATACAAGACAAATGGAGCCTTTAAAGTCTCTCATTTGACATCTGAAGGTCAGAGTTCTCCCCTCTCCTCAAAAGCGGCTCTGCTGACTGTCGGTGAAGAAATCATCTTAGAAACCCCTTTTCCATCTACCCATCTTTCTCTGACATACATGCATGAAGATTAACGTTCTATAAGCTCTTTCTTAAATACCACTTCATGACGTAATTTCCAAATTCCTAAAAGGTTTGTGAGCATTAAAAGCCCTCCTGAAAGGCTCATGACGGTCATAACATGACATTGGTCAAGAAAAGAAAAGGCGATAAAAGCGCACACGGCATAGATGAAATAAAGCCTCCTCCCCCATTGAGGAAATAGCCAGCGCATCGCTTTTTCCCCTACAGTCAAATAAGCAATGACTGTAGTGTATCCTGCAATAAAAATTAAAAGGGCCATGAAAATATCCACATGTGGGAAAAACTGAGCAAACGCATAGGACACGGCATGACAGGCTTCTACTGGTGCTTGCCAAATACCCGTCACTAACACGACGAGGATACTCATTGTACAAACAATGCCATCCGTTGCTACACCAAAAATAGAGAGACAAGCTTGGGTTGCTGGATCTTTTGCTTTTGATTCGCTCTGAATGATCGAATCATACCCAATTCCTAAGTCACCTGAATAAACAGCTCGAGCCGTGCCAAGTTGGATTGCCATTAACATCGAGCTTCCAGCAAATCCTCCCATCGCCGCATTCCCTGTAAACGCGGCTCTAAACACATCAGCTAAAACAGAAGGAAGAATTGTAATATGCATAGCGATAATATAGAGAGACAGCAGAATATATCCCACAATAAAGGGTGGCATCAGCGCTGTAGAAATGTTTGCGAGGCGCCGAATTCCACCAAATCCACCATAAAGCGTAATTGCTAAAATTCCGGCTAAAATGAGAGGTCTAGAGAGAGATGATACGTCAGTCAAAACATCCATGATCACCACAAATTGATAAACTTCAACACCATAAATTGCAAGAAGACTACAGTAAACAATAGGAATAACTTTCGCAAGGATCGGGGTTTGAAAAGCTTTTCGCAAATAAATCATGGGACCTCCATGATAACCCTGCTCATCCTCTATGCGAAATTTCATTCCTAAATAAATTTCTGCATATTTAATAAGCATGCCAAAGAATGATGCAATCCAAAGCCAAAAAAGAGCTCCAGGCCCTCCTAAGGTCACAGCAGTAACCACGCCCACGATGTTTCCCAGTCCAACCATACCGCCTACAGAAGCGAAGTAAACGCGAAAAGGACTGATCCCGCCTTCTCTTCCTTCTGATGATTTTTGAACAGCTTTAATTGTTCTGATGGGGTGGGCAAGCACTTTAAATTGATAAAATCCTGAGCGAAAAGAAAAATAAAGTCCCGCCGCTATTACGACGGTAAAGCCAATGTAACTCCAATAAAAAGATTCAATGGCACTTAAAATACAAAAGAGCGGATCAATACGACACATGATAAAGCCTTCTCAAGGTTGGTATGTACAATAAATAAAGAAAAAGGGGGGAGAAATAAGAATAGCGCAGCTTAGCCGCGCTTTTTAAGAAAAACAACCTTAGAGAAAAATAGGGGTCCAATAAAAGCCAAAAAATCTCTCCTAAAGAGCTTTAATCTGTGCGAATAATAGTGAGACAAAACCTTAGCCTCTGTCAAGAAAAATTAAAACACAAAATTTTATGGGTGATCTTTCTTGTATGAGATCATTGTTCGTGCATCGCTTTCGTCAGGGAAGAAAGATTAAACTGCATCATTTTTAAATAACTATCTGCCTCAGTTCCTGGAGCTGACAGTGCATCTGAATATAATGTTCCCCCAATGTGGCTATTTGTTTCTCTGGCAATTTGCTCTAATAGGCGCGGATTTGAGATGTTTTCAGCAAAGATTGCGTGGATTCCTTCTGCTCGCATACGATTAACAAGATTCACGACAGCCTTAGCGGATGGTTCGGAATCTGTGCTGATTCCCAAAGGCGAAAAAAACGTAATGTTAAATTCTCGTCCTAAATATTCAAAGGCAGCATGGTTTGTAATAACTTTTCGTTTTGCCAGGGGGATATGCTCTAATTTTTCTTGAGTTTGCTTTTTGAGGGTACTTAAAAGCTTTTTATAGTTTTCTCCTTGGGCTTTGAAAAAGAGTGCGTCTTGTGGAGAAAGATCGGAAAGGCCTTGGACAATATTATCGACATAAATCTGAGCATTGTCTAGGCTATGCCAAGCATGAGGATCAATAATTTCTTTTTCTTTAACGACATTGGTTAAAGGAGCAATACCTGTAGTTGCTATTAGAATTTTCCCTTTAAATCCAGAAGCTTCAATTAATCTATCCAGCCATCCTTCAAACCCCAACCCATTAACAACAACAAGATCAGCACGGCCTAGATCCTTTGCATCTTGAGGACGAGGTTCATAAACATGTGCATCTTGATTTTGGCTAACAAGATTTCTGACCTCTATTTTATCTTGGCCAATTTCGTGAACCATATCTCCTAAAATGCTAAATGTTGTCACGACCAAGGGTTTTGCAGAAACGGAAGTAGAGAGCATCAAGAGAAAAAGAAAAAAGCGCATTAGTCAATTCCTTGTTGTTGTTTAAGTATACCAAAGGGGGCAAATACCAAAGAAATCCCATAAATCAAGCCTGCAATCAGGATAATCGAAGGGCCGGAGGGCCACTCAAGGTGATAAGAAAGCAAGAGACCAAAATAACCAGAAGCAATGGCAAAAAAACTTGAAAGCAAAAAAAGTGACCACACATGCCGTGCCCACAGACGAGAAGATACCGCCGGTAACATCATCATTCCTAAAGCCATTAAGGTACCTAAAGCTTGAAAAGCAGAAACAAGATTAAGGGTCACTAAAACAAGAAAAATAAAATGGTAAAAGCTTCCCCAGCCGCTAATCACCCGTAAAAAACCGGAATCGAAACATTCAATCAAAAGGGGACGATAAATTAAAGCAAGAACACAAAGC
Source organism: Alphaproteobacteria bacterium (assembly GCA_017992885.1). Classification (GTDB taxonomy): domain Bacteria; phylum Pseudomonadota; class Alphaproteobacteria; order UBA9655; family UBA9655; genus UBA9655. The sequence continues at coordinate 13,877 of JAGONT010000001.1, forward strand.
GTAAAAGAAGTAATCCCTGCAACCATTATCAGAGAAATCTTGTCTACAGCAAGAACGGTTCCAAAAAGAATATGCATTAAATCAACCTGCGTTCCTTGTGTTGAAATCATCAATACACCAATGGCTAAAGAAATCAGGTAAAACCCAGCAAAGCTTGCATCTTCATTCAAGATTGTAAAACGAGAGATAGCCCCTGCCAAAAGAGCCACAAGAAATCCAACTAAAAACCCGCCGCACCCCATGGCAGGTAAGGAAAGTCCTCCGACTAAAAAACCAAAAGCAGCGCCAGGAAGAATAGCGTGGGCTAAAGCATCTCCCATCAAGCTCATACGCCTTAATACCAATAAAACCCCCACAGGCCCACATCCTAAGGCTAAAGCGAGGCAGGCCATAAGGGCGCGTCTTAAAAAAACATAGTCCATAAATGGGGTAATAAAGAAATCGATCATAGGGTTCTCACATTATCTTCCCATTCACGAGAGGCCTCAATCGCTTGGCGCATGTTGTCTTTTGTCAAAACTTGCGCTGTGGCTCCTCTCATATAAAAGTGTCGAGCCAAGAGAAGTGTTTGAGGAAAATGATCTTGAACTAAGTCCAAGTCATGAAGAACCGCGATCACAAGGCGACCTTCCTGGACCCATACATGAATAAGCCTCATAAGATCTTCAATGGTTCGTCCATCCACACCTGTAAAGGGTTCGTCTAAGAAAATAACAGGCGCGTTCTGCAGAATAAGCCGAGCAAATAAAACCCGCTGAAATTGCCCTCCTGACAGGGCTTGAAGAGGCGTTTTTGCAAATGAGGAAAGACCCACTTGCTCAAGCGTTGCTTGCATCTTGTCCTTTTGTTCTTTCGTATAGCGTCGAAAAGTACCAACTTCGCGAAAAAGACCCATCGCGATTGTATCGCCTACAGTAAGGGGAAATTTTCGATCGAGTTGATTTTGTTGGGCTAGATAAGCAACATCACAGGGACAAAAACCATGAAAAGTGATCTTTCCCTGGCTTGACTTTTGAAGTCCTAAAAGGGATTTTAAAAGTGTGCTTTTACCCGCTCCATTAGGGCCTGCGATCGCCCAAAGAGAAGGAGCGGCAAAATGACAGGTGAGATTTGAAATAATAGAATTTTTAGGATACTTAACAGATATGTGATTGATATCAATAGCAATAGGGCCTTGAGGAAGGCAACGAATCGTCCAGTGTTTTTCTTTGAAGGGTCTCCAAAAAGGGGCTGGGGAATGCTCCATAAATTATAAGGCCCAGAAAATGCCTGCCCATAGCACCATAAGTAAGCTCAACGTCAGTGTTAATCGATAAAAAACACCTTGAAGGAGAGGATTTTTATACCCATACATTTCATTTACCATCTTGCAATTAAGAATCATTCTTAAAAAGAACTTATAGATAATATGGGTATGAGGACACTGAAAGTCAATAAAAAGGTGCATTTTAGGTTTTTTTCTAATCTATTTTTCAAGCTAGAAAAAAATCAATCTAGAGTAACCTAGAAAAGGCGGTAGGAATGAAAGTCATTCAGATATACTGTTGCGACCTCACGTAAATCCTGAAAAAATGCAATGATTCATCTCCGTACAGACCTACGAAAAAGGTACCCCTCTCTCTTAAGGCAAGCTCATCAATGATATTTTTAACCAACGCCCTTTGCCAAATTTAAAGAGGGCAGGAAGCCCCTCAGACATGATCCGAAATTACTCTCTCCGTTTACATTATTTTAAGGAAAATTATGAATACTATAAAACAAGACTGGGTCCATCCTATGGTCGATTTCAGAGAACCATAAACAACCACACTTAGGAAAATCATTATGGATAAAAAATTTCTCCAAATATTAACATTAGCCACGCTCTCTACATTATTCCCGAGCGGGAGCGTCATTGCCGATGCCTGCATCGCGCGTTGCGATGAAAGTTATGAACACTGTTTAGATAATATCCAGCCACATTACACACCTAATCAACGAGAATCCCATATAAATCTATGTAACGATAGACATGCCGCATGTAGACTTACCTGCATAGATGATGCTCCTCTCCCAGATTACGCAGATTTCTAAGAGATAATATTATGAGCTCTTTCGAGAAGGATGATGGTAATTTTACTAAAAGCCATACTCATGGTTCATTGTTATTATTCGAGTTAATTTTCTTTGGTCCTAAAGGGCTAAAGAGATCAGTTTGTATATCAATAGCAGACCTTTTCTTCCTTTCTTTCCCCTGCCCTTGTTCTGATTCTTTCCCTTGTAGACGGGCCTTGATGAGTTTTTCTGTTATTTTCACTACTTCTGGATCAAGCTGAGACTTTTGAGGCTCTGAAGCAGAGAGCGTGAGAGGAAGAGTATCATCTAATGCCTCAAAGGAACCTTTATACTGAACTACTAATTTAGGTTCAGATTCAGACTGTTCAGAATCTGAGTCTCCTGTTGCAAGAGCAGCGCTTGCTCCCAACAAACTTATTAAAATGGTGATGATGGTTGTTTTCATAAGGTCTAGCATAAAATTTACTCCTTTTTTCGTGTCATATGTTATAAAACATACTTTTCTTATTAGGAAGATATGTAAATATTTGGGATAAGCATAAAAATAATTATATATACTTTGATTCGAGTTTAAAAGAGAAGATTCAAAAAATTTATTCGCCTTTCATTTTCCCCACAATAAAATAATCGAGATAAAAAAACACCACCCTTTCGGATGGTGTTTTTTGTAATCTTAAATAAGTTTATTAAATTAAACTTATTAGTCCAAAACAGTGATAGCTACACGATTTTGTTGGAATGCCCATTCAAGATCGCCAGCATTGTCTTGCTCAACGATTGGACGGTTTTTCCCGTAGCTTACAACTCTGATACGTGCTGGATCAACACCAAAGGCAATGAGCTTTTCACGAGCTGCGTGCGCACGACGCTCACCAAGAGCTAAGTTGTATTCAACAGTTCCACGCTTGTCGCAATGGCCATTGATAGTTACAACGTAATTTCCATAGGTATTTAACCAAGCAGCTTGACGTTGCAAGATTTCCATTCCATCAGGACGAACTGCTGATCGATCAAAGTCAAAGAAGACCCGATCGCCAACATTGTCAACGAAATCAGCGACTGTACCAGGTACACAAGCTTCAGCAGCAGCCAAAGCTTCTGCAGCAGGAAGAAGACCTCCTTGGCCCATGACTTCAGCACACTCGTCTGTTGATGATCCGCAAGCAGTCAGAGCGAGAGCTGCTGTTGCGAGAAGACTTGTAATTTTTAAACGCATTTCTTTTTTTCTCCTTTTTTGGTTTTCATTCGCCCACTTTAGCGGGAGAACATTAAAAAAACATTAAAATTCTTTCTTTTTTTGATGTCCTTCGCCTTACGCAGTTTACATGCCTAGTCCTAAGATTTATAGACACCGTGCGGCCACTATAATCTATTGAAGCAAAAGGATCAAGTGTTACCATGTGGGATAAGATCCTTCTCCAGGAAGATTAATTTTTCTTTTATTAACCCCCACGATATCTATGCTGCAAAGTCCAACCTTGCCGTTTGAACTAGGTTGGCACGTATACATAATTTCACGTCCATTGGGACACCAAGTGGGCCCTTCAAGAAGAAAACCAGAGTCAAGCATTCTTTCTCCAGATCCATCGGGATGCATCACACCAATGTAAAATGTGTTACCCTGCTGCCGGGTAAAAGCAATTAAATCACCCCGAGGAGACCAAATAGGGTTATCATATCGACCTGGGCTAAAGCTAATTCGCGTCCCTTCCCCACCGCTCGTATCTCTGACATAGATTTGTGGTTTTCCCCCTCTATCTGAGATATAAACGATTTGATTCCCATCAGGAGAATAGCAAGGCGAAACATCGATTGTAGCCGTTGTGGTCGTAAGTCTTTCAAGTTGTTTATTGCCAAGATGCATTTTATAGAGGGAAGCGGCTCCCCCCTTTGCACTACTCAAAATTAAATGGTCTCCTTTAGGGGAAAATCGAGGAGACATTCTTTGCCCCTCAATGCTGCCAATAGTCATTGCTTGCCCTGAAGCAAGGTCATATATTTGAATATTAGGAGACTTGTCATCCTTTCCAAAATCAACATAAGCAATTTTTGTGCGATCAGGAGAAAAACGTGGGGTTAAGACTCTTGTTGTTCCACTTGAAAGAAACTGATGATTCTCCCCATCTTGATCCATAATAGCCAAACGATATTTGCGGGACAGTTCAGGTCCGCTTTCTGCAATATACACAATACGGGTGTCAAAATAACCTTTATCACCCGTCATACGTTCATATATTTCATTAGCAACTTTGTGAGCAACCTGTCGCCAGTTTACAGGATCGGCCCCCAAAGAAAGACCTGTAAGCTGGGTTTGGGTAAAAAGATCAAATAACCGAAACTCTACTTGCAAAGTGTTTCCATTGCGCTTTAAAAGACCTCCCACCAAAGCTTCTGCATTTAGGATTTTCCAATCCTCAAACCGAGGGTTTGTCATCACATCTTGAGCAGATTGAATGTAGGCATTAGGGTCGACAACTTTAAAAAGACCACAACTTTCTAAGTCGTTCATAACAACTTGTGTAATATCTTCTCCAACTTTCGAGAGTTCCGAATCTCCTCCCCCGGAAAAAGGCGTAATGGCAATGGGAACGGGTTTAAATGTTCCTTCTGTTATATCAATACGAAGCTCTGCAGAAGCTCCTAGAGTAAAACTAAAAAAGATCAAAAAAGAAAAAAATAATTTTTTGAACATGAAATGAATCCTCTACGCTATTTTAGAAAAATTAACATGGAGAATACCTTTTTTTGCAGCAGGAAACAAGAAGCAGGACCCAATATTTAGACGGAGTCATGTAAGAGCTTCTCTAATGCTCCCATATTCTGCTTTGTAGAGCCGCGGTCTTAACAGCTATTTGAAGTTTTTCAAAGGCGCGAATCTCAATTTGTCTAACCCGTTCACGAGAAATTCCTAAGTTAGCCGAAAGCTCTTCAAGCGTCATGGGAGAATCTTTAAGACGACGTTCTTGAATAATATAATATTCTCTCTCGTTTAAAGACTTTAAAGCTTGTTCTAAAAGGGCTGATTTTTTCTGGCTTTCATTGTGATCCATGATTTTAACCTCATGGTTTGAATCATCATCAACAAGCCAATCCTGCCATTCTTCACTAGCATCTTCTTTTAAGGGTGTATTTAAAGAATGATCGGGAGCACTTAAACGTTTACTCATCTCAATCACCTCTTGCTCAGAAACATTAAGTTCACCAGCAATATCTTTAATATTTTCGTCAGAGAGAAAAGGCTCTCCTTCTTTCTTCATTTCGTTTCTAAGACGGCGTAAATTAAAAAAAAGCTTTTTCTGTGCAGCTGTTGTGCCAATTTTTACAAGGGACCAAGAGTGAAGAATATATTCTTGAATGTTGGCCCGAATCCACCACATGGCATACGTTGAAAAACGAAAACCTTTATCTGGGTCAAATTTACGAAGAGCCTGCATGAGCCCCAAATTTCCTTCCGCAATTAAATCTACAATAGGCAAGCCATAACCTCTGTATCCCGTCGCAATTTTAGCGACAAGGCGTAAGTGAGAGGCCACCATTTTTTCAGCAGCTTTGGGATCTTGGTGTTCTTGCCAACGTTTTGCGAGGATAAACTCTTCATTGGGAGAAAGAATAGGAAACCGCTTAATTTCGGCTAAATAACGTGTCAACCCATCTGTCGCACTCGGAAGAACGGCACTCTCTAAAAAGATGGGAAGATTCTTAATTTGATTGTCTGACACGTTAGAAAATCCAAAGTTGTTATCAAAAGAGCTCCTTTAAAGCTTAAAGTAAGTTTAGCACATCGATAAGGTCTCGTATATCCTTCGGAAGTTCAACTGAAAAATGAAGCTTTTTTTGGGTAGTTGGATGTATAAATGAGAGTTCTTTTGCATGAAGAGATTGGCGTCCTCTCGACCAATTTTCACTGAGAAAGGTTTTTAGAATAAGAGGCACTGCCTTTGGAGGCTTGCCATAAAGTATATCTCCAATAAGAGGATGACCGTTTTCTGCCAACTGAACTCTAATCTGATGTGTTCGACCCGTCTCAAGTCGACATTCTATAAGACTCGCAGTCCTCCCAAAGATTTTTAAGACTTTATAATGTGTTCGCGCAAATTTTCCTGTCTGCCGCATCGCCATACGCTGACGATTGTGTGGATCTCGTCCAATATAGCCTTCAAGTGTGCCTTTTTGAGTAGATAACATTCCCCAAACTAAAGCTATATAAACCCGTCCCATTTCTCGTGTTTCAAGTTGATGAGCTAAGAAATGATGGGCTTTATCATGTTTAGCGACGACTAAAAGACCACTGGTTTCTTTATCAAGGCGATGAACAATGCCGGGACGTTTAACGCCATTAATGCCAGATAAACTCTCTCCACAATGGCTAAGCAGGGCATTAACAAGCGTTCCTTCCAGGTTTCCAGGGGCAGGATGAACGACCATACCGGCAGATTTATCAATAACAATGACATCATTGTCTTCATAATGAATGATAAGGGGAATGTTTTGCGGAGAGGGAACAGCCTCTACAAGGGGAGGAATGATAACTTCTATCAGTTGTCCTTCTTTTACTTTTAAAGAGGGGTCTTGTAAAATAATGTGGTCTATTTTAACAAAGCCGTTTTTAATCAGAAATTGCAGTCGAGACCGAGACAAATCTTGAAGTTTAAGTGCCAATAACTTATCTAAGCGTATGTTTTGATCTTGATATATAACAATGAATGTGTGAAGAAAAGAAGTGGACATCTGATTTTGATTAATATACATTGACTTTTTATGATGTTTCTTATAGAATGAATAAATGTTTTTTAAAACTGTTATCTTAAAGAGTTGTGATAAATGTTAAAAGCGAACCCTCATCAAAAATAGTCATTAGGCTTTATCGTTCATGTAACCCTTCATTTTTGCAGGTTACTCATTTAACACTCGCAATTTTTTAAAAATGACTTATATTGAATTTATTAATTATATTTGTATTATAATTTATATATAAGAAGATTAATTTTTAGTATCCCTATAGTATTTGTTAGGGGAAAGATGGTGATAAGATGACGCGTAGTATGGTTAAGTTTGCAAGAAATTTGCTCGCAACAACAGCAATTTTATTTTCAGGTCAGAGTGCCTATTCAGGGTCTCCTGACGTTTCCTTAAAGAGCTCAGAATTTTTTCTCAGCGAATTAAGTCCCATTCTTTCCAGTTTATTGCCGAAAGACCTTCAAGAACAAGATGAAAAAGCAGACAAAGAAAATTCTTCCGAAGGCTTAAGCGGAGAGGAAACCCTTCCCTCCGACCAAGGAAATCACACAGAAACTTCGTCTTCTCAAGAAATTCGAAGGGGACTAGGTGGGAAAGAGGGGGGATCCGGGATGGCTTCTTCAACGCACACTGGAAAACAATCAAAGAATGCTGAGTTAGTCGGGCGTGGATCAAGTAATCGTGAAGATATTATGCAAGCTACGTCTTCTCAGGGCGTAAGAAGCTCTTCACAAGAACCTGTATCCTCTGCAAAGCCTATTGCGCATAGAGAAAGCGAGCCCCCTCAAGCAAGAAGTCCACGGCATCCTGTTTCAAGAGGAGAAGACATTACCCCCTCCTCTGTCCATCCTCAGTCTACAGGATTAGGTCATGGAGGAGGAGAAACTTACAGTGGTAGTTCTTCATCTCCCAGCATCGGTGGCGGTGGAGGAGGCAGCTCTGCCCCATCTGATACAGTAGAAGTAACGCCTGAGCAATTTGCGGAATATCAGCAGTTAAGAGAGTTGTCAGAAAGCCTTGCATCTCAAGCTTCAGCTTCAGCGCCTGTCATTAAAGCTCCAGAGCCTATAGTCCCTCAAGTTCCAACTCCAGCTCCTCTCATTGAAGAAGCTCAAGTTCCTGAACAGATAAAGGCTCCAGCTCCTGTCGTTAAAGCTCCAGAGCCTATAGTCCCTCAAGTTCCAACTCCAGCTCCTCTCATTGAAGAAGCTCAAGTTCCTGAACAGATAAAGGCTCCAGCTCCTATCATTGAAAAAGCTCAAGTTCCTGAACAAATAAAGGTTCCAGCTCCTGTCGTTAAAGCTCCAGAGCCTATAGTCCCTCAAGTTCCAACTCCAGCTCCTGTCATTGAAGAAGCTCAAGTTCCTGAACAGATCAAAGTTCAAGTTCCTGTCATTGAAGAAGCTCAAGTTCCTGAACAGATCAAAGTTCAAGCCCCTATCATTGAAGAAGCTCAAGTTCCTGAACAGATAAAAGTTCCAGCGTCTGTCGTTAAAGCTCCAGAGCCTATAGTCCCTCAAGTTCCAACTCCAGCTCCTGTCATTGAAGAAGCTCAAATTTCTGAAAAAATAAAGGCTCCAGCTCCTGTTTCTGCTATTGAAGAAACTGCTGAAAAAGAAATAACCCCTGCAGTTCCGGCCGGAATGAAATTTATTAGCCTTGGAGAATATGAGGAATATCAAAGACTGAAAGAACAGTTTGCAAAAGGGGGTCAACCTAAATCTACTGCAAATGTATCCGACAAGGTACTTGAAGAGGCGGAGATAACATCTCCAGGGAATATTCCACCCCCTCCTCCCCCTCCTGGGCCTCCCCCTCCTCCAAATTTTGGGCCTTCAAAATTTTCCTTTGGAACAAAAGGTCCTGCAAAACAGTGGGGTAAAGTGGAGATAAAACCTGCAAGTCAGACTCCCCAAGCAGAAAAAGAAACAGTTAGCGTACCAAATAACCCGCAAAGCAATATGTTAGATGAAATGGCAAAAGCTATGGAAAGAAGAGCACGAGGAGAGTCTATAGCTCCTAAAAAAAGTGGCCCACAGGCTAATAAGGTTGTTGCAGAAAAAGCACCTCCAGTAAAAGCACCTCATGTGCCCCTTGCTGAACAGATAACAACTGCGGAAACTCTCATTCATAAGCTAGAAGAACAAAAAAAGGATCTAGTGGCGCTTGGGGAGTCACGAACTGAAGAGCAAAATGACTTATTGAAAAATATAGATAAATCCTTAACTACACATAAGTCTCTCAAAATTAAACTGGTGGGAGAACAAATAGCCGGCGCAAGATTAAAAGAAGAGAGGGCCGCTCGTTTGCGTGCAAAGCAAGCGGATCCTGAGCAAGCAAAGAAAGATCTAGCTAAGATTATTCAACCTAAGCTTGTAAAACGGCCTCCGAAAATGTTGGAAGATTTAGAGGACGCCACAACTCTCATGACGTTCTTAAGTCCAGGGCAACAAAAATCTGTTTTGAATGATTATAGCCTTGTTACAAGTCTAGCCTCCTTATCTCCACTTCAGGTAGAAAAGTTAGGAAAGTTTTTAGAGGAACAAGATGATCAGATTAGAAGACTTGGTACACTTAAGGCAAATATGCCTACTGATGTATCTGATTATCTTGGAGCAACAGGTCCTCAGGTTGCTGTATTCGAAGGGATTAACGAATTGCCTTTAAGCGAACAATTGGAAATAATTAAGCTAAGAATTTCTGACTTTAAAAAACAGAAAGATCTATTATTAGCTAATGGAAGCGATCCTAAAGACGTCAAGCGACATATTCAGTCTATTTTGGAGTACACAGACGCATTAGGATCTATTCAAAACAAAATGAAAGCTGAAGCCAACAAAAAAGACGAGCCAAAGCAAAAACGTCCCCTTGGTGGAAGTCACAAGGGAGCCGAAGGAGCAAAGGGGGCAGACGACGATGACTAAGTTACCCTGTCTTCGACGGAAGGAAATGAGTAAATTGACCTTCCTTGGATCTTAAAGAAAATAAATAACTCTTAAGGGCTCCTCGACTTTCGTCGAAGAGCCCTTAATATGACGAGCAGAATAAGACAGGTTCTCTCTTATGAGAGAATTAGGTAGACCATTTATGAAGTCTTTGAACCACACGTAACCTTTAAAATTAAATCCTTTTGTGCTCAAAATAAGAATATAAACGCGTATTTTCAGCTTATCTATTCCCCTTATAATAATAAATAAATATAAAATCACTTCAGTTAAAAATTAATAATATATTAATATTTATTAAATTATAATAACAATTTTTGTTATTACTTTAATAATTGGAGACTATGATGAAAGTTTTTTATTTAATGGTTGTCTTAGGTCTTTTAATGACAGGACCATCCTTTAATGCCTTCGCTTCAGTCATCCAAGATATGGGCCTAGCAAGTGGACATAGTACACACCTACTAGATACTGGAATTGTCCAACAAAAAGCTGCCTCAGCGGGTAAAGTAAGGATGCCTTAACTTAAGACAGTCACATTGATTGCTCCGCTCGTACACTAAAAGCGGAGCAATGACTTTTGCCTCTCTGGACTCCCTGTCCTTAGGGGCACTGATGTTTCAAGATGTTGCGCGTTGAAAACAATGTGTGGCGCGGGGCAACAATGATTACTTTTGCCCCAATTTTTTTAGCTTGCTTTTTCTTCTGAACCAGATAGGGGTCTCCTTGCGTCACAGCGATGACGTCAGGGCGAATATCTTCCACCAGCTTCAAATAATCTTTATAGCCTCGCATAACCGGCAGGAAAACAATTTCATCAACCATATCTAAATGCGCAAGAATATGGGCGCGTTGAGCTTGAGTATGTACAGGTTTGCGCTGCTTATAGTGTTTAATAAAGGCATCTGGCTCAAGAGCAACCACCAAATAATCTCCCTGTCGCTTCGCCGCCTCTAAAAATTCAAGGTGTCCATAATGGACGAGATCAAAGCCACCCCCCACAAGGACAATTTTTTTATCAAAGGGTCGTGCTGTCATATCATCTGGGAAAGTTCCCATCACAGCTCGGTGCCGCAGAGAGGCATAAGGACAAGATCGTTGTTTAAAGGTCTCACACCCTGTAAGAACCACAAAACAAAGAAGACATAAAAATTTTGATTTTTGAAAAAATTGCATTGAATACCTTATTTTTTAAACTTTCATCAACTGACGAATAACATAATGTAAAATTCCACCGTGCTTATAGTACTCAACTTCATTTTCCGTATCAATACGACATAACAGGGGAATCGTCTCTATCCACCCTTGGCGATGATGAATACGTGCCGTTAGCATCATCTTTGGGCGCAGCTCTTGCTCAAGCCCTTCAATATCAATCTGCTCGGAACCATCTAGATTAAGCGTCAAACGAGTGATCCCTTCAGTAAACACAAGGGGCAGAATACCCATGCCAATAAGATTACTTCGATGAATTCGCTCAAAACTTTCTGCAATGACAGCTTTAACTCCCAAAAGACAAGGCCCCTTTGCCGCCCAATCTCGAGAAGATCCCGTCCCATATTCTTTTCCCGCAATAATAACTAAAGGAACGCCTTGCTCTTGATACCGCACGGCAGCATCATAAATAGAGAGAACTGTTCCGTCAGGTATATACCGGGTAACCCCTCCGGTAACGCCTGGGGTCATTTCATTTTGCAAACGAATATTGGCAAATGTTCCTCGCATCATAACCTCATGATTTCCCCGTCGAGAGCCATAGGAGTTGAAATTTGCAACCTCAACACCTTGTTCCAAGAGATAAATCCCTGCAGGGCCTTCTTGCTTTATACTTCCCGCAGGAGAGATGTGATCGGTTGTGATGCTATCACCTAAGATCACAAGGGGACGAGCCGCTTTAATATTTTGTAGAGCAGGAGGTGTTTTTGGCATTTTATCAAAGTAGGGAGGCAGCTTGACATATGTGCTTGCTTCTGGCCAATCATAGGTAAGGCCTTCTTCTATTTTCATCGTTTGCCACGCTTCATCTCCTTCAAAAACATTCCCATACCGTTTCGTAAACATATCAGGCGTCAAGCACGTCCGAATAACGTCTTGAATTTCTTTGTTTGAAGGCCAAATGTCCCGTAAATATACATCCTTCCCTTGTTGATCCTGGCCCAAAGGATCATTGTACAGGTCAACGAGCATCGAACCGGCCAGAGCATAAGCCACAACCAAAGGAGGAGAGGCTAAGTAATTCATCTTCACTTGAGGGTGAATTCGTCCCTCAAAATTGCGGTTGCCAGACAGCACAGCAACCATAGACAAATTATTGTCATCTATTGTTTTCGCAATAGGCTCGGGAAGAGGACCAGAGTTACCGATACACGTGGTACACCCATACCCAACCAAGTTAAATCCTAACCCATCCAAGTCCTTTTGCAGATCCGCTTTTTCATAATAGTCCGTAACAACCTGACTCCCTGGAGCGAGAGATGTTTTAACCCAAGGCTTGGATTTTAAACCTTTTTCAAGAGCCTTGCGCGCCAATAAACCAGCTCCTACCATGACCATCGGATTTGACGTATTGGTACAACTGGTAATGGCAGCAATAACCACATCACCATCCCCTAAGGAATAAGCTTCTCCTTCAACAGGGGTACGGACTCTCTGCTCTTTTCTTTTTTCCTCATAAGCCAACGTTGTCTCTATAGACGCAACAGAGTTTTTTAAAAGAATTTTGTCTTGGGGACGTTTAGGACCTGCAAGACTTGGCTCAACATCTTCAAGGTTTAACAAAACCGTATCGGTAAAGACAGGATCCTGTCCGTGCCATAAGCCTTGGGCTTTTGCATAAGCCTCGACCAACTTAATGCTATGAGAATCTCGACCTGTAAATTTAAGATAAGAAAGGGTTTCATCATCAATAGGAAATATACCGCAAGTCGCTCCATATTCAGGAGCCATATTTCCAATAGTCGCCCGATCTGCAATTGTTAACTGCTTAAGACCAGGGCCATAGAACTCAACAAATTTTCCCACAACCCCTTTGGCGCGCAGCATTTGGGTAATGCTTAAAACCAAATCAGTGGCGGTTGTTCCTTCCTTAAGTTCCCCTTCAAGTCGGAATCCAATAACATCAGGAATCACCATTGAAAAGGGCTGTCCTAACATCGCAGCTTCTGCTTCAATACCCCCGACACCCCAGCCCAAAATACCCAGACCATTGATCATGGTTGTGTGGCTATCTGTTCCAATAAGAGTATCAGGATAAGCCATAAGACGCCCATTCTGCTGACTCGAACAAACAACCTGACCAAGGTATTCAAGATTAACCTGATGGCAAATTCCCGTTCCCGGAGGCACCACTCGAAAATTATTAAAGGCCTTTTGCCCCCACTTTAAAAAGGCATACCGCTCATGATTACGCTCAACTTCACATTGAACATTGAATGTATAAGCCTCCGTCGTTGCAAATTGATCAACAATAACCGAATGGTCAATAATAAGATCGACAGGAACCAGCGGACTAATAACGCTTGGATTTTCCCCCATAGCCACAATTGCGGCACGCATGGCTGCCAAGTCTACCACTGCAGGAACACCTGTAAAATCTTGCATCAAGACACGCGCAGGCGTAAAAGCAACTTCCTGCTCAGAGGTTCGTGTCTGCACCCAATCCACTAAGGCTTTAATATCTTTAGCTTTGACATCGATTTTATCTTGCAACCGCAATATATTTTCAAGAAGAATTTTTAAAGAATAAGGGAGCCTCGAAACATCCCCCACAAACTTAGACACTTCCTCAAGAGAGTAGTAGGTATACTTTTTCCTCTCTACACTAAAAGTTTTTTGGAATTCAATCTGATGGGGCATGAGCCAGCTCCTATGCTTTTTGAATAAAATTGTACCAGAATTTTAAACACTGGCATAAGGATTTTTACCCGATCTAAGGAAAAGTCGAATAGGAACGCCTTGCAAGCTAAACGCTTCTCGTATCCCATTAATGACATATCTTTCATAAGAATCTGGTAATTCTGTAGATTTGCTGCAAAAAAGAACAAACGTTGGCGGTCTTGTTTTAATTTGGGTCAGGTATTTGATCTTGATACGTCGTCCTGCTACAAGAGGGGGAGGATGATGAGCCACAAGCCCTTCAAGCCAACGATTCAATTTAGACGTTGAAATTCTTTGATTCCAAGTCTTATAGATAGCCAAAATTGCATCTAAAAGCTTCTCTTTGTTTTTACCCGTCAGGGCTGAAAGGGGAACTAAAGGAACGCCCTTCACTTGAGGAAGAGCTGTGGTGAGCCTTTCGTGCAAATGGTTTAAAAGGTCTTGTTTATTAGGAATCAAATCCCATTTATTAAGAGCAAGAACAAGACAGCGTCCCTCTTCAATTACTTGAGACGCAATATGGAGATCTTGCTTTTCAAGAGGTTGGGTGGCATCGATCACCACCACCACCACTTGCGCATATTGAATGGCTGTGCGACTTTCCGACGTCGCCAACCATTCTAGCTTTTCTGTCACCTTTGCCCTTTTACGCAGCCCTGCCGTGTCAATCAAACGCAAGGCCTGTCCTTGATATTCCCAGTCGGTCGCAATGGTATCACGGGTCACACCAGCTTCAGGCCCCGTTAAAACTCGCTCATACCCTATGAGTTGATTGAGCAAAGTTGATTTACCCACATTTGGACGACCCACAATTGCAAGTTGTATGGGCGTCGTTTCTTCGGCTACTTCTTCCTCTTCTCCCAGAGGCCCCTTATAAAAAGAGACTAACGCTTCATAGAGAGAATCTAAACCTAAGCCATGTTCTGCGGAAAGGGGAAGAGGTTCTCCAACCCCAAGGCTCCAAGCTTCAGCAATTCCATAATTTCTATCCCGGCCTTCGCATTTATTGGCAACAAGTAAAATAGGTTTTTCCGCTCGCCTTAAAAGATTAGCAAAAACTTCATCTAGAGAGGTCACTCCTTGTCTACCATCAATCATAAACAAAAGCACATCCGCTTCTTGTAAAGCAATCATGACTTGCGCCTTCATTCCTGCCATCAGAGGATCTGAACTTTGCTCTTCAAGCCCAGCCGTATCAATAAGTTTAAGAGGAATATCTCCTAATTGACCAAAGGCTTCCTTGCGATCACGGGTAACACCAGGCAAATCATGGACAATGGCCATACGCTTGCCACACAAGCGATTAAAGAGGGTCGACTTCCCAACATTGGGACGTCCGACAATCGCCAATTTTAAGGCATATTTTCTGCAAAATGTTTCTGAGAGAGTCATCTAAATACCAGGTTTAGTTATAAGGTAAGATAAGCAAATTAGCCACATGACGCAAGAAAACCAAGAATTAACAATCACTTTACTTCTAGTGAGCTCAGAACTTGATCAACCTCATGATTTCTTGATATCTAATGAAACGCCATCAGCTCTCCCCCATCCGTCAGGAGGTAGAGCGTTTCATGAGCTACAACAGGAGACAATGAGACAGATGCATTTAGCTGACGTTCAGCAAGAGTATTGCCATTGGCTGGATCTAAGGCCAAGAGGACACCCCGGGTATTGACTAAATAAAGCTTATTTCCAGCAACAATGGGCCCTTCCCAAATAACTTTATGGGGGTTTTCCAACTCGGAATCAAGTTTTCTTACCCACACAACTTGACCATAGTCACGAGTCAAACATAAAATCTCATTATGTGAGTTGATCATAAAAATATATCCCCCTATCACCGCCGGGGTCCGTGTTCCACCAATATTTCGCTCCCACAGTCTTTCTCCTCGGCGCAAATCATAGGCCGCCATTTTATGATTATGGCCAATGACAATTACTTTGTTTTGATCAATCACAGGTAAGGCTCTGATATGAGAAAGAGAAGAAAGAGAGTCTGGACGTCTTGTTGAGCTTAAAGTTTCTGTCCACAGTTGATGCCCATTTTCCGATTTAAGCGCAAAAATTTCTCCTGATGAATACGTTACAACAACAACACCTTTAGAAACGACGGGACTCGCTGTCCCAAGAAGCCCTGCATGTTCAGTTATCCCCGCATGCTCCCATAAACGTACTCCACTCTCAGCATCCAGAATATCTAACTGATTACTAATTGTTAAGACGTAAAGGCG
Source organism: Alphaproteobacteria bacterium (assembly GCA_017992885.1). Lineage (GTDB taxonomy): Bacteria > Pseudomonadota > Alphaproteobacteria > UBA9655 > UBA9655 > UBA9655. The sequence goes on from JAGONT010000001.1 coordinate 29,721, forward strand.
TCCATCTGCATATGTCGGCGCAGCTCGAACAGGACTTGTGGTGAAAATTCGCCAAAGAATTTGGCCAGATTTTGCATCAAGAGCTAAAACTTCTGCATGAGGAGATGTAACAAAAATTTTTCCGTTGCCATATGCCAACCCCCCACCAATAATTGCGTCTTGTCGTCCTTCAGGGGAAATATCTGACTCCCATAGTACTTCTCCTGAAGAAGCCTGGAAAGCTTGCACACGCCCTGTTGTATCTAAAGCATAAACGACTTCTTCATTGACAATGGGAGAAGATAAGAACCGCCCTTCTCCATTTCCAGAGCCAATGGAGACGGCCCAATAGGGCTCAATCGTATCTTTCAAGGAAAGGTGAGGCATAAAATGCTCTGCCCCTCCCCCTACTTGTGGCCAACCTCGTCCTAACTCAGAAGGAGGAAGAACGACAGAAACGTCTTTTGTCTCTGCATCAACCTTAACTGAATTTTCATAGTTTACGACAGCCACACGCGTTCCTGTAATAGGAACTTTCTGAGCATCACACGCAGCGAGAGCAAGAGCTGCTGCTACAACCAAACTTATGTGTTTTTTCATGAGCGCGGATCCTTTTCATCATGTTCCTCTTGTACAAAAAAAGGAACATCAACTTGAGAGAGCATTAAACTTGCCCGGATTTGTTCAGGTATCGTAACAAAGGGTTGTTCAAGAATTCGAAAATAATCCTCTGCAGCTTTAACTGACTCCCCATGTTTGAGTTTTTCCAGCGCTAAAAGTTCAAGAGCCAGGGGAGCCCATGCATTATTGGGAGCCGCTAAAGACTCGATTGCAGCGAAAGCTGTTGAATTAGCAGAAGGACGAGCTGCCATTAAAATTTTTGGCAAATTGCTTAAAGCAGGATCTCCCGCATTGCTTTGCGAAATTTTCGTATAGACCGTTTCTGGATCTGGCACAAGTGCCGCCTCATAAAGGACAGCAAGCTTACCATACCCTCCCTTCTCCGTTGAAATATCCTGAAAAGCTTTTAAAGCTTCTTCTTTTTTTCCTTGATTCACAAGCTCGACAGCTTGAGAGAATGAAACATGGCTACGTAATTGGCTTTTATGTTTAAAATACATCCAAAGTGTATAACTCACCGTTCCAATCACAATTGCCAAAGCTATCCCAATAACCAGATTTCCATACTTACGCCATAAATTGACAATTCTCTCTTCTTTAATATCTTCTTCTAGTTCTCTTAAAAAGTCAGACATTGTTAAGCTCCTGTTTTCTTCTGATACCTTAGTTTAAGACATCTCATTGGTAAAGAGCGATCTCAGCCCCTATTGATTGTTTTATGCATCAAAAATTTGATTTTACCCTCTCTTTACGTTTATACTCTTCCCAAAGGAGACCTTAGAAATGACTACTTCCTGCCCTCCTCCCGTTGATCAACTTACCCTTCGCACCATTGCAATGCCGCGGGATACGAATCCCTCTGGTGATATTTTTGGAGGTTGGCTTGTCTCAATGATGGATATGGCAGGAGGAACCGTTGCCATACACCAATCGAAAGGACGCGTGGTTTTAGCGGGAATCCATAAAATGTCTTTCTTACTGCCTGTATTTGTCGGCGATGAAGTCAGCTGCTATGTCCGCATTGTTAAAATAGGCACCACGTCAATACAGGTTAATGTGGAAGCGTGGGTACGTCGCCCCACAAATGGCAACACGCATAAAGTGACAGAAGGACTTTTTACGTTTGTTGGGATTGACGAAAATAGAAAGCCGCGCTCTATTCCTCGAGACTAAATAAGACGCCTGAAATTTTAATAAATAAAAAACTTCTTCTTTTATTTAATAATCTTAATGATATTAATATTTGAAATATTTCTTTTTTCTTTTCAACATAGTATTCAAAAATGTTGGGTAGTATAAGTAAATTTATATTGTTTTAACCTTCTTATCAGATAATCAATTTTTAATGAAAAAGCAGTTTAAACCGCCTAAGGATAAAATTAATACAATTGCCCTAAACATGCAAACTTCAAGCATACAAATAATAGTAGCGCAGAAAAAATGAATCAAAAAATTGGAGAATTAAAAATGGATATTTCAATATTTTTAGCTAAAGCAATTGGATTTTATTATATAATTATGAGTCTTTCATTTTTTATAAAAAAAAGAAAATTAAAATTGCAGATTATAAATATGATGAACAATCCTGGATTAGTGTTAGCTACCGGTTTTATTGTTCTCATCATGGGGATCCTTATAGTTGTAAGCCATAATATTTGGACAAAGGATTGGAGAGTTATCATCACGATAGTGGGATGGATGATTCTCATTAAAGGGATTAATGTAATCCTATTTCCAGAATTCTTAGTCAATATGAGTATAAAATGGTTACAAAATAACACTCTTTATTATATAACTTTTTATTTCGTATTTACAATCGGAACTACTTTAATTTATTATGGATATGCGCAAAGTTAATAGAATAGACATCTAATATTAATACTTGCTTTAGGAAAATTAAAATCACTTCTTCTTCACAAAAAAACGCGCAACTTTACTTAAGACAGCCTTTGGATTGGGGTTATCCACATAGCAGAAGCTTGTTACACTCTAAAGAACAGCTTGAAAACCACAATCCACCCCCTCCACACCAACCTAACATAAAATCTACATATTATTTAGCTTATCCCTTGAATTGAAAAGTGCTTTCATATTTTTAGTGAGTGGGGAGACTCTATTTTCATTTTTTGCAACCCATATTTGTATAAATAAATAGATTGCACGGGGTGGTTTTTTCATCTTACGCTTCTTCTAATAAAAGAAAACCTTCGTGTGAAAAAAAGAAAGGATATCAGAATGAAGCATTTACTCTTAAGTTTAAGTCTATTTTTTTTGATGGGGGGGCAATCTCAAGCCGTCAAACTCTATCTTTTATCAAATCATGGCAACGCAGGAGATCATAACCAAACTTTAGGAATCGCCGCAGCCTTGGAAAAGCTTTCACACCAAAAAGTTACCCTTAAAGATTTAGATACAAAGTTGATAACACCTTCCGAAATTAAAGCTGAAATTGACAAAGACTTACTGCAGGAAAAAGTTATTGTTGTGGGATCAGGAGAAGGCGGTATTGAAGGAATCAAAGATTTGTCTCCTCAATCCAATCTGATTATCTGTTTAACATCCCATATGTTTTTAAAAGATTTTCAAGACCCTGCCCTTTTACAAAAGGTTACTTTTATTGCTCTTCCGATTCACGAGACAACCTCAAACCAAGAGATACTTAAAGAAAAGCTTATTAAAACAGTGGGCGTCTCTCATAATCGTCAGGCAGAAACAGCAGATAAAATTTATGGAGAATGGAAAAAAGTCCTTCCCACTTGCAAAGAATACCTTGGAGTTGTTTTGGGGGGAGATGCCCCCACACCCTCCAAAGAAATCAAACTGTTCACTGAACACGATGCCACGAAACTCGCAACCTATATTGCTCAGCATGCTCAAAATGCCTGTGTTCTTGTTTTGAATGGACCCCGAACAGGAAAATATGGGACCGATAACAAAGAAATTATGACCGTTCATCGCCAAGGCCAGTCGGATTCTATCACAAAATTTTTTCAACAAAGCCTTGCAGCTCAAGGGATTAAGAATGTAAAATTCTTTGACTTCCAACATAACAACCCAGAAAACAAAGCCTGGGTTCTTCCCTATAATTCTTTCGATCTTGTCGTCGGAGCCGTAAAAGCCACCCATGGAAAAATGCTTATTCCCGGTGAATCCACATCGATGATTTCAGAAGCGATTGATGTATTACCTTCTGGCCATGTTCTTGTTTATGAAAATAACCCCATGAATGAGGTACATAGTGCTCATGTCACAAGTGAGCTCGCTGCAGGACGTATTGCTGTTTTGCAAAACTACCGTGACGTTCTCACGCCGAAAATCAATGCCGAAGGACCAAAACCCAGTGCTGCCCAAGTTATTGCTCAACAACTGTGGGAAACTGTCAATCAACCAGAAAACGTCGGGTTGAAAAACTAAAAAGCATCAGGTTTTGTCACTAAAAGTTTAACTGACCTCTGGCAATTGCTTCCAGTTTTGTGTGAACGAGGGACTTTTCCAAGAGGCTTTTGGCTGCCAGGAAGCGTTAACTCCTTCGCTGGCGAAAGTAAGAGAGCCTTTGCCATATCGATAATTGAGGTGATCAATGGATTTAAGGGCTTCTCTCCGCCTTAAAGACTGTTCATGTTCCTTTTCTTCTGTAAAAAGGTAGGGAACAGCTTGATCTTCTGACGAGAGGTTAAGCGCCATAACACCCACTTTTTTGTAAGAGAGGTGTTCTCTAAAAATTTTCTCTAAAGCGAGAGTAGCCGCTGTAATTAAAGTTGCATTATCTTGAGAAGGACAAGAAAGGGGGATAAGATGAGTATTACTGTAAAATCTTCCTTTTTTATCAAAAGGATTCGTACGAACAGCAATACTGAGAAGAGAGGTTTTACGACCCTCAACTCTTAATCGATGAGCTAAAGAACTCGCATGAAAGCTTACAGCTTCCCTCAAGCTTTCAAAAGTCGTTAGAGGAATGCCAAAAGAGCGAGAAGAAATCATGCTTTTCTTAGGAGGAGTCGTTTCTTCAACACTTAAGCAAGCTTTTCCTTTAAGCTCAAGAGCTGTTCTCGCAAGAACGATATTAAAAGCTTTTTTTATCCACCGAGGATCTGCTTGCGCTAAGTCTAACGCTGTGGTCAACCCCAAGGTGTTAAGCTTCTTTGACCATCGAGAGCCAATTCCCCATACATCCTGAAGAGAAACTTGTCCCAAGAGAGCTTCTGTTTTCTCAGATGTAAGAAGAGCATAACACCCAGAAGGATGTCTCTTTGCCATGCTATTTGCAACTTTTGCTAAGGTTTTCGTAGGACCGATGCCCACACTGACTGGAATTCCTGTCCATTTTTTAACTATTTTCTTGATATCGCACCCATAAGCGAAGAGCTCATCCTGGCGGAGCGTACTTAAATCTAAAAAAGCCTCATCAATAGAATAAACTTCCAGAGTTGGTGAAAAAGCCTTCAGCGCTTCCATCACACGAGAGGAGATATCTCCATACAGAGAAAAATTAGCAGAAAAGACATGAACATTGTGTTTTTCGACAACATCGCGAATTTTAAAAAGAGGAGCCCCCATAGGAATGCCCAAAGCTTTTGCCTCCAAAGACCGAGCGATTGCACAGCCGTCATTTGAAGACAGAACAATAACGGGTTTTTTCTCAAGATGAGGTTGAAAAACTCTCTCACAGGAGACATAAAAAGCATTGCAATCTATTAAAGCAAACATAGCAACTATATCAAAGAATGGATGACATTGGTGACAACACCCCAGGTGGAGAAACTATCCTCCTCTGTGACAATAATGTCTGGATAATCCGCATTTTCGGCACATAAAAGGACTCTGTTTTTTTCTTTTTCCAGTCTTTTAACTGTCATTTCCCCATTCAAAACTGCAATCACAACTTTACCATTGGTGGGCGTTAACGAACGATCCACAATAAGCAAATCCCCAGGAAATATGCCTACATTTTTCATGGAATCACCAGTCACACGGACAAAAAAAGTGGCTGCTTTATGGCGAATAAGATGGTCATTAAGGTCAAGCGATCCCTCGCTAAACTCATCGGTAGGAGAAGGAAACCCGGCTTGAACCCGAGATTCAAAAAGAGGAGAGCGCAAAGCAGTGGAAACCTTTCCTGCGAAAATTTCTCCTATATCTACACGATAAAGAGCATCAAGATTTTTACTATTCTGAAGCTCTTGTAATTTTTGCACAAGCGGAAGTGGCAAGCGAATGGCTTTCGTGGGAATGGGATTTGGCTTTCGTCCGGCTCCTGGTTTTCTTTTACGAATTTCAGCTTGCGACATCAAAACTCTCCTTAAAAAAACTTAATTTAAAATCTTCATTATATCTGTACAGAAATTAAATACAGAAGGGAAGGGGTAATATGGATAAAGATGGTACCTGATAAAGGTTAAATTTGAATTAAAAAGAAAAAATTAATTGGCTAAAGCATTATGCAGATGACGTAGTCACGAGAGAGTAGCCCAAAGTAGAGGCGCTTCTCAAACTTTAAATCCCAGACTCTCAGTTTACATCCTTGATTGAGATTTTAAAAGTCCACTCTCGCCCCTCTCTAATCTTCACCTACTTTCTGAACAGATTTATTTATTGCAATAAAAAATGCTTGTTTTATTAACAAAATTAAGTAATCTAAGAATAGATATAGAAATGTTAAAAAAATTACTTTTTATAATTGTCAATAAATTTAATAAATACTTGCTATCATTCATCAGCTAAAGAAAAATACAGACTCACAGACTCATCCTCAAAAAAAAGCCCCGCAAGGGGCCTTCTTCTTAATTCATAGAACAGCCCCTTAAAGCCCAACTATTCCAGCAATCGTTGCCACCACCCTTTACGCGTAGAAGCTTTTTTACGCTGAGCAGGAGCTGCAGCGGGAGTCTCTTCAACTTTACTTGTCTTAATTTTTGTAACAGGCTCCGCCCTCACTTCGAGAGGAGGAGACGAAATAATCGGCTCTTTCTGCTCAGGAAATGGAGTGGCTTCTGAAGGTGCGGGCGCAGAAGAAATTTCACCAAACTGGGCGGGATCTCTATGTCGACGTTGTCTGCGCTCAAACTTACGGTATCGCCTACGAGGTTTATTCTCAGAGGTCCCTTCTGCCTTAGGGGAGAGCGGTTCTAAAGAAACTTCTGTCAACGAACTCTCGACAATAGATATTTCAGTATTTTCTTTAATAGGGGGTACAGAAGGCCTTATCTGCCCATGAGGACCACGTTCATGTGTACGTCGATCACGACGCTGGTCTCCCGAGTGACCTTTTGCGGCTGTTTGATGCACATTCTTCCTTGCTAAAGGTTGAGAAGAAGGGCTGATTGCCGCGTCTTCATCCTTACTGCTCTTGTTAACAACAGCGTGCGGAGAGGTTTCTCGTTGCAAACGTAAACGTTCAATCCGATAATCAGGAGACACAAGGGTATCATCCCGTGAAAAGCGTATAGAAATTTTCCATCTTATTTCAATATCTTGAATAACTTTTCTTTTTTGATTCAAGATATAAAGAGCAATGGATGTTGAAGTATGAATAACCATTTCACTGATTTTCTGCTGAATAGCTTCTTCCTCAATACCACGTAGAACGTGGAGAGACGCAGATTCTACGGACCTAATCATCCCCGTCCCACGACAAGCCTGACAAGGTATGCTCGTTGATTCAATAATATTAGGTCGCAAACGTTGCCGGGAAAGCTCTAAAAGACCAAAAGGACTGATGCGACCAACTTGAACGCGGGCCCTGTCATGCCGCATCGCATCTTTCAAGCGTCGCTCAACGGCCTCCACATTTCGGTTTTCATCCATATCAATAAAATCAATAACCACAAGTCCTGCCAGATCACGAAGGCGAAGTTGACGAGCAATTTCTTCAGCAGCTTCCAAGTTAGTTTTAAAAGCTGTTTCTTCAATATGGCGTTCCCGCGTGGCTTTACCAGAGTTTACATCTATAGCAACAAGAGCTTCTGTCGTTCCAAAAACAATGTATCCCCCAGATTTCAATTGAACCACAGGATTATGCATGGCATCAATTTGTGATTCAACTCCATAGGAATAAAAAAGAGGACTCTTTTCATCTTGATATTGTTTTATTTTTTTGGCATGGCTCGGCATAAGTTTACGAATGAACTCTTTCGCTTCTTTATAACCTTGCTCTCCTTCAACCCAAATTTCTTCAATATCGCGCGTATAATAATCCCGAATCGCTCGCTTAATAAGGTCACTTTCTTCATAAATAAGAGCGGGCGCAATAGAATGAAGCGTTTTTTCCCGAATATCATTCCAAAGTTTCATTAAATAGTCACAGTCTCGTCTAACTTCAATTTTACTTCGTGCCATTCCGGCGGTACGAATAATCAGAGACATGCTTTCTGGCAAATTAATCGATTCAATAATCTCGCGAAGACGTTTGCGGTCCGCAACGTTTGTGATTTTCCGAGAAATCCCTCCACCCTTTGCTGCATTGGGCATTAAGACACAGTACCGTCCTGCAAGAGAAAGATAGGTTGTCAACGCCGCTCCCTTCCCTCCCCGTTCTTCTTTAGCGACCTGAACAAGCATAATTTGACGTCGCTTGATAACTTCTTGAATCTTATATTGGCGTAAAGATCGCAAGCGAGGAGAAGAATCGTGAATTTCTTCGACGTCTTCTCCCCCTAAAATTTCTACATCATTATTGGAATGCGGCTCTTCAGGTGTTTCTTCAATAGAAGAAATGACTTCTTCTTCTCTCCTAGCCATTAAAGCTTCACGATCTTCCACCGGAATACGATAATAATCGGGATGAATTTCATTAAAAGCTAAAAAGCCGTGCTTATTGCCCCCAAACTCCACAAAGGCAGCCTGTAAGGAGGGTTCAATACGAATAACCTTTGCAAGGTAAATATTACCCTTAAATTGTTTTTTCGTTGTTGTCTCAAAATCAAATTCTTCGAGACGATCGTCATTTGATATCACCACCCGTGATTCTTCAGGATGGGAAGCATCAATTAACATGCGTTTAACCATAGGTCCAACTCCACTCTTAATCCTCTAATAAGGATTTTTTAGCAATTGGAAACCTTGGATGTTTCGATTAACTCTCCCTTAATCTCGTGTAAAGAATAAGTAAACAGAAGAAAACTGGCCAAATAGAGATAAGAAATGTCGATTATACGTCATCATAAATCATACTCTTTATATTTTTCAGTGTAGCCATTGTTTTCCAAATCGAATCTATCATTGGTTCCGTCTTGCGTTATGACTCAAATTCTTCTTGGTGATTGACAAAAACTCAGGGCTCTAGCTATTTCTTCATTATGGCCCTTAAACCGATCTTTGCACCAAGAGGCAACTTTATATTTTTTACCATACCGTCATCTTTTCCCGGGGGCAACTTTTTTATTTTTTGTGTTGCAAATTTCACCACTAGACAACTTTTTGAGGGCAGAATCTATCATCAGAAGACTCGTTCTTAAGAAAGAATTTAAATACAATAAATACAATATATTAGACACATATCTCTAAAATTTAATCAACGGTTTTTAGGTTCTGTGAACAAAATTTAAGAGCAGAGAAAAAGGACTATCTGATGAGTAAGATCCTAACAAAATTTAGTTCACAAAGCCTAATCTTCTCTTCGGTCTGTCCAAAGAACTTTTAAAAATTGATAGGGTAAATTATAGAGTTTAAATCGCCCATCTAAGTGAGCAAGAATATTTTCTTTGTCCCATCCATCGAGATAGATCTGTTCTAAAGCATCCAATGTCACTTTCAATTTGTGCCCTTTAAGGACGGAACTTTTTTCATTTCTTTGCTTATGAACTAATTCAAACGATACCGAACGATCTCTTTCTCCTCTTTTCCAATGAATCGTAACTTTGTTTCCATCTGGTATAATTTTTCCATTTTTAAATCTGGCGGCAGCCTCATACATCTTTTCCATAACATTTTTTTTAGCTGAATTCCTTAAACGTATGTCTTGAATAGTTGATAAGACACTCTGTCTATGCTGACCATTGGCGGATAAAGCAGTAGTAGCAGCAGCAGAACTCGAATGTGGTTCAGATCTCTGAGATACTGCTTGTTTATCTAGGCCCGGCACTCCACGGGTTTTTATTTTAGGAGGCTTAGAACGACTAAGTTCAGAAGTATTATGGCCTGAAGTACTCGCCGAAGGGAGTGCCTCTTCTCTTGAAAAGATCCCCTCATTTTTTAATTCTTCTGATCTACCTTTGGTAAAGGGAGATTTCAAGCGCTGAGATCTGTTCGAAGGCTTTGTTCCCTTAGGTTGAGAAACAACAGGCCCTTCAGCAGCCCCAACCGGATCTGCCAGCTCATCTACAAGACAAAACCAGTGTTTCCTTTCCTCATACACCATTTGGCAACCCTTATAGAAATTTTCAACGCTATCTCCTATACGCAAATAATAAAGGTATCTAAGAATCATCAGCGGTACATTATAATCGCCTATTTGAGAAAAATCTCCCTGACGCAGTGCAACCAACATTTGCTGTCTCATGATTTCTTCAAAAAATTTAGCACTCGTTGTCGTAGAACATGCTTTGATAAAACTTCGAAGAGGTGAGCTTGCGGAAGGTGTGTTTCCTCTGAGTTGACTGATTAAATCTCGAGTAGACAAGAAAACATTTACAAGGCTCGCACTCGTAGTCCAAACATTAATATAGGGGTCAAGTTGAAAAACCAAATCAGTTCGAGGATAAAAAGTATATATATTGTAGTACCCTGCCCGATGATGTGTTTGTATTGTATAGACGGTTTGTGGAATCCACAAAAGGGCAGACGCAATATCCAGCCCATAAGTAAGGTAATTAAGAGAGCGAGTAACTTCTTTTTCAGGATCTTGTTTTTCAAGCACTTGAACTCGTTGTTTGCCCCTATTTTTTTTCGCTCCCTTGGCATCAGTCTCTATTTGCGCCCTTATGGAAGGAAGCTTCCAACTCGTATAAGCATAAAGTCCAAGATCATAACACGCTGAAGCAATAAGCTTGAGACCAACAATAGTACTCATTTGTTCCGCCAAAAGAATTCCATTATGATAATCTCTCTCTGGAAACTGACTAGAATAACTAGCATTGTATTCTTCCAGTTGCATTCCTGTCCAAATTAACGTTGCGCCCACGCCCGCTTTTGCTATGGATCGAGAAAGAACACGCGTAACAGATTCTCTCCCTTCCCCATCATTCATCGCTGCAAGAGGCAGAGGCAAAAAAGTTGTCAAAATAAGAAGGTAAAAAGAGGTAGATATAAGGGATTGTTTTAAGTCTTTACGCATAAATTGTCGCTCTTGCATCAAAAGTTATCACAAAAAAACCATCAAGATTTGAAAAAAGCCATTGAAAATATTAATAAAATTTAATTTTCTTTCGTTTATCAACACCAAATAAAAAATTGAATCCAATGTATTTTACAATCCGCATTAAACCCTCTTTTCCTAGAATTTAGCAAGAATAAAATGCTTTTTTTAATCAGTTTTGCGACTTATTATTGCGGAGCATGTTCGTCACTACTCATACAGGGAACCAAAAATCTAGAATAGTTTATTATATACCCATTGAACTATACTCATCGGACGTGAAGATACCTTTCCAAATTTTTAATATTTTTAGACAAGTTTCCCTTTGGGATTGCTACTTTTGCGATCTCATATAAAAGTAAAGAAGATGTAAAAAACGAGTGGGAAATTCTTATGCGCCCAAAGATTCTCTTTCCCCTTTACGCTCCCCTTGAAAGCTTGCAAGGTGTTGGGCCAGCATTGAGCAAGATCCTTAAACGCTTAAATCTTCAACGTGTTGTCGATATGATTTGGCGTCTACCTGTGGGCATTGCCTATTTTCCTTTAAAATCTTCCTTAAAAGGGTGTCGGGCTGGAGACTCTATAGCGCTCGTGGTTTCCATTGTGGCGTATGAAGCACCGCTTAAAGGACTTCAGACTCCTTTTAAAGTTATTTGTGAAACGGAAGGAGAAATATTAACCCTTATCTTTTTTAAGGCTTACCCAAAAACCATTGAAACGCGTTTACCTATCGGTCAAAAACGTCTTGTTTGCGGAACAGTAGACCGATTTTTTGGACAATGGCAAATGACCCACCCTGAACGAGTTGTTCCCGCTGAAGCTGCGACCTATTGGCAAGAAAAAAGCCCTCTTTATCCTCTCACTGCTGGCTTTTTTCAGGGCCAAGCCCAAAAACTAACGCAGATGGCTCTAAAACGTGCACCCGAATTACCGGAATGGATCCCCCCTGCCTATAAAGGAGACTGGCCCTCTTGGCGAAAAGCTTTGGAAAAAGTTCATACGCCTCAAAATGAAGGTGAGCTCCAGCCATATGATCTTGCGCGGCAGCGTCTTGCCTTTGATGAGCTTCTTGCCGATCAGCTCGCCCTCGGACTTGTTCGTAAGAGTCAGCCAAAGGGCAAGGCTATTTTTTCTCAAGGGTCTTTAAAAGAAAATATTTTAAAAGCTTTTGGCCACCCTTTAACTCCCGGGCAACTCCACGCATTGGCAGAAATTGAGACAGATTTGGCCTCCTCTACTCGTATGGTACGCCTTCTTCAAGGTGATGTCGGATCGGGAAAAACACTCGTGGCATTTTTGGCCAGTGCTCACGCCATTGAAGCGGGCTATCAAGTGGCGTTTCTCGTCCCTACAGAAATTCTTGCTCAACAACACGCTCAAAATTTAAAATCTTTGGGGGAAAAAATTGGCATTGAAATCGCGCTCCTTACAAGTCGACAAAAGAAAAAAGCCACTCTTTATGAAGACCTTGCCACCGGCAAGATTCAACTGATTGTAGGAACACATGCTCTTTTACAAGAGACGGTACAATTTTTAAACTTGGGCTTTGTGATCATTGATGAGCAACACCGTTTTGGCGTTGATCAAAGGGTCAATCTAACAGCAAAAGGAGAAGCTATAGACGTTTTGATTATGACAGCAACACCTATTCCTCGCACGTTACGCTTAACCGCCTATGGGGATTTAAACGTATCTCATATTCCTGATAAACCCCAAGGACGCAAGCCAATCCAAACCCGGGTGTTAGCCTTAAATCGTTTGGATGAGGTTTGTGCAGGTCTGAAACGTCTATTGGATCAAGGTCATAAAGTTTATTGGGTCTGCCCCCTTGTGGAAGAATCAGAGGTATTAGACCTTGCCGCAGCAAAAGATCGTTATGAACATCTGAAAGCTCTTTTGGGAGAAGAGAAAGTAGGTCTTGTGCATGGACGACAAAAAAGCGAAGAAAAAGACACTGTCATGACTTCTTTTGCAAAGGGGCCTTGTCAGGTATTGGTTGCAACCACCGTTATTGAAGTCGGTATTGATGTCAAAACAGCAAATGTGATGATTATTGAACACGCAGAACAATTTGGTCTTGCTCAACTCCACCAATTGCGCGGACGTGTAGGCCGCGGAGATCAAGAAGCTCATTGCCTTTTGTTATATGGATTCCCTATTTCAGACATTGGCAGGCAACGCCTTCAAATCATGCGAGAAACCGAAGATGGCTTTCGTATTGCAGAAAAAGATTTAGCTTTGAGAGGAGGAGGAGATATATTAGGCACCAAACAAAGTGGTTTGCCCTCCTATAAACTTGCCGATCCTTTTACCTGCGGACCTCTTCTCGATAAAGCTCACGAGGTGGCCCAAACTTTATTGCACGAAGATCCCCATCTCCAAACTCCTCAAGGCCAAGCTGCACGACTTCTCCTTTATCTTTTCGGACAGGAAAAAGTCATTCATACATTGACGTCAGGATAAGAGGGCTTTTATATCATTTTATGAAAATAGTAACCTATACCTGTGCGGGTACGGATGTTCCCTTAAAATATATTCCCAATTTAAGAGCTAAGCGGCTTTCTTTGCGCTTTTCCCTTAAGGATGCCACCCTCATCTTGACTCATCCTCCCCGGACAGCAGAGCCGCAAATTAAAGCTTTTTTAAATCACTGTGGGCCTTGGATTGAACGGCAGCTGCAAAAAGCCGCAGAAACACCTTCAATTTCTCCAGGAGAAAAAATAACTCTCTATGGTGACGTTTTTGAGTGCATTCTTGATCCTCTGCGCAAAAAACCGGTCCTTTGTAAGGTGAGTCAAACCCTTCGCTTGCCGCAGCGTTATACTCAAAAAGATCTTTACGATTTTTTCAAAAAAATAGCCGTTGAAAAGCTAACGCCGCTTTTAGAAACATCTGTTAAAGCCTTGGGACAAAAAGTTGAAAAAATAATGATTCGCGATACCCGCTCTCGATGGGGAAGTTGTTCAGGTCGAAAGTCTATTTCCTTAAGTTGGCGTTTGATCTTAGTACCCCCTGAAGTCGCTCAGTATGTATGTATTCATGAAACAGCTCACCTGGTTCATATGAACCATAGCAAGGCGTTTTGGCATGTAGTTGAAGAATTTTGTCCCACATACCGTTCTCATCGAAAGTGGCTTAAAACCTATGGCCCTTCTTTAATGCGACTTTAAACAGATCCTCTAAAACAGTAACCCTACCTCTTACGGGGTAGGGTTACTGTCAACTTAACCCAGAATATAAGGAAAGATTACTCTTTCTTTTTAATGACTGACTCGGGGTCAATCCTTTGACGTCTTCTATACCGTTTCGCTACCGTTTGGACAATCGCGCTTTGCTTTCTTTTAGCCGTTGCACGAGAGCGCACTGGTAGTATAATTCGAAACTTTCTATAGAAATCTAGATCAATGATTTCCGCCATCTGTCACCCTTTCTCATCTCATCTTGTCTCTTTAACTCAATTTTATTATAAGGAAAGAGGGTTAATATTTCTCTAGGGAAAAGTTGAAAAAGCGTTTATAATTGATTATTACTTAAGAATAATGATTTTATCTGAGAAAATATTTTTTTTCCTTGAAGGAAAGTGGACTTTAAACCGTTCAACAAATGGGTTTGGAGACATGACAGGATTGGCCACTTTTAGCTTGATTTCTAAGCGTAACTCTACATTTCTGTATCGTGAAGATGGAATTTTCACAACATCCCATCAAGAAAAATTATTATTTTATAAAGAATACATCTATTGCTTAAATAAAGGAGTCATTGAAGTTTATTTTAGTTCGCTTCAAAAAAAACAAGATCTTCTTCACACCCTTACTTTTTCACAAAATCCTGATGACTGTTCAGCGATAGGAACTCATCAGTGCCAACATGATCTCTATAAAGCCATTTATACTTTTGTAGATATGAACACGTTTATACTTCGCTATGATGTTCAGGGGCCCAAAAAAAAGTTAATTATTGAGACCCATTTTACACGTCAAAAAGGGTAGAAGCTCAAAGCCAAGAGAGCACCTATGGTATTGTACACTGCTAGAAATAATAAAACCTAAAATATTATCCTTGATTTATTCCACGGTAATAGGCTTTGATACGGGGGAAAAAAGGATAGTGAGATCCATAGTTTTTCTGATCTCTTGTTTTTGTAAAACTAAAGATCTCAAAAATTATTTTTGATTTCAATATCTTTCCTCAAACCTCAAAAGATTACCCGGTAGTAAAAAAATTTAACAAAAAAAGATATTCAATGAATAATATAAAATTTACTATACTTGTTACTTTTTTTGGACTTATTATTAGTCAGCCTATTCAAGCAAATGGATTTTTAGGCATATATAATGGGCTTTCTAACGCGGGTGTGGGGGGAGCCGGAATAGCAGGTGGCAAGATCACAGATGCGTCGAGCATAAATCTTAACCCTGCACTTGCTATGGAAGTGCCCAACCAAATAACTTTTTCACTGGGAGCTAATTATCAAAGGCAAAAATTTGACACATCCAAATCCACTATAAGTCATGTTTTAACGGCTCAAGGAGGACCTGTTCTCCCTGCCCACAAACATCCCCTTACAAATGAAAATAAATTATTCCCCTCTAGCTTTGGCGGAGCCACCCACCGTTTGAACGATAAAATCGTTTCAGGTTGTGGAATGAATAGCTTGTCATGGGGAGGGGGAGGAGGATTTGTAAGGTATCAAAAAAACATAATTTCTCCTGCATTGCCACTCATTTCAAAGAGTTTTAATCTTGCAGCTCTTACGATGCCATTGACAGTTGCCGTTCAACCTACTCCATGGCAATCTTACGGCGTAAGTATTATTTTAGGTCTAGCCGGTTTTCAAACCAATTTGGCAAAGTCAACAAATCCCTTTGTAGAAACAAGCGGACATAATCGATTGCGAATGGCAGGAGGACTTGGAGCACGTATTGGCGGAAAATGGAATTTATCTTCACAGCTTTCATTAGGCGCAACTCTTTCATCTCCGGTTTATTTTACAAAATTTGATAGTTATCAAGATGTGTTGCCGCACAGAATTGAACTCCCCATGCAGGCAGGAGGAGGATTAACCTGGAATTTTCTGCCAACAACTGAGTTACTTGTAGATATTACGGGCTATTTTTGGAAACTTTCTAAAATCACGAACAAAACACCGACTCATGGAGGATTTGGGTGGCGAAATACATTTGCAGTTATGACAGGTATTAATCACAAAATTAACGACATATGGACATTTCGATTGGGATATCAATATTCTATGCCCCCTGTTCGAGACAAATTTTTATTTGAAAATGCATTTGCCGCTGCACACGTTTTTATTAAAAATATTATAACAACTGGTTTTAATGTCAATATTACAACGTGTTTAGCTCTTGATGGAGAAATTGCTTATGGTTTTAAAGCACGACAAAAAGATCCTGGAACGGGACCATATTATCGACTCACACGTGACGTTAAGATGGAAGCAAGTGGACTCTATGCTCTAGCTGGATTTACTTGGAAATATTAGAAGTTGTAGGAATTGATTTTCTTATCTCTTGTTTTTTGAAAAATCAAAGATCTAAAAAATTATGTTTTATTTCAATAGCTTTCCTCAAATCTTAAAAGAATATCCGATAGTGAGCTGAAAAATAGTTAAATTTCTTCCTCCCAAGGAAAAACAATCCATGTATCTTGACTGACTTCTGTCATAAAGCTATCCACATGTTCTTTGCCATAAGGCTTAGCATATATAGCCGTAATGTGCGCTTGAGGAAGCATATCTCGAACAATTTTTGCTGTTGTTCCTGTGTCAACCAAATCATCGACAACCAGCCATCCTTTACCGAAATCCTCTACTTGGCACGCTTTAAGAATGATAGGTTGCGTTTGCTTTTCATTTTCATCATAGCTTACAATACTAATGGTATCGATCTTTCGAATCCCTAACTCTCGCGCAATAATTGCCGCTGGCACCAAACCTCCTCGTGTGATGGCAATAAGGCCCTTCCAGACTTGTCCTTGATTGAGCCGCCAACCAAGGGCACAAGCATTACGATAAAACTCTGCCCAATTTACAGGATACCGATGAGACATTTACAACTCCTTTTAAATCAGCTTAAACTTTCTTATTACGCCCTTTGAAAACGAAATACCAAATTCCACCTCCAATCACAGCAAGACCTAGAATAATTTTGGGAAGGAGGTGTAGTTGATCCATGATAAGGTGAGCAAAATAGTAAGCGGCAACACAAGAGCCCACAGACCAAATAATAGCCGCAATAAAATTTAAAATCAGAAATCGTTTAATTCCCACGCCGCTACTGCCAATAATAACGGGACTAATGATACGAATTCCATAAATAAAACGAAAACTTAGAATAAAAAGAGTGTCATAGCGTCTAAGCAAAAGAAAAGCCTTATCGGCCTTCGGCTTTATCGAAGGATATTTATCTATAATTGAATTGCCATAACGCCGACCGACGAAATAAAGAGCTTGATCAGCAAAAAAAGTCCCCACAAATGAAACAAGAATAATCATATGAAGGGATAAGTATCCCTCATGGGCCAGGAACCCTGCAACAAAAATAACGGATTCCCCTTCAACCAAGGATCCTAAAAAAACAGCAACGTATCCCCATGTTTCAATAAATTCTTGCAAAGAAGGTCTCTCTAAAATAAATAAATGCACGCATGACAGGAATGTATACATTATACACAAAAAATCAAATTTTTATCAAAGTTGCCGCTAAAATTTTTCTAATCAATCTACCTAAAAATGAGGATGAGTTTAAATTTAAAAAATATGATTTCTTACGCCACACACTTTTAATATTATTAAATTAAATATTTTACAGCTCAATAATAAGTATTTTATCAAATAATATAGGAAGCTTCCTCACTACCGGACTATTTTTGAGGCTTGAGGAAAGATTCGACTTTCTTAGAAAATTCTTGATTCAAGCCAAAAACGAAGCCCTCTTCTTCCTCACTCAGCGCTCCCATCTCTTCACTATTAGGTCTCATTTTAAATAAATTGTCCGACAGTTAGCTAACGCCTATAAAATCTGTAGATATATTTGACCAAATATTGAGTCAAATATTTTTACCCAACGCCATGGTGTGTTTCAATGATCCTGGCTTTTACCCTAGAAATGGACTCAGGATCTCATGAATCAAAGAAATCTGAACCCGCCCTTTCAGAGCTTTTCAGGATGACAACCAAGGAATAAGTTATTTAGCTCGCCCAACTAGAGTTCCTCATGCGGTGTACCCATAACTGACAAATTGTAGCTACATAACCCAGGGTCATCACTTTTTTGAGCTTCTGACAGAATGACCATGTCAGGACTGAGGTTTTGCAGCTGAATGCTCTTTCCCTGCTCAGTTTTATGAATACCCGCTTTGTATAGCTTAGCCAATGCTTCGTAAAGGTCAGATTTAGTCAAATTACAGTTCCCGATAAGCAAGCCAGAAAAAGTCAATGCATGATGACACTTTCCGTCGGCGTTCTGGGTTGTTGCAACGCTAATTCCGTCAGGATTGAGAACCCTCAAATAGTTTTGAGAGTTGATCTTCATGCTGAAATGCAGGAGAGGAGCAACATATTTCCACCCAAACTCATCTTTAGCAGTTTTGAACGCGCTTCGAATCGAATCTGCATCCAAACACTGATTAGCTGCGGATAGGGGGCCCATGTTACTTCCCACAGCGCAGATAACTAAGAGGAAAAAAATTTTAGGTCCTTTAAGATAATTTTTAATCATGGTTGACTTCCTTTTTTTCTAGTTGTTAGCGACATCAAGCCCCTTTGTTAATGGCGAGGTTCTGAGAACATACAACAATAAGGTTCTGATTTGAATTTTCTTTAGTTTTGTATGGATTGCCCTTGCATTATATTTGGTACTCGTTAACGTTTTATTAATTATTAACCTCCCTTGAGATAAATATTAACTCGTTGTATTATAATTTATATTTCACTATCAAAAAATTTTTTGAGAACTCGAATGAAGATCACAGAGCATAAGTGGTAGAAGTAAGTGAGAGAGCAAGGAAAAATCTTCACTTTTTGCTTGGATTAAAAGTTTTCTGAGGCAGTCAAATCCTCGTCTAAATGTTGAGAATGCAGGAAACTGAATAGATTTTTTGTAGGGAGTTGAAAAAGAGGCTTCTTCTCTTTGGCCTACTAAAAAAGTCAAAGCAAGAGCCGAGACGACGAGGGCTAAAACCAGAAGATTTATATCAACATACCCAAACTTCCAGTTTGTGCGGTCTATTGCAAGATGAGGTGGGACTTTAAGCTCACAAATATCGACGAAGGATCACGCCATATCGCTTGCGTCAAAAGTGAACTTGCCAAGGAAGTTTCGAATTGGACGGCAGATAGAGTCTTGTTTGCTTGCTCCCTCAAAGCCAAGAGAACACTTATGTTGTTGTACACTGCTGGAGATAATAAGGCTTAAAATCATTTAAACAAAGCATTTTAACCTTGATTTATTCCACGGTAATAGGCTTTGATACTGTGAGAGAAGGATATTGAGATCCATAGTTTTTCTTATCTCTTGTTTTTATCAGACTAAAGATCTCAAAAATTATATTTGATTTTAATATCTTTCCTCAAATCTCAAAAAATATCCGATAGTGAGGGAATTTTCTATGGGACTTCATTTTCTCGATTATCTAGCCCCTACGCTAAGTTTAGCTGGATTACTTATGGTTGCTCTGATAAGCCCAGGACCGGATTTTGCTGTCATTGTCAAGAATAGCTTGATTTACTCCCGCAAGACCGCCCTTTTGACAGCTCTAGGCATCGCTCTCGGATCTTTGGTCCATGTCTCCTATACCCTGTTTGGGCTAGGTTTAATCATTACCCAAAATGCGTGGCTATTCCTTGGGGTGAAATATGGGGGTGCCTGCTATCTCCTTTATATTGGCTATAAAGGTCTTAAAGCTAAGAAAACAGCTCTCACTTTAGAGACCTTACATCACACCCGTGATATCTCAGCCCTTTCCGCCCTTCGTTCTGGCTTTTTAACCAATGCCCTTAATCCCAAATCTATTTTATTTTTTATGAGTTTATTCTCAGTTTTTCTATCTCCAACCACTCCTTTAAGCATAATGATACTCTATTTATGTATTGTTTTTATTGAAACTTTGGGATGGTTTAGTTTTGTCGCTTTTTTCTTATCTGGAAAACGAACCCGGGAAAAATTTAACTCTATTGGCCATTGGGTTGAGCGCATCACAGGCGGAGCTCTCATTTCACTAGGAGCTAAGCTGTTTTTTACAGCATAACTGAGAATAAATGTACTCATTCTTAAAACAAAATGAAGCTCTATATTCACTCCCAAGGAGTTTTTGATCCTCAAGTTTTATTACGTAACGAAGTGTGCAACTCTTTTAGGATATGATAGAAGGAGGCATGATTTTCTGATTAAATAAGGGTTGTCTAAACTTTCATTACTCAGAGGAACCATGTCCTTAGAAGATTTTATGATTCATATTTTACTTGATTGTCGATAATTTTTTGAAGACGGTCGGTCGCATTCGCAAAGGAGGTTTTCAGCCAAAGCTAACGGATGCAGAGGTCATTACGATGGAAATTGTGTGTGAATATCTAGGTTTAGGGAAAGATAAGAGAATTTATGACTATTTTAAGCGCCAGTGGTTGGCGTGGTTTCCTAAGCTCGGGGACCGTACAACTTTTACACGACAGTGTGCTAATTTATGGCATGTGAAAGAGCAACTCCGTCTGCATCTTGTCAACATGATCATGCCTTTTTGTAATCTTATTTCTGTTTGATGGCTTCCCGATCCCCCTTTGCCATAGCAAGCGTGTACGCCATAAAAATCCCTTTTTGGGACAGGCAGCATTCGGTTATTGCGCTACGAAAGACCAAAAATATTTTGGGTTTAAAAGTCATCTCGTGACCCACACAAGTGGTCTCATTTTATCCTACGAAATAGCGGCAGCTAATATTGACGAGCGAGATGTTCTTCCAGAACTTGTTCACAATTACAAAGGATTAATGATAGCCGATAAGGGTCTCATGCGTCCCAGCCTAAAAGAAGAACTGGGAGATCATGAGCTAGATTTGCAAACACCTCTGAGGAACAACATGGTTGATACACAACCCAAAAAATGGGTTCAACAGATCATAAGCATCCGTAGAACTATTGAAACGGTAATTTCTCAACTAGCAGATCGATTTCAGGTCCAATCCATCAAAGCCAAAGATCTCTGGCATCTTTCAAGCTAAAGTCAGAGGCAAAATCCTTGTTCATACCTGTTGTTTTTTCACTATCAATTCGCTCCCGTTTGACGCTATTACATCCTAAAAGAGTTGCGTAGCCCGTATATATTGACATCTGATTTGAATTCAGATAGAAGCAACAAAGTAATCTTAATATATTGGTATCAGGTTAAAGATGAAAATGGCTTACAAAAAGAGTCTCTCCCTTTTATTAACTCTCTTTACATTAAGCGATGTATACGCGATAGAGCAAATCCACCTTCTTGAGGATTTCAGTAATACTGAGCCACCAATAGTTAGGCAACAGTTAAAACTAGGATTTACAGAAATGATGATGGGTGGAACTTTGGTTATGGCATCGCGACACGTTCCCTCTTTAGGGTCAAAAAACACTTCACGAGAGTATGATTACGACCTCTTATCTCCAACAACCTTAAAAGTCTTTGGTAAAGCTTTAGTATTTAGTGGGACTCGCAAATTTATTTCTGCTGCTAATGAAGAATATAATATATTTAGAGGCTCTCGATTGCAGGAGAACCAAAGGACTCTGTTGCGAGGTATTCGTAATGGTGTTGTAGATATCTGTTTAGCTGGTTGTATTTATTATTCTCATCAACATATTCCTAATATTTTTATGGACTCTTATATTGAGCTTGCTGGACCTCCTGCTACAGTTGTTGTGATTTCGTACCTTGGAATGAGGGGAATAACCACTCTTGCAACAGATTTTCCCACCTGGACTAGCAAATTAGACTGGTCCTTAGCTGCCTCTAGTCTTAAAAGAGGTGTTGTCGGTACATGTTCTCGCTTTCTTTCTCTTGTGAAGCGAACACCTCAGGCTCAAAAGGCAGACTGAATTATGCTTTAATATGTTCGTTATCCTCTTAACGTCTGCATCTGCTGCTCAATGAGGAAGATGCTTTCCCAAGGCCTTTTTTCACATAGTATATTTTCGTAATCTCAAAAACGTTCGGCTATAAACCTCTAGCAGCTAAAGTCGACCGCAAAATCCTTGCTCATACCTGTTGTTTTTTCACTATCAATTTGTTCCCGTTCGACGCCATTACATCCTAAAAGAGCTGCACACCCCGTTAACTAATATCTTTTTATCTGAGTTGCTTAAAATTTAAGAAGAAAATTAATATCTTAAAATAAGACAAATAATTATTAAATTCTTTTTTAATATAAAAACAGAAATTTAATATATATCATTATGATATCTGTTTTTATATTAAAAAATTGGTAATATGAAAAATAAAATCTCTCGATATATTTATGCTATAGTAAAAACACATTATAATCGTATTAAGTGAAGGAAGCATCGATAGCGTTTTGATGTTCATAGACTCTATGCTTAAAAGTTCTGTAATTCCTTTTTAAAGTAGCCCACTGTTTTTCGATTGGATTGAAATCAGGTGAATAAGGAGGCAGGTATAATAATTTACATCCTGCGGCTTCAATCAACTCCCTGGTTTTTTTGCCCTTGTGAAAGGAAGCATTGTCCAGAACCAAAGTCTGCCCCGTCTTCATGTTAGGAATTAAGCATTTCTCTAGCCATTCATTGAATCTTGTAGCGTCTGTATATCCCTTGAATACGTAAGAGGCCACAAACTCTTTTGCTTGATGAAACCAACCCGAAATAAGGGAGGTGCGTTCCGATTTCTTGCCTGAAATATCTGATTTTATCTTCTTTCCACGTGTAGATCTGCCATAGTCTCTACATAAGGCAAGGTTGCTATATTTTTCTTCACTAATAGGAAAAACTTTGCTTTCTGCAAATTGCAAAAAATCTTCAGGCGTTTTGCCTTCAGATATGGCTGTAAGATAGGCTCCTAAATAATTACCCAACCCTGCCTGATGAGTCATTAATGGGTGCATTTTAATTGTTCTCTTACTGTAGAAGGAAGCGATTTTGTAACCAATTCATTAAGTTGGACGGGGATTCTGTTTAAATCATTCTCTGAAATGATCCCATTTCTAACCATGAGTAATGCCAAAATACCTGTAAAAACTTTTCCAATGGAACATATGGCATAAGGAGAAAGTTTATCTCCTGTTGTATGAGTTATTGTTTGTATCATCTAGTTGTTGGTATAATCTAGCGATGGGCAAGAGAAATTATCTGATTGAAGGCGTTTCCAGCACCGGCAAAACGTCGGTCTGCAATGAATTGCAGCGGCGCGGCTACCATGCCATTAATGGTGATAAGGAATTGGCTTATCAAGGCGACCCTGACACTGGTAAACCGACGGATGGCTTCACGCACGAGCACCATATTTGGCATGTAGATAAAGTAAAAGCCTTAGTCTCCAACCAGGATGAGGGAGTAACATTTTTCTGTGGTGGTTCTAGAAATTTTTCAAAGTTCATAGATTTATTTGATGGTGTTTTTGTCCTTGAGGTCGATCTTGACACATTGAACCGGCGGCTTGATGAGCGACCGGAAGATGAGTGGGGCGGAAAACAAACAGAACGAGTACTCATTGCGCAATTGCATCAAACGAAAGAAGATATTCCGAAAAACGGTATTATCATCGACGCCACCGCACCGCTTGTGCGTGTCGTTGACGAGATCGTTCATCAAAGCGAGGATTTGTTGCACAAATAGCTGAGAAGACTATATAAGAGGTTCGGCTTCCATTCGAGTTAAAAAGGGCCAGAAATGCTTTATTTCTACTTCCCATTCCCACGCCTTTGGCAATGGGAGAACCTGGTGAGAGTTACCCCTGGCGATGGTCCATTTATCGTTGGATTGAGGGAGACATGGCAGCTATTGCTCCCATAGCTGATTTGTGTGAGTTCGCAACCCATCTCGCCCACTTTCTCATCGCTCTCCAACACATCGACACGACAGATGGATCCTTGCCGAGCCAACATAGTTTTTCTTGTATAGGAGGGCTTGCGACTTATGATGATGAAACACGACGGGCAATCGCCGCTCTAAAGGACAAAATCGATGTCAATGCTGCAACCGAGCTCTGGGAAAGGGCGCTTGAGACGACGTGGGAAAAAGATCGCCAGTGTGGGTTCATGGCGATGTCAGCGCTGGCAACTTACTTGTACAAACAAGAAAGTTGCGCGCTGTCATTGATTTTGGAGGACTTGCAATCGGCGATTCCGCTTATGATCTCGCTATCGCTTGGAAATTTTTCCAAGGCAAAAGCGCGGAAACCTTTCGAAAATGGCTTCCTTTAGATCTCTGCACAAAGATGAATCAATCCCTGACTCATCCATGTAAATAATTTCCTCCGGATCTAAAGCCTTTATTTCCGTCAAAAACTTCTGTCTTTTTTCCTCATTACGCTCGGCATATAGGAGCGTTATTTTAGATCCATATATTACTATAAAATAGTACGTCCTTAAAATAAATTTACTATAAAATCAAAAACTTGGAAACAAAGAAGCAAGCGCCTGAAAATCACTTCCCTCCTTAGTTTTTACAGACATTTGTTGAAAATACCAAGCTTGTATGCAAGAATTATTCACATGCAAAAAACATGAGAAAAAACATGGATTGGGAACTCGAATTACTGATGTCGATGCGTCTTGCTTATGCTACCCTATTAGGATGCATTATAGGCTGGGAGAGAGCGATAAGTGGATCAGCAGCTGGCGCAAGAACATATATGGCCGTCTCCGTTGGCGCTTGTATATTCAGCCTCATTTCAGACCACATTCTTAACGATGCTTCGCGTATTGCGGCACAAGTTGTTTCCGGTATAGGCTTTATCGGTGGGGGCATCATTCTCAAAACCGAAGGGAAGACAACGGGGCTGACCACAGCTGCAACCTTGTGGGCTACAGCCGGCATAGGGATGGCTAGTGCTTATGGATTTTATATCTTAGCCGCCGAAGGGACGATCCTGGTCTTATTTATCCTTATCCTCCACCGCCTTGCTTGGTGGAAGTTTTTAATTAGACCCCGATACTATAATAAGTCTGATTCTCTTGAAACTGATAGTTAGAGTTTCACATTTGTTGCTTTTGGGTCATAGCGATGACAGTTCATCTCAATAATCCACTAATTGCGTTAGAATTGGCACCCTTAGAATTCTCAACCTCCCCCTAAAGGGTAGGATCAGAAGAAGCTGCTGCTACGCCACCAAGAGTCAAAGCATTTATAGTATCGTTAACCCACGCTATGATGTCTTCATTGATCACAACAAACCCACTCTGAAAAAGAGCCCCTTCCTCAAGAGAATTTATAATTGCATCCCTCACTCCGCTCATAAAATCATCCCGTAGTACAATAAAAAATATTGCAAAAGATAAATTTTATTACTATTTTCAGAAAATAATGAGTTTTTTATATTTATATAATTTGTTTTTATAATTGAGAGTGCAATGGTTAAATTTAAAAGTCTAACGTCCACCCTGATTTTGACAACTCTTTTATCAACCGGTAATGTTTTTGCTATGGTTGAATCCGAGGGAGATTTTTCCGAAAATGAACAGTCATCACGAGCTACACTCAGATCCCCTCGAGACATTCCTTTCAAAGATGATTTAAAATCAGCAGGGACATCCCTTCAATCCTTAGGATTTAATCCATCAGAAACCATAGAAAATGGTCATTCGGTTTATAGTATGCCAACAGCAGAAGAAGGATATGTGGAAGCAAAAACTCGGCTTTGTATTCTGAAAGAAGTTTTAAAAATAAATCCAGACATGACCATCAATACTCGTGTTCCTTCCGCAGATTTACTCTGGCCTCTTTATCAAACCGATAAATCATTTATAGAGAAAAGCATTGTCAGTCGCTCAAACAACGACATGATTCAGGATTCCATCAATTATCTCCATGGAATAGCCTTAAAAGCTAAATGGAATAGCAGCATGAGTATAAGTGATTTAAATTGGATTGGAAAGGTCTGGGTTTATTTGCTATCAACTTCTCCTGAATCTCAAAAGCATGCACTAGCAAATGAGTACGGGGAAAATATTTTAAGGGGACCCGAGGGCATTAACGAATTGATGAAATACTTGAAACAACATAATATTGATCAGAATTTTCAAGAATACGTGGAGTCAGATTCTAGAAACACTTGGAGGAAGTCCCATGGTTTTGTCATGCCAATAATATCTCCAACGGGTGCTTTTCCACTTTCAGTTTTGAGAGAGTCTTGGAGTTTTTTTCGACAAGATGGACATCAAATTGCGACTTATCTTGATTTTTCAGCTGTACCCACAGATGCTCTGGTCAATTTTGATTATGGTATAGCCTTTCCACCCTGCGATGCCTGGACTCATGATAACATTCATTGGAAAAAATACCGTTTTCTTGAGCAAGATGATGCGCTAGCTAATGCAAAGCAAATGGCAACCATGCTTCAAAATCTAGAAAATGCTAGGCTCGATATCAGTGAGCTTAACAGGTTCGACATTGCTTTTTTCCATGTATTTCACGAGTCACAAGTTCCGCTACCGCTGGATTATCTTCTATATAGAATCGACACGTTAAAACTTTGGGCAAAGAGGGCTACTAATTCTGAAATCATTCCAGTTCCTAATAGCTTTAATAGCGTTGAGCAATACAAAAATCTTGTTGATAGTACAGAATTTCTTGGTATCCACTTAGAGGGAGAAGATCTTATTGAAAAATACAGAAGCTATCTAAAAATCTTATTAGAGGGCTTGGGTATTCTGGAGACATTTGCCTGTACTATAGATGAAGATTCGTGCATTGCTTCATAAGTTATTTTGTGGATTAAAAGTGCAGTCAGAAAATTCTCTAAAGATATTCATCCCCCAAAAGCCGCAATCCCCGTTTGAGCCCGGCCCAAAATCAGGGTATGAATATCATAGGTCCCTTCATAGGTATTCACAGTTTCAAGATTCATCAAATGACGAATAATATGATAGTCATCGCAAATGCCATTCGCGCCAAGCATATCACGAGCCATGCGAGAAATTTCAAGGGCTTTACAGGCGTTATTTCGCTTGAGGAGCGAAATAAGTTCAGGCGAACATCGACCTTCATCTTGCAACCTCCCCATCCGTAAAACACCAAGGGTTGCAAGGGAAATTTCCGTTTGCATGTGCACAAGCTTTGCTTGAATCAATTGATTCGCCGCAAGAGGCCGCCCAAATTGAGACCTGTCTAAAACATATTGCCTTGCTTGATGCCAACAAAATTCAGCTGCTCCCAGAGCTCCCCAAGCGATGCCATAACGCGCCTCATTCAAGCACTCCATTGCTGCTTTTAATCCCACCGCTTTTGGCAAAAGATTCTCGCGCGTCACGACGACATTATTGAGAACAATCTCACCTGTGGGAGAAGCTCTTAGACTAAATTTTCCCTCAATTTTAGGTGTTGTAAGACCTGCCATCCCTTTCTCTAAAAGAAAGGCACGAATGTATTTCCCTTCTTTGGCCCACACAATAAAAACATCAGCAATCGGACTATGGGTAACCCAGGTTTTAGAACCATTTAACACCCACCCCTTCCCTTGCGCTTTCGCAGACGTTTCCATACCTCCTGGATCAGAACCATGATTGGGTTCGGTTAAACCAAAACACCCAATAAGGTCTCCTTTGGTCAAGGCAGGGAGATATCTTTGCTTCTGCTCTTCATCCCCATATCTATAGATTGCCTGCATGACGAGGGACGATTGAACGCTTAAAAGTGAACGATAGCTCGAATCCACCCGCTCTAGTTCTCGCGCAACAAGTCCATAAGCGATATAGGTACTTCCTGCACAGCCATACCCCTGAACCGTCATTCCTAAAAAACCCAGCTTGCCAAGTTCTTGAAAGATCTCCAAATCATAGGTTTCGTGACGATTGGCCTCTAAAATACGCGGCATAAGCTTATCTTGCCCATACCGATGCGCACTATCGCGAATCAGTTTTTCTTCAGAACTCAATTGGTCTTCAAACAAAAATGGATCTTCCCAGTGAAAGAGGCTCATGTGTGCCCACCCCCAAAGTGAATCCCTTGGGCTAAAGGAAGATCATAAGAATAGTTGATCGTATTCGTCGCGCGGCGCATATAGTTTTTCCAGGCATCACTTCCCGCCTCACGTCCCCCACCCGTTGCTTTTTCTCCACCAAAAGCACCACCAATTTCTGCCCCACTTGGTCCACTATTGACATTCGCGATGCCACAATCACTGCCAGAGGCTGAAAGAAAGATTTCGGCTTCTCGTATATCATTGGTAAAAATACAAGAGGCAAGACCTTGACTAACATCGTTATGCATCTCAAGAGCATCGGCGAAAACAACATAGGGCATGACATAAAGAAGGGGAGCAAAGGTTTCTTGACGAACAATTTCTGTTTGCTCTGAAAGTTGGACAAGTGCAGGTCGAACATAAAAAGCCTCAGGATATTTATCCTGAAGAATACGTTCTCCGCCAAACACTTTTCCTCCTTGCTCTTGAGCCTTTCTAAGCGCAACTTGCATCGCTTCAAAACTTTGCTGATCCAGCAAAGGCCCCATTAGGGTTTGAGGATCCAGCGGATTTCCAACACACACGTTGGTATAAACATCCTGAAGACGTTTTAAGATACCTAAATAAAGGGACTCATGAACAATCAAGCGTCTTAGGGATGTGCAGCGTTGCCCCGCTGTTCCGAATGCTGCAAAAGAAATTGCTTGCACAGCAAGATCTAGATCAGCAGAAGGTGTCAAGATCATAGCCGCATTCCCGCTAAGCTCTAGAAGGCAGCGGCCCAACCTGGTAGCTACCGCTGTTCCGACAGCCCTCCCCATGCGAGCACTTCCCGTTGCCGATAGTAAAGGCAGATCCGAACTTTCAGCCAGAATTTTGCCGAGATCACCCTCTCCTTGAACGATTTGTAAAAGACAATCAGGGGCTTTGCCAAACCGCCTTACCGCTCGTTCAAAAAGTTTTGCAACAGCGATGGCGGTTAACGGCGTTTTTTCAGAAGGCTTCCACACCACAGAATCTCCACAGACAAGGGCGAGAGCAAAGTTCCACCCCCATACGGCGACAGGAAAATTAAAAGGCGTGATCACTCCAATGGGACCTAGGGGATGCCATGTTTCCATCATCCGATGAGCCCGACGCTCTGACGCCATGGTCAATCCATACAGCTGACGTGAAAGCCCCACGGCAAAATCACACATATCGATCACCTCTTGCACTTCGCCTTGACCTTCGACCAGAATTTTACCGGTCTCTAAGGTCACAAGCCTGCCCAGAGACTCTTTATGCGCACGCAGTTCCTCACCAAATAATCGAATAAGCTCTCCTCTTTGAGGAGAAGGAACAAGGCGCCACACCGCAAATGACTGCGTGGCCTTCATAATTATTTGATTAACACCTTGCGGGGGCGTTTTGTGAACACGTCCCAGCTCATGCCCATCAATGGGTGAACGCGCAACAAGATTTCCTGACGTGATGTCGGCCACCAACCCCAAGTCCTGAAAAACCTTATCCATGCGCATGTCTCCCAATTTTCAATATACCAGAAAGAGGAAGAAAAGCCCAAGAAATTGACTCTAAATGGCCAAAAATACTTATATATTCATTATCTTTCAAGATGTTAGATCGAATTGGCAAGATCGCCTCAGGAAAAATGTTTAACCCCCTGAAGTGACACAAAGAGAGATTAGGTTCTGTAACGAAAATTTTGTAAGATATAACTCATAAGATAGTTCTCTTGCTCTGCTCTTAAATTTTGTTCTCGGGGTCTACACAATTTCTTTATGAGATTGGCCCTGATCGATTTAAAACTCTAAATCAGCCTTATACTCTTTACAAAAAATAATTAAGAAAAAATAGTATTCTGGATTGCTACGCTCCGCTCGCAATGACAATTTTTTATTTTTAAAAACAATATGCTCATCATTGCGCAGAAGGACGAAGTCCCGACAAAGCAATCCAGAAACGTAAACTTAAATGACGTAATCAGCCTTACATCAGTCGCCATGATCCATCGGATTGGCGACAAGCTGTCCCATGAGCTTGTTGCTGTCTTCCCCCAATCACAACCGTTTGGGTATATTCGCGACAACTTAATCCATTATTTTCAAAAGTACGGGTGGGCGTGACGGACCCTGAGTTACCCGAATCAGGATTTCTCCATGTCGCTGTTTTGCCAATAGGACTGCTCTCAAGAGCCATTTGACAATTTCTTTCAGCACGTGCTTTATCGGCTTGGTCAAGTTGTTGACCAATGTATCCGCCTGCAAGTGCACCCGCAACAGCTCCTACAGCTGTCGCAACGACGTTCCCACGACCTTTACCAATCGTTGATCCGGCCCAGGCTCCTAAAGCACCCCCTCCGACAGTTCCAATAGCTTGTTTGGGATTTTCACAGCCTGTCGCAAGACTCGCAACAATAAGGGAAGCCGCAATAACTTTTGTTTTCATCTTCATTTTCCTTTATTAACAATCACATTCATAAGAAAATCAATACTTAAAACCTTATGATCAACAAATAATACTTTGAATATGGCTCTTGATCAATGGGGAGAATGATGTACCTTAGCATTTGACTCTTATGGTATTATCCACGAAGCTCTAGGTAAACAGGTAGAATAAGGTTTTATGAATATCACACCGATCGATCTTCATGATGCACGCATCATTAAATGGGCAAGTTATGCTTCAGTGACCATAGCTGGGCTCTTAATTTTGCTTAAATTCTTTGGCTGGTGGAGCACACACTCCGTAAGCCTTCAAGCTTCACTGATTGATTCTCTGCTCGATGCCTTTGCTTCTTTCGTGAATATGATTGCGGTGTATCATGCCTTAAAACCGGCAGATGCAGAACATCGATTTGGCCATGGAAAGGCCGAATCTTTAGCAGCCTTAGGTCAATCTGCGTTCATTGGAGGATCGTCCCTTTGGCTTTTGTATGAAGCACGCGAGCGATTTATCACCCACGAACCCATTGAATCAACAGGAATTGGTCTTGTGGTCATGGTAGCCGCCATTGTGATAACACTCTTTTTAGTGACCTATCAGCGCTATGTTGTCAAAAAAACGGGATCTCAAGCTATTGCCGCAGACATGCTTCATTATCGGTCTGATCTGCTGATTAATATGGCTGTCATTGTTTCTTTGTTTAGTGCGGAATTTTTCCAAATAAACCTTATTGATCCCATTTTTGGATTGTTTATTGGCGCTTATATCTTTTGGACCGCCTGTCAAATTATGATACAAGCCTTTAACGTTTTGATGGATCGAGAGCTCAAAGATGAAGAAAGAGCCAAAATTATGGACATCCTTAAATCGCACCCTGAAGTTCTCGATGTAAGAGATTTGCGAACCCGCAGTTCTGGGTTACAGCAATTCTTTCAGCTACACTTGGTCATGAAATCAACCCTATCTCTACAAGAAGCAGATCAGATCGCAGATGAAGTTGAGACCGAGGTACGAAAAACTTATCCCAAAAGCCAAGTGATGATTCGCCTCGTACCCGAAATTTTTGAGGAAAAGGATGCTCTTTTATCGCAGCCCTCTCACAAGACGATCCCTCCAGAATAAGGTATTATTATTCTCATACACAGACGAAAGACGTTGTATTATTATATCGTCTTGATTGGTCTTATCGTCTCCCCCTGACTGATTTTTGCGTCACAAGGCTTCGCGTTTCGTCTATCATGAATCGACAATCGATAAGAAATTTTCGAAGAGAGCTTATACGCCCACCATCAAGTTCGCCATTGTGTTTATCATGCAGGTGAATAGATATTTTATTATTTTTAAAAGAAAAGTGTATGCGAGATCCATCTCTATCCTGGTCAACTTTAATGCCCAGTTTTTCAAAAAGGGCATTAACAAACCCAAAGCGTAAAGACTTCAGATAGCATAAGGGTGTTTCCATAAAATATATAAAATCTGATTCTAAACTTACTGAAACTCTGTGAGAAAGAGGTTTTGTTACAGAACTTTGTTCGAACACTTGTAGTCTTGTGGCAAGACTCGCCGTTGCTTGCTGCGCTTGTTCAATAAGTTCAGGGTGTTTTACAATCATAGAGTCAAGCTCTCTTGCTTTTGCGAAAATTCCAAAGGCACCATCTTGTGATTGGCTCGTCTTTCTGATGTCCGCTAGCCATTTTCGTACAAATGCACAAGAATCTTCAGTTTCTAAATTTCCTTGACCATCCATTACGCTCACAGGATCGTAAGAACTTGAAGAACTTGAAGAGCTTGAAGAACTTGAAGCCGCACGACTTTCTGTTGAGAGAGAAAGAGGATGGCTTTCTCCAACTGTAGATGCATGGAAATTTGCAGGCCCACTACTTATAGATAGGGCCGCAAATGACTCTGAACTTCCTATATCACTTGTACTGCCATCTATATTCACAAGGCTTTGAAGACTTGAAGGATCGCTTGCCGTTGGAGAGAGAGTATCGACACCAAGCTTTTTTACCTCCGGTGTTGCTGATGTTCCAATCATAGTTTTCGCAGGAGCCCTTTGTTTAAGTCGTCTTTGCCCCTTTTGCGGCTTTTTTATAGGGTGGGAAGGGAGAGATCTTTCAGACGAAAATACGGAAGCTTTTCTCTCTAACATGTTGTCAAGTAGGAGAGCATTCAGAGTTTTTTCTTCAGGCGATAAAAAAATTTCATCGGGGGAGGAAGCGGTCGAGAAGACCATATCTAAAGGAGTAAACGCAACTCTTAAGGCATGAGAGAGTTTGGCTGGATTAAGCATCCATCTGTGGGGTCGATAAGTTTTAGGTGACGTTGATAAGTCTATGGATTGTATGGCTTTGATTTTATTAGAATATACTGGTTTTCTTAAAAGAGTTGGATAAAATCTTTGTATTTCTACAATTTCACCTTGCAGGGATTCTTTATAAGCTTGAGGTAAAGAAAGCTTTTCTACATCAAGTAGATTAAGCCTATTCAGAATGTTACGTATTTGTCGCCGTTGTATCAAAAACCAATCATTTTCATTTAAATGTACAGAGTAGTTCGTTAACAAACCATCTTTACCGTTGGGCTTAACTTTTAAAAAAAGGGCAAAAGTAGCTTCGATCTGATCAGAAAAATATGTGGGGAAAATATTAACAGCTTTAATACATTGCTCAAGATCATTAAGATAAGGTGCAGTTGGTTCAATGTGCGCGACACGAGCAACTTCATCATATAAGTTCTGGAGGAGAGGCACATGAATGCAGTAGAGCTTAAAGGATAATTGGCTAAGCATCTCCTCTTCACTAAATCCGCTGGCCACTAAATTCCAGGAGGCACTCTCCTCAAAATAGTAACGTGCACCTCTTTGAGAGCAAAACAACAAATGTTTAGCTTTTTCAGCTTGATTTGGTCTTTTAACGCTTCGTCCAAAATAGGTCTCGTAGTCTGCTTCCTTTAAATGACTTATCTGTTCATGCAAGGATTTCAATTTTATAACATTAGCCTCAAACTCTTGCCTAAAGGTCTCTTTAACTCCTGCAAAACAAAATGATAAAGAACAACATAAGAAAAGAAAACTTTTGAAAATGTACTTCACTATAACCTCACAAAAAAAATAACAATCTATATTTAAGCAATAAATAATATGCTGTCAATTTTTAAAAGATAATAAACTTCAGAATATTTTGAGATTTATTGGTCTATGCTTCCACTCAGCTGTTTTGCGTATTCAATATGCTTTTTTATTGAACCAAGAAAATCTATGCTGTAAGCCATAGGATCTCTTCGCAGAAGCTATTATTAAATCCATAGCTTACTATAAAATATTGCGTTGTTAAGGTGAGTTATCTATATCAAAGGAGAAAACAATTAAAGAAGGAAGAAAAAAGTCGCAATTTCTACTGTATTGAACGTTCCTATGGTTCTTTTCAGAGGGGATTCTCCTTACCTGAGGATACAGATCAGAGAGATTATTAAAGGCTGTTTCGCAAACGGCATATTAAGTATTTTTTGCCACGTAAAGTTATAAAAAAACCAAAAAAAATCCCACTTAGAAAATATTATGTCTTTTTTTACAATATAGATGGTGAATTATATTCCTTCAAACCTAAGTTGTTAAACTGACAGACTTTGAAGAACTCCCAATGCTCTCTTCCGAGCAAAAGCATGATCAACGATAGGAAAGGGATAGGTCGTTCCCAACTTAATTCCTGCCCTTTCTAAAACTTCAGGAGGGGCTTGCCAAGGAGAATGAATATAAGGAGAATCCAGAGTTTGGAGCTCTGGTACCCATTGCTTGATATAAGTTCCCTTGAAG
The DNA here is from genome assembly GCA_017992885.1 of Alphaproteobacteria bacterium. Classification (GTDB taxonomy): domain Bacteria; phylum Pseudomonadota; class Alphaproteobacteria; order UBA9655; family UBA9655; genus UBA9655. Next base: position 63,990 of record JAGONT010000001.1, read on the forward strand.
TCAAATTTTTGACTTTGAAGAGAGGGATTAAAAATGCGGAAATAAGGAGCTGCATCCGCCCCACATCCTGCAACCCACTGCCAGCTGACCGCATTGTTGGCAAGATCCGCATCAACGAGAGTATCCCAAAACCACTCTTCTCCTTTCTGCCAAGGAAGGAGAAGGTGTTTCACAAGGAATGATGCCACAATCATACGAACCCGATTGTGCATTCCTCCCGTATGCCAGAGTTCTCTCATCCCCGCATCCACCAAGGGGTATCCCGTTTTCCCAGTCTGCCAAGACTTAAGGGCATCAACATCCCCTTCCCATGGGAAAGAGTCAAAAGATGACCTTAGTGGTTTGAATGGTAGGTCTGGGAAGTGAAAGAGAAGATGATAAGAGAATTCTCGCCATCCCAACTGTCTTAAAAAAGGAAGAGCTTCTACTCCATGGCAAAGTAAAACTTCATGCCAAACTTGAGAAGGGCTTAATTCTCCCCAATGAAGAGAGGGAGATAAATGGGATGTACCGTTTTCTGAAGGATAGTCTCTTTTTCTAGCATAGGTTTCAATTCCCTCCTCTAAAAACCGGTTTAGCCTTTCCCAAGCTCTCTTTTCTCCAGGCTGCCAAGTCTGTGCTAAACCTTGTCCCCATAAGGTAGGCTTAAATCCCCACTCTTCTATAGATTCAGAAACAATAGGAACGTTCCATCCTTGAAGATCAGGGATTGGGGTTGGCTTAGAAAAGCTAAGGCTTTGAAGAACTTTCCAAAAGGGAGTAAAAACCTGATAAGGTCCTTTTATTTTAGTTTGAATTTCCCAAGGCTCAGCCAAAAGAGATCCATTGAAGCTTTGACAAGGAATGCCCGCATTACTTAAATAGGATTTAATCTCCTTATCTCGGTTAATAGCGTAGGGCTCATAGCTTCGATTCCAATAAACACCACAAGCCTTTGTTTCTTCGGCAAGGGTTTTTAAAATACAAAGTGGCTTTCCCCTTTTAAAAACAAGCTGAACCCCTCGCTCTTCAAGAGACAGTTTGAGAGCACTCAGGCTTTTATGAAGCCACCACCGTGAAGCCCCTCCTGGAAACCAAGGATCCTGCTCGTCACAAATGTACACCGCAAAAAGGGGATGGTTTGATGCGGAGTGAAGAGCTGGATTATCTGCTAATCTTAAATCTTGTCTTAGCCAGACAATAGCTGGATTTGCTTGGGGCATTTAAAAACCTCTTTTGCTCACTAAAACATTTTTTCATGAATTCGTCATTCCATATTGTGCTATAAGTGAAAAGTCAGGTGAATTCAAAGTAAGCGATAAAATGAAATTTAAGAAAAGTTATATTTTGTATGGGATTCTCATCCTTTTTTTAGTCCTTTTAGCAATGAGTGGCACAATTATGAGTCAAGTGAATGAACCCAAGTTTAAAGTTATTGAGTCCCATGGAAACATTGAGATTCGTGAGTATGCTCCACTTCTTGTCGCTGAAGTGAGCGTTGAGGGAGCGCGGAAAGAAGCGATCTCAAAGGGCTTTCGAATACTTGCTGATTATATTTTTGGTAATAATTCTCCCCATCAAAAAATAAGCATGACTGCTCCCGTAACACAACAGCAGGAAGAAAAAATTGCCATGACGGCCCCTGTCATTCAACAAGCTTTAGATCACAGCGGGCACTGGAAAGTCAGGTTTGTTATGCCTGCTGAATATATGTTGGAAAATCTCCCCCAGCCCAATAATAGCCAAGTAGAAGTGTTATCCGTTCCAACAAAACGTTATGCGGTTATAAGATTTTCAGGTCTAGCTGGAGAGGAAAACCTCCAGAAACATCTGGAGGAACTTCGTAGATGGACCAATAGAGAAAAACTAAACACTATAGACGAGCCTATCTTTGCCTTTTATAATCCGCCCTGGACACTTCCTTTTATGCGTCGAAACGAAGTCATGATGGAAATGAAAGAATAACCTACATGCTAATAATACAAAAGAAAACTCCGAGGAGAGTATCTGAATACGAAACTTAGAGGTGACCATATCTATAAAGTCATCTGAGATCTGAAAAGCCTTAGATTGCTGGACTGCAAAAAAATAGAAACAGGAATTGCCATAAAACGTTAGGAGCAACCCTTACTCCAACATAACCTTGTCATCCTAGGGCTAGAAGCGCTATGATTTTCTTAATGTCCGAAATCCAAATGAGCTATATTAAGCATTAGACCATTTAAAAAAATAGGCAATATTTAATAACAAATTAAATGTTTTTATGTATTTTCTATTATTACCTATAAACAGAAAGGACAATCAACATGCTACAAAAACTCTTAACCCACAAAACAGGATCTCTTTCTAAAATCCTCATGGGAACTGCCATGATCGGATTTTTCGGGATTTTCTCTCCCAACACAGCCGCCGCTAAAGGTGAAGAGTGTTATCAATTAGATCATCAACAACACGAGTGTGAGAGTAACGATGCCTGTTCCTGGAGCCAGTGGCTCCCAAGTTGTGTGGGCGACAAGCACTGTATGGATTTAGATGACACGACGTGTAACCAAACGGCAGGATGTTCTTTGAGCAATCCAAGCCCAGATATGGGCAGTTGTTATCCTAAGCACCTGTAATAATGGTCTCACTCCATTTATGCGGCTCCATCCTTTAAATTCTCTTAGAACGACTTTTAAAGGGCTGGGGTCGCAAATCTCTAGAGGACGATCCTTCCCTCCCCTAATTCACGCCTCGTGGATATTCTCCACATTTGATAGCAGCAACACTTCTTTCAGCAACTTGCACTTCCTTATGGTTCTCATTAGAGGATGCTTTAATTCGTATCAATATATTGGCAAGGTAACCTGCAAAAAAAGCAAGTATCAACAGGGCTTACGAATGATAAAATTTTAAACTTTTTCCTAAAGCGTGTCATCCCCTTGACACGCGGGGATCCAGTCATATCAAACCTTCGGACAAATCTTTCCATCCAGCATTTGTTTCTTCAATCAATCTTATTTTCCAAGCTCGATTCCATTTTTTAAGGCATTTTTCTCGATGAATGGCATCCTTCACATCATTGTATAATTCCATGTACACGAGTTTATTAATCTCATATTTTTCCGTAAACCCTTTCACTCTCTTATTTTTATGTTCATCCATCCGGCGTATTAAATCGTTCGTAACTCCAATGTACAAAGTCCCATTTCTTTGTGAGCAAAGAATATAAACGTAATAAGTAATTGTATATTAAATATTTTTCTTGATTCCCGCCTTCGCGGGGATGACACTTGTTTAAAGTAGCGATCTAAAATTTTATCATTCGTAGGTCGTACAAATATCAACAAAAAAATAGGGGGCACGACAAACCGCTTTTGAAAACCTCACTAAGTTTTTCTACCGCTTTTAGGCCTCCTTACCCCTCATAAGTGCCGAAGTCGGAACGCCGCAATGATAAGGTGTTTACGATTACGCCATTGATTTTATTAAAATAATATAAAAACTTTTAAAATCAAAATAAGTTTTAATAATAAATTAAATCATTTTATGTAGTATTTATTTTTACCTATAAACAGAAAGGAACACTAGCATGCAACAAGGATTTTTAACCCACAAAACAGGATCTCTTTCTAAAATCCTCATGGGAACTGCCATGATCGGATTTTTTGGGATTTTCTCTCCCAACACAGCAGCTACAGCTTCAGATTGTTATAGTTTATATACTCCACACGAGTGTGAAAATAATCCTGCCTGTCACTGGAGCTCCGCTGGCCCAAGTTGTATGGGAGGAAAATCCTGTTTGGGGTTAGATGAAACGACATGTAGTCAAACGCCAGGTTGCTTTATGGATACGCCACCAGCGGATATAGGTACCTGTATAAATAAGCACTGGTGATAATAGTCTCTTTCCCACTTTGTGCAGCTCCATCCTTTAATTTTCTAAGAACGATTTTTAAAAAGATGGAGCGGCCATTTCAGAAGGAAATCCTCCCCTAATTCACGCCACGAGGATATTCCCCACATTCTAAGTAATCAGCAACAATTCTTTCAGCAATTTGCACCGCATTAAGGGCCGCTCCTTTGCGTAAATTATCACTGACAAGCCAGAACAAAAGACCATGTTCGACCGATTTATCACGACGAATCCGACTCAAGAAGACTGAATCCTCCCCCACAACTTCCGCGGGGGTCACATACCCATCTTCTTGACGATAATCCACAATGGAAAGCCCAGGGAACTCTCGCCATAATGCCCGCGCTTCACCCACCGACAAGGGATTGTCAAACTCAACAGCCACAGCCATAGAATGACCAATAAACACAGGAACGCGCACACACGTGATCGCCATTCCCACATCACTTCCTAAAATTTTCTGCGTTTCTACGGTAACCTTGGTTTCTTCATAGGTTGTTCCATCGGGTAAGAAAATATCCACTTGGGGAATGACATTAAAAGCAATTTGCTTAGGCAGCTCTTCCTTAACCACAGGCTGATTCATATAAATCGCACGGGTTTGGTTGAAAAGTTCATCCATCGCCGCCCGTCCTGCTCCTGAAACAGATTGATAGGTTGAGACGACAACGCGTTTAAGACCTACCTCATCTTTTAAGGGCTTTAAAACCATCGTAAGAGGGATAGCCACGCAATTAGGGTTGGCAATAATATTACATGTCCGATAGCAAGAAAGGGCTTCAGGGTTCACCTCAGGAACAACCAAGGGCACTTCCGCTTCCTGACGAAAATGAGATGAGTTATCAATAACAATACACCCTGCCTCTGCCGCAATGGGCACAAATTCTGCTGAAACCGCACTTCCTGCGGCAAAAAAAGCAAAATCAACGTCCGTAAAATCAAAGTCCGCAATGGGAATTACATCTAAAACATGATCTTCACCAAAGGAAACACGCTGACCGATGGACGTTGCAGACGCCACCGCTTGAATCTTATCAATCGGAAATTTTCGTTCGGCGAGCGTATTTAAAATTTCCCGGCCTACATTCCCTGTAGCCCCAACAACAGCAACTCGATATCCCATATGACTCTCCCTACATGCGAATTAAATTAGATCCCCAGGCAAATCCTCCGCCAAAAGCTTCACAGAGGATAAGATCTCCCTTTTGAATACGTCCATCCCTTACAGCGTGATCTAAAGCTAAAGGAATTGAAGCGGCAGACGTGTTGGCATGATCTGCCCCCGTATGAATCACCTTGGACTCAGGAAGACCTAGCTTTTTCGCTGTAGCATCAATAATACGCTTATTCGCTTGATGGGGAACAAGCCAATCAATTTCGGCTCGTGAAATACCATAGTTTTTTAAGATGTCTTCGACAGCTTCTTCTAGCCGACACACAGCATTGCGAAAAACTTCACGGCCATTCATTTGAATGGATCCTGTTGTTTGTGTCGTACTCACGCCTCCATTGACATACAAGGCATCATAGCCACGGCCATCTGTGCGCAGCAAACTTCCAATAATTCCTCGCCCCGCATCTTGTTGGGCTTCTAAAACCACCGCACCAGCTCCATCCCCGAATAACACAGCCGTTCGCCGATCAGTCCAATCAACCAAGCGGCTCATTGTTTCCGCCCCAATAACAAGAGCAGTTTTTGCCATTCCTTGCTTCAGATAGGCATCTGCCGTCGCAAGGGCAAAGACAAACCCACTACAGACAGCCGCCTGATCAAAAGCAAAACCTTTAGAAATTCCTAACTTTGCCTGAACACGTGTTGCTGTCGCTGGGAACGTATGATCAGGTGTTGAGGTTGCGAGAATGATCATATCAATGTCTTGAGGTGTACGCTCTGCTGTTTCTAAGGCGCGTTGGGCAGCCATAACCGCCATATCCGATGTATATTCATCCGAAGCCGCAATGTGCCTCGCACAAATACCCGTTCTTTCAACAATCCATTCATGAGAAGTTTCAAGGTCTTCCGCAAGATCATCATTCGTCACTCTTTTGGGAGGAAGATAGCTTCCCGTTCCTAGCATAACAGAACGAAGAGTCATTTATTAGCAACCTTTGGTAATGAAACGTCCGAGTTGAATTCTTTTAGCAGATGGTCATTCACGTGAGCCGTAATCATATCAACAGCTAAATCAATGGCATGAGCAAAACCCAAGGGATCTGCCCCTCCATGGCTTTTAATGGCAATTCCATTGAGACCCAACCATATTCCTCCGTTGTAACGTCTGTAATCAAGACGTAGTGACAACTTGTTAAGCATGGGTCTGGCTAAAAGATAACCAAGACGTGCCGTCCAAGAGCTTTTAAAAGCTTCTTTAATATAGTTAAGGGCAAGCTGCATCACCCCTTCGCCTACTTTAATAACCACATTTCCTGTAAATCCATCCATCACAACAACATCAACCGTTCCGCGCGTTAGGTCATCTCCTTCAATAAAGCCATAAAAATTATTCTTGATAGAAGAGGCACGAATAAGATCAGCAGCTTCTTTTACCGTCGCATTTCCTTTAATATCCTCAGAGCCAACGTTAATAAGACCTATGGTAGGGTGTGGCAAATGCAGAACGTGGCGGGCAAAAATTTCACCCATTATCGCAAACTGTTGAAGGTTTTTAGAGGAGCATTCAACATTAGCTCCCAAATCTAAAATAACAACATCTCCCCTTAAGCTAGGAGCAAGGCTTGCAAGAGCGGGCCGGTCAATGCCTGGCATCGTTTTTAAAATGATTTTTGCAAGAGCCATATAGGCTCCTGTGTTACCTGCAGAAATGACACCCTGAGCTCGCCCCTCTGCTACAGCTTTAATAGCCTGACGCATGCTAGACTTTGGAAATCCTCTTATCGCTGCGGCTGGTTTTGTATCTGGGGTAATAACTTCTTCACAAGGTATAAAAGTAACTTTTTCTGACAATACCTTCGTTTGAGCTAACAAAGGCTCAACAACATCTTGTTGACCAAAAAGCAAAAAATGAACGAAAGGATAACGCTGTGCCGCGATTTGCAGTCCTTGAATAACAACTCCAGGGGCTTTATCTCCCCCCATCGCATCAACAGATATGGTAAATGTCACTCCAGAGTCTCCCTCTTATTGGAAGATCGACTAAGCAACAGCAGCCGCAGTGACCTGTCCTAAAACCTGACGTCCCTTGTAATGTCCACAAGAAGAACATAAATGATGGGGAAGCTTTCGTTCTCCACAATTAGGGCACTCAACGCTCGCAACAATCTTCAATGCGTCATGAGACCGCCGCATCCTACGCCGTGAGGGTGATGTTTTTTTCTTCGGAACTGCCATTGTTACTACCTATCGTTTTCGTGAATGTTTGATTGCTTGTTTAGCGCAAAAAAAAGATAACAGCAAGTTTATTCCTCTCCCTAGCGAAAGGAATATGTCTTTGTTTAAGCCATCTCAAAGAGAAATTCAACTCTTGCGAAAAGAAAAATTCCAAAATCATTTTTCATACGTTCTTTTGTCACCTGCATGATCTTAGTTTTAAAAAATAATTTCTGGTGAAATCGATATATTTAAATCACCATTTTCTATATATCTAGAAATGCGCTCTACTTCTCTCATAATATCTTCGCTGCTTCCTGGCGCTTTGAAATCCCTATCTACCAAATAAAAGAATACTTTTGTTTCGTCGCCAAAGGGATGCCACTTTGACCCAATCATCCGCCCCACACGAGGGAAATGATAAGCGTGAGTTATAACAGCAACAGAGGTGTGAGAAAGAGGATAATCCTTTTTTAAACTTATAAATTGTCCCCGTGTACTGGCTTCACCTATCTCAAGAATACGAAATTTATCTTTAGGATAATGAGAGAGAGTTCGATCATTTAGCGCCTTCTCTAAATCTTCATTGTGCTTTGATCTTCCGTTATAGATGATGGTAGGACCATAGTGTTGCATATCCTCTTGCGTAATCTCTGATTTATTTAACTGCGCCCTAACAACACTTTTTGCAGTTTCAATCCCTAGCTCTATTCTATTATAATCATCTTCTAGATCCTCAACATCTGGGCCATCCACAGGCTCTTTAAGATAAGAACTCCGTCCCGACAAAACAAATACATATTGAATAGAAGGATCAACAAGTTCGTTTTTCTTTGCCTTCAATCCCCTTATTTCATTACAATAGTCTTCAGCTAAAGCAGGATTATTTGCACGAGATACATGGGTGAGTATATTTTCTAAACGATCTTTACTGTTCTGAGAGGCAAGATCATCAAAAGCAATGGTGGGGTTTAGCGATAGCGTTTCTAAGAATAAAACATAAAAAATATACTTTGATATATTTAAAATCATTATTACTTTTCTTATCTGCATTGAACCCTTCTCAATTCACCTCGAAAACATAATAAATCCCTATGTTCTCAACAGAGAGGAAAGTCGTACGCGAACCTATCGACAGAGTCAAGATCTCGCGCGTTAAAGCCAGGGTTACAGCCCCTCTCAAACGATTTTTTGCTTTATCCCAATAGCTAATCCATCGTTTTTTCTTAATAAATCCAGGATAGCTATATTATATTTCATAAAAATAATATTTATTAAAAAAACAACGCTAAATTAAAAGCTTTATACGGCCTTAAAACTGCTCAGCAATTTTCTGGTAGGCTTTATATTGACTTCCCGTTAAAGGCAAAATTCCATGAAAAAGACTATCGGATAACTTTGAAGGTTTAAGCTCCACCACATAAGGCCACAACCCAACTTCTTTTGTTAAAAGATAGATGCGTGAGGGAAGCTTCATAATGATAAAGTTAATTCCTTTCTTTTTACCAAATTCTACAAATCCTTCATACAAGCATTTGTAAAAATTTTGAGAAAACTGCATTGATTCACATGAACCAGATGTAGAATACTCACATATTGTCTCAAGAAAAATACGAGAACACTCCCATACCTGCCCCTCATGAAGAGGAAGAGTTGAAACAAGGTCTCTTACACTTTCATGAATATGAGACAGTGCTTTTTTAAGAAGCATTGCCCCTCCAACAATACTCTTTTCTCCTCCCTCAGTGATCATAAAAATGAAATTACTTTGCGACCTTTTCGCAAGAGATATGTCTTGATAAATTTCCAGTTTTTTTGCTACTGAGTCGAAAAACTGCTTTTCGAATAGCTGTTGTTGCGATTCAATAATACTAAACTTAAACATTAGCACTCCTTTTATGCCTTTAGATTGTTTATTAAATTAAAAAAGCTCTTCAAGGACGATAGACTTTTATGAAAATTATATAGTTAGGCTCCCGTTTGCTTCGGTCTTTTACAGACTCTCATTGTAATTTCAGTAAGTTCCAATGAAAAATTATTTTCATAAGAGCTTATTATTTTGTGAAAGCTAGCTTAAAGTCCCTGTTTTCCCTTTTTGTTATTTTAGATTAACTATTTTTAATTAATTGTATACAAAAAATTTTAAAAATAAGATTTTTTTGCTGAATCTCATTTTAGGCTTATCAAAAATATCATTTCATAGTAATATGTAGGTAAATTTAATTTAGCTTATAAAAGTATGGAAGTTATGGGATCTGCATTAAAAGAGAAAATTACTGAACGCATGGAAGCTAAAAATCTTTCCATTGCAGAATTGGAAAGACGAGCCGGGTTAAGCATACATTCTGTTAGAAATATCCTTAAAGGAAGGATAAAAAAACCAAGTGCACAATCACTTCAAGCTATAGCTGAAGCCTTAGAATGTTCTATTGTTGATCTTATGAATGCCTCTGCCCCAACAGGTGAAGGATTTGTACTAGAGCCGCAAGGAAGAATAAGAAAACGATCTCCTCTTAATTATCTTGACCTTATGGCAGAGTGCACTGAAAAAATTTTAGATATTATAACTGAAAGAAAACTAAAAATTTCAGTCGATGAATTTCTTGAAGTTGTCAAAAAAGTTTATTTTTACTCTGCAAGAGAAGAACCACGAAAATTTGACCTACGGTTTGCAGAATGGCTTATTGAAAGTCAATTCGATGACCAAAGACCTTCTAAAGGGTAAAATAGCTTCTAGCAAGAGCTATTACTATTATAACGTTAAGGGGTATGCAACCCTTTTAGAATGTGATGGAGGGAGAATTACAGCACTCCATGGCAATGCTTATTGATGGGCACCCACTGAAAAGGAGCCATTGAACCTCTTATTGAGCATCTCAAGAATGATGAGCATTTAGGTCGGAATTATCTCAAGAGAACGATAGGGGATAAGATCAATGCGATACTCTCAGGCATTGGCCATAACTTCAGACTTCTTCTCCGCTGGTTCAGGGAAGTTTTTGTCTTTATTTTATACTTGATTTTTGGAAGAGATTCTTTTCTCAGAAAAAAATCTCTTCTATCTATCCCTAAAATTCCCTTTTTAAACGTTCGACTATCTAGGTTTAGGGAAAGATTAGGCAAATCTATGACTATTTAAGCGCCAGTCGTTGGCGTGGTTTTCTAAGCTCGGAGGACCGTACAACTTTTACACGGCAATGCGCTAATTTATGCCAAGTAAAGGAACGACTGCGTCTGTATCTTGCCAACATGATGATGCCTTTTTATAACCAGTTGCTATTGATGATCTCCTAATTCCCCTTTGCCATGTCAAGCTTGTGCGCCATAAAAATCCCCTTTTTGGGCAGGCTGCATTCGGTTGTTGCCCTGCGAAAGAAAAAATATTTTGGATTTAAATGCCATCTCGTGACGCCCACAAGTGGTCTCATTCCATCTTACGAAATGGCGGCAGCTAATATTGACGAGCGAGATATTCTTCCAGAACTTGTGCACAATTGCAAAGGATTAATGATAGCAGATAAAGATCTTATGCGTCCCGGCCTAAAGGAAGAACTAAAGGATTATGGGGTTACCTATTGAACTTGAAGATACCGTGTTTCCTATCGACGGGTGTCAAGTATGAAGGGAGGTGACACTAGAGGAAAACAAAATAAGGTATCTTCACATCCGAGGGGGGCATAGATTTGCAAACACCTCTGAAGGACAACATGGTTGATACACCGACCAAAAAAAGGGGCCCAACAGATCATAAGCAACCGCAGAACTATTGAAATGGTAATCTCTCAACTTGCAGATCGATTCCAGATCCAATCCATCAAAGCCAAAAATCTCTGGCATCTTTTAGCTAAAGTCGGACGCAAACTCCTTGCTCATACCTGTTCTACCAATTCGCTCCAGTTCGATGGTATTACAATCTAAAAAAGTCGCATACTCCGTTATAAAGTAAAAATTTGGGCAACAAAGATTAAATCCTTATTGCCCCTCCTTCTTAACTTTTTGCAACTTAACCTTAATCCATCAATTAAAAATGTATTTAGTAGTTATAGCAAATTTGTTATACTGAGGTTTCCAACTCGTTGTTGCTCTCTCATCTTTAATAATTTCTCTACGACCTGCTATTGAGCCAGTGTATTCAAAACCAAACGTAACATTCTTCACAGCAAGGAAGTCAACCCCGGCTCCCCAAAGAAAAGCATTCAACCGTTTTGTATTTGAGAGACGAAAATTTGTCCCCTGCCCAACGAATTGGCTGGAGAGTTTCCAACAAGAATTATCCCACCCAAGTTTAATGAAGGGAAGAGAGCGATCTATAACCCACCCCAGCTTTGCGGCAAGCTGAAGAGAATTTTCTAATCGCGCATTGTAGGAAGTAAAGGTCGCGCTCTTTCCCACTGCTACTCCCGCACTGGTTGCAGTCACAGTGTTTTCCTTACGTCCCGAAGATTTTGAATCAACCCAATTTGCAGTGAAATCAAGCCCTACAACCAATTTATCAAACCGGTGTGTGTACCCAATACTAAGACCGCCGTCGACCCCTTTTACAAGAGGATTGTTTTTCACTCCGTACTGGTCACTATGGGTAAGAAGACCTGCTGGAATAGGTGTCGTGATGGTATTTGTCCCTGTCACTTTATTACTGGCTCCTCCAATGCCGTACCCTATGTTCGCCCCTAAGTAAAATCCCTGGAAAGCTTTTGGGCAGGAAGGAGACTCAACTAGCGCATGAGGCACTACCGGAGCAGGAGGAGATATTACCTTAACCGTTTCACCCCCCGCAAGAGCATTCATTGTTAACCATGGGAGTATCCCCAGTGTAGAAATAAGATTTTTTTTCATGAAATGTTCCCTTTTTTTTAATTATTTATTTTACTGATAAAAAATCTAAAGGAAAAAATTAAGAATTAATTTAATTAGAAAATAAAAAAATATTAAAGCGTTGCAAAAATACATCTAACATAAGAACAGACAATCCTATTTCATTGATTCTATGTAACGCTGAATTGCTTCGCTTCACTCGCAATAACAGGAACAGCCCTCGTTGCGCCCCGTAGGGGCCATGGCAATGCAGTAACTACTTAAGCTTACATTTCGGGATTTCTTTGTTGGGACTTTTACCCTTACAATTGCGAGCGAAGCAAAGTAATTGTAAGTGGCATAATAACTCCCCAAAAAATGTATAGTTTTTTCTGAAAAGTTGTACTATTTACCCAATCGACTCTTATGATCCATCTTTATCATCACCTCTCATGGTAAGGATCCCAGGGGTTTTTATCGACAAACAGCCTTACCGAGCTTTTCAAGACAGTCTTTCAACCCAGGATCAACGACCTGCCCTATGTGTCCGTCAACCCATTCTTGATTCTCTTCAGATAAGAGCACGACAGATTCCTTTGAACAAATCTGTTTAGGAGGAACGAAACCATGAGTAACCCATAACTTTGACAGAGCTTTATAACCAAAAAAGATATTTACCTGTTCTAAAATCAAATCTTGAGCATATTGAATCAGCAGAGCACCTGATGACGTCGCGCTTAAGTGTAACGTTCCTTCCGATCTTTTTCCCTGAGGAAAAGTTATTTTTTCGGGGATCGCAAGCCGAGAAAACTTTTCTCCCACAATCTGAGACCAGTGGGTAATAATTTTACCTTCCATCAATCCTCGGGCCTTAAATACAGGCTTTACGATTTTTTGCGTATAAACACCTAGGCGGGTCGGCAGCATCTTGGTAGGGTACTTCATAAAGTTAAACTAAAATCTTTTTGAAGGTTTGGAAAGTGTTTTCAGAAAAACTCCTCTCTTGGTACGATCATGCCCAACGCAAACTTCCCTGGCGCAGCAAAGTTAAAAATCCTTATCACACCTGGTTAAGCGAGATCATGTTACAACAAACAACCGTTGCAACAGTCATTCCTTATTTTAATAAGTTTCTTGAAAAATGGCCAACTGTTCAAGATTTAGCAACATCCTCCCTTGATGAAGTGCTCGTCACCTGGCAAGGCCTAGGATACTATTCCCGGGCACGTAATCTCCACAAGTGTGCCACAGAACTCGCCAGAGCATTTCCCTCAACTGAGGAAGACCTTTTAAAGCTCCCTGGGATTGGCCCTTATACCGCAGCAGCCATTGTCTCTATTGCTTTTGACAAAAAAGCAGCTGCTGTTGATGGCAACGTAATTCGTGTCTTAAGTCGCTATTTTTCCCTTTCTATTCCTAACCCTGTGAAGGAGACTCAAGAAAAGCTACACACCCTTTTACCCAACGACCGGTGTGGAGACTTCACACAAGCCCTCATGGAATTAGGCGCTTTAGTGTGCCGACCCAAAAATCCATCTTGCAGCACCTGTCCTCTTCAATTGGAATGTAAAGCTTTGGCAATGGACGCTGTTGAAAAATTTCCCATTATGCTGCCAAAACAAAGGCTTCCCACACGCTATGCCACCGCCTTTATTATCCAACGAGACGACGGAGCTCTTTTATTGCGCAAGCGCCCTCTTAAAGGACTATTGGGCGGAATGATGGAAGTCCCCACCACCTCTTGGGAAGAGGAAAAAATCATTGGGAAAGGGCCTCTTGTGAAACATACGTTTACCCATTTTCATTTAGTGATCAGCGTTAGCCCTGTACGTGATACGTCCTCTTTTGAAGGCATCTGGGTTCACCCTGAAGACTTACAAAACTATGCCCTCCCAACCGTCATGAAAAAGATCCTTAAGGTAGGACTCTCTCAAGTTCCTTAAAAATTGTTAGACTTCATAGAAATAGTTACTTTTCATCCGATGGAAATAAGCCACCATAGGCTTTTTCAAAAACTGTTACATCGTCTGCTTTGTATTGTTGCATTAGAACGAGGTTTGTTGCCTTTTCTAAAAGGCGTTTTTGGTTTGCTTCGCCTCATTGCGTACCTTTCATCCTTTTTGAGCACATCTGCACGCTCCACGATCTATTGTGAAGGAAGCGCATAGTCAATAAGATCTGCTGAATCAGTCAATCTAAATTGTCTAGAACCTTTAGGAGTCACGAGAATTTATACATTAGGAGGTTATCTGCACCCTACATTTAAATTGATTTCAATCATTATGCTTATCCACAATAATTATTAATTATTTTTTACTATTTTCTCATTAAAAAGGCTCGCCGATGTTATAAAAACCACGACTTGGATTTTCCTCTATAATTTTAAAATCAATATGTTCGCCAACATGACGACCACTATGAGGTGACCACATAAGGTTTTCTTCCTCATCATAAGTTCCAGGTTCAGAATAGGTAAAATGCCAGACATTACCTCCACTCCCTGAGTCCCATTCACCGGAAATATTTTCACCATTTTTGGTCATTTCATCAAGAAGACCTCTTGATATGTGAGGATTTACCAACTTAAAGGTACGTCCATCTATTTCAAGCTTCTTATCAGGCGCCTCTAACATTTGCTTAACATGGACACTACTTACTCGCCCACCACCACCCTCGAGAAATAAATCATTGTTTTCTTTTGCAAAGGAAGGACTATTAATCATGATAAGGCTCACAAGAGCTGTGAAAAGTAATTTGTTTATCATCTTAACCACCATAATTCAAATATTATATTATTTAATAATACAACAATAATGATTAATTATTAATAAATATTATTGATAAATACAGAGAGAAAAATAAAAAATAGAATTCACAAATTCCAGAACTTATAGCAAAACAAAGTTCAATACGCTGCACAGTTCTTGTTGACTCTAATCAAACTGGCAAACACCGTGCTGTTATTCCTGCCATAAAATGTTCTTACTTATTCGACTTTTACTTATAGCTCCCGACATAACCCAGCCTCATATTATCCAAGACAACCATAAAATTTAATTCAATCGAAAATCATACAGGTCACTGAATCTTTTAAAATAATTCGCGCTTTCTTATAAGTTGACAGAATTAATCACACGAAAGCTTCACGCTTCACTGTCTTTCGCGCCATCGGGCAAAAAGCCACCCACTTGGGCTTCCCACAAGGAGTGATACAGTCCTTGCTTGGCGAGCAATGCCTCATGAGTCCCATCTTCAACAATTTTCCCCCGATCAAACACAAGGATACGATCCATGTTCAAAAGTGTGGAAAGACGGTGAGCAATAACCATTGTTGTTTTTCCCGTCATTAAGGTAGAAAGACTGTCTTGAATGTTCGCTTCAGTAAAGGAATCAAGAGCACTCGTTGCCTCATCCAAAATAAGAATAGGCGCATTCTTTAAAATTGCACGCGCAATAGAAATGCGCTGACGCTGTCCGCCGGACAGTTTCATCCCTCTTTCCCCCACGGGGGTATGATATTCTTGAGGGAGAGTCATAATAAATTCATGGGCATGGGCTTTTTGAGCAGCAACAATGACATCCTCTTCAAACGCATCCGGCTTGCCATAGCGAATATTATCCAGCAATGTCCGATGAAAAAGAGTAGGGTCTTGAGGAATAAAGGAGATTGCTTTTCTAAGACTATCTTGAGTCACCCCCGCAATATCTTGATCATCAATCAGGATTTGTCCCGATTGAATATCAAAAAGTCGAAGAATAAGATTCACAAAAGTTGTTTTTCCACTTCCAGAATATCCGACAAGCCCCACTTTTTGACCAGGTTTAATGAGAATAGACTTATTGCTAAAAAGAGGAGACATGTTTGGATATTGAAAGTGTACTTTTTGAAACTGAATTTTTCCCTGTCGTATGCTTAATTCCTTAGCTTGGGGTGCATCCACAAGAGTAATTGGAGCTTGAAGGAGCGAAAGCGCTTGCTGACAAACCCCTATCCCTTTAAAAAAATTAGGCAGTTCAATGCTCGCCCACCATAACATCATGATAATATTCCATGAAGTGTTAAAGACAAGGACAATGTCTCCCACCGTCACTAAATGATGGGTCCAACACCAATAGGCATATCCGTTAAGACCAAGGCCAGGGCCTAAGAAAGACAAAATCCCTAAGACCACCCGCACCTTCTCAATATAGACAAGCTGCTGTTTGTTTTGCTTTTGTTCTTGTTTTTGCAACTCTCCCACAAAATTAAGCTCATACTTCTTATTACTAAAAATCTTAACGGCAAAATAATTGGTCAAGCTATCAACGATACGACCATTCAATTGGCTTCGTGTTTCTGAGTGAATAGTGGAGTAATAAGTACAGCGGGAAGCGTACATAATGCCAATACCCATATGAATCAAAGCCCACCCAATGAGCACCATCGCAAAAAAAGGGCTCAATTGATAAAAAATAACTGTAGAAATGATGACTGCCAAAAACATAGGTAAAAATAGGGTGATAATTAAATTCAGGACATGATTCATGTTATCAACCATATCTGAAATTTTAGTTGAAATATTCCCAGCAAAATGCGTGGAAAAATAAGCTTGAGATTGGTCCTGCATATGAGAAAACATATACATACGAATTTGCTTTTCAAGCTTTGGAAAGACATTAGCCATCAGAATGCCTCCCAACCTAAAAGAGATTTCAATCCCAACCCACAATCCCATCGCTGCCAAAATAGGCGCACTTAAAACCGGCCAAGCCTCGGCTCTAAGACCCACGTAATTGGTAAATCCGTCAATGATTTTTCCAAAAAGAAGAGGAAAAACCGTTTGATCTAAGGACCAGGCAAACCAAAGAAACTGCATAACAAGGAGCTTTATCCATTGTTTTTTTAGAAAAAAAAACACAAAACCAAAAAGGCTTTTTGAGGGAGCGGTTTTATGAATCGCGCGCATCGTTAAATCCTGCACAAGAGGGGAACAAAAGAACGAAGAAGCTGACCTTACTCTTGTTATTATTTACTAATTTTTTCTCGCTGACAAGAGAAACTACTAAGTTTTGAGAGTCCATCTTATCACCCATCAGTTTATATAAATCCATAGTTTATGAATCAAACAAGCAGCAAGAAAATGTTGGAAGAAAGTCCCTCCTCCTTTCAAGTTACAAATGAGGTCTGTAGGATTATATTTTGAAAGCATCTTCAATAGTTCCTCCTTTAAAGCTTCAATTGAGCCAGCTAAAAGGGAAAACTTTTCATAAAACGTAAGGAAACTTGCATTTTAAAAATGAACAAGAAGACTTAAAAATAACTAATGAATTTAAATTTCCCAGCAAATCCAAGAGTAGATCAAAAAAATACTCTTAAATATCAATAAAAAAGAAAACCCCTGCCAAAGCAGGGGTTTTCATAATAAAATTCTAAAATTAGTTACACTTTAGTAAACAATTTTAGCTGTTAAAGCAAACTTGTTGTATTGTGGTTTAATGCTACCTTTATATGTTTCTGTAGAACCTGCGAAAGGATTGTGGGCGTCAAAGCTTTTTCTACCAGCAACAGTCCCTGTGTACTCAAAGCCTACGACAACATGTTGAGTTGCCAAGAAATCAACACCGAACTTCCACAAGAAAGCATTAAAACGTTTATTTTGACCTATAGTAAATGGCTCTGGATTATCTGTCGCAAAAACATCAGCAGATTGTCTCCAACGTGAATTATCCCAACCAAGGCCCGCGAAAGGCATAACTTTTTCACAAATAACATATCCACCACGAACATAAAGTTGCAGAGATTGCTTCAAATGTGCTCTCGTATTAACATCTTTAAGCGTGTGTGGTGCTACAGTTCTTTCAGCTACAATGGAATGTCCATTAACCTTCGCCCAGTTTGCATCAAAGCTTAATCCAAGGGCCCAGTTTCCTAAACGATGCGTGTAACCTACACCAATACCGCCATCGACTCCGCGAGACCTTAACTCATTGTTAATGTTGTTAAGAGCATCACCATTTGCTGCAACAACTGGATCAAAGCGAAAAAGTTTCTGTTTCACAGAAGCAATACCATACCCAATATTACCACCTAAGTAGAATCCCTGAAACGCTTTTGGGCAGCCTGCAGGTGCATCTGCACAAGCAGCACTCCCCATCATTGACACCAGAAGTCCAAATAAATAACCCTTTTTCATGTTCATTTTCCTTTCTTGAACGTTTTCAAAAATTACTAAACAACATGTCTGGGTAAAATTAAAACAAAACACTATCATTTTAATAAAATTTTTTTAAAAGTTGCAAAAATGCTACATTAATCAGTATCGGAAATGTTAAGTATGAACTGGTTAAGATTCGTTCGATTGAAATTAACCCACTAAGAAGATGCATAAAAAATGCAGCTAACCAGCTTGATCAAACGGACAGAGGGGCTAGCGGTTATCAAAAAGAGAATACTACCCTGGATTGATACATGGAGGATGTGACGGTCGAGAACGAATAAAATGTGACCGTTGCGATGCCCCACAAGTAAATATTATTTCGCTGAAAAATAAGTTGAAATTAATAATAATTTTTTTTCTTGTATTCACGGTTATTTTGCGGTATATTAATAATAAGGACGGAGATTTGATGATTCGGTGCTTTTGTCATCTATCATTGTCTCCGTGCTTTGTTATGAGGAAATTTGACAATGCTTGGTCATAAAGTGATGAGTTATTACTATCTTAGATCTATCCTCCTCAGGGTTGATCAAAAGATTGTTCCTTCGACAGAAGAAAAATCAACCTTAGTCCTAGAACAATCTTATAATTTAAATCACATTCATACTAACTTTAAACCTCGGGAACTTGAGTGGCCACAAGCTTCCAGTTTGGACCAGAACTCGCAAACGGCCGAGAAAAAGTCCAAATATCCGTAACTTCTGAATAACGATCAGGATCACCCTCAAGAACTTTCCCTTTCCCATTCCGTGTGACAAGGCATTGTTCTGATACAAATTTCACCGTAATATATGACACTCCTTTTTCTTCTCGCTTATCAAGTATCTCTGAGGTAACAATTCGCGCTATATCTACTTCAAGAACCTTTTTGGCTTTCTTCCTTTTATTAATCGCCTCTTCAAATGTTTCAAGTAAGGGTCCCTCCAAAAGTTTCTGAAGTGTTGAGAAATCTCCCATAGCATAAGATTCAACGATCTCATGAAAGGCCAAAACAGCCCCTTGCAAGAAACGGTCATCTTCCATAGGCTTTTGACTCGCCTCCTCTCGAGGAGCACTACTCTCAGTGGCTGAAGCCGCTGCTTTCGCTCTCACAGACACGACAACATCATCTTCCTGGGAGCGCCTCTTTCGAAGGGGTTTATCCTTATCATACGTGCCTAATACAAGCCACAACCTATACCCCAAGAAAACCGCAAGGACTGCGAGGAGTATAACATCTAAAAAAGCCATGATTTAATCCTTTCGTAAATTCTTTTATACAAGAATTAAACGGTTTTGTCATCTTAGGCTTGCAAACTTTAAAAAAAATGTTAATGTATAAAAAAAAATAAGGCTATTTTATAAGAGTGGGCCAACACCCACTTTTTTTTATACTTACTATTGAAAGAATAATGAGCTTAGATCAACATATTAATGATATTATTGTTCCAACTCTCACCGATAAGGGATTTAGGGTTGTACGTGCGCAGCTTCAAGGGTCCAAACGGAAAAAATTACAGATTATGATTGAACGTATTGATGACCATAATGTTACGATAGATGATTGCACTCTTGTCAGCCGCACAGTTTCTATTTTGCTAGATTTAGATGATCCTATCCACGAATCTTACACATTAGAAGTGACTTCTCCTGGTTTGGATAGACCCCTCACTCAAGAAAGTGACTTTCAACGGTTTGCTGGTGCAATGATTAGAATTGAGCTTACGACACCCTATAAGGGAAGCCGCAAATTTCAAGGACTTCTCATGGGGATTGAAGGGGATCTCGTAAAAATTGAGCTCGATCCCCAAAAGGAAGTTGCAGAGTTTACCTTTTCTGACATACAAAAGGCTAGGCTCATTCCTGATTATGAAATATCAAGGCCAAGTTGAGGTAACGATGACAGACACACTAACAGGCCCAGGCAGTCGCGAACTTTTATTGGTTGCTGAAACAGTAGCTCGTGAAAAAGCTATTGAAAAAGATCAAGTTTTGGAAGCAATGGAACAAGCTATCCAAAAGGCCGGTCGTTCTAAATACGGATACGAACATGACATTCGCGCAAAAATAGATCGTAAAACAGGTGAAATTATCCTCGTTCGTTGTCGAGAGGTTGTGGAAGAAGTTGAAAATTCTTTTACTCAACTCACTCTTGCCGAAGCACAGGCTATCGATCCAAATCTAAACGTGGGTGAATTTTTAACAGAAGTTCTCCCTCCTATTGATTTTGGACGCGTTGCCGCACAAACGGCAAAGCAAGTCATCTTTCAAAAAGTACGGGACGCTGAACGCCTTCGCCAATACCAAGAATATAAAGATCGTGTTGGCGATATCGTCAGTGGCATTGTAAAACGTATAGAATTTAGCAATGTTTTCATAGAGCTAGGAAGAGCCGAAGCTCTCTTGCGTCGAGATGAAACAATCCCTCGAGAAAATTTCCGTGTTGGCGATCGTGTGCGCGCTTATATTTTTGACGTCAAAGAAGAACCACGCGGTGCTCAAATTTTTGTTTCCCGAAGTCGTCCTGAGTTTATGGCAAAACTTTTCATGCAAGAAGTTCCCGAAATATATGATGGACTTATTGAAATTAAATCTGTCGCTCGAGACCCTGGAAGTCGAGCAAAAATAGCTGTAACTACGTCAGATCCTTCTATTGATCCTGTAGGATCTTGCGTTGGGATGCGAGGGAGTCGTGTTCAAGCTGTTGTTTCCGAGTTACAAGGAGAAAAAATAGACATTATTCCTTGGTCCGCAAGTCCTGCTACCTTCGTTGTCAATGCACTTGCTCCTGCTGAAGCTGTAAAAGTTGTCCTCGATGAAGATAATCAGCGTATTGATGTGGTCGTCCCCGACGAACAGCTTAGCCTTGCAATTGGACGGCGTGGACAAAATGTCCGTTTAGCTGCTCTTCTCACAGGCTGGAAAATCGATATTTTAACTGAAGCTCAAGAATCAGAACGTCGCACTGAGGATGTCAAGATTCGCTCTAAGCTTTTTGTTGAAGCTCTTGATGTAGATGAAATGATTGCCCATCTACTTATCGGAGAAGGCTTTACCAAAATTGAAGAAGTCGCTTATATCGACATAGCTGAGCTTGCTTCTATTGAAGGATTTGATCAAGACTTGGCTGAAGAGCTGCAAACTCGTGCTAAGGCCTATCTCAACGCTCAAGAACGCCATTTGACAAAACGCGTAAAGGAGCTCAAAGTAGCTAAAGATTTAAGTTCTCTAGAAGGCCTGGATCTTGATATTCTTGTTATTCTTGCTGAAAAGGGAATTAAGAAGCTTGATGATTTGGGAGACTTGGCCGCAGATGAGCTTCTTGAACTATTACCGCAAGGGCGTCTTACTGAAGAAAAAGCTCAAGAAATTATTATGGCCGCAAGGGCCCATTGGTTTGACGCTGATGACAAATCAAGTGAAAGTTAGTTGTGATGACGGATACGGACGAAAAACCAAGCAATAAGAAGTCATTGACGCTTTCTCCAAAAACACTCACCTTGAAAAAAGGCGGTGAGGGAGTTCATGTGCGTCAAAGCTTTACTCACGGACGTTCAAAAACCGTCACAGTTGAAGTAAAGAAAAAACGCGTTATTCTTCCAGGACAGCAAAAAACGAGCGGTTCTTCTGCAGATGGAAAACCTCTTAGTAACACCGGACTCACCCCACAGCAAGTTGAAGAGCGTCTTAAAGCCCTTCACGGCGCCATGAAGACACAAGTTGATGAAATAGAACGAGTACGGCAAGAATTTCTTGAAAATCAAGCGCTGCAACATGAAGAAACTCTTAACCAAAAACCATCTCAACCTGAAGAAACTTCAACAGAGACGTCAACACCAATTATAGAAGCTGAAATCAACCCTATTGTTGAAATTCCTCATAAGAAAAAAACCGTTTATTCTTCTTATTCTGAAGAAGAAGACGACATAAACCGCCGCGGAAAAAGCGAAACTAAAGTCAAAGTTCCTGTTGTAAAGAGAACAGAACCTCGAAGAAACAGCGGTAAACTTACTGTCGTTCAAGCTTTAAGTGAGGATCAAGAAAAGCCAACACGTAGCCTTGCTGCTATGAAAAGACAACGCGAAAAGCGTAAAATGGCAGGACTTGAAAAACCACAACAAAAAGTTATACGTGAAGTTATTATCCCTGAAGTTATTACAGTGCAAGAACTTGCAAACCGGCTTGCTGAACGAAGTGCAGATGTTATTAAGGCTCTGATGAAGATGGATGTCATGGCAACAATCACTCAAGCCATTGACGGAGATACCGCCGAGCTTATAGCTTCTGAGTTTGGCCACCAGGTGAAACGTGTTTCTGAATCAGACATTGAAATAGGGTTGCACATAAAAGAAGAAGATCTTTCTCAAATGCAACCACGTCCTCCGGTCGTAACTGTTATGGGACACGTAGACCATGGAAAAACTTCGCTTTTGGATGCTCTGAAAAAAACTGATGTTGCAGCAGGAGAAGCGGGTGGTATTACGCAACACATTGGCGCTTATCAAGTTTCTTTAAGTTCAGGAGAAAAAATTACTTTTATTGATACTCCAGGTCACGCAGCTTTTACAGAAATGCGCGCCCGAGGAGCTAACGTTACAGATATTGTCGTCCTGGTGGTTGCTGCAGATGATGGTGTCAAAGATCAAACCATTGAAGCCATCCATCACGCCAAAGCAGCAAATGTTCCCATTATTATTGCAATTAATAAGATTGATAAGCCTGATGCCGATCCCGAGCGCGTCCGAAATATGCTCATGCAACATGAAATATTTCTTGAAAAAGTTGGAGGAGATATCCTGGATGTCGAAGTCTCTGCAAAACAAGGTATTAACTTAGATAAACTTGAAGAAGTTATTCTTCTTCAAGCTGAAATTTTAGATCTTAAAGCAAATCCCAACCGACTGGCGGAAGGCGTTGTTGTTGAATCAAGGCTAGAGCGCGGACGGGGCATTGTCTCAACAGTTCTTGTCCAAAAGGGTACCCTTAAAGTTGGCGATCTCTTTGTCGCCGGAGCCGAATATGGTCGTGTAAGAGCACTTATTGATGACCGCAGAACCCCCATTGACTCTGCAGGCCCTTCCGTTCCTGTAGAAGTTTTAGGCTTTAACGGCCCTCCTATGGCGGGTGATAGTTTTATCGTGGTTGATAATGAAAATCGCGCACGGGAAATTTCAGAATTCCGCCAAAGGCGCACTCGCGAAGCAAAATCAGCTCTGTCCGCCCGAGGGACGATGGAGCAAATGTTCTTAAAAATTGCTGCTGGTGAAATCCAAGAACTTCCTCTTATTATTAAATCTGATGTTCAAGGATCGATGGAAGCCATTAGTGGCAGTTTGACAAAATTATCCACGGATGAAGTCAAGGTAAATATTCTTCATTCAGGTGTGGGTGAAATTACGGAAAGTGATGTCACTCTTGCTAAAGCTTCTCAAGCGATGATTATAGGTTTCAATGTGCGTGCTAACCCTCAAGCCCGAGATGCCGCTCGCAAGGACAGCATTGAAATTCGTTATTACTCTATTATTTATGATGTCTTGGATGATGTCAAAGCAGCCCTTGGGGGTCTTTTAGCCCCTACCCTTCGCGAAAAGTACTTAGGCAGCGCCGCAATTCGAAATGTCTTTACCATTTCAAAAATTGGGAAGATTGCAGGATGTATGGTCACGGAAGGAATTGTTAAGCGCGGTGCGAAAGTTCGTCTTTTACGTGATAATATTGTTATTCATGAAGGCGTTCTTAAAACACTTAAGCGCTTTAAAGATGAAGTTAAAGAAGCCCGCGAGGGATATGAGTGTGGTATGGCCTTTGAAAACTATAATGACATCAAAGTAGGCGATACCATCGAATGCTTTGAGATTGAAGAAATTATCCGGACATTGGATTAATGGCTAGTATCAAGGGAAAGAACCCGAGTCAGCGCCAGCTGCGGGTTGGTGAGGAACTTCGCCATATCCTTGTTGAGGTTTTCTCTCACCAGCATTCAGGTGATGATCTTCTTGATAAGATTCCCATCACAATTACAGAAGTTCGCATTAGTCCAGATTTTCAAAACGCCACCGTTTTTGTCCTCCCTCTCGGCGGTCAACACCTTGCCGAAATCTTAAGCGCTCTTAAGGAAAAAGCATGGTATTTTAGAAAAGAAGTTGCCAAACACTTAAAAATTCGAGTGACCCCTCGCCTTGTTTTTCAAGCAGATCTTTCTTTTGATGAGGCTCAACGAATTGAACGCCTCCTTAGTTCGGCAAAAGTAAAGAGAGATATCGCAAAAGAGGAATAAGCCAGCGTAAGAACTAGGTGCTTTTCTATATTCTTCTTGATCTTTATCTTGTTATTAATCCCGCATGCTGACATATCTCCATAGCTAAAAATCTCTTCTTCAATAGAAATTTTAATAAAATATTAAAAATTTTCTAATAATAATAAGTTTAATTATTTTTTTGATATGAACATTAACTCCTTAAGAAAGGAAAGATGCAATGGTTAAAAAAGATACTAACCATAAGATTGCTGCTCTCACTAAGGTCATGATTAGAACTTCCATCATAGGATTTTGGGGGATGTTCTTACCCAATCAGGTCAGCGTAGCTAGTAATATCATACAGTGCCAAGAGCTTGACAGAGAAGCTTGTAGAGAAAACAACAAGTGTCAATGGTATTCTGCTTCAGCTGGATGTGCTGGTCAAGGCCCTGAATGTATTGGTGAATTTCGTGAAGATGCATGCACTATATTACCGGGTTGCCATTGGTCTAAACATCCTGGTTTTTGTTCAGAGAAAAAATAATTTTCGCTTTTTTCCGAAATAACTTATCTATAAATACCCGAGTTGCGTCTAAGGAAGCAGATTAACAGGTTGAAAATATTGAGGTGTTCTCTGTTTAATTTAATTCTATTGGCTACCAGAAAAATTTCCAGAATTATAATTAAGCAAGAAGATAAAAAAAGTAAGAAAATCAACACTAGGAGAGTTTATGAAATATCTTAAATTTTTCCAGTATACTTTGTTATCAGCTAGTATTTTTATAATGGGAGTTCCTCCTTCTGCTGCTATGGATGACGACATATCTAGGAATCCTTCTCATCGTCATACCGTCCCAAGCAATGAAGTAGATAGTAAAGAAGAAAGTTCTGAAGACGAAAACGATTCTAGTACGAAGTTTGCCAATAAAATAGAAGAAACTGACGAATTATTACGTGTTGAAAATGGTTATTATGATGCACGTTTGATTACATTTGGTACCCACTTCTTTGTCAGAGATACGGATCATTATCAACTGCATGCGCAGGGTTCTGATGAAAAAGCAGTCAGACTCTATAAGCAAAATCCCCATCTAGTTGAACAAGTGACTAACTCGCAATTACTTATAACAGAAGATGAACTGTCGCTTGGTGTCTCTGTAAGCACGAGTATTATCGAAACGACAAAGCGTCCTAAAGGGACAGCAAGTACCTTTGTTCAATACGACAAAACGCACGTCAAACAGCAAAACAAAGACTTTCTTGTCGACGCTACAAATGAGAAAGGGGACGCTAATTATGACGGAGGGCATTTAACGGATTATAAATTTAGTGCTCAAGGCTCTCATACGGATGACTTTAATTATGTGCCTCAACATCACGCTTATAATCGGTGGATCAAAGAATCTATTGTAAAGCAAAGAAAAAGTAAAAAAGAAGATAATATTGAAGGATATGTTGAAATACCATTATACACCCCTCAACCACCGAGCATAAAAGTTTTGGGGGAGGATCGATACGACCCAATACCCATTGGCATTATTCTGCTGTCTCTTAAAAACAAAGCCATTTTAAACGCTTATTATTTTCCAAACAATCAATATAACTACAGAGAGTTGCAATCAACTTTGGGTCTTCCTCGATTAAGTGGCACAAAAGTTGCACCATATTTCAAATTAAAAACAGCGTTTCATCAGCTTCTTTGGCCTGCTATTATTTATGATGGCAGAAAGAATAACGTTTTATTAGCTGCACAAGTAGATAAAGAAGCACAGCGCGTTAATATGGTAGATGCTCTTGTAGAAGGAATGTCTACATTTGATGTAGAGGGCGACGAGGCTATTTTATCGAGACTAGCTTCGAATGTACTCTATCAAGAGAATGTGGACCTTGCCAATGTTTTAGATCTAGATGAGGAGCAAGGGGAGCTTTTAAATATTAATCAACCTAATCAAAACGCTTTAAGGCAATCATTTAATTTTCTAGGACAATTTTTAATCAATTATTCCATGAGAAATGCTTTGAAGTCTGAAGTCTTATTGCCTACTTCTCGTATTATGTTTCTGAATATTATGGTTGATTTTTTTGATAATTATTGGCAGTTCGAGGACGACGCATTAAAATCCTTAGATTATATTCATGAGACATTCTTAGAAGATTTTAAATCCTCATTAGCCGAATTAGAAGGTCAAAAAGAACATATGAACCTAAGAGACATCCTGTATTTTGCAAATTTGTATGAAAAATTGTCGACAGAAAGCATGCATGCTGCTTTTCATGCTGGTTATGGTGTAGGGGATGATTTTGAAGATATAGAAGATAATTTTCGTAAATTTATTCAAATTCTTCAAATTGTATCTAATAAAACAAAGCAAGAAACACCAACACATGAGCAAATGCAAAACCTCGTGAGTGTGTTCTCTGGTGCACAGAATAACCTCTCCTATGTGATAACCCTATGTGGTGGTGACAGCTCTGAATTCTCTAAGCAAAAACAATTTTTGAAAGGCATGCATTCACAAGTTTCAGCGTGGAACAAGAATTCAGAGGCACTTAGCGGTTCATATCAAGTGAGCCCTAACTCAACGATGTCTTTTAGAGGAATAAATGGGCCTAACACATCTATTCTGGGAACCAACAGTAGCCTTATTTATCCTAATGCTGATTCAGATGAGGAAACATCAGATGATGATACAAAAGATTTAGAATCCCTTGATTAATGAGCTTTCTCCCCCTCTCTAAATCTCTTTAGTCACCATTTTTAATAGCCCCTAAGAAAGGGATTTAAATCCTAATGATACGAAATGCTTGGTCAAAATAGAGTATACTCTAGCTAAGGGTCAGAAACTTAACATAATTACGTCAGAATAGGATTAATGCATCTTGTCAAAATATTTGCTATTTTATGCACCAAGCAGCGTTGATGACACGTTTGGGGACAGACCTTTCTTCCAAAGCTTTCCAGAAGCCCAGAGCCGCATCTTTGCCAAGCAAAACGAGCAGGACTGGAGAAAAGTCCTCTGGCGAGAGACCTTTCAGATATAGATAAGGAAAGAGCCCTTTCAATGCTCATAGAACGCCTAGTATAGGGAGGAAGCAACTGGGAAACAAAGAGAATCGGCCTCCTCCTTCTGGGCTTGGCCCTTTGCGATCTCACGCCCGAGGGACTTTGACGGGGATAGCTCTTTCAAACCCACGAACCGCTTGATTTCCTGCAATTTATAAAAAAATCAAAAATAATACGGAAATTTCTTGTTAAATTTCAGCAAAAAAATTTCTTCAATTCATAATACTAACTAAATATCAAAGCGTTAGATCCTTCTAAAGAACTTGACTTTATTCTCCAAAAAAGCAAAGTTACATTACATTGGTATAAACAATCTCGGGGTCGATGAAGCAAAGTATAGCTAAGCTCATAGCCATAGTATTTCCTCTTATACTTGCTTATGGCCTCACATTTTATGTCTCTTTCAAAGATTTCCCCGAGACTGAATTTATCCATTCACACCCTATTGTTTCACCACAACAAATGCCTGAAGACAGTCGAGAAGCTGAGGAAGTTGAAGAAGGGCCATATGATGAAACTCTTACCTTAAAAGAAGGAGACACACTGGCCAATATTTTAAGTAGACTAGGTATCCCTTCTTCTCAAGCTCATGAAGCCATTACGGCTCTTACCAAAGTTTTTAATCCTAAAGACCTTAAAATTGATCAAGAAGTCTATGTGATTTATGACGCTCAGCCCAATGGTGAAAATTACGATCTCAAGTTTCTTCGCCTCCGGAGTGACCTTGACCATTATGTTGAGCTTGTCCGAACGGGTGGCGGCCTTTTTCAAGCTACAAAATATAAAAAAGAACTTAAACATGAGTATTCGAACATTAATGGAAGTATTAAAATAAGCCTTTACGCTGATGCGCTAAAGGCGGGAGCTTCTCCCAAGATGCTCTATGATATGATCAAAGCCTTTAGCTACGATGTCGATTTCCAACGCGATATTCAACCCGGCACTGAATTCTCTCTTTTTTATGATACCTACAAAGATGAAGACTCGGGTCACGAACGTCCAGGTGAGCTTTTGTATGCAAAACTTGTATTTGAAGATAAACCTTATGAAATATATCGATTTCAGCCTTCGGGTGGTATTCCAGGCTATTACACAAGCCTTGGAGAAGCAGTGCAGAAAGCTCTTCTTCGGACACCTATTGATGGGGCGCGCATTAATTCAGGTTTTGGCAATCGCAAGCATCCCATCAAAGGATACACTAAAATGCATAAAGGCGTTGATTTTGGTGCTCCCACTGGCACCCCTATCATGGCTGCAGGAGATGGTATTGTTGAGCGTTGTAATAAATATGGAGGCTATGGCAACTATATTTGTATTCGCCATATTGGCAACACTAAGACGGCCTATGCTCACCTACATCGCTTTGCAAAAGGAGTCGCCACAGGCAGTAAGGTGCGTCAAGGGCAAGTCATCGGATACGTTGGTGCTACCGGAAACGCAACAGGGGCACATCTTCATTTTGAACTTATTCGCAATGGAAAACACGAAAACCCACAAAAAGTCACTCAACTTCCCAAGACAAAACTCACGGGTGCTGCTTTTAATGAGTTTAAAGCTTTTATTGCTAAAATTCATCATGCAAAAAAGGAAAAAGAACAAATAGCTATGGATAGAAAAGAGAACAGATTTGAAAGTGAGGCACTACAAAGTCCTTCCCCTCTCGGAATAGACTCTTCTCTAAAATCCTCTTAAGTGGCGTCCCCAGCGGGATTCGAACCCGCGTTGCCGCCGTGAAAGGGCGGTGTCCTAGGCCTCTAGACGATGGGGACCTTATGCTGTCTTCTTTACAAGGTGTTCCTTTTAAAATCAAGAAGGAAATTCACTCTCCCCTTCCTTTATAAAAAAGAAAGTCTACTCTCTCAAAGAAAATTGACTCTTAAAGTATAGCAAATCATTTAAAGATTTACTAGTTTCAATCCACCTCATTATAATCAAAGAGAAAAATATTCTCTGAGTCAGAAAGAGATGGAGAGAGAATATTCAAGCCAGATCAAGAAGCATAGATGAAGAAACTTCCCTCTCAAACAACTTCAAGCGATCCTTTCATGCTTCTTAAATTACGACCAAATCAGGGGTGCTTAACAGGCCGTTTTTTGACACAGGACCATCTTGGAACCAGAAGTCTTTCGCGGTAAAGGTTTCTTCTCTGCCTAAACCGCCGTACGCTTCGTTTTTTTTTGACCTTTTATTGCTTGTTTAGGAGATCGCTTTGGCACTATTTTTTTAGGTTGAGCAGGAGGTTGTTTTAAAGCCACCGCCAGTAGGGGTTTCCTTTTGATTGTTTCTGAATTGTTTGCATAATGCTTTACTCTTTTTGTAAGAGGTGAATGTACCCCGAAAGTTTCCTCTGTCATGTCAACAAGAGACTGACCTTCTATTTTTTGATGAAAATCAGCTCCCTGATGATAGAGGATATCGAGTATTTTGAGACGTTGATTCATTGCCTTAGGATAGGCGGCTGCCCCAATAATTGTACAAATCAATGGATCAGCGGAAAGTTCGCCAATAGGTGAAAAAAATCGCTGATCAATCAGAGCCCCCCATTGAATGAGCTTTTTCACATAAGTCTTACTTCCTATCACTGCCGCTGCGTGTATCGGCAAATCTCCCCAGTTTCCTTCAGCATCTTTCCCCCGGAAGTGAATATTAAAGTTATGCTGAAGAAGATAATCAACTAAACTTGTTCGTTTCTCTCTTAAAGCCTGTGTTAGCAATGATCTACCCCTTTCAGATAATGAGGAAAGAGGAAATTTTGATAAGGCAAAATTTTTGAACTGTTCATCTGAAAGTTTGCGAGCTTTAAAAACCTTCGAACAACTTCTAAAATCGTCTACTGTAAATTGAAAGGGCGGGTGTTTTTCCAGATTTAAAGGATCTTTTTCAAGAATTCGTCGAATATGGTTATCATGACCATAATCTTCTAAGAGATCCACTACATCCAACTTGTCTTTAATATTTTTAGGATTGCGAAAGACATTAGGGGGAATTGTTTGCAGTTGAGCGAGAGAGTCTTGAGGATCCCTATGCTGCTGACGCGATTGATTAAGCGTATGTGCGGCCTGTAGATAACGACGGGCATCGACAACACCATGTCCGTATATTTCTTTATTAAGACCGGCAGTGCCTGTGCTGAGTAAATTGCTTTTATTCGCCGTTTGAAAAAGCAACTGGATAGCATCCTCACTTGTTAAGTGTGGATTTGCCAGCAACGCTCGCGTCAGTAATCCCGTAATGACAGGTGCGGAACAAGATGTTCCGTGTGGCTTCGTTTGACGTTTTTTTTGAGGAGAATAAACGGAAAACCCTGAAGGGGCTAAAATAAATTGAGTGTTGAATTCTCCCGCATTATTGGAATAGCGAGAATCGATCACTTCTTGCCCTTTGATCGATTGCGTGGCTCCCACATAAACTATATACTTACGTAGCTCAGGAGGTAATTTTGATATAATATTTGAGAGAAGTATAGTATCGAGATCTTCTTTTCCCCCTAAAGAATGACCCTCATTTCCGGCAGCTACCACGAGTATTTTTTTGAGACGTAAGAGGGAAGAAATGTTTTTATAAAAATATTCTATCGCCTCATTTTTGTGTGATTTACTGATCTCATTGATAATAGTACAGATGGAGCAGTTAATAGCAAAAATAGGATGATTTTTTATATTCTTTTGAGCGACAGATCCATAATCAAGATTATCGGGTGTTACCCACAAAAAAGTTCTACCCTTTGGTAAAAATTGACTGGTAACACTTGAAACAATGTTTCCGTGATCTCCTTCTTGATGATGTGGATCATTAACAAATGTTACATTATTTTTATCAATATTAGGATCATTTTTTACAGCATCATAATCCGTCACTAAGGCTCCTCCTGGCCGTTTTACAGAACAAACGGAACTATTTAGAAAAACATCATCAAGATTAAGACGCTGAAATAGAGAATTTTGTGCAGGAGGAAGGGCAAAGACATTCCAGGAAAAAACCACTGCAACAAAAAAAGAAACTACCCATCTCAACATTACAGTTCCTTATCATTCATTAAAAAACCCATTACTTGGGCTGAGTAGCATTGAATTAAATTTAAGTAAAGAATGAACATTCGTAATAATATAAAATCCAAAACAAGAGTCACGTAATTTTGATTAAGAAGCAGAAGCTTGCCTTCATCAGTTTCTCCTTCTCAATCAAAGACAATTTCTTTTTCAAAAGTCGCAACATCTTTCATTCATAAGACAGGGAGGAATGCAAGAAGCCCTCACACCTGTAGACATTCTCCCCACTAAGACACGCCTTCATCCTCTTAAGAAGAAGATGAAGAAGGAACGGCTGGTCTTGGAAAAGCCTCTTCAACAAGACCCACCTTGATAAATAATTCCATCACACCTTCGCGGGTGATGCTTGGTGTTGCATTCTCATCATCCATATACGTCCATTGATGGGTTAACTCTTTGAGCTGGAGATAAGTATTGCCAGTAAGAACTGCCTGATTGATTTTGTTTTTCACTTCCTTCACTAAGGTCTCATCTTTTAGAATATATTCATAAAAATGCCTCAGAGTCTCCTCTTTTGCCAAGGTCAACAAAGGATCAACAAGACAATTTGTTGACGGATCAAATCGACAAAAAGGCACACTAATTTTATCTCCGATGAGCGTTTTCAGATAGAGAGCCTGGTGGGAAAGCTGCGGCACCTTGCCTGTAACGCCACAAACTCTCTGCATAAAGCTATTGTCCGTATTCAATATGGAATCAACCACTTCCTGCATTATACGAATAAAGATATGTTTAGACCGTTGAATAGGGAGAGGGTCATGACTAAATAAGTCACCTGTCACTTCATACTTAAGGTCATCTGGAACGTACAATTGATAATAATCAGTCAGGCCACTTTCTTGGCCGATCGCACATGCTTTTACAGCCATCACAAACCGAATCAGCTGCTTTTCTCTTTTAGATAAAGGGTTTCCACCCTCATCTGAGAAAGAGCTAATGTAAAACAGAGCTGCTTTTAGCTGAGCGGCCGCAACCGAGTCCTTAAACAGGGTATCTAGAAAAAATGAATTTCTGTTATGACCAAGGGCATAGATTTTAAGCTGCTCAAAGGTCAAAGGAACACCACCATTACTCACTTTCGTGATTTCCCCAATGGCGCGCTGAACGGGATCTAGCGGTTCTTCAATGTCTATGTTCTGCTGAACTGGACCTTGTGGATCTTCAGGATTCTCACCCATATCCTGCTGAGCTGGCTGCAGCAGCTCTTCAGCAATCTCATGACTCAAACCTGGACTCATCATCAACTTTGCCTGAATTTTAGCGAAATCCTCGATAAGGTGTTCTGCTGTAATAGGTTTAACCGTCTCTGGATCAATATGCACGTTTTGCCCAAAGGCTTCTAACCTTGCAGGGTTAAAACGCCAGTGTTGATCCTCAGCCACCCAGAAGGGCGCCTCTGGCACAAGACTGCTCACATCTACAGGAACGGCACGCTTTTGCAGAAGCGCTGGCCAAACGATAAAAGGATTCTTAGGATCGGTAATATCCTCACTGAGGGCTTTTTTACCGACAACCTCTAAAAAGAGATCACTTTCTTCCGAAATTCCTAAAGTCTTGTAATTTTCTAGAATAAACGAGGAAATATCTCTCATCTCCTCACGATCGGGAGAATTTAACAAGGTATCCCAGTAATTCATAATCATTTGCTGAGAATCTGGACGGCGATACAAAGAAATAAGCATGGGAATATCATGCTTGCGGGGATCAAAATAATCACCCCCATGCGCCACACGCAGAGCTTCAGGAATTAAGAAATGAAAAAGCTGTTGTTGCTTGCAAAGAGCCTCTTGATGTCCCCGGAGAGCTGCAGCCCGAAACACTTTAAAAGCGCTTGCAAAATGTTTTTGTACTCCATGCCCATTTTTATAAGCCTCGGCCACGATATACATTGCTTCCAGATTTCCCTGTCGCGCTTCCTCTAAATACCGGCGAAAGGCCTGTGCAGGGTGGGGAGTTTTATCAGTCTCTTTACTTAAAATCTTTAAGAAAAGCTCACTATTTTCCTTAATCCCTAAAGCCTCGCTGTTTTCTTGAATGAAAAAAGAAATATCTCTTACGACCTCACGATTAGGAGAATTTAACAAGGCGTTCCAGTGTGCCTTCATAGCTTCTTTATGACCAGATTGACGATACAACGAAATGACTCCTGGAATATCGTGCTTTTGTGGATTAAAAGAAGCATCTTCATACGCTCCACGCAAGGTTTCAGGAATTAAGAAATGAAAAAGCTGCTTTTGCATGAAAGCCGCCTGTTGATATCCAGACAAGGATCCTGACCGAAACCAATCAAAAGCATTTGAAAAAGAACAGTTTCGATAGACTGCCCCTACTTTATCTATAGCGGGAGGATATCCTAGCTTTCCAGCACGAAAGTAGAGACGAAAGATTGCAGAGTTGAAATCCAGGTCATCATTACCCATTTCATAGTCTTGAGCCAATTTAAACATTACCTCTAGGAAAAGCTCATTATTTTCCGCAATACCTAACGCCTTATAGTTTTCCATAATAAACAGGCAAATATCTCTTATGTCCTCACGATTATGAGAGTTTAACAAGGATTTCCAGTATGCCGTCATAGCTTCCTTATGACCAGATTGATGAAACAACGAAATGATCGCTGAAATATTGTGCTTTTCTGGGTTAAAAGCATCATCTTCATAAGATGCCCGCCCTGCTTCAGGAGTTAAGAAACAAAAGAGTTGTTGTTGCCTCTGGATAGACTCTAGATGGCCGCAAAGGGCAGCAGATCTGAAGGCATTAAAAGCTTCTGTAAAAGACCTTTCTATGCCCTGCCCGTTTCGATAGACTGTGCCTATTCTATAGATAGGAGCGAGTCCTCGCGTTCCTGCCTGTAGGTATAGACGAATGGCCTGTTTAAGGTCGGAAGCTATACCATCTGCGCCGGTTTCATAGTGTCGAGCTAATGTGAAATTTGGCAAAACACGCCTTTTTTCGCTAGCGAGCGACAAAAAGCTAATATATTGTTGAAAATCCCCCAATGAAGCATACGTGTTCGCCAAGATCATTTCTATACTTCCCTCGTACACCCTATCTTTAAATAATTGAAAAGCTTGTATCTCATTTTGCGGTTCGCTGAGTTGATAAAGCATTCTCCAATGCTCTTTAAAACTCTCGTTCTGATAACCTTTTTGAAACCATTCGAACGCTTGCTGTTCATCACTTTGTTGAATTCCTTGGCCTTTAAGGAACATCTCGGCAAGAGCGAATTGAGCTCCCAAATGATGCTGACTCGCTGCTTCTTTGAACCGAGCAAGAGCTACCTCATTGTTTTGAAATCTTTTCATAATAGACCCCATCATGAATTGAGCCTCCTTATTTCCCCTATTAGCCGCAGCTCGATACAGTGGCACGGGGTTATGTGCTGGATTACTTCTTAATAGTCTAGGATTGTGCTGAAAGATCCAGCCTGCATTAAAGCCAGCTTCTGGAGATATGTTTGCTATCATATAATATCTAGTAGAGACCTGATCTAATAGGTCATCATTAGGTTGACTTCGCAAGCACATATTTCCACTAACAAGAATCTTTTCTATATCTTCTTCACCAGAATAATACAAAGCAACTCTAGCATATTCTTTTGCCTTGCTAAATTCTTTAGCCTCCATGGACAACTGCCATAGCCTGCTAATTGCTCTGATGTAGTACCCTTCACGATGCATAAATTCATAGATATCTATCGCTTTTTCGCGCGATTCTTTTTCCAAAGAGTGCGCAGCATTGAAACATTTTTCAAACCACTTTTCCCTCCGGAGAAGAGCGTTCTCAGCTTTCACTTCATTTTCTTGTTCTTGATACGTGTGAAGGGACGAATAATATCCTAATGTATGAAATGCCTTCCAATAACCAATATCAACGCCACGCACGATGTATGGAAAGGCTGCGTCGAACACTTGAGCAAGATCACCAATCTCATAGGCTTCTGCACGATATAGTTCTCCCACAAAAATAGAGATTGTCCTCTCAAGGCTCTTTTTGTAACGCCATCCTAATAATGTCTGGACTGCTAGAGAATCATCAGCAATCACTCTTTTGTATAAGTCCAGAGCTTTATCCAGAGGCTCTCGATCCATTTTTGTGAGCTCATAACGACGTTGTTTAGGAATAGATTGATAAAATGACTCGGCCATCTCAAAGAGAGCCACGGGGTGGCCAAAATCAGCCGCTTCTTCTAAATATTTCCGTTGTTGTTTAGAATTATTTTTGCTTTTCCAATACTTGCTTAACTTATAGGCTGACGCCGCACACCCTTTTTTCCAAGCACTTTCACAGTCGGTCAGTTCTTGCTCCGTTAATTGGAGATCATCTTCCACTAACGAACTTTCAACCGTAGGGGAGCCGCGTTGTCTTTTTGCAAAGTCTTCAGCTGAGGATGCAGTCTCACTAGAGGTTGGTAAATGAGAACTGCTACAGCTAGGGGTTGATGAAGGAGATCTTGGCGATGGCGTGATCTCAGCGCGGGATCGCTTTTGGGGCGATGAGCTAGAAGATGATCTATCATCATCTGAACTACTATCGTCTTCTAAGGCATATCCAGGAGAAAGTATCGACACATAACTCAACAGGACAAATAGACTAACTGTTGATTTAAGTTTATTTTTTAGCATAGCACTACCATTCAAAATCAATTGATTCAAACCTAATGTAGGTTCATAGGAATATTTTTACAAAAAAATTTTATATTTCTATTTTTCGATGCATTATTGAAGAGTAAATAAGCGATCTTATTAAGAAACAGAAACTTGTACTTCCATGGCCAGAATTTCTCCAGCCATGGCCCTCTTATCCTCATCTTGTATCATCAAGATGAGGAGGAGGATGAAGATCCTGTGGAACCATCCGAAAAAAGACCAATCCCAATAAGTAGCTCCATCACCCCTTCGCGAGTAATACTTGGTGTTCCTTCATCGTCATTTGCATAGGTCCATTTTTGGGTTAAGTCACTGAGATGGACATAGACATTTCCAGTAAGAACCGCCTGATTAATTTTGTTTTGAACTTCCTTCAGTAGATTTTCATCTTTTAAAAGGTATCCATAAAAATGCTTCAGAGCGTCGGCTTTTGACAAGGTCAACAAAGGATCCACAAGACAGTTTGTTGACGGATCAAATCGAGAAAAAGGCGCACTAATCTTATCTCCGATGAGCGTTTTCAGATAGAGAGCCTGGTGGGAAAGCTGCGGCACCTTGCCTGTAACGCCACAAACTCTCTGCATAAAGCTATTGTCCGTATTCAATATGGAATCAACAACTTCCTTTATAAGGCTAACGCAAATGTATTTAGATTTCTGAATGTCCAGAAAATCTTGGTTAAACAAATCGCCCGTCACTTCGTATTTTAAAGAGCTTGGGACATATGTCTGGTAATAAGACGTAAGACCACTTTCTTGGCCAATTTCACACGCTTTCACAGCCATCAAAAAATCAATCAGCCTCTCTTCTCGAAGAGATAGTGCATCCTCCCCCTGATCAGAGAAAGACCTAATGTAACGGAGAACACATTTAAGCTGGGCCGCTGTGACCGAGTCCTTAGACAGTGTCCTTATAAAGAAGGATTTTCTGTTGTCGCTAAGAGCATAGGTCTCAAGTTCTCCAAAGGGAAGAGGGGCATTGTCATTATGAACTTTCGTGATTTGATCAAGGGCAGGTTGAATGAGCCCTGGATTTTGTCTCAGCTTTGCCTGAATTTTCTCAAAATCAGCAATAAAGTCATCTGGGGTTATAAGCGGAACCGTCTCTTGGTTAATGTGCACTTCTGTTCCAAAGGCTTCTAGCCTTGCAGGGTTAAAACGCCAGTGTTGACCCTCAGCCTCCCAGAGGGGCGCCTCTGGCACAAGACTTCTCACATCCACAGGAACGGCACGCTTTTGCAGAAGCGCTGGCCAAACGATG
The DNA here is from genome assembly GCA_017992885.1 of Alphaproteobacteria bacterium. Taxonomy (GTDB): domain Bacteria; phylum Pseudomonadota; class Alphaproteobacteria; order UBA9655; family UBA9655; genus UBA9655. The sequence goes on from JAGONT010000001.1 coordinate 101,422, forward strand.
AAAGGATTTTTAGGATCAGTACTATCCTCACTGAGAACCCATTTGCCTGCAACCTCTATGAAGAAATCACTTTCTTCCGAAATTTCTAAAGCCTTGTAGTTTTCCAGAATGAACAGGGAAATATCCCTCATGACCTCACGGTCAGGAGACTCTAATAAGGTCTTCCAGTGAGCCATAATCGCTTGTTTATGATCAGGATGATCATACAAAGAAACAAGCACGGGAATATCATGTTCGCGCGGATCAAAATAATCACCCTCATACGCCCCACGCAGAGCTTCAGGAATTAAGAAATGAAAAAGCTGTTGTTGCTTGCAACGGGCCTCTTGATGTCCGGCAAGAGCTGCGTCCCGAAACCAATTAAAAGCTGCAGAAAAAAATCTGGGGGAGCCCTTCCCGTTTTTATAAGCCTCAGCCACCTTATACATTGCACCACGAGAACCTCTGCGTCCTGCACTTATATATAAGTCTAAGGCTTCTTCAGGGTTAGAATCTATACTCCTCCACCCTCTTTCATAAATTCCAGCCAAAGTGAGTGTCGCTGGTAGGTTCCCTTTTTCCATAGCGAGCCTCACTAGACTAAGATCTTGTCTATACTTTCCCACTGAACGATAAGCTATTGCTAGGATGTTTTCTATATCTCCCGTGCTTATTCTTGCTTTAAGCAATTGAAAAGCCTGTTCCTCATTTTGTGATTCGCTGAACCTAAAAAATCTTCTCCAGGTTTCTTTAAATCTCGCATTTTGATAAATTCCTTTAAACCTATTAAAAGCCTGAGCCTCACTTCGCGGATTGCTTTGAGTTTTTAGAAGCATCTCCACAAGGAGTATGGAGGATGCAAGATGACCCTGATTAGCAGCTTTTTGGAACCAGCGAAAAGCTCTTGTAACATCTTGATTACTTCCATCGCGCCCATCTCTCTTGATCAATCCCATCATAAACTGAGCGTCGAGGTTTCCTCCACGAACAGCAGTTTTATAATAAGGCTTGGGGTCAGGCGAGAATCTAGGATTGAAATCCAAGAGCCATCCTGCCCTATACGCAGCTTCTGGATTATCAGATTCTAATTTGTCATAAACATAAAAGGCTTCGTCTAAATCTCGTTCTTCCCCAAGACCTTTTTCATACATTTCTGCATATTTAAGTCCTGCTTCTTCATATGTCTTGCCCGATTCATCCCATGCCTCCCTGTAAAGCTCAAGAGCTTTGATAAAGTCTTGTTCAATGACGGGGGGATGCCCTTTTTCGTATAATTCTCCTAATCTTAATGCTGAAACAACGTCATAGTCACTCAACTCCTTATAAATTTTTATCGCTTTTGCTAAATTTGTGGTTTCAAGAGACTTTGCAAGATTCAAACTCTTTGTATATTCACAACATTCTTCTTCTCTCTCCAACTCTAAAATGGCTCTCCAATAGCCAAGATCCGCAGCACGCTGATAGTATGAATTGGCTCTCTCTTCATCATCTAACGAACGATCAAAAACTCTTCCAATTTCCATAAGAATTTTTGGGTAATCCTTACTTGCTATAAGGGTGCTATCATTCTCGTACTGAACAACTGCTTTTTCGCAGTCGCCCATACGTGTCTTTGCTACGGAACACCCTGCCTCTAAGCAATGTTCCACTAACTGTTCCCCTGAGCATTCGCATCTAGAACGCTTTTCTTCCCCAGCTGCTCCCCTAAAAAACTCAAATCCTCGGGTAATGTTTTTTTGAGTCCCCTGACCACGGATATACATACCTGCTAAGAAGAAAGCAGCCTGCGAGCAACCTTTCTTATCAGCGCTTAGAAAAGACTGAAAAGCTTGTTCAAAATTGTTAGCATCAAAATATGCCTGCGCTTGTTTGAAGTCCTCTTCTCCAGAAAGCACAGGAGGCAAAAATAAAGGCTCATTCGGTTGGGGATCATCTTCCACTAGTGAATTTCCAACCATGGGGGAGACACGTTGTCTTTTTGCGGAGTCTTCAGATGAGGTTGCCGTGTCACTAGAAGTTGATAAAGAAGAACTGCTACAGCTAGGGGTTGATGAAGGAGATCTTGGCGATGGCGTCATCTCGGCGCGGGACCGCTTTTGAGGCGATGAGGAAGAAGAATATCCCTCATCATCTGAACTACTATCGTCTTCTAAGGCATATCCAGGAGAAAGTATCGACACATAGCTCAACAGGACAAACACACTGACTGTTGATTTAAGTTTATTTTTAAGCACAGCATTACCACTCACGATTAATTGATTTAAATTTATTTAATATATAGGTTCATAGGAACGTTTTTGCAATATTATTTTTTATTTTTCTATTTTGTGATACATTATTGAAGAGTAAAAAAGCGACCTTATTAAGAACCAGAAGCTTTTACTTCCTTAGCCAAGATTTCTCCAGCCATAAGTTTCATCTTGCCTTGGGGCGTGTTTAAGAGAAGAAAACCAGATTCATCAATGCCTTCGAAAACACCTTCATAGGTTTTTCCTTCAAGATCAAAGACGATTTCTTTTTCAAAATTCGCAACATCTTTCATCCATAAAGCATGGATAGGCGCAAAACCATCTTTGCGCCATACGTCAATATAATGCTCTAAGGAAGAAACAATGGCAGAAAGGACTTCTTTTAAGGAAAGATAAATGCCCTCCTCTTGAAAAGACGTTGCTGGATAGCGCACCTGTTGAGGAGGGGTTTTCAAATTTATGCCACAACCAATTAAATATCCCCTTTCTCTCTTTTCAGGAAGAGAAAGCGCTTCTAATAAAATCCCTCCTACTTTTTTACCATTCAACAATAAATCATTAGGCCATTTATAGGTCAAAGAATGGGTGGGAGGCAGCAATGAACGCAGTCTTTCTCCGATGGCCACACAAGCCACAAAGGAAAGCTGAGGAGCCTCTGCAAGAGGAGCCTTGATAGTGCTAATATATGTAAAGCAGAGATTACCAGGAAGGGATTCCCAGACACGTCCTCGTCGGCCTCTCCCCTGTGATTGTTGAAAAGCAACAACCACCGTTCCCTCTTCAGCACCTGCTAACGCTTTAGCACGAGCCTCATCCATCGTGCTGGGAAGAGAGTCAAAGAAGTAGAAAGAAGCCATCTCACTCGCCTACATCAGCAATGACAAAGCAGCCCGTTGTGCCATTTCAAGAACGGGATAAGGAAAAGCAAAAAATAACAAAATAATCACGGCACAAATATTTAAAACAATGGTTGTTTCTGAGGATAAGACAAGCGTTTGCCCATAGGTCATAGAAGGGAATTTAGGGATCTCGTCAAAATACATAACCTTAATAATCTTTAAATAATAAGAGGCGGCAACAACAGACGTTAACACACCAACAACGGCAAGCCAAAACAGACCGGCTGAGATGGCTGCCTTAAAAACATAAAGTTTAGCAAAAAACCCTGCCAAGGGAGGAATCCCCGACAAGGAAAACATAAAAACAGCAAGAATAAAGCTTAATTTTGGATGAAGAGTCGATATTCCAGATAAATCTTGGATATTTTGAACCCCTTCCGAACTTTTACCCCTTAAGCATAAAAGACAACCAAAAGTACCAATGATCATCGTCAGATACAGTGTTAAGTAAACAAAAACGGCTTGAATTCCCTCATCACTTCCACTAGCAATGCCCATCAAAATATATCCCATCTGACCAATCGTACTATAGGCCAAAAGACGTTTTAGATCCGTTTGTCGCAAAGCAGCAAACGCTCCCAGAATCATCGAAGCAAAAGAAATAGCAATGATCAGCAGCTGCCATTCTCCATAAAGTAAGAGAAAAGGTCCCACCATCAGACGTAAAAAAACGACCATGGCGGCAACCTTTGGCGCAGCGGCAATAAAAGTTGTAATAGCTGTAGGACATCCTTGATATACATCTGGTGTCCACATATGAAAAGGAACCGCTGACACTTTAAAAGCAAATGAAGCGATGATAAAAGTAAGACCGACAAGAAGTCCGATAGATACTCCTTGCAGGCTCTCCATACGAATAACAGAAGCGATAACTTCAAAATGTGTCGATCCTGAGTATCCATAAAGGAGACTCACTCCATAAAGATAAAAACATGTCGCAAGGGCTCCCAAGACAAAATATTTAAGAGCAGCTTCGGAAGCTGTTAGTTGTTCTCGACTTAAGGCAGCCAAAATGTAGATGGACAGCGCCTGCATTTCAAGACCAATAAAAAGACTCATAAAATCGTTAGCAGCCACCATCAAAAGCATGCCAACGGTTGCAAGCAAAATGAGCGAGGGGTACTCAAATGATAAAATGTGCTCTCTCATCATACTGGGCACTGAAAGAGCAAGCACAGCTCCAGCCCCCATAAGAATCAAAAACTTAGCAAAGAAAACAAAATCATCTTGAAGAATTTGTCCTTCAAAAGTAACCCATTTTTCACCAGGCGTGTGTTGGAACGTCAAAACGATTAAGGCGATCACAAAGGCCATTAAAGCATATTGATTTAATTGACGAAATAAACCAGGCGCGGCACTCTTGCGAAACACACCTATCATTAAGATCATCAAAGCTGTAAACGTCAATATCCCTTCAGGCAGAATGATTTTAAAGTCTGGAATATAAAAACCACTCACAATTATCTCCCCTTATCCACGCAACGCCATCTCCATGGCTTTTTTTTCATCCACGCCTCCATTTTCTGATTCAAGAGCAAGATTGTATTGATCAATGATATTGGCGACAGAAACTTCCATCAGCCGCAACAAAGGCATGGGGTAAATCCCTATCAGCAAAACCCCCACGACAAGGGGTGAAAAAACAAGCTTTTCTCTCCAATTAAGATCAGAAATAGTGTTAAGTTTTGACTTTATTAAAACCCCAAAAATAACCCGGCGATATAGCCAAAGAGCATAGGCTGCCCCTAAGACCATCCCTGTTGCCGCCAAGGCTGTAACCCATGTATTAACTTGATACGCTCCTAAAAGAACAAGAAACTCACCGACAAAGCCGCTTGTCCCAGGCAGCCCGACAGAGGCTAAAATAAAGAACATAAAGACGCTTGCATAGCGGGGCATGCGATGAACAAGTCCACCATAATCCGCTATTTCACGACTGTGAACCCGATCGTAAACTACGCCCACACACAAGAAGAGAGCTGCCGACACTAATCCATGACTTACCATTTGCGTCACTGCTCCCTGAACTCCTTGCGCCTCGACGGTAAAAATCCCAAGGGTTACAAATCCCATATGAGCCACGGAAGAATAAGCAATTAGCTTTTTCATGTCCGATTGTGCCAGCGCGACAAGAGAGGTGTAGATGATCGCAATAATACTTAACGTAAAAACAAACGGTGTAAAATAAGCACAGGCTTCTGGAAACATAGGGAGTGAAAATCTTATAAATCCATATCCTCCCATCTTTAAAAGAACCCCTGCTAAAATAACTGATCCTGCTGTAGGAGCTTCAACGTGAGCATCGGGTAACCAGGTATGCAAAGGCCACATCGGAACTTTAACAGCAAAAGACGCAAAAAACGCAAGCCATAGCCAAATTTGTACTTTTGGATCAAAAGGCGTTGTCAGGGCTAAAGGAATATCACTCCCCCCCACTTCAAAATAGATATAAAGAATGGCTAATAAGCTTAAAACTGATCCTAAAAGAGTATAAAGAAAGAATTTAAAAGCTGCATAAACGCGGTTGGGTCCTCCCCAAATACCAATAATGAGAAACATTGGAATCAAGACACCTTCAAAAAACACATAAAAAAGAACAAAATCAAGCGCAGAAAACATACCAATGAGCATTGTCTCGAGAAATAGAAAAGCAATCATATATTCTGAAACACGCATTTGAATTGAAGACCAACTGGTAAGAATGCAAAGGGGAATCAAAAGCGCTGACAAAACAACAAAAGGGAGAGAAATTCCATCTACTCCCACATGATATCCAATATTTAAAAGAGGCATCCACCGAAACTTATCTTCAAACTGAAAATTTGAAGAGGTCTCATTAAAGTTTATCCACAAGATGATAGAAAGACCTAATGTCACAAGGGACGTCCATAAAGCCACCCACCGTGCATTCGTCGCTTGAGCCTTCCCTCCATTGCCCCAGTTTAAGAAAATGGCGAGCACTCCCAAAAGAGGCAGAAAAATAGTCATACTAAGCAGAGGAAGAGTCGCCATTATTGATCCTTTATAAGCCTACAGTTTGTTTGCACCACAGCTCACATTTCTTGGTTTTTTTTGCTTTTTTGCACTGGCAAAGATGTTGATGCTTAAAAACAGCCGTTCTTCATCTGTCAGTTTAGTTAAACGATTGCGAAATTTTTCCCTATTGTCATGTAGGACCCTAGCGAAGAAAGTAAGGATCTTATTCATAAAATCTATCATTCTTTCTTTGCTCATACATTTTGTTCACGAAACCTGCCATCATACGCAAAGAAAGTCTTTTTTCTCAAGAGTTTTCATAAACGAGAGTTGCATTTTCTTATAAATACGATAAAAATATTTAACAAATTTACACGATGATAACTAGGTGCTTTTATGAAGAAATTTTTATGGATTTTATTCTGTTCCTTTTTCTCTGCTTTTCCAGGACTCTCCAATGCAGCGGAACAGCACGGTTTAGCCATGCATGGGGCAGTAAAATACCCCGCAACTTTCACCCATTTTGATGTTGTCAATCCCGATGCCCCCAAGGGGGGAGAGTTAAAACTCGCCATTGTCGGAACGTTTGATACTCTTAATCCCTTTACCCTCAAAGGCACACCACCCGCTGGCATTCGGGATATTATGTTTGAAAGTCTGATGAAGCGCTCTCCTGATGAACCTTTTTCTGTCTATGGACTTGTGGCTGAAAGTCTTGAAGTTGCTCCTGATCGGTCTTGGGTCATTTACACCCTTAACCCAAAAGCAAGATGGCACGATGGAACACCCATTACAGCCAAAGATGTTGATTTCTCCTACCGTACATTCTTAGAACATGGCACCCCAGGACAAAAAATGGCCTATCAAAAAATTGAAAAGGTCGACATCTTAGGTGAACGCAAGATCAAATTTACTTTTAAAAAAGTTGATGGAAAATACGATGGTGAAATGCCTTTGATGGTAGGCACGATGCTCCTTTTAGCTGAACATTCCCTTAAAGATAAAGACTTTGAAAAAACGGGTCTTACTCCCCTTCTTACCAGTGGGCCTTATACAATTGCAAAAGTGGAACCTGGGCGATCCATTATTTATCAACGTGATCCCAACCATTGGGCAAAAGATCTTGCCGTCAATAAAGGGTATTACAACTTTGATACCCTTCGTTTTGATTTTTATAAAAATGCAACCGTGGCTTTTGAAGCTTTTAAAGCTGGAGACGCCTATACGCGGGAAGAATCAAACCCCGGGAAGTGGGCGGAAAACTATAAGTTTCCGGCTGTTGACAAGGGGCTTGTCCGCTGCGTTGAAATCCCCCACAAACATCAAGTGGGCATGCAAGGTTTTGCCTTTAATACGCGACGAGACATTTTTCAAGACTCTCGCGTGCGACAGGCTCTAACCTATGCCTTTGACTTTGACTGGCTGAATAAAAATATATTTTACGGAGCCTATACTCGAACAACCAGTTTTTTTGATAATACCGATCTTGCAGCAAAAGGTCTTCCTCAAGGAAAAGAACTCGCTCTTCTTGAACCTTTTCGGGATCAATTGCCAAAAGAAGTTTTTGAAGACGTTTACACCCTCCCTACCTTTGAAAAAGGCCCCCGTGAGAATCTTAGAATTGCTCACAGCCTGTTGAAAGAAGCCGGCTGGATTATGAAAGATGGCAAGCTCGTCAATGAAAAAACGGGTAAACCCTTTGTCTTTGAAATTATTCTTAATATCCCAGACAATGAAAAAATTGCTCTCGCCTTTGCGCGAAATCTAAAGCAACTCGGGATTCAAGCGACAGTACGCACCGTTGATGCAGCTCAATATACGAACCTTCAAACCACAATGAATTTTGATATGATCTTGCACTTTTGGGGACATTCCATGTCTCCGGGAAATGAACAGACTTTTTATTGGAGCTCAAAAGCTGCCGATTCGCCCGGAACTCGCAACTACCCTGGCATTAAAAGCCCTGTTGTTGATGCTCTCTGTAACACTATTACCAATGCAACAGAACGGGAAGATTTAGTCACCTCCGTGAAAGCTCTGGACCGTGTTCTGTTATGGGGACATTATGTCATTCCGCTAGGTCACCGCACGAAAGATTATGTTGCCTATTGGAATGTTGTTGATCACCCTCCCTTAAATCCCACTGGGTTGCCGAGTATCCATACCCTATGGTCAAGGGCGGCAGAACCAAACGGAAAATGACGTAATGATAACCAACAAGACTCATCCCTTCCATCTCGTCGATCCCAGCCCTTGGCCTTTTGTCGGATCCATTGGAGGGTTAGTTTCTGCAATCGGGCTTGTTTTATTGATGCATCATCACGGATTTTATGTCCTTGTGATGGGCCTTGCCCTTGTTCTCTTCACCATGGTGGGGTGGTGGCGAGACGTCATTCGTGAATCAGCAGACACAGAAATTTATACTCCTCCTGTACAATTTGGGCTCAAAACAGGGATGGCCCTTTTTATTACGTCAGAAGTAATGTTTTTCGTCGCCTTTTTCTGGGCATTTTTTAATGCAAGCCTTTTCCCCACTGAACCCACAGGCGGCGTGTGGCCCCCAAAAGGCATTCATCCTCTCAACCCCTTTGACTACCCTTATTTTAACACACTTGTTCTCTTGCTTTCAGGCACTGCCATTACATGGGCGCATCACGCTCTTTTAGCCAACCATATGAAAGAGGTAATGAAAGGAATTGGTTTTACCATTCTCTTAGGCCTGCTCTTTACATCCGTTCAAGCCTATGAATATGTCCATGCGACCTTTGGCTTTACTGAAGGCATTTACCCTTCAACCTTTTATATGGCCACAGGCTTTCACGGCGTGCACGTCATCGTTGGAACTCTTTTCTTAATCGTCTGCTGGTTTCGTACCCGCGCAGGTCAATTTACCAGTGATCGTCATATTGGCTTTGAAGCTGCCGCCTGGTATTGGCATTTTGTTGATGTAGTCTGGTTGTTCCTTTTTATCAGCATCTATTGGTGGGGATCAGGGTTATAGTCCCCGCTCATTTTATGAGGAGTACTCTCAGCGGATATCAAAGATGTCTTTGAAGTATCTTAGTTCTTTCTCGATTTTTACTTTTTTTATGATTCTTGTCCTGCTTGGACTTGGGACTTGGCAACTGCAGCGAAAAGCAGAAAAGGAAGCTCTGCTGCACACCATTCATCAACAGAAAAGTAAACCCCTCCAAAATGTGGATTCTCTTAAAACATTTGATCCTTTTACTCCCCTTTATGCCGACGGCCATTTTCTTCCTAAAAAGACGATCTATCTCCAATCCAAAGTCCATCATGGTAAAAATGGGGTTTATGTCTTCGATATATTTCAAACACAAAAAGGCTTGTTTCTTCTTGTGCAAAGAGGATGGTCTAAAAAGGAAATCACGCCCTCTCCTTCAGAAGGCATAAGACTCGAAGGCATCATCCGCACTCCCTCTCCCCCCACCTATTTTCAACCAGCCAATGCCGCGCCCTTCTATTTCTGGATTGATCTTCAAGCCCTTTCTCACGACCTGAATGTCCCCTTACTCCCCTTCTATTTGGTCGCAACCCACTCTTATGATGCCAAAATTCTTCCTACGCCTCCTCTACCTCCTCTCTCTAATCATCACCTTCAATACGCTGTAACATGGTATTTTCTTGCTTTTACTCTCCTAATTATGCTTTTCTGGAATAGAAAATTATTTTTTAAAAAGGAAAACAAGTGACGGTTCAGATTACAACTCTTAATAATGGTCTACGCGTCATTACAGATGACATTCCAGGTGTCGCCACTGCTACGTTAGGATTATGGGTTGAGGTCGGGGCCCGCTCTGAATCTGCCGAAATCAATGGCATTTCCCATTTCTTAGAACATATGGCCTTTAAAGGAACAACCACTCGATCAGCCCGCCAGATTGCTGAAGAAATTGAAAACGTTGGTGGACACTTAAATGCCTATACTTCACGCGAAAATACGGCCTATCACGCCCGCGTGCTCGAAGGAGATGTGCCGCTCGCCCTAGAAATTATCGCGGATATCCTACAAAATTCCACTTTTGAACCTGAAGAGCTTGGCCGTGAACGCGATGTCATTTTACAAGAAATTGGCCAAGCTATTGATACGCCCGATGACATTATTTTTGATTATTTTCATGAAACCGCCTTTCCTCAACATCCCCTCGGCAGACCCATCTTGGGTCGCCCTGAGAACGTACGGAGAATTTCTAAAGAGGATTTAAAGGGCTATATCAAGCGAGAATACAGTGCTGATCGCATGGTTTTTGCCGCAACAGGCGCCATAAACCATGAAAAAATTGTGGATCTATGCCAAACTCATTTCACGAAAATTTCCAGCCATGCTACGCAACCTTTTGCCAAAGCAGCTTATACTGGTGGCCATTTTTATGAAAAGCGTGATCTTGAACAAATTCACCTAGTCCTCGGCTTTGAATCCTGTCCCTATGGTCATCCAGATTTTTTTCCCCTCTCCGTTTTTTCGAATCTATTGGGCGGCGGCATGTCTTCTCGCCTTTTCCAGGAAGTACGAGAAAAGCGCGGTCTTGTTTATTCCATTTATTCTTTTAATACCGCTTATCGAGATACGGGAATTTTTGGCATTTATGCCGGCACAGGAGAAAGTCAAGTGCAAGAGCTTTTGCCTACGATTAAAGAGGTTTTAGAAGATTTCCCTAAAACACTCCACGACAAAGAAATTGCGCGAAGCAAGGCTCAATTAAAAGCAGGAATCTTGATGTCTTTGGAAAGTACGTCTTCTCGATGTGAACAAATTGCTCAACAGCTTATGATTCATAAGCGCCATATTCCTCCCCAAGAAATCATTGATAAAGTCAATGCCGTGACCCGGGAAAGTCTAATTGAGGCTGCCCAGAGGGTTATAGCAACTCCTCCCACTTTCACGACTATAGGCCCTGGCAAAGAGCTGCAGTGGGGGTAGGGTTTTCCTCTGGTGTCTTCGTCACGAAGACGGAGATCCAAATCAACTATCTGCACCAAAACAACTATTTTATGGATTCCCGCCTGCGCGGGAATGACACCCGTCGGTAGGGAATAGGGTATCTTCAAATTCAATGGGTATATTTGCTAAGATTTTCTAAATTCCGGGAGGACTCAGTCTTTGGATTACTTTTGTTAACAAACGCCCCCCTTTTACAATCCTAGAATTTAGAAACTTTTCTTCACCCATTACGCACCTATAGAATTACGATAAATACTAAAATTTTAATTAAATTTTATTAAAATTATTTTATTTGCAATTATAAATTATATTCATTATTAAGACTCCTGATGGTAACAAGGAGTTATATGATGAAAAAAATTGCCACCCTATTTATAATGAGTTTAATGGCCGGAAGTTCTCTTAAAGCTAATCCCCGCCAAGAGTTTGAAGCGGGTCTTAATACGTGGGCAGTCCGCCACCCAATTCTTAACAAATTTAGAGAGCAACCTATTGTTTGGAGAACCTCTAGAACAGTTATAAACAAACATCCTAATGCCAGCTTCGAAGAAACTCTTAAATTAACTATTGATGAGTCTATTCTGCATTTCATAGATACTAATGGCCTCTATTCTGATATAGTGGAAGGCATGGACCCCGTGTATAGAGAGGCTAGTAAGATTATTTTTGAAAATAAACTTACTGAGTGGCAAGTCCGTCATCCAATTATCAAAAAATATAGAAATTCCTCATTATTCAACAATATCTCCAAAAAAATTCTACAAAAAAATCCAAACATTGAATTTGAGGAAGCTTTAGGATTAATTATTCAATTTACATTGAAATCTTTTGAAAAGAGCTCTATTTATCCTGAGCTTGTTAATAATCTCAATCCTATCTCTCAAGAGCTTCAAGCCAAATTAAAAATAAAATAACAAACAACTAAATTTTCTAAATCTTTAGGGAGAGCTTTGCTCTCCCTTTTTTTAAACTCGCCGTCAAATTTAAGGCTTACCGGGCCACTGTAAGCGAAGGTTTGAAATGGATTGACCAATGTTCGTAAAAGCCGCAACAAGTTCCGCATTGGTGATTGTTAAAAAATACTTGCTTGAATCCGTTGCACAATTTTGAAAAAGAGCTTGGTTGGCAGAACTTCCCGCCGATCCGTTATGGTTAAAGAGAATCGTATAGATCACAACACCATTATTTTTCAAGTTGGTGCACATAGTGGCCATTCTTGTGTTTAAATTAGTTGTTATTTGACTAGGACTAGTAGTTCCTGCACGTCCTTCACCCAGACGGCCATACCCTGTATAATCCGCATCTGCCGCATAATTGTGCGATGTATCGGGTTGCCCTGGCACACCTCCGGGCCAGTCATACCATTGATTTTGACCATCTGTCATTAGAACAACGACTTTCAACGTCTTACCATAAGCTTGAGGCAAAGTAGAAGGAATCCCAGGCCATAACCCCTGCATTCTTGGAGAAAGCATCAACCAGGCTGTGGCAAGACCAACATCGATCATGGTCCCTCCCCTAAAAGTTGCCTTCATGTTGCTAATGGTACTTTGCACAGTTGTTTGCGAGGCCGTTAAGGGAAGCAGAGGAATAGGACAGCCTAAATTAGGACCCACACCCGTATTCCCATCTCCTCCATGCCAATTATAGTTATCTCCAAAATAAAGACCCGAGCCAGAAGGGACTGAGCCATTAAGTTTCCAATCATTATCCCCGCGCGTACTCCCTGTATTTCCCCAAGGAGGGACACCAAGAGCGCTGGTACTGGTTGACGTTGTTCCGCGGTTCAAAGGTTGGCCAAAGACATAACCATGAACCATAGTTGATGGATAGAGATAAGGGGTAAATTTAGTTGAGTTTGATGTGGGAGGCGTATCCGTTGCATCCATTCCATTCGTATAGTTCGTATAGCCATTGGCTGTATAGCTATTTGGTGTACGGGCTTCCACACACCCCATCCATCTTCCCCCCACACTTGTTGAGGTAGGAGCAATATTTGGGTACAAATTGGTATTGGCAATTTGCGCTTTGCCCAAGGTCGTTAACCAATTACTTCCTCCCGTTGTGCTTATATTGACTGTTGTTGAGTAGGGCACAACGCCAACCCATAAACCATTCACCGTGTTATTGGTGGCACTTCCATAGAGTGTATTCACCAACAGCTGAGCCGCACTAATTTCTCCTGCCATTGGAGATCCCGCCATCGACCCTGTGTTATCAAGAGCCAAAACGACTTCTGCACCCGTTGTTGTGACTTGAACTTGGGACGTTGCGCTCGCCGCAATATTAGATTGTCCCAAAATTTGCATAAATGTTGTATTAATCGTCCCAGTTGCCGAAACATTAACCACTGTATTATTAGACGAAAGCACAATCGTTGGACCCGCAACCGTTGCAATAAAATTGTTAGGAATATTGGCATTAAAGATAGCTGTCGCTTGTCGCCTCATATTGTCAGCTGTCCCTCCCGCACTCGCCCCTGCAAGAGCAGCAGCGTCTGAAGCTCCTGTTAAAATTGAGTGGACGTAATACACCCGACCCACATCAATAGAGAGACCCAGCATGCCAAATATAGGAAGAAGGGCAAGTCCATAAATAACAGCAACAACCCCAGCTTCTAGCTGCATAAAGGCCCATACTGAATTATAAATAATTTTTAGTTTTACCAAAATCCCCATTGCATCCTCTTTATTACTTATATATCTATACAATTATTATATCACATATAAATAAATTAGAATTATTTAATTTTTAAAAAATAAAAGTTAACTTGAAGGAAGGGTTGTCATTTGACCTTGACGTGGCATCCCTGCCGCTAAAGCATATATTTTCGTTTGATTTGAAGAAACTATATAACTTGTAATAAGAGGCGTATAGGTGAAAAAAACTTCTGTAAAGATAGCTGTTTGGTTAGTATTGAGAACTAGCCCCCCTGGCAGACTTGCTGGATTAATAAGACTTCCTCCCACTCCTCCTGGATAACTATCTCGCCACATAATTTGCGCTCCTTGATTTGCATTCACAACAGCCACTGAAGTAACAATAACATTGCCTGAAGTTGTAAAATCGAAGGGCTGCGCAATTAAAGCGGAAGCCCGCAATAACCCATCTAGCTGAGGTTTTGTCACATTACCCCGTGTTACAATATTATTAATTTCTTGAGCCGTACGATTCATCTTGTTATGGCAATAGGCAAAATTAGCAATATCAAAAAGACCAATTAGCGTGAGAAGAAGAACAGGTAGGATAATGGCAAATTCAACAGCTGCCATTCCTCGGTCTTCTTTTGCGATTTTTAGTTTCAGCCGCTTATCCATAGTATGCCTCAAAAAGGTTCATTTTGTACAACAGCAGAGGCTGTCAGGTTTACGGATCCATTAGGGGAGAGAAGAACCCCAACCAAAGGCGTGAAAAGCTGCCAATTATAAGAAAGAGTATAGAGAACAGCTTGCTTGCTCGTCCCAAAATTCTGAGTTCCTGTGGTCGGCGCTTGGGCCAATGAAGGCATCGCTGCAAAACTAGCATAGGGCGTTACTGTCAGCGTCAAATTATTTGGGTTCATAAGACCAAAACTATAATTTGAAGCGAGAGCAAGGGCTGTTTGTTGAGGGGTTTGTCCTGTGACTGTATCTCCCGTACGCCCAAATCGGGAAATTTGTAAAATGGACGTCTCGAGGGAGGTTTGAATCAGCATAATAGCTCCCACTTCAAAAATACCCAAGAGAATGACAAAGAAAACAGGCGCAATAATAGCAGATTCAACCGCTGTTAGCCCCTCACAGGCTTTAGAGAGCAATTTTTTTTCTCTTTTTCTAAAAGAATGCAACCACATCCACATTTCCTCCCCCCTTCTCATATCCTTATTAATTTGGGGATTTTTAATTATATCTTCTCATATTAATTATATATTAAAAAGGAAAAATATCCTATTAAAATACATTCATACAACAATTAAAATATATTTAAATCTGAATTATTCTTTTAAATAATTTTTTAATGGAAAGTGGCTAAAACTTGTATAACTGCCGGCCCTAGGATTGCAATGTAAATACAAGGAAAAATCAAAAGCATCATAGGCAAAGACATCAAAACCGGAAGTTTGACAGCTTTTTCTTCAGCTTCGACCAAACGATCTTGACGAAATTGCTCAGCAATAACACGCATGGTTTGGGCAATAGGTGTCCCATATTGTTCTGCTTGCATGACATTAGTCACAATTGACTTAAAATACGGGGAATCCATCCGATTACTAAAATTTTGCAAAGCCTTACGCCGATCTGAAAACATACTTAATTCAATTGATAAAATGGCAAGCTCATACCCTAAATCAGGAGCAATTTGCGAAATTTCACGTGCAACTCTTTGAATTGTTGGGGCAAGACCTAAACCTGCTTCTGTACAAATGACCATCAAATCCAGGGCTTCAGGAAAAGCTTTACGAATCCTATTGCGGCGAGCATTGATAATCCTTTGTAAGACAAAATCAACTGAATACGATCCAAGCAAACATGAAGTTATAATGGCTAGAATTTTGAATAAAACATTCCATTCGACAAAATAAAAAACAAATATTGTTGTGACAATAGCAGGAGGAAAAATCATAGCCATTTTGGCAAGCCCATACAAAAAACTAGCATTATCAGATCGAAGTCCCGCTTTTATAAATAAATTTTTGAGAGATGCTTGCTCTTCTTTTCCAGCCCTTTGTATTTTATTGATCAGCTTCTTTAACCAAGGCAAAGAAGGGTCTTCTGCCCCTCGATAAATTTTTTTCCTCGTAGATTCTTCCTGAACAAGGTGTTCTTTGTATCGCATTAAGTCTTTTATACGATCATTAAAAACATCTTTTTGACGAAGTTTTGATAAATAAAACGATGAAAGCAGCAATACAATCAAGGCTAAAATAAAAGTAAGAAAATCTATTCCCTCAAACATCTTATCTCTCCTTAGTACACCTCTTTATAGGCCATACGGAACATAACCCCAATGCCAACAACTAGCATCGCTCCCCCAACGAGAAGAAGATGATTTCCTCTTTCAGTAAAAAACAATGGATCTAAGTATCTAGGACTCGTAACATAAACAGCTCCTAATATAAAAAAAGGAACCGCTGATAAGATCATAGCTGTTACACGCACCTCTGCTGAAAGCGCTTTTATCTTCTTTTGTAGGCTTGTTCGTGCGCGAATAATTTTAGAATAACTTTCCATCGCTTCTGCAAGACTACCCCCCGTTTCCCTTTGTAAAATGAAAACAATTGATAACATGCGAAACTCATTAATACCAAGACGGTTAGCCATTTCTGCCATCACCGTTTCAGCAGATTCACCAAGACGCATTTTTTCAGTAATAACACGAAAGACTTCTCCGACAAGCCCCGTTTGTTGCTCTGCTACCATTTCCATGGTGCGATCGGCAGAATACCCCGCGCGTAAGGCTCGCCGCATCGTATCAAGAGCCGTCGGAAAATCTTCTAAAAACTTATTTTTTTGTCGACTTGTAAGATAAAGCACCAAAATCCAGGGGATCATTAAACTAAGACCTACACCTAATAAAAATGAAGTCACAACACTTAAATGCAGAATAAAATGAAAAATTGAACCACAAATAAGCCCGGCAAGAGCAAAAATTGCAAGAAACAGACTCGGAGACATACTAATACCCCCGTGAAGCAGCCACTCTCGAAGCCCCTCTATCCTAACAAGTTTACTTTTAAAATACTGTTCTGAAAAATTTTGATCTTTTAAAAGTGTCGAAGAAGTGACTACCTCATCAACAGGGAGGGGAGTAGAAGGCGATATTCTTTTTTTCCAATCAAATTCTTTATTTCTTTCTTTATGGCGATAGACTAAAAAACTGTAGACAGCCATGATAAGGAAGACTGAACCAAAGGAAATAATGTCAATAAGATGTCCGCTCATTCTTCCTCACGTATTGCCTGTTTTAGCTCTTGCTCTAAACCATAAAAACGGGCCCTAGTCATGAAACGAGGCATTAAACCTGTGGATTTAAAAACGCCTCGAATATGCGCTGCTTCTCCCTCACTTTCTGCTACATCTCCTTGAAATTCAAATTTAAAAAGATCTTGTGTCATAATAACATCCCCTTCAAGCCCTGTAATTTCAGTGATATCTGTCACACGGCGAATCCCATCTCGCATCCGATCTGTATGAACAATTAGATTAATCGCGCCCACAATAAGAGCGCGAACAACACGTAAAGGTAAATCAAGCCCTGACATTGACAACATATTTTCAAGACGGGTCAAAGCTTCCCGAGGACGATTCGCATGAATCGTAGACATTGATCCATCGTGACCCGTATTCATAGCTTGAAGCATGTCAATGGTTTCTTCTCCTCGAACTTCACCAACAATAATGCGATCAGGACGCATACGCAGGGCATTTTTGACTAAATCACGAATCGTAACGGCTCCTTCACCCTCTATATTGGAAGGACGACTTTCAAGACGCACCACATGTGGTAGCTGCAGACGCAGCTCTGCAGAGTCTTCAATGGTGACGATACGCTCAGAGGGATGGATAAGCTGAGACATAGCATTTAAAAGCGTTGTTTTCCCTGATCCTGTTCCTCCTGATATCAGCGTGTTAAGACGACTGGCGGCCGCAATTTTTAAAACACTTGCCATAGATTTTGAGAGATTCTTATTCTCAACCATTTTATCAAGCGTAATATTGACACGGGAAAATTTACGAATTGAAATAGTCGTTCCATCTAAAGCCAACGGTGGCATAATAATATTCACACGACTTCCATCTGCAAGACGAGCATCCACCATAGGACTTGATTCATCAACCCGACGTCCCACACGACTTGCAATACGTCGAGCAATTTGCTGAAGGTGGGCTTCATCGTGAAATTTAATCTGTGGAACTTTTTCAAGCTTTCCTTTTCGTTCCACAAATAAATCAAAGGGTCCATTTATTAAAACATCCGTGATAGATGTATCATCAAGAAGCTCTTCAAGAGGCCCTAAGCCAATCATATCATCCACCAAGGAGGTGGCCACCTGCCTTTGTTCCTTAGCATTGATTTGCACACTGTTTTCAGAAGCGAAATCAGCGATAAATTGTTCTACCTCACGTCGTAAATAGTCTGGCTGCATTTGGCTAGCAGCAACTAAGTCTATTCTTTCCATGAGCGCTGCATAGGCTTTTACTTTAAATGATTTAAGAGCCTCGTGTTGGGAAGACGCCGCGTTAGAGCCTAAGGATTTTTCAGAAATATCCTGTTTTAGCTTTTTAGTTTCTTGATCTATAGACGTAAAATCGTCAGTCTTCTTCCCAAAAGTGGCCATGTTTGACTCATTATATTGTCTTTAATCTTAGGGAATATCATAGCATAAAAAACTAAAATTATTTTAATTTAATCATTTTTAAGAAAGCATCTAATTTACTTAATTTTTGTACGGATTTTTGTACTCCTTGGACATCTTCAACAATGCGCCTAAGAGATTCAGCTATAGGGTTATTTTCAGCAGCTAACGTCTGTCCATGATTAATAGATTCTAGGGGGATTAAGGAATCATAGGGGATGATATGATCAATCTTATGCTTAAAATTTTCTTCAAAATCAGCAAGTTTTATTTTTCCCTCTCCCGTAAATTTATTCATGACAACAATAACACGCCTTTCCATTCCCTCTTTCCCAAAGAGCTGAATCAACCTTGCCGCATCCCTAAGATCCGAGATGGAGGGCCCTGTGACAAGAATCATGATATCAGCTGTTTTAAGAGCCGCTCGCATAACGTCATTATAACAATGGGGAACATCTATAACAATATAATGAAAAAGCTTTGATAAATATTTTAAAATAGTTTCTACACCAAGATTTTGATATTTGAATGGTTCATCGAGAGGTTCTTCGGTACTTATCATAAACAATCGTTCATTAACAGAAGTCAAAAGCCGCTCAATAAAAACTTGGTCCACACGGTCTGGATCTTCAAAAGCTTCCTTAAGACCATAACTAGGCTTCGAGTCAAAATAGAGAGGAACCGTTCCTAAATAAATATCCAAGTCTATGATCACAGCTCGTCTGGATTTTTCACTTGCAAGGATGGAGGCAAAATTTGTCGCAGTAAAAGTAGCCCCCACACCCCCTCGTGCTCCAACCACAGCAATAATTTTACCAAATTTAGCATGGGCTTCTTTTCCTTTTTCCTCCCCAAAAATCATACTTTTTAGAGTACGGATAAGGATATCTGGAAACAATGGACTGACTAAATACTCAAATATACCCAACTTCATCAAATTTCTATAAAGTCCAACATCATTTTTTAAACCAATGGTCAGAACACTAACACCAGGCTCACACACGTCTGAAAGCTTGGCGAGGTCAGAAACGGGTAAGTCGGACTTGGAAATATCAACGATAAGAAACTGAGGAGACTTTTTATGCATAAAGACATTAATTGCTTCAGCGATGCCCCCCTTATTTATCTCGCTATTTTGAACATTGATTCCCTTTAAAGCATCATTAACAACTTCTATATCTTCGTCTCTTTGCAGGAAAGCAACTAACTGAACAGAATCTCCTTTTGCAACAGGCATCGTCAGTATGCTCCCCCTGCACCTCCCGAAGAAGCCCCACCACCACCAGAAGATGAAGAAGAAGAGGAAGTTTGGTTACCGGGATCTATATTCGTTGATGTATCCATAAGTGGTTTTGTTGCATCGGTTCGGAAACGATACACCCCTGCAGCCATAACTGTACCATCTGCAGCTCCAACTGGACGTCCTTTAATCAAATCCCGTGGATTGGCTATCATCATTCCAAAATTTGCGGTGTCCGCACATGCAAAATTGCTCGGAGAATAAGCTTGTCTTGCATCTCCAATGGGTTGGGAAAAATCAGCACAAGAAGGAGGAATGACGACATAGCGTTCAACGATAATTTCAACGCCTGAGCCTATGCTCCTTTGATGGTGTTTATGAGAAGAACAGTGATAAGATTCATTCTCACTTTCCGAGCTTACAACAATAAACTCATAAGGAATACCAAACCTTAAAAGCTCACGCTCAATATCTTTAATACGTTCTTCTGAATGCCCGCCAAATTCTTCAAGAGTTACCGTAACAGCAGACGGACTTATGATATTTGCTTTTAAAAATCTCAAAAAATTCTTTTTTACATTTTTATTCATTGAACTTTCATGAGCAGGATAATGAAGGGTGTAATTAAAAACCGCGCGCTCTACTTTATTTTCCTTCGGACTTTCAGCCGGCGTCCAATCCGCAACCTTGGGGGTACATCCTGAAAAAAGAAAAAAAAGTATAAAAGAAAGTTTATAAATCTTCATGGCGCCTCATTTACTCATGCTTATAAGTTATTATTTTTATTATTCAACACTAAAGCCCGCAGGCCCAACGAGTCGAACTCCTCCTGGACCGAAAGCAGGAGCCTGCCCCTTAGCGCTCGTTTCTCTAAGAATTCGTCGTTCAAAAATCTGTTCGACAAACGTAGCATAATTCATACCATCTGTTGGTAAAAGCATCTCTTTTCCTGTAATCGGTTCAACAAGAAATGGAGTCACCAAAATCACGAGCTCTGTATCATCTCGAATAAAAGAGTTTGAGCGGAAAAGAGCCCCCAAAATGGGAAGATCTCCCAATCCTGGTAAAGACGCAATTTGTGAAACCACATTGTTCTTTAAAAGTCCTGCAATAGCAAACGATTGTCCACTCCCCAATTGAACTGTCGTTTCCGCTCTCCGGGTTAAGATTCCGGGAACAGATGTACCATTGACTGAAACTCCTGCTAAAGCATCAAGCTCGCTAACCTCAGGTCGTACATGTATTGAGATTAAATTTCCATCCAAAACTGTTGGTGTAAAGGCAAGACTTACCCCATACTGCATAAATTGAATGGTAATACTCCCAAACTGTTGCGGCACAGGATAAGGAAACTCACCACCCGCTAAGAAAGAAGCCGTTTCTCCAGAAATAGTTGTAAGATTAGGTTCAGCCAAAATAGTGACAAGACCATCTTGTGCAAGCAAATCGATAGCTGCGTTGATATTAACATTCGTATTATTAAAACCAAAACCAATTGAGCTGATATTTTGCCCAGGCACTGTTGTCACTGGCTGCGTAATTGAGGTTACATCGTTCGTTACAATAGGAAGAGCTGTAAAAGGCGCACGGTTAGCAAGCGCTCCAAATTTAAAGCTCCCCACGTTCGCTGCAACAGATTGCCAATCAAATCCTAACATATTAACAACGTTTCTTGACACTTCTGCAAATCTAACGCGCAAATTTATCTGCACAGGTGGCTTAATCTTAAGACGATTAAGAACAACTAAACTTGAATCTTTGGCCTTTTTAATGAAACCACTCGCTAAGGCTCTTATATCTTCAGCTATTTTAGGAGAATCCACCAATCCCTCTAAAAGAATTCCCCCAGGAACGGACTTAATTTCCACGAGTTCATGGGGATCATAGTAAGAAATTAACTCCCTTAATTGACCAAGATTCTGAGAAACATTAACGGTAGCTTTAAAAACTTCAGCTCCCTTTGCATCCATTGCAATCAACTTTGTAATTCCTATCCCCTTGCCAAATAGATAGGCGGCCTTGGGACTACTCAATTGAACATCTGCGACATCAGGATTTGCAATAAAAAGCTCTGAAATAGGCATTTCAAATTTAATAAGTTCCGCCTCATCAATACTAAGATTAATTGTCCCTGTCATTGCAGCTGTTATGGATAAAAACAACATAAAGAACCCAAAAACACCCCATAACATATTTTTTTTCATATTATTTATCTTATTTATTAATTGCATCTTACTTAAAACTTTCGCTTTTATTTCTTTTCTGGGAAGAACGCTTGCATGATTTTGTCATTATTTAAAATCAACCTCGGTTTTTTCTTTTCCTCGAATAAGTGTAACCACTTCATGTGTTGGAACATGTACCGCTTTCTCACCGGATACACCAGAATTCTCTGCTTGTTCGATGCTGTGCAAACTCAAACTTAAAGTTCCCTCTTTGGTTGCCGCTGTAATCAGTTCCGCTTCACTGGAACTCACCTCAAGTGTCACAACCTTAGGAACTGCCTTTGGTTTCTCATGCATATCAGCCGTTTCAACATCCACAGCTAATACTTTTATGTTTTTAGCAACAATCTTACTTTGCCCGGATTGAACCCCCCCAGAGGATGTAATAGACTTAGACACAACAACATCTACATAATCTCCAGGAACGATCAGACCACTACTCGCACTTTGTGCTGTAACATCAATAGAGATAGCCCGTTTTCCAGGAGACACAAGAGCAGCTAAAATTCCTTTATCTCCAGGCTTAATAAGCTCTGAAATCAGAATGGGTTCATCTTTATCAAAATGTGCTCGTACAATAGCTCCTAGCCAATCTTCAATTTTACTCGTACCTTCTTTGATATAATTTGAACTTATAGTCGCTCCATGCCATTCTTGCCATGTTAGATCTCCAGCACTAATTTTATCTCCTTGATTAAGTATCTTATTCGCAGCAAGAATTTTAGGTAAGGTTGTTTTTGCCTGCTGAACACCTTGTTTATCTTCTTTAGTGAGAAAATACCGAGTCAGGAAGGCAACTCCCATGGCTAAGGCAAGAGCTAAAATTAACCCTATAATATCCCTAACCCTCATCTCGTTCTTTCTCCTCTATTAAATCGTTGAATGTAAAAACATTATAATAATAGCACCTATGGCAATTGCAACACCATAAGGAATCATCCGAGCCTCAATATTCTCGCGGGTCCCGCCTTCTGGACCTCTTCCACTGCCCCACCAAACATACTGTAAAATGGGCAAACGTCTTTCTGCCTTTTGAATTTGCATCCACACCCAGTCAGAAGATTTTGCCATGTAATATTTTAGAAACAAATAAACAAGTGCTAGCAAAGCACCAGCTGTGGTGATAAAGAATAAAAGTTGGATAACACCGGGAAATCCAACCCAAAGAGAAGCTACTGCTATATATTTTGCATCTCCTCCTCCGATAATTTTAAGGATAAAAAGTGCGAACCCTAAACTTAATACAATGCCAAAAACAACAAGCGAATTTACAAGATCATCAGGACTTAAGCTAAAGGGAGCGAAGAAGCCATAAAGAATTAATAATGCTGCCAAAAAAAGATTCGGTATACGATAAAAACTAAAGTCATACACTGCAATAAGCACATGAATAAGAACATATATAATAAGAATGAACCCACTCATCTCCCTAGCGCCCTTCTTGCCATTTACGACCTGCATCTAAAGGCATCGTGTTATTTTTAGGAATGATCCCCGTCACATCTTGTGTTTTTTTGATAGCCTCAAAATAACCAATATTATTCATAATCATATCATCTGAAAGGTCAGTTCTTCCTATCTTCTTTGCCATCTTAATATCCCCTAAAAGACCATAAGCAAGAGACAGATTTTGCCGAACACGTGGTGTTGCATTCGGTGAACGTGCCAATCTTTCTAAAATGCGAACAGCTTCATGTACGTTCCCACTAAGGGCCAGAGAAAGAGCCAGATTGCTTTCATATGAAATATTTGTTGGGTCAAGTTCAAGGGCTGCACGATAATTGGCTTCTGCCGCTTTATGATCATTTAATAAATCAAGAGCAATGCCATATCCATTAAAAGCCTTAGCGTTTTGCGAACATAATTTAAGCGCCCGTTCAAATGAATTAATGGCATTTTCTGGCTGATCCATAATCAGATAAACAATCCCCAATCCAGTATAGGCAGGTGACGAATTGGGAAATAAAGCAATCGCTTTTTCAAAGGTTATTTTTGCTTCTGCAACAGCATTCGCATCTATAAGTGCCATTCCAAGCCCTATATAGGCTTTTTCACAATTGGGATATTGTTTAATGATATCTCTATAATCATGAATAGCTTGCGCAACATCTCCGCGTTTGCGAGCTATTTCTGCTACTTGAAGATTCGGATGATCTTCATAAGGAGGCGTCGCAAAGTCAGTAGCACAAGCTGACAAAAGAACACCAGTCCCCAATACACCCCACGGTATCCAAAATTTCATCCCTACGATTCCCTGACAAGCAATTATTTATTATTCTAAAACTAGAAAGCTACCAATATTTTTTCCAAAAAGCATAAAATTTTTTTGAATCTTCTTGTTTTTGTCCCTACTGTTGCAAAACAACAACAATTTTATTTTATTTCTAAGTTTAACCTGGACTTCTTCCTCCATTCATGAGAGATACAAAAATGGAATTTACGCACTTCTACACCCTATGACTCGGACGCCCCACCATCTTCCCATCCCTTTAAGCATTTGGGCACTGGGCAGTGTTTCTTTTTTCATGAAAATTTCCTCAGTCATTATTTTTAGTCTCACCCCTTTGTTTGTAACTCAAGTTTTAGGGGCAAGCACGATCGTTTTAGGATTACTCGAAAGCTTTGTTGAGGCCATCACCCTTTTCAGCCGCCTTTTTTCAGGAATTTTAAGTGACTACCTTCACAAAAGGAAGGCCATTATTGTGAGTGGTTATATCTTAGCCCTTATATCGCGTCCTATTCTAGCGCTTGCAACAAGCCTAGGAGGAGTGTTTTTAGGAAGAGCTTTTGACCGCATTGGCAATGGTTTGGAAGCTACTCCTCGCGATGCACTTGTAGGAGACCTTGCTCCTCCAGTCATTAAAGGCGCTTGTTACGGTCTTAGAGAATCTTTATCACGTGCGGGAGCTTTTTCAGGATCACTTTTGGCCATGGCGCTTTTATGGTTTACACAAAACAACTATTCACTCGTCTTTTGGTTAGGATCTATCCCAACAATCATCGCTCTGCTGATTCTTATTAGCTTTGTTAAAGATCCTATCAGTGACAAGTTTCAACATAAAAAGGTAAAAAAAAAATTAACCTTTAAAGATTTTTCACAGCTACCTCTGGTTTTTTGGATGACTCTTACGTTAAGTGGCCTTTTTATGCTTTCCAACTTTTCAGGAGCATTTTTAATACTACGAGCCGAGCAAATGGGCCTTGATATTCATTTTATTCCTCTCGTTATGGTTATACAAAATATGGCCACAGCGGCCACAGCTTATCCTGTGGGTTATCTTTCAGATAAAATGGGAAGACGCTCGATGATGGCTTTAGGAATCTTACTCGTCATTATCTCAAATTTTTTTCTCGCTTCAGAAGGATCCATCTATGTTGTTTTGGGAGGAGTCCTCCTTTGGGGAACCGAAATGGGAATTACCCAAAGCATCTTAGCGATCTTCCTAGCAGATTCCTGTCCTCAAGATTTAAGGGGGACAGGCTTTGGCCTCTTTCACCTCGTTAATGGAGTCTGCCTCATCATAGCCAATAGCTTATCTGGCTGGGTTTGGAGTGTAGCAGGCCCATCATTTATGTTTTATATGAGTGCAGCCATTGCTGCCTCTTCAGCTTTCGTACTCCCTTTCATCTACAAAAAGAATTCGTAATTTATTAGACACATTTTGCAAAAGATATACCTTGTTCATGAAGATTGAAAATTGTAGGTTATATTCGATAATTTAGAAACGGGGAATAGAGATTTAACTATGAGAAAGAAACTATACGCTCTTTCTACTTTCTCTTTACTTAAGAAAAATTTTCTTTTGCTTTTATTTTTAGTAATGGCAATGATTATTATTGTTCTCAATAAAACTTCAGCGATGGGAGAAAGCAAAGACATCCCTGGCCTTCCGATTGCACGCCTTTCTTTACCAGCAATTCCTCCCTCTACATACACAGTAAAACCTACGGGCACCCAGGTAGGAGAAAAAGCTACCGAATACCAAAAAATGATCCAGAGCATAGGAGACCAATCAAATACTATCATTCGATCAACACGTAATCTTTACGAACAAGCTATTGCGACCGTCAATACATATCACCTTATCATCAGTAAGATTGAAGCTAAATTACAACTAGGAACAACCCCTGCGAATCCACAGTTGATTGAGCTAGAAGATAAGGCTCTTCAACGGTTAAATAAAATTGAGGAAATGATAGTCCGTATGGATGAGCTGGCCATAGGTTTTTCCGAAAACTCTGAACAAGTTGAAACTCTCTCCTTTCAAATAGAAGAGGCCCTTCACATTCCAGGGGCTGTTGATGAAGATCATGCCCATCTTTTTGTTATGTCTGAGGAGCTCAAAAAAGTAAGTCTGGCTATTAATCAAGTGACATCTATTTTGACAGCTAATGCGACAAGACAAAAAGAATGGCTTAATGCAGAACGTATTCGTTTTGCAACTCTTTCCTCATCAATCGGCAAGGGGAAAAACCGAATCCTTTGCATAGAAAAAGCTTCTGCCTACCCTCTCCCTATTGCTCCCTTCGAAGTCAAACCACAGGCCAAAATGCCCCTCTCCTTTTCTCATCATCCAACCCAAGGTGTTCACAATACACACCTTCAAAAGGATGAGTACCTTAAGCCACAATTTCAGGAAAGTAATAGTCTCTACAGACAAGCTAAAAATTCAGATGAGCAATCTTCTTATGCATCCATAGAAAATAGCGATGAACGTCTTGAGGCACAACTTCATGAAAGCAACCTTCTTGACATACCAGACGAAGAGCCTCTTGAATTAATAAGCTCAGAGCCTTTGCCTCTTGTTCCTCTTCTCTCTCAAGAGGCAAAAGAAGAGAATCATCTCGTCCTCGCTGAGTCCTCTCCTCAACCACCTCTCCCGCAAATTATTATCCCCTCTCCTCCACCAGTCCAACCTCTCTCAGAAGAAGAACCCCTTGAAGCGCTTCCTGAGGTAGAGACAAAAAACTCCGTGGGGCTCCCTTCTTATACCTCCATAGAAAAAGGCAGGTTTCCTTTAGCCATGTTAGAACCAAGCCAAGAACTGCGGAACCATAAATGGTATATCTTTTCCTCTGCAAAAAGAGGACTTAAAGGTCCTCAAAGTATACTCGAAATTGTGAGCTTAGAAACAACTCCCCAACGAGGAGAAGAAATTAAGGACCTCCTCATTGAAATGGGGATTAATCCAGCACAAATTCGTGTCATCAATGCGGTAAGCCCCGAGAACCAAAAGGGACAAATTTACATTTTCTGCAACTCATAAGCTTTATTTGCTTTTGTAAAGATTTTTTGATTTATGCCACGAAATTGATGGTTTTGTGATTGAAGATCTACTTTTTTATAAAATATCCCTCTTCCCCCCTTAAATTTTGTCCCTAGAACCTAATCCTTAGAAGACTTAATTTCCTCAGCAAGAAAGATATACATGGCGGGAACAACAAATAAGGTAAAGAGTGTCCCAATAGAAATCCCTGAAGCAATAACAAGCCCAATACAATAGCGGCTCACCGCACCAGCGCCTGTTGCTGTGATTAAAGGAATAACGCCTAACACCATAGCTGCTGTTGTCATTAAAATAGGACGGAGACGAATGGCAGCAGCTTGTTCAATCGCTTCTCTTTTGCTTTTGCCTTCCTGTTGAAGATCATTAGCAAATTGGACAATCAGAATGCCGTGTTTACTAATAAGACCGATTAAAGTTACAAGACCGACTTCTGTGTAGATATTAAGGCTAGCCCCTCCAATGCCCAGGCAAATAAATATCATGGCCCCACAGATTGACATGGGGACACTGATAAGAACGATAAAAGGATCTCGAAAACTTTCAAAAAGGGCGGCAAGGGAAAGATAAATAATAATAATGGCAAAAAAGAAAGTCACCAAAAGAGAACTTCCCTCTTGAATGTATTGCCTTGAGGCTCCTCCATAATCTATTGAAAATTCGTTGGGAAGATTTGTTTTCGCGATATCTTTCATCACCTCAAGCGCTTCCCCTAAAGTAACGCCAGGAGCAGGAACACCAGAAATTGTGGCAGACCGAAGCTGTTGAAAATGGTTAATGGATTCGGGAACAACTTTTACTTTGAATTTTGTCACTGTCGACAAAGGGACCGAAGATCCATCTGATGTGTTCATGTAGTAGTTTGCAAGTTGCGAATAATTTAGACGCTCACTGTGAATGACTTGAGGAATGACTTGATAAGAACGTCCATAAAAATTAAAAAAGTTAACATAACCTTGACTTAAGGCGGCCTGAAGAAGATTGCCTAAATCTGTCATGTTCAAGCCAAGCAAAGCCGCTTTATAGCGGTCAATCTCAAGAGTTGTTTGCGCCTTATCTATTTTAAGATCAGAATCAAGATAAACAAATTTTCGCGTTTTTGACGCGACATCCATGATAGTTTGCACCACTTCATCAAGAATAGCATAGGTTTCCGTTGTTTGAATGACAAATTGCATGGGCAACCCACTCCCAGCTCCGGGAAGAGGAGAGGGCTGAAAAACAGCGGCTTTAAGTCCTGCGATTTGATTGAGGAGATTTTGTGCTTGAAATTGTAATTGATCTGCGATCTCTGCTCTCTCATCCCAAGGTTTAAGCACCATCCCAGCAAGACCTAAATTAAGGCCATTGAAACCATCAAATTGAAAAACATGGTCTGTTTCAGGAAAGCTATTATAATCTTTAAAAACTTGCTCTGAATAAAGCTGTGTTTGCATTAAAGCTGCATTAGGAGCAGCCGTGAGTTGAGAAATGATAATCCCTTGATCTTCTTGAGGGGCTAGCTCAGATTTTGAATTTACATACAAAAACCCAATGCTTAAAAGAACAATAACCGCAAACACACCGGTGACAGACAGATAGTTAAGAGAGTCATGTAAAGTTCTCTCATAGCCTTTTTCAAGACGTGAAAAATGGTGATTGATAAAAGCAGCAAACCGTCCTTCATTGGCAGGTTTTAAAAACTTTGAACACATCATCGGTGAAAGTGTCAGGGCAATAATAGCTGAAATCGCAACAGCTCCCGCTAAGGTAAAAGCAAATTCAGTAAAAAGAACACCTGTAAGTCCCCCCATAAAACCAATAGGAACGTAGACGGCAATAAGAACCACTGAGATAGCAATGATGGGATTGGCGAGTTCACGAGCTCCAAGAATAGCTGCATCGAAAGGTTTCGTTCCCTCTTCAATATGACGATAAACATTTTCAACCACAATAATGGCATCATCAACGACCAAACCAATGGAAAGAACAAGAGCTAAAAGGGTCAATAAGTTAATAGAGTACCCCAAAAGAAGCATAATAAAAAAAGCGCCAATCAGAGACAACGGAATGGCAAAAATAGGAATGATCACGCTTCTGAACGATGCCAAAAAGAGGAAAATAACAACAATAACGATAGCAATAGCTTCCAATAAAGATTGCTCAACTTCAAGAATAGAGGCATTAACATATTTTGTTGAATCATAAACAATTTTCCCATTTAATCCTTCCGGAAATTGAGCTTGAATTGCTGGAAATAGCTTTGTAATGTGTCCAACAACAGTAAGAAGATTTGCTGCGGGAGCAACCTGAATTCCAATATAAACCGCTTGTTTTCCATCAAATTTAACGGCCGTATCATAATTTTGTGCCCCTAGGGAGACGGTTGCAATGTCTTTGAGCCGCACAATCGTATCATTTTCCGCTTTCACAACAAGGTTACGAAATCCTTCAATCGTTTCTAAGCCCATATCGGTTGATAAGTTGACAGTTACCATTTGGCCGTCTGTTCGGCCTGCCGCCGCAATAAAGTTATTTGATGTAAGTGCGGTTGAAACCTGGGCAGGTGTCACGCCTACAGCTGACATCTTCACAGGATCGAGCCAAGCACGCATTGCAAATTGCCGGCTGCCTAAAATTTCCGCAATTTGCACTCCCTCTACCGCCTGAAGTTTAGGTTGAACAACACGGATTAAGTAGTCTGTAATTTTATTATTGGGAAGAACATCACTATTAAATCCAATATACATCGCATCGAGAACATCACCGATGGCCACGGTAATGACGGGCAGTTGCGAGGTTTTAGGAAGTTGATTTAAGACAGCGTTCACTTTTGTATTAATTTCAGTAAGCGCTTTTTGTGTATCGTAGTTAAGACGTAAAGTAGCTTGAATTGTACTAGAATTTTGGTTGCTGATGGAGGTTAAATAATCAATGCCATTGGCTTGAGCAATGGATTGTTCAAGAGGAGTTGTAATAAAGCTAGCAATAAGCTCAGGGTCGGCTCCTGTAAAAACCGTTGAGACTGTAACAACAGCATTTTGTGTAAAAGGAAATTGACGAATCGGCAACAGGCCCAGAGAACGCAACCCTAAAACGAGAATCATCAAACTCACAACGCAAGCGAGCACAGGTCGATGAATATAGAGGTCCGTAAATTTCATCGATATCCCTCAGTTTTGATCATTTATAACTTGGGGAGTTGGATTGTTGCTGGGAACAATGGAATTGTTAATGACGACGAGACTGCCATTTTTAAGCTTTAATTGACCTGCAGTCACAACTAATTCCCCTTTTTCAATACCAGAAAGAATCTGGGTCTGATCCCCTCGAGTTTCACCAACAGTAACGAATTTTTGAGTCGCAACATAAATAATGTTTCCACTTTTATCTTTCTCTTTTTCTTTCAGAACATAAACGAGATCGCCATAAGGATTGTAACTAATGACCGTTTGGGGAAGCGTAAGGTAATCTTGAGCCGCTCCTGTGTTGATGGTGACAACACCATACATGCCCGGAAGCAATTTTTGTTCAGCGTTAGAAAGGGTTCCTTCCACTTCAACATTTCGTGTGTGTAGATCAACAATAGGATTAATCGTGGTAATTTTCCCCGCAAACGACGCTTGTGAATAGCTATCTGTGGTGAGGAAGATGGTTTGATTAAGAGCAATTTTTGCGAGATCTTGCTGAGGAAGATAAAAATCCGCATAAATGGGATCTAAAGACTGAAGGGTCACAATCTTATCTCCGGGATTTAAGAATTGACCCAAATTAACAGCTGAGATACCAAGATGTCCTTGGAAAGGAGCGCGAATAATTTTTT
Source organism: Alphaproteobacteria bacterium (assembly GCA_017992885.1). Lineage (GTDB taxonomy): Bacteria > Pseudomonadota > Alphaproteobacteria > UBA9655 > UBA9655 > UBA9655. Next base: position 132,373 of record JAGONT010000001.1, read on the forward strand.
GCGCAATGAGAGCTTTTTGCCGATCAACTTGGGCGATTGCGCTTTTTAAATTTGCTTCATCCATATCAAGTGTGGCCTGGCTTACTCCATGAACGATAAATTGCTCTTTATCTCGTTTATAGGTAATTTGCGCCAATTCTGCTTGAGCTTCTAAAGCCTTAAGTTGCGCAATCTCAACGTCTGGATTTAATTCAAGAATTAAGTCTCCTTGATTAACAATTTGTCCCGGCTTAAACCAAATCGTTTTAATAAGTCCTTGAACTTCAGATGTTATATCAACCCCCTTGATAGCTCGGAGAGACGCCGTCGCCGTAAGATGAGGCTGCCAAGATGAAAGTGTCGCTGTCATGGCTGATACCGCTACAGGGGGCATTGAGTGGGAACTCATATATTTTTTCGTCATGAACGACTCAAAAGCCTTATAGGCAAAAATACCTCCAAAAAGCAGCCCTGTAAGGATAAGCATGATGATCATGCGTTTTGACATTATTTCTCTCCGTTCGGTGACCAATTAAGATTTACCAATCATTTTGTATCTGTAGCTATGGAGCAAACAATAGGGGGGCGATTCCACCATCCTCCGCCTAACGCTTGAAAAAGTGCAGCTGTATCTGCATAGCGAGTCGCTTCAGCTTGGATGCGCCCAATACGCGCTTGCTGATATTGATTTTCCGCATTCAGTAAATTCAAATAACCGACAGCACCCACTTTGTATTGAACCTTCGTAAGCTTAAGGGTTTGCCAAGCAGCCTGTTCCGCATCAGTTTGAATGTGAAGCTGTTTTGCATCATTCTCAAGGGCTTGCAAAGTATCCGCAACATTCTGAAAAGCTTGAAGAATAGTTTGTTTGTATTGAGCCAAAGCTTGCTCAAATCCTGCAATAGCTGCTTTTCGCTTTTCAATAAGAAGACCTCCCTGGAAAATAGGTTGTAAGACATTACCTACAAGATTCCAGACAATAGATCGTGGATCAAATATTCTCTCTATCCTATCAGCAAGTCCTCCATACCCCCCTGTAATGGTGAATTGAGGGAATAGATTCGCTGTTGCAACCCCAACTTGCGCACAAGCGCTGTGAAGAAGAGCTTCGGCTGCTTTAATGTCGGGTCTTTGTTGGGCAAGGCATGAAGGAAGACTTAGCGGTAATTCCGTAGGAAGGTGCAACTCCGTCAAACTAAAAGCAGGAATCTCACTTTCGCTTGGCAAATCTCCAACAAGAATGGCAAGGGCATTACGGGTTTTCGCGAGAGCTGTTTCAAGAGGAGGAAGAGTCGCCTGAGTTTGAGCGAGTTGAGTCTCTTGAGCCAAGACATCTAAATTGGAAGTTCCCCCCAGTCGGAATTTATCTCGTATAATTTTTAGAGTATTTCCTTGAAGAGAGATGAGTTCTTTTGTGGCGTGAATCTGCCCCCGCAAAGAGGCTTCCATGATTGTCGTTGTCACAATATTTGAGGTTAACGTCAAGTAAGTTGCTTCTGTGACAAAGAGTTGGTAGTCAAGTTGCGCTTCTGAGGCTTCAATTTGACGGCGAATGGCGCCAAACACGTCCATAGTATAAGCCGCATTGACGGTCGCAAAAAAGACATTAAACGTTTGCGGCGTCACAGGAAAATCAAAAATAGCTGGGTTAAATCGTTGTCTTTCTGGAGAAAACTGAGCATTGAGGGTAGGATAGATCGCGGCAGTTGAAATTTGGAGATTAGCTTGAGCTTGCAGAAGAGCGGCTTGAGCAGCTTGCATGGTCGGGCTATTTTTAAGAGCTTTTTCAATAAGTGCATTCAAAGATTTCGAGTGAAAGAGTTCCCACCAACAAGCAGGAAGATCTTTTCCTTCAATAAAATACTGAGCCTGACCTCCTGAACCTTTTGTTTCAACAGTTTTTTCCGGCAACTTAGATTCTGTATAGGACTTTGTTTCAGGGGGGGCAGGGGTTTCAAAATCAGGCCCCAGTGTGCAACCCACAAGACAGAAGATCCACACAAAAATTATGGAAGATAATTTTAAGGGACGCATTTTGATCAGTCTACTCATACTTTATTATAATTTTTAAGAGCCACAGCATTTTTTGCGTAATATAAAAAAAGCCTCGGCCAGATCATATTATATTTATGCATTGTGTGATATATCTTTTTTACGAAAAAGAGGGAGATTACCTATTTTAAGACTGCTGTATGTCTCTTCACTATTACGCGTAAAGCTATCTCGTTGGGATGGCTTAGCCTTATTTGTCGTCATTACAGGGTTAACTCTCCTCATCTGGGGAAGTCGCGAAATGGCGGTTCCATTTATAGACTCGGAACCAGTGTCATTATCTTTAGATCCTATTCATCTTCCTTATTACGCTTTGCAAACCGTTTTACGAATGTTATTTGCGCTTTTTTTATCGCTTATCTTTAGCTTTGTGTATGCAAGTGTTGCAGCAAAAAGTAAAAAGGCCGAACTTATCTTGATTCCTCTTTTGGATATCCTACAATCCGTTCCTATCTTAGGTTTTTTATCGATTACGGTTACCGGATTTATGGTTCTTTTCCCGGGAAGCCTTTTAGGGGTTGAATGCGCTTCTATTTTTGCCATTTTTACATCTCAAGTCTGGAATATGACTTTTAGTCTTTATCAGTCCTTTATTAGTGTTCCAAAAGAACTGACTGAAGTGGCGAGCCTTTATCGTCTTTCACCATGGAGACGTTATTGGCGTCTTGAAGTTCCCTATGCCGTTCCCCAGCTTTTATGGAACACGATGATGTCCGTTTCTGGGGGATGGTTTTTTGTGGTCGCTTCAGAAGCCATCACCGTATCAGGTAATACCATTCTCCTTCCCGGAATTGGCTCGTACATTGCGGTGGCTTCTCAGCAGGAATCAATCCAAGCTATTTTTTATGCTATTTTCACAATGTTGATCGTTATCTTGTTATACGATCAGCTTCTTTTCAAGCCTCTTTTGGCATGGAGCGACAAGTTTAAAGCCGAACTCACCGCCCATGAACAGCTTCCCTCCTCTTGGGTTTTAACGATGATAAGGAGAGCGAGACTTTTTCAAATTTTCAACATCATCTGGTTCTGGCTCATGGGTATCCTAGATAAAGTGTTTCACGTGTTCAGCCTCCGCATAGCGCGAATAGAACAAGACCGCGAACAAAGCTATAAATTCATCAATAAAATTCTCACTTTTTCCCTATTTTTCGTTGTTTTTTTTGTTTTTATATTTTATGGAGCTCAAGCTTATACATATATATTCTTAAAAATCCCTTTTAAAGAAGTTCAACATGTTTGCTTCTTGGCTTTAATGACCTTGATCAGGGTTGTGACTTTATGTGCTCTCGCCTCTCTCCTTTGGGTACCCATTGGTGTGATGATTGGATTGAATGGTCCTCTTGCCAGTCGGTTACAGCCCTGGGTTCAATTTATGGCAGCCTTTCCTGCAAACCTTTTTTTTCCCATTGTAGTTATTGCTATCATTAAATATCAACTTTCTCCTGATATATGGCTCAGCCCCTTAATGATCCTAGGAACCCAATGGTATATTTTGTTTAATGTGATAGGAGGAGCCTCCTCTATTCCTTTTGATTTTCAAGAGGTGACAACTAATTTTCATGTTAAAGGGTGGCTTCGATGGAAAAAACTCTATTTGCCCGGAATTGCGCCTGCCTATATTACGGGTTTGCTTACGGCAGCAGGCGGATCGTGGAACGCCAGTATCGTGGCTGAATATGTGAGCTGGGGCAATCAAACGATTGAAGCAGCCGGGGTTGGTGCTTACATTGCGGCAGCAACTGCAGCAGGAGACAAACCTCGTATTTTATTGGGTGTTGTGGTGCTCTCTTGTTTTGTTCTCATTTTAAATCGACTTTTTTGGCATCCTCTTTATCTTTATACAACAACACGTTATCGTTTGGATTAGGGAGAATTCATGGCACAGGATCTATTAACACTCAACAATATTTCTAAGTGGTATGGTGCGTCTCAAAAGTCGGTTCTGGTCCTTGATCATATTCAGCTAAGCGTCAAAGAAAATGAATTTATTGCCATTTTAGGAAAATCGGGCTGTGGAAAATCTACGCTTTTACGCATTATTGCAGGCCTGATTAAGGCCAATGAAGGAGAAGTTCTTTATCAAGGAAAAGAATTTACGAGTCATTCTCCCCGTATGGCTATGGTTTTTCAATCCCATGCTCTTTTTCCCTGGCTAAATGTTTTAGAAAATGTGGAATTAGGTCTTGAAGCGTTAGGATTAAGCTCTCATCAAGGCCGTCGTCGAGCCCTCGAAGCCATCGATTTAATTGGATTAGACGGGTATGAATCGGCTTACCCTAAAGAATTATCGGGGGGCATGCGTCAACGGGTGGGCTTTGCCCGCGCCCTGGTGGTAAATCCCGACATATTGCTTTTAGACGAACCTTTTTCAGCTTTGGATGTGCTTACGGCGGATAACATTCGCAATGACCTGATGGAGCTTTGGATTGAAAAACGCATTCCGACAAAAGCGATCATTATGGTTTCTCATAACGTAACTGAAGCCGTCGAACTAGCCAATCGTCTGGTAATTCTGGGGCATGAGCCGGGGTGTATCGTTAAAGAAATTGATGTGCCCATCATGTATCCTCGCGATGAAACAAGTCGGCATTTTAGCGAACTTGTGGATAATGTTTATACAACCTTGATGATAACGACCGAGCTTCCTTCTTCTCTCAAAAAGGGAGAGGTCGCCAAAAAAATCATCGGGATGGATTATCGACTTCCCGCAGTCTCCATCCATAAACTTCAGGGATTAATGGATGCCTTATTAGAAGCGCCCTACCATGGCAAAGCCGACATTTTTGCTTTAGCAGAGTCAGAACATCTTTCAGCAAAAGACTCTCTTCCTCTTTTTGAAACGCTAGAACTTTTAGAATTTGCGCGCATTTCTAAAGGCGATATCGAACTAACAAATTCTGGAAAAGCTCTGTGTAAAGCCGATATTTTAGAACGAAAAAAAGTCTTTGCCTATCATTTGATGCGTCACATTCCCCTGGCAAAGCATATCTATCACGTCCTGCAAGATCTTCCTCGACAGCATGCGCCAAAAGAAAGATTTGTGAAGGAACAGGAGCAGCTTATGCCCTCAGAGGAAGCCCATCGAAATCTTTCAATTATTATTGACTGGGGACGATATGCAGAACTTTTTGCCTATAATACGCAATCGGATATTTTAAGTCTTGAAAACCCTCAAATTGAAGAGCCAGAACAAACTGCATAGAGAAATATTTTTCACTTCGTTGATCTCAATTTGACGGACGACAGCCAATATACCATAGGGCTGCCCGTAGATACTTAATTGTCTTGCGGGTGTAGGTTTGCCCTCCTCCATGGGTATAGGTTCCAAAGAGGGAATCTCCCTTTGGTCCAATCAGCAAGCGATGAGATCCCCCATGACTTGTTGTTATGCGTCCCTTTTGGCTTTCCCAAAAATATTTAAATTCTTTATAGGTTATACTTGAAAATTTTCTATCATGAAAAATATCATCAATAAAATCTTGATCATTTCTATCCAATTCTCTAATTGCATAGGATGATGTAGGCATGAGAGCATGGAACTTACGTATGCCTGATGGCATCACAAAGTCTGAGGATGAGGAACAACGTGCTGTAGAATTATTGGAAGCCGAAACAGGTATTTTAATAGTTTCGACGTCTTGCACCCTCGAATCAGACACAAATTCTTCTTCCGTTGAAGCGATTACTAAGTCTTGACTTTCTAATACTCTAGCCCTTACATCCTGAAGCAGTATGGGCCCTGCTGGGATTGGAATTTCCTCCTCTTTTTCGTCAAGCTCTTCGAAGGGAAAAGTCTCAAAAAAACTGGGTTCTCTTATGAGGATTATTTCCTCTTCCCCTGTCGGTTTGAAAGGTCGCAAAAAAGAAGGAAAAGGAAGAGGATCTTTCCATAATCCATATTCAAAAGGAGTCGGGTTTTGTAGCCAAACGCCCTCGCTCCCAGAACAGCCTAGACCCTTAAAAGGAATAAAATAGTTTTTTCCAGTTCCTTTGAAGTGAGCTTTATATAATTCTGCGTCATTGAATAATTTTTCTTGGTACCATAGAGGACAAGGATACTTCTGCTCAATTCTTTTTGCTGCTTTTTCAAGAGAATTTAACCCTCTTAAGCCAGCAAGACCTTCACTCCCGCTAAAGGGATGTTTCAAATAGGCTTTAACGATAGCAAACCCGCCTGCTTCATCAGGATGTCCAAGATCTATTGTTTCATCTTTTAACAAGGACCACAAATGAGGAGAGGCTCTCAATAACCCTATTGTCCGTTTGCTTAGTTCCTCTCGTCGCATAATCTTAAAGTGGGTAGAGCATAAAAAATTGAGAAATTGATAGCGCTGTATATTTCTTCTTATCGCAAAATTATTTGATGTTGCATTACTTGATTTTAGGTCTAGATAGGGTGCAATGTGCGATAAAAGCTCTGAATCAGAAGGAAGTAGAAAATCTTTTTTATCGATTGATTGAATAGCTTTCTCTGTACGCTTAACGAGATATTGCAAACGTGTCTCTAAAAGAGTTTCTTGAAAAAATTGATCTCCTGATAGCTTTCCTTGGAGAAGCAATTCCCCAAATTCAAGGATTTTATTGGCAAAGGCTAAATCAGAGTCGATGGCTACTTGATTGGCTTTTTTCAGACTCATCTTACTTTGAGAACTTAAGTCAGCACTTTCCGCAATATCAGGCTGTGGACCCGATAAAAACTCTTGAAAACGAACGATTTGTCTAAAAACAGGCATGAATCTCCTCGCCGGATCCATTTCTTCCGACTGCATCGCAAACCCCTCTCGTATCATGAGGAGAAAGACAGAAACAAACAAAACTATATATTTTTTAATCATACCAAACGCACCAATACGTAAAGATTCATGTTAAATACTATTTAGCAACAGAACAAGAAAATATCAAGTATTTTACTTTTAAGCATTCTATGGTGTTTGAATTTTATTCAAAAATTTATCTCTTTTGCAAAAAAGAAATATTATTTTTTAAATCCTTAAAGCGCGGCAAGGAAAGTGTCAAAAAAAACTTAAATTTATCACATAAATTTAATCAAATTTATAATTTAATTGACATAAAATTATCTTATTTATATAATTTTATATGATAGAATCATTTGATCGGAGCATAGGAAAGCCCATGAAACTGCACCCTAAAGCAAGGCCTGTTATTTCCAAATTATCCCTTCCTACCCCTATACAAAAATATTTTTCTAACTGTGAGTGGGACGTCGACCTCAGCAATAATACAAATCCTTATTTAGGGGACTTATCGGATTACCCCGATATCAAGCAACATCAACTTAAAAAACTCTATTTAAAAACTCTTTTCTCCTTAACCCCTTCCTTTACAGCAAACAATAAGTCCCCTTTGACACCTGGCAACATCCTTTTTACGGCCGGTTCCATGGAAGCCATTGACTTGCTCTTAAGAACATTCTCTGAACCCAATATGGATGTTATTTGCGTGACAACTCCAACTTTTTCGGCTTATGAACATTGGTCTTTAATCCATAATTTACGTGTAAAAAAACTCCCACTTTATGGAGACAATCTCAATCACCTTTCCATAGATAAAGTGATGAGAATTAATCCAAAGATCACCTTTATTTGTGATCCGAACAATCCAACAGGCACAAAGCTAAAACCTGAACTGATTCAAAAATTGTGCAATAGTCTTGAAGGATTTGTTGTTATTGATGAGGCCTATATTGAGTTTTCTGATCATTCCTCTTCAATTTTTAACTTACATCATCATGAAAATCTTATCATCCTCAGAACTTTATCCAAGGCTTGGGGGCTTGCCGGTGTACGGTGTGGCGCCATTATAGCTGATGCATCAATTATCAATGCCTTAAGATATGTTCAGCTGCCCTTTACTATTTCTTCTCTTACCCAAGTCAGTGTTGAACAACAACTCTTAAACCCTGAAAGGACTTTTGCTTCCTGGAAAAAAATCAAACAAGACCGCGATGATTTAATTGAAAGCTTATCAGAGGTTAAAGGTGTTACTAAAGTTTTTAAAAGTGAGACAAACTTTATCATGTTTATTCTCAACAACTTACAAAAAACCATGGCGTTATTGCGAGAAAACAAAATTCAAGTTCTCGACTGCTCAGAAAATTACCCTAGCGCTATAAGAGTTTCCATAGGAAATGAAGAACAGAACAAAAAATTCTTGGATGTCATTCAGCTCTCTTCACTCTAGAGAAAGCAGCCTGCGATCGTCTTTGAAATTGGGAAAAGCTTCTCATTTCCTGAAGAATAAGATGTTTTGAACAAAGATTATATCATTCCCTTGGGACAAGCTAAAAACCTTCAAATCAACTTTTTTTCCCGTAAAGAGATGTGACCAAACCGTCCAATAATCAGGTGATCAAGCACTTGAATTTCAAGTTCTTTGGCAGCTTTTATCACTCTTCGCGTGATATCAATATCGGCCTGAGAGGGAGTCGGATCACCGCTGGGATGATTATGCACCATAATTAAGCTAGAAGCCCCGAGTTCAAGCGTTCGTTTGACAACTTCTCGAGGAAAAATAGGCGTGCTGCTAATGGTTCCCTGTTGCTGAATTTCATCGGCAATAATTTTATTTTTTTGATCTAAGAATAACAGACGGAATTGTTCCACAGCTAAATGGGACATACGTGCTCGACAATAGTCAATCACAGCTTGCCAGGATTGGAAAACAGGCTGAGAGATAGCTTCTTCTTTGATAAAACGACAGGCAATTTCATGAACCGCTTTAATCACGGCAATGGTTGCCTCCCCAACACCAGGAATTGATTTTAATTTTTCACTATCAGCTTGTAAAAGACCCGGCAAATTTTTGCAATTTTGTAAAAGTTTTTTGGCAATCGGTTTAACATCCCCTCGAGGGATCACGCCAAAAAGCAGAAGTTCAATAAGTTCGTAATCAGGAACAGTCTTTTCGCCACTTTTAAGGAAACGTTCACGCAGACGCTTGCGATGTCCTTCATGTTCACTCATAGGGTAAAAATTTCATAGCCCGTGGCCGTAACACCCAGACTATGCTCATATTGAGCAGATAAAGATTTATCCCGTGTCACAGCCGTCCACCCATCACTGAGGATTTTCATTTCATATCCACCAGCATTAATCATTGGTTCAATGGTAAAGAACATTCCTTCTTTTAATTCAAGGCCTGTGTGGGGTTTTCCGTAATGAAGCACTTCGGGAGGCGCATGAAACTCTCGTCCCAACCCATGGCCACAGAAATCTCTGACAACAGAAAATCCTTTAGATTCGGCATAGGTTTGAATAGCGTGTCCTATGTCACCAAGGGTAGCGCCCGGACGTACGAGCTCAATACTCCGCATCATCGCTTCATAGGTAACATCGATAAGCTTTTGAGCTTTCAGAGGAATTTTTCCGATGGTAAACATTCGACTTGTATCCCCGTACCATCCGTCCAAAATAACGGTCACATCAATATTCATGATATCCCCGTTTTGCAGCTTTTTAGAGCTGGGAATTCCATGACAAATAACGTGATTGATAGACGTACAAATGGACTTGGGAAACCCCCTGTAATTTAAGGGAGCGGGAATAGCTTCATGACTAATGATGAAATCATGACACAGCTCATTTAGCTCATCTGTTGTGATCCCCTCTTTGACATAAGGCGTAATAAAATCAAGAGTTCGCGCGGCCAAATGCCCCGCTTTTCGCATGCCTTCAAATTCAGAAGGAATATGAAGAATAATATTTCTATAAGTATCAGCCATTGCCTTAGGGATAAAAATTGATCCGATGGCTTATTGTAATGGCTTTAGGGGTTACTTCGCAAGCATAGACAAGAGGAAGAACGCCCTTTTTAAGAGCATTCATGGTTTCTAGATTATAGGCTGGATCAATATCCTTAGCAATTTCAAAGCCTTGACAGTCATTTCTTTGAATGACGTAAATGATATAAGCCTGATGACCTTGTTGAACCATTTCCGCTAACTCTCGCATATGTTTGGCCCCACGTGCTGTTACAGAGCTAGGGAAGGCTGCCTTTTCTCCCCGCTTCAAATGAACATTTTTGACTTCAACATAAGTGAGGGGCCCTGCCGCATTGTGCAACAAAATGTCGATACGAGATTTGTTGCCATATGTAACTTCTCGTTTCAGAGTTTGATAGCCTTGGAGTTCTTGCAAGGTGCCGTTGACAATAGCTTCTTCCACTAAATAATTAGGGTGGAAAGTATTCGTGCCGACAAATGTTCCCGCAACTTCAGCCATTTCCCACGTATAAGGAAGTTTTCGAGAAGGATTTGAGGATTTTGAAACCCATACGGGCGTTTCTGCTTCGGTTAACCCTTGCATCGCCCCAGAATTTGGACAGTGGGCTGTAATCAGTGTCCCATCTTCAAGCTTTATATCCGCCATAAAACGTTTGTAGCGTTTTAACAGAAGGCCTCTCACAAGAGCTTCTTGAAAGATCATCCTAAGTCACTTTTTGGTAAGCCCAGGTGATCCAGGGCAAAAGGGCCTTAATATCCGTAGTTTCAACCGTAGGCCCACCCCAGATCCGCAGATGAGGGACAGAGTATATATGGCCTAAAATGTCAAAGGCTATGTTCTCTTGTTCTAAAAGAGCGGCAATGGCTTTTGGTAATTCCCAGTCTTCAGGAGCCTCTTTAAAGCGCAAACACAAAGCCGTTGAGGAACGAGTCTGAGGATTACGACCTAAAAACTCAACCCAAGGAGTTTCAGAAACCCAGTCTTCAACAGCTTGTAAATTGGCTTGAGATCGCGCGATGAAGGTTTCCAGTCCTCCGATGCTTATCCCCCAAGTCAGGGCATCAATACAGTCTTCAATGCAAAGAAGAGAGGGAGTGTTAATCGTCAACCCTTCAAAAAGACCTTGAGAAAATTTTCCCTCATGGGTAAGACGAAAAGGTCGAGGCATGGGCCAAGGAGGAGTATAAGAATGAATGCGCTCAACAGCGCGTGGACTTAATACAAGCATGCCATGGGCGGCTTCTCCCCCTAAAGCTTTCTGCCACGAAAATGCAACCGCATCTATTTTTTCCCACGGAAAAGGTGTTGCAAAAACGGCTGAGGTCCCATCACAAATGACAAGACCTTTTCTGTCTGAGGATATCCAGTCTCCATTGGGCATACAGACACCTGTGGTTGTTCCATTCCAAGTGAGAACAAGATCGTGGGAAGGATGAACGGCTGAAAGGTCAGGTATGAATCCAGGGATAGCTTCAATAATTTTCGTATTTTGGAGTTTGAGCTCATCAAGAATGTCATGGATCCACAATTTGTCAAAAACATCGAAAGAAAGAACATCAATAGGCAAAGGACCGAGAAGCGACCAAAGGGCGGCTTCCATAGCAACTGTGCAAGAACCAGGCAGGAGAGCAACGTAATAATTTTCGGGAATTTCTAAGAGTTCTCGCATAAGTGATACTAAATAACGAATTCTCGCGACGCCATAAGAAGACCGATGAGATCGCCCTAATGAGTCAATATTTAGAGTGTTGAATGACCATCCAGGCCTTTTTTTTGTAGGACCAGATGAAAAACGAGGGTCTTGAGGTTTGAGAAGAGGACGCATATTTTACTTATACACTGGCAACAACAGGTCTTTGAGAGGTTGATGGAGGGCTTGGTTCGTTGCTAAAATGGATTTTGTGCTGAAAAGGTTATCTTCCCCTTCTAAGTCACAGACATAGCCGCCCGCTTCTCGCACAAGCACAACGCCTGCAGCAATATCCCAAGAGGCAATGGGTCTTTCCCAATAGCCTTCAAAGCGCCCAGCTGCTACATAGGCAAGATCAAGGGACGCCGCACCAAAGCGACGAACGCCCGCAACTTGTGGCATAAGGCAGTCTAATGAGGTGTGAAACTGGCGACGTGTTTTTTCATTGTGAAGAGCAAAAGGAATCCCAGTTGCCAAAACAGCTTCGACAAGTTGATGACGGGTAGAAACGCGCAAGCGTCGCTCATTTAAAAAAGCGCCAATTCCTTTTTCTGCGTAAAAAATCTCATCTTTGATAGGATCATAAACAACGCCTGCAATGAGTTCCGACCCTTTTTGCAGACCAATCGAAACGGCAAAATGGGGAATGGCATGAAGAAAATTTGTGGTCCCATCAAGCGGATCAATAATCCACGTATACTCATCTTCTCCCGGAATTTCACCCCCTTCTTCCATAATAAATCCATAAGAAGGACGTGCCTTTTTAAGTTCCTTGTAAAGAATAGTCTCTGCTTTTTTATCAGCGGTCGAAACGAAATCCCCTGGGCCTTTTCGAGAAACTTGTAAATGTTCAACTTCGCCATAATCCCGGACCAGACTGCGCGCCGCTTTGAAGGCAGCATTACACATGACATTCAGGAGAGGAGAACGGGAAATCATTCGCAATTGATGAGCCATTTTAGTCTTTCGCCCTTTCAATATAAGTCCCATCAGCCGTATTCACGATAACCCTTATCCCCACATCAATATGCGGGGGTACCATTATCCGAACGCCATTCTCTAAAAGGGCAGGTTTATAAGAGGAAGACGCCGTCTGACCTTTAACAACAGGTTCTGCTTCAACGATTTCCATGATAACGTTTTCGGGCAATTCGGCCCCCACAATCTCACCTTCATGGGAAATAACCTTCAAGAGCATCCCATCTTTTAAGAAGGCAACAGAATCGCCGAGGATGTCTTTTGCGAGAGAGAGTTGCTCAAATGTTTCAAGATCCATTAGTGTAATGAAATTGCCCTCCTCATAGAGAAATTGATACTCTTTTTCATCTAAACGCACTCTTTCAACGGTTTCGCTAGAACGAAATCGCTCATTCAACTTTGTGCCGTCGCGAATGTCTTTAAGTTCGACCTGCAAATAAGCCCCCCCTTTTCCGGGTTGAGTGTGCTGAATTTTTACAGCAACCCACAAGCGGTTTTTGTGTTGAATAATATTGCCAGGGCGAATGGAATTTCCATTGATTTTCATTGTTTATCTCACAGTTTTTCTTGGTAAATTTTAATCAGAGTATCGAGCATCTGCATCGCTTCCTCACGAGGGCGACGAAAAGCATTTCGTCCAATAATTGACCCATTTCCGCCCCCATCACGGATAGAACGGGCGTCTTCATAGACACTTTGGAGGTCTTTGTCCACACCTCCCGAAAAAACAACAAGGCGTCGCCCTTTGAAACATGCTTGCACCACATGCTGAACGCGGGCTTTTTGTGTGCTCACATCAACTTTATGGTCAAGATATTCTTTTTTGGCCTCAGGATTTTCTAAAAAGGAAGTGGGAAGTTTGACTTTAATGATATGGGCTCCCATTAAAGCGGCGATATGAGCTCCATAAGAAATTGTATCAAGGGCCGTCTCCCCTTCTTTAGACATATTTCCTCGAGCATACGACCATACAATAACAGCAAGACCACACGATTTCGCTTCTTCTGCAAGTTCTCGCAGTTCTTCTAACATATAGAGAGTCGCATTAGATCCGGGATAAATGGTAAACCCAATGGCCGAACATCCCAGTCGTAAAGCATCAGCAATAGATCCTGTCACCGCTTGATCGGCTTCATCCTTATCCGTCAACAGACTGATAGAGCTATTAATTTTTAAAATAGTGGGGATGGCACCAGCAAAAGTATTCGCCCCAACTTCCAGCATACCTAAGGGAGCGGCATAAGCAGACAATCCTGCATCAATCGCCATTTGATAATGATAAAGGGGATCGTAAGCCGCAGGATTAATGGCAAAGCTGCGCCCAGGACCATGTTCAAACCCTTGATCCACAGGCAAAATAATCATTTTTCCTGTTCCGCCTAAGCGTCCTCGCATTAAAAGTCGCGCAAGGTTTACCTTTGTTCCCGGACAGTCACTTTCATAATGGGATAATATTTTTTTAACTTTAAGAGATATTTTCATCGGCCAATTTATTTTATCATCAGAAACCTTCTTTTATTCTTAAATGAAAAGGGCTTTTTTGGCAATCCTTGTGTGTCGCGTTGTAGGTTATGCTCACCAATCATTCAGACCTTCCTCGTATCGTCTCTGAAGTTAAAGATATCTTAATAAATTTGTCTGATCATGTTGTGAGACAAAAAGATGACCTTCACCAAAATAATAGAAATTATAGAACGAAAAGGAAGAACAAAATGGGTAAGAAATTCTTTCAGATCATCATGGCAACCAACTTAATGATCTGTCTCATCACAACCTCACTCCAAGCCTCGCCACAAATGGACTTGCAGAGAAAATGCTTCGGCAAATGTAACTCACAATATACTGGATGTACTAGAAATTGCCAGAATGAAGACAACTGCGACTTTGATTGTCTCCACGTCTTTGACGAGTGTAATAAACAATGTCAAACCTTATAGATTAACCTCTCACAAACAATCTCGTACAGGGGGAGGCTTCCTCCCCCACAGGGGATCTTCCCCTCATTCATCCTCTCTCCATTTGCCCGCCATCTTATGCTGTAAGAAATTCTCCATTCACAAAGTGATTTGTTTCCTTTAGGATTTTGCTATGTTTGAAGGACGCAATATTTCATATAGGCGAGGCTTTTTTTCCTTGTTTTCGAACCTTTCTTTTGTTTTAGAAGCAGGACAAAGCCTTGCAATAAAGGGAGTGAATGGCTCAGGAAAATCAACCTTCCTTCGATTGTTGGCGGGATTGATTCGGCCAGCCCCTCATACTCTTTTTTGGCAAGGAAAAGCTGTTACGCCTCACACCCTCCCTTCCTTTCAACACAATCTTTTATATGTGGGCCATAAGCTTTGTCTCTCTCCCGAAGCGCTTGTCAAAGATCAAAGCCGGTTATGGCAAGATCTTTATAAAATTCCTGAGAAGATGATAGAAGAGGCACTGGAAATATGGGGGCTTTCTCTTTTTAGAAATAAGAAAATTGCCCATTTATCCCAAGGTCAGCAAAAGCGCTTGAGCTTAAGTCGGTGCTGTTGGCTCAATCGTTCTTTATGGCTATTGGATGAACCTCACGCCGGGTTGGATACAGAAGGAAAATCTATCCTTTCTCATGTTCTGTCTCAGCAGTTAGACAAGAGAGGGCTGGTCGTTTATGCCACCCATGAGTCAATGACGCCCACTGTTGAGATTCATCTATGATACGCCGAGAGCTCCGCTATCTTTATATCCACAGAGGAACCTTATGGGGAACCTTTAGTTTTTTTGTTCTCGCTCTTTTTTGTTTTTCCTTAGCCCTCGGTCCTGAAGAAAAAATCTTACGGCGAAGTGCTCCCGCAATTTTGTGGATTTTAGTGATTCTTTCCACTCTTTTTTCCACACCACTTCTCTTAAAGGCCGAAGCGAAAGAGGGGCTTCTTGATGAAATTCTCTTACAGCCCTCCCCTCCTTCTTTCTATCTTCTGGCAAAAATGGGTTCAGAATGGCTGCTTGTAGGTCTTCCTTTCGTGACGCTTAGCGTTCTGTTTTCTCCTTTTTTTGCTCTTTCTACGTCAGAAGTTGCCACTCTTACTCTAACACTTCTCATTGGTTTTCCAGCTTTAAGTGCACTTGGTATGGTAGGAGGACTCTTAATTGTGAATACACGAGGAGGAGGAACCCTTCTCGCCCTTCTCCTCCTTCCTTTCACACTCCCACTTCTTCTTTTTGCACTCTCAGTAATAGAAATGACGCAATTGGGTCTTGATTCTTCAGCGTCTTTCTGTCTCCTTACCAGTACATCCCTTCTTCTTATTATTTTATCTATAGGGGCTGGAAGCTGGGCACTTCGTTTTGCGGTAGAGGACTAGAATGAAACACCTATGGGCACGACCCAGTTTTTTCCTGAAAATAACAACTCCTCTTTTACCGATCGTTTTTGTTCTCACCGGTGTTTTTTTTGGAGTAGGACTTTATACAGGGCTTGTTTTGTCTCCTGCTGATTATCAACAAGGTGAGGCCATGCGGATCATGTATGTTCATGTGCCTGCGTCTTGGATGGCCCTTTTTGTCTATGCTTTTTTAGCTCTGATGAGCTTATTTGTTCTGGTGTGGCGTCATCCTCTTGCTGAAGTTTTAGCCATTAGCGCCGCTCCTATTGGCGCTCTTTTTACGGCTCTTAGTCTTATAACAGGCGCTTTATGGGGCAAACCCATGTGGGGGACGTATTGGGTATGGGATGCCAGACTTACGTCCGTCTTAGTTCTTTTATTTCTGTATGGAGGGTATTGGGCTCTGTATAAGGCTTACTCTCGTCCTGATCAGGGTGTGAGGGCTGCCTCTCTTCTCGCCTTGGTGGGAGTTCTTAACCTCCCTATTATTAAGGGATCTGTTGACTGGTGGAATACACTCCACCAACCTGCCAGTCTAACAAAATTTTCAAGCCCTTCTATTCATCCGACGATGCTCACTCCCCTTTTATTGATGGCAGGGGCCTATTTCTTTTATTTTTTGAGTGTTCTGATGATCAGAGCCCGTACCGAGCTTAATACACGAAAGTTATTCATTCAAAGGGCAATTCAATGATCTACTCAACTCCTCATATTTGGTATATTTTAGGAGCCTATGGAGTAACCCTTTTCACAATGTGCGTTTTTTTAGGATGGACATGTATGCAATGGCAACAATCCAAACACTCTCTTCACTCTACTGTACATGAAATATAAGCACCAACGTCTATTACTTATTTTTGCTGCTCTCACTGGCCTTGGCATAGCCACTACTTTGATTCTCATTACCTTCCAGGATAATATTGTGTTTTTTTATACGCCTTCCGATATTACGCATAAACAAATCCATCCTGAGCAACGAATTCGTCTGGGAGGCCTCGTAAAGCTTCGCTCTGTTCGTTACGAACACAACAAAGTCCATTTTACGATTATGGATCATAAGAAAATGCTGGATGTCACATATGATGGACTTCTGCCTGACCTCTTTCGAGAGGGCCAGGGGGTTGTAGCTGAAGGGTACCTTCTTCACCCTCACCTGTTTCGTGCAGAATCAGTTCTGGCAAAGCATGATGAAAAGTACATGCCAAAAGAAGTTGCGGATCGATTAAAGCAAGAGGGCCTTCATTATGGGACTCAGTGAGCTAGGGAATTTCTTTTTAGCCATGGGTCTTGGCTTTGCCAGTGTCCAAGTTTTATCTTCTTTTTGGGGTGTTTTTAAAGAAAATCGAAAATATTTAGCACTGGGTCGGGTTGGGGCCTTTCTTCAAGGAGGCTTTTTAAGCGCAGCCTTTCTCACCCTAATGATTGCTTTTTATACCTGTGATTTTTCAATTCTTTCGGTTGTTCTTCATGATCATACCCAACTTCCTTGGTATTATCGTCTGGCAGCAACCTGGGGAAATCATGAGGGATCACTCCTGCTCTTTGTCCTCATTTTATCTAGCATAGGGGTGGCCTTTGCGACTTTATTCCAAGACCTCTTCATCAGAGCGCGGGCTTTGACGATTCAAGGTCTTTTAATCTTTTTATTTCTTGTTTTTTTGATCATGACATCAAATCCTTTTGCTTCTCTTCCCTTTACCCTTCCAGAAGGAAATTCTTTGAATCCTCTTCTGCAAGATCGAGGGATTTTGTTTCATCCTCCCCTCTTGTATTTAGGATATGTAGGCTTTTCAGCTCCTTTTTCTCTTGCTGTTGCAGCCTTATGGGGCGAAATGGAGGGAAGTGTTTGGAGAATTACAGTTTACCCATGGGTTCTTTTCGCCTGGGGGTCGCTGACAGCGGGCATTACCCTCGGAAGTTGGTGGGCTTACTACGAGTTGGGTTGGGGAGGATGGTGGTTTTGGGATCCCGTTGAAAATGCATCTTTAATGCCTTGGCTAGCAGGCACAGCTCTTCTCCATATTTTGCGTACGAATGCGTTTTATAGATGGAGCCTTTTTTTAAGCCTTCTGACTTTTGGCTTAAGCCTGCTTGGCACCTTTTTGGTCCGCTCTGGATTGATCTCTTCCGTCCATATGTTTGCCCAAGATCCTGAAAGAGGGTTTTTTATTCTTCTCCTTTTAGGAGGAATTATGAGCTTTGGTTTCCTCATGTGGATCTGGAAAGCCCCTCACTTTCAAAGTTCTCCCTTACCGCTTTTATCTCGACAAGGAATTCTTTTGCTCAATTCTCTGTTCTTATGTGGAGGGTTAGGAACGGTTCTTCTTGGGACTCTTTATCCTCTCTGGAGTGAGTCTATGTGGGGAGAAACAGTAGCCATTGGAGCCCCTTATTTTGACAGAACGTTGATTCCCTTAATGCTCCCTCTTTTGTTTCTCATCCCTATAGGTGTTTTACTGAATGGAAAAAAGGTATCTTTATTCCCTCTCCTTGCGGCCCCATTAGTCGTAACTTTAGGCGGAACTTTGTTATTTCTCTATATCTTTTATCCGGTTTCTCTTTGGAGTCTTGTCGGCAGCATCGTCGCTCTTTGGATCTTAGGAGGGTCGTTCCAAGGCTATAGGAAAAGAAATGTATCCATAGGAGCCTTGTTGGCCCACCTAGGAGTTGGCATAACTCTTTTAGGCGTGAGTATAGGAGGGGGACTTCGTACAGATGAAACTTATATTCTTAGTCCTCAAGATAGTTTTGAAGTGGGGGGAACAAAGCTCACCTTTAAGGAAGTTCAATATGGAAGCACACCTACCTATCAGTACGAAAAAGCCATTCTCACCTATCTAGGAGGGAAGCTTACACCAGAAAAGCGACTTTATCAGCCACAAAATTCCCTTCTAAGTGAAACGGCTATTTTGACTAATGGCTTTAAGGACCTTTATGTTATCTTAGGACCTTACCAGGGAGACAACCGGTGGCTTCTAAGAGCCTCCTCTATTCCTTTGGCTCCTTGGATATGGATCGGAGGCCTTTTCATGGTGGGTGGAGCTGCATTTTCTTGGATAAAACGAAAACAATTTATTGTTCTTTTGCTTATCCTTCCTTTTTCCGCTTTTGCCGAGGGAGATCTAAAAAAAAGAGCTCATATCTTAAATCAGGAGGTTCGCTGTCCCGTCTGTTTAGGTCAATCTATTGCCGAATCTGAAGCCCCTGAAGCAAAAGCACTGAAAGGCTTTATCGTTGAGCAGCTCAAAGAAGGAAACTCTGAGGAGAACATTCGAGATCATCTTCGCACCCTTTTTGGAGAGGAGATTTTATTTCGTCCTTCTTTTCAAGGCAAAATGCTTTTCCTATGGCTCACCCCTTTTGGCATTTTTTTACTAATTCTTTTGGGATTTTTGTGGAAAGCCTATCGATCGCGCTTTAAGTAAGGCTTTTGACACCCATAGCGTGGCGTATCATGAAATGTTTTAAGGGGGTACAGTGTTTTGCAACACCAAACCCTAGAGAACGAA
Organism: Alphaproteobacteria bacterium; assembly: GCA_017992885.1. Classification (GTDB taxonomy): domain Bacteria; phylum Pseudomonadota; class Alphaproteobacteria; order UBA9655; family UBA9655; genus UBA9655. Next base: position 151,676 of record JAGONT010000001.1, read on the forward strand.
CGCGAGCGAGAAGTCGACTTTGATTTGAAAAGATCCGTACTAAACCATCAGTTAAAAGGGTCATAGAAAGAATATCAAATCGCCGCTCTCGTTGATATTTTTCCAGAACAGTTGATGACCCAAGATCAAGACCTAAGCAGAAGGCTTCTCCTAGAACATCTGCAAGGACAGTGACATCCCGCAATCCTACATTCAGTCCTTGTCCAGCAACAGGATGAAAGGTATGGGCCGCATCCCCAACGAGGGCAAACCGTGTCTCCACTATCTTTTTAGGTAAGCATACGCTTAAAGGATAGCTCCATCTTGGACTTGAAAGGGTGAATATCCCCAAAGAAAACCCAAAAGCAGCTTGGACTTCTTCGGTAAACTCTTTTTCAGAAAGGCTTAAAAGAAGGCGCGCTTTTTCGTTTTCAATCGACCAGACAAGACCTGACATGCTGCCTGAACGGGGAACAAAAGCCAGAGGTCCTGTCGGCAAAAAGTGTTCAAAGGCGCTACTTTCATGAGGAAGCGTATGGGTCATATTACAAACGATTGCTGTTTGATGATAAGACCATTCTATAAGGGAGATTCCTGCCAAACTTCGTAACGTTGAAAATTTTCCATCCGTTGCAATGCAGAGAGGGGCTTTATGAACTTTCCCATCCTCGGTCTCAACCTGGGCAGAAAATTCAGTTCTCTCAAGCCGAGTTACAGAAGTGGGAGAATGGAAATGAATATTTTTGCAAGACAGGACTTTTGTAAGGATAGTCGTTTTTAAAAGAGCGCTATCCACAACATAGCCTAAAGGACCTCCTTTAACATCGTCCTCATGATAATCAATCCATTGAGGAAGAACACCATCCGAGGTATGAATTTTTTTTATAGGGGTAGCGTCTTTGGGCCATAACCCCAATTTTGAGAAAAGATGGTAAGAACTTCGAGAAAGAGCAAAAGAACGACCATCAGAGGCCAAAGGAAGATAAGGATCTACCTTATCAATGAGTGTGACATCTAAACCTTGATGGGCAAGAGCGCACGCTAAAGTACCTCCTGTCAAGCCTCCCCCTACTAGGATTACATCACTCATCACAAGGCTCTCTTTTATGACTAGAATTTTCAACCTAAATTAGGGTAAATTAAGTTTTAAAACAAGACAGGAATTAAGGCGTTTATGGTCTCTTCTCTTAAATCTTCCGACTTTTCAGCATCGGGACTTACGTCTTTAACGGCTCTCTTAAGATCGCAGCTTAATGCCGTAAATAACTGTATTCTAAACAAAATGCAGAGTCCAGTAACCATGATTCCTCAAATTGCAGGTTATCTGGTTTCATTAGGTGGAAAACGCTTAAGACCCCTTCTAACCCTAGCGTCAGCCGAGATTTGTGGGTATCAAGGGACACGCCACATTCAGCTTGCTGCCTGTGTTGAGTTTATTCACACCGCGACACTTTTACATGATGATGTTGTCGATGGCAGTCTCCTCCGTCGAGGCATGCGCACTGCAAATGCTTTATGGAGCAATCAAGCGAGCGTTCTTGTAGGAGATTTCCTTTTTAGTCGTGCCTTCGAGCTTATGGTTTCTGAGGGATCCCTTGAGGTGTTGAAAATTCTCTCTGTTGCCTCTAGTGCCATTGCTGAAGGAGAAGTGTTACAGCTTAGTGTAAGCCATGATCTTGAGTTAAGCCAAGAAACTTACTTAAAAATAATTGGAGCCAAAACCGCCCGCCTTTTTTCAGCAGCTACGGAAGTAGGAGCTGTTGTGGCCGAAGCCGACGAGCAAACCAAAAAATCCCTCGCACAATTTGGATATACATTGGGAATTGCCTTTCAGCTTATGGATGATGTCCTTGATTATGCAGCCGATCAAGAAACATTGGGTAAAGCAATTGGCGATGATTTTCGTGAAGGAAAAGTTTCTCTGCCCGTAATCCTTGCTTGTGAGAGAGGAGCTGACCTTGCTTTTTGGCAAGAGGCATTTCAAGGAGGAGTTCGAGATGAGGGAGCTCTGGCTCATGCCATCCGTCTTTTAAAAGACTCAGGAGCCCTTTTAAAAACAAAACATATTGCCCAAGACTTTATCGAAGAAGCTCTTAAATGTTTAACAAGTTTCCCAGATTCTCCACTAAAGGCAGCGCTGCAAGATCTTGCTTATTTTTCCCTTCATCGGAATAGTTAGAGATTGAGCTTTTAATAAACAAATATAATGCTGGATTGCTTCGCTCCGCCTGCAATGACGAGTTTTTATTTTGAAAAACAATAAGTTTGTCATTGAAGGCGGAGCGAAGCAATCCAGAAACGTAAACTTAAATAATGTAATTAGTGTAACTATCTCATAGCTTTCTTAATCGAGAAAGCGCTTGCTCGAGCTTAAGAATGCCGAAGCGTGCCGCCTCTAATCGTGAGGATTGAGCTTCAATCACCTCTTGAGGCGCCCGCAAAACAAACTCTTGATTGGCCAGTTTTTTTTCAAGAGTGTTTATTTCCACGCTTATTTTTCCCAATTCCTTTTCTAGTCTTTCTTTTTCTGCACCCACGTTAATAGCTCCTGCCAAAGGAACTAGCAGAGTTGCTTCTCCAATAACAAGTTGAGCCGCCCCTACTGCATCATCTGAAGAAAGAGGTTCTGAAAAAACTTTAACATGATCAAGGCGGCCTAACTTTAACAGCAAATCCTCGTAATCCCTGATGCGATGATGGGTCGTTGGTCCAGCATCATAAAAACTTAACGTTAGAAAGGCTGCAGGAGGAACATTCATTTCAGTACGAAGACTACGAACCTGAGAAACCACTTGAATAAGCCAGTTAATATCTTGGCTCGTTTCAAGATAGGTTAGGTCTTGAGTTTCAGGCCAAAGACTTCCCATTAAAAGTCCTTGTTCAGGACGCAAGTCCTGCCATAACGCTTCTGTAATAAAAGGCATAAAGGGATGTAATAGCCTTAAAATTTGGTCTAAAACCCAGGCAACGGTCTGCTGCGTTTCTGTTTTTTCATCATTTTCACTTGCAAATTTAGATTTGCAAAATTCAAGGTACCAATCACAAAATATTCCCCAAATAAATTGATATAAAAGATGGGCAGCTTCATTAAATTTATACTCTTTAAGAGCCGTTTCAACACCACGAGCAAGGACAATAACTTGGCTTACAGCCCATTGATTAATAGGAACTTGGAGCTGACTGGGATTAAAATCAGAGACAAACGTACATCCGTTCATTTCAGCAAACCGGGCGGCATTCCACAGCTTTGTCGCAAAATTACGATAGCCTTCCACGTGAGATTGAGAAAATTTAACATCCCGACCCGGCACTGCCAGTGCAGCTAATGTAAATCTTAAAGCGTCCGCCCCATAAGTATCGATAAGAAGCAAAGGATCAACAACGTTTCCCTTGGTTTTCGACATTTTTTTCCCTTTTTCATCGCGCACAAGGGCATTCATATAAACTGTGGAAAAGGGAACCTTCTTCGTAAAATGTAGGCCCATCATCATCATACGGGCCACCCAAAAGAAAATAATATCATGGCCTGTTATCAACGTATCCGTCGGATAATAGCGTTTAAAGTCTTCCGTTTCCTTTGGCCACCCCAAGGTTGAAAAGGGCCATAGCGCCGACGAAAACCAAGTATCAAGGACGTCTTCGTCTTGGGTTAAAGTAACCTCTTTGTTATAATGACAGGCCGCCTCTTGAAGGGCATCATCTTCATTTAAGGCTACAAAGGCTTTGCCATCTGGTCCATACCACACAGGAATTCGATGTCCCCACCACAATTGACGAGAAATACACCAAGGTTGGATATTGCGCAGCCATTCAAAATAAGTATTTTCCCAATATTGGGGGACAAATTTTGTTTCTCCCCTTTCAACCGCTTTTAAAGCTGGCTTTGCTAAAGTCACGGCATCAACGTACCATTGATCCATAAGCCAAGGTTCAATGATAACACCTGATTTTTCACCATGAGGCGTGGGAATTACTAAAGATTCTTCCTTCTCAAAAAAATCTTTAGCTTGCATCTCTTCAATGACTTTTTGGCGCGCCTTAAATCGTTCAAGCCCTTGATAAGATTTGGGAACATTTTCATTCAAACAGGCATTGTGATCAAGAATATTAATTAAAGGAAGATTGTGACGTCGTCCGACTTCATGATCATTAAAATCGTGAGCCGGTGTTATTTTAACGGCACCCGTAAATTTTTCAGGATCCGCATGAAGATCCCCAATGATCGGTATGCGTTGATCTGTAAGCGGATGATGCGCATATTTACCGATCAAGTTTTGATAACGCTCATCTTCAGGATGAACGGCTATAGCAACGTCACCAAAAACCGTCTCTGGACGACTGGTTGCTATTGTTATGGAATCTCCGTTTCCACTTTCGAGGGGGTAACGAAAATAGTACATCTTCCCATCAAGAGAAATATTTTCCACTTCAACATCTGAAATGGCTGTTTGCAACTTGGGATCCCAGTTAATAAGCCGTTTAGCCCGATAGATCAGTCCTTGGCGATAAAGTTCCACAAAAACATGACGAACAGCAGCACTCAGCCCTTCATCGAGTGTAAATCGTTCTCGACTCCAATCAGGGGAGGCTCCTAAACGTCGAAGTTGGTGGGTAATCATTCCTCCAGATTCGGCTTTCCACGCCCAAACTCTTTCGATAAACTTTTCACGACCGAGTGTATGGCGAGACACATTTTCTTGCGCAAGTTGGCGCTCTACAACTAACTGGGTCGAAATACTGGCGTGATCGGTGCCTGGCTGCCACAAAACGTCTCGTCCCTGCATACGATAAAAACGAACAAGAATATCTTGAAGTGCAAAGGTAAACGCATGACCCATATGAAGATTGCCTGTTATATTAGGAGGAGGCATCATGATGGTATAAGGGATAGCCTGGGGTCGAGTACCTGCTGCCATAAAACCCGAGTTTTCCCAAGCAGGATAAATTTTTTCTTCAATAGGAGTAGGTAGAAAGGTTTTATCTAACATTGGTTTTGATCACTCAATTTATGCGAAGGTGTTAAAGTATGACTCCCCTGACGCAAAGGGGACACTTAAAAAGTCCAGCTGACACTAATCTTTAGGCCAACCCGATGAGTGTAACACTTCTGAAAGCTTTTCAGCTGGTTTAGTGGCCGCCTGCTGGACAATTTTTTCAACTTGTTCAGTCACAATTCCTCGAACAAGAGCCGGCAAATGAGTATCAAGCCATTCTTTTAAAAGGGGTTTTAAAATTTGACGAACCATATTTTCGACGGTTTCTCCACCAACTCCTTCACTACACAGTAAACTTGAAGACTTTAGATTTTCACGAGCAAATGTATCAAGAGAAGAAAAGGCTTGAACAGTTTCCGAGAGGACTGTTGGAGAGATAAACGTTTCTTCATACCCTTGACGTGATTGAGAGGAGTAAAGAGAAGCTGGGGGCATCTCATTTTGCTGCTTTTCAGGATGAGTTTGGTAAAAAGGAGCCGCATCGTCCTTTTGAGAATAAGGGGAAGAAGAGGGCAAGGAAGGTTCCCCTTGAAATCTATAGCTTTCCTTTTTTTGACCTTCTTCAGGAAGAATGTGCGTTAAATCTAGGATATCATTAGTGTCTCTCAAGGGAGGAGGGTTAGCTTTTTCCTCATGAGAATCTCCCCCAATAATTTGGCGAATTGAAGCTAAAATCTCATCCATCGACGGCTCAGAGGTCGACTTTTCTGTCTTCATTGCGGGTCCCCATCTTTTACATAGCGCAAGTCTTTCCCTTGCCAGAACTGAATCCAAGCATTTTTATATTCATTATAATATGCATCTGGATCATAATATTTTACATTGAGGCGTAAGTCGCGAGCCGTCAATCGACCCATGGCTACAAACACTTGGTAGCTCGTGACGATAAGTTTTTGTTGAGCATCAGCCAAATTAATTTGAGCGGCAATAAGGTCCTCTTGGAGGAAGAGAACATCAATAATCGATTTTGTCCCTACGTTAACCTCTTCCACAGCTCCTTCAACAGCGAGTTCTTGAGCTTTGACTTGCGCCATAAATCCTTTAACGCTATCACGAGCGGCAATAAGATTATCCCATGCCGACGTTACATCTGCAACAGCCTGTCGTTGCGCACCAACCAACTTAACCTTCTGTTGAGCCACAATTTGATAGGCTTGGCGAATTTGAGAGTTAGGGATGCCCTTAGAATAGAGAGGCACATTAACCGTTGCTAGAAAACCTAAATCCGTATTTTTTGGACGAAGAGGGGTTGCATTGCCAGATGGAGTGCCATGCTGAACACTATTACCAACTGTACCCCGAACATCAACAGTGGGTAAAAGCCCCGCAATTTGGATATCCACACTATAGAGAGCCGCCTCAAGAGCGTAGCGCGCTTGAAGAATAACAGGGCTATGGGTTTTAGCAATCTCTATAGCCCGCTCAAGATTTTTAGGTAATTCTATAATAAGGTGTGCAGGTGAGAGGTTTCCTGGCTCATTTCCTACTTGTTGCGTATAAGTTGCTCTCGAAGATTCAAGATCGCCAATAGCCGCACTTAAAGTAGCTATAGCTTCTTCATACTTTGCGCGAGACGCCTCAACATCTGTGCGGCTTCCTTCTCCAACTTCAAAGCGAGCTTCAGCATGTTCTAGATTCTTTTTATAAAATTGTTTGCTTTGTTCAAGATAATTGACTTTGGCTTCATTTGCGAGAATCAGTGTATGTGCATTCACACCCGCTAAAAGAGTTTGCTGTTCTTGGTTAAAAAGGCCCGCTCTCCCCGCAAGGACATTACTTTCCGCCTGGCCAATAGTAGCTGTTGTCTTTCCTCCCGCATAAATATTCTGGTTTAAAGCTGCGACATAATTCGTATTACTATTATGAGCCCTCTTCCCTGGTCCGATAGGATATCTTTGGGTTTGTTCTTGGCTTCCCACGACAGAAAGGCTGGGTCGCCACTCAGCATTTGCCTGCGAAACATCTTCATCGGTAGCCCTTAACCCTGCTCGAGCCGCATCAAGATCTGTATTTTGCATATAAATTTGTTCAAGAGTTTGCTGGAGAGACGCGGGCTCCTCGTTCCGTTGTTCTCCAGATGACATTGCCTTTTCTTCAGTTTGAATTTGGATATCTTGCAGCAAAGGAATAGATTCCCCAAAAGAAGGAGAGCACAAAAAAGTGCTTGAAATCAATAAAGCAAAAAACTGAAAAACCTTTAGATGCTGCATGCTCATTTATATTTATCCATAAAATGCCCTTAATTTATATACGGTATTTTGCCACTTTTCACTAAAAATTAAACAGTTTTTGTTTGCGAAAGGCTTTTAACCGTGGCGCAAATGCATCAAAAAGAGAAACTTCTGTAAAGTTTCCGGCTTGATTAATATACTTCACAGCTTCCATTCTTCGATTACTAAAGTGTTTAAATGTTACCAGTGTTCCCTCTTCTTTTAACTGTGAGACAAGCCCCTGAGGAATACTGTCAACACACCCTTCAATCACGATTTTATCATAAGGCGCGTCTTCTTCCCACCCTTCTTCAAGAGGCCCCAAAATAGACTTTACCGAAGAAAGTTGCAAGTCATGAACCAGCCGTTCAGTTTCTTGAGTTAGTGTTTCTTCAGAATCAAGAGCAACAACAAAAGCTCCTATTTGGCTCAAAAGAGCAGGACCATAACCTGTTCCTGCAGCCACATAAAGGATAGAGTCAGATGGCAATGGATTCAAAGCCTCTAAAAGACGGGCAAGAAGTGCAGGCCGCAAAAGAAAGCGTCCCTTGTTTAAGGGAAAATTTGCATCCATATACGCAATATGAGAAAGTTGACGAGGGACAAATCGTTCCCGAGGAATTTCTAAAAACGCCCTAATAATAAAAGGGTTTATCGTCCCTTCAGGCTTCACTTGCCCCATGACCATATTTTGACGCATCATTGTAAAATCAGACATAAAAACACGTACTTTCTTTTTTTCTTACTGTAACTCAATGAAAGATTTTGTGAAGGGTTTTTAGAATCTATTGCTTCATTAAGTTGAACTTCCTTGTTCAAGAGCTGCTCTAAGGTTAACGATACCCGCTCCGAAGTAAGCATCCGGAAGATCTGTTCCCTCCAAAGAAATACTTCGAGCAGATGTTAGAAGAAGACGGGTAATCTCTTCGGCTTTGAAATGAGGAAAAGCTTGCTTAAGAAGACTAGCGGCTCCTACTATCATGGGAGCGGCCATAGAAGTGCCTGATTTTTCACCAATTCCACCTCCTGTAACGGTAGAAGTGATTTGTTCCCCTGGCGCGGTAATGAAATACGACTGTGCAAACTGCAAGGAATTGTTCCCTGGAAAATTACTAAATTTGGCTAAAGTTTCAGTACCATTTTTATAGGAAGAAGCTCCTGCTAAAAGAAGTCGACCTTCCATCAACGGATTATGGGCTAATTCCACAAGGCTTTTCGTATAAGCATTTTCCATTAAAGACAAACCTTCATTCCCCGCTGCGATAACGATCAATTTTCCCTCTTTAGCAAGATGCAAAAGAGCATCACGAATATTAGGATTCAACTTTTTATGGGTATAACTGAGTCGCATGGATATATTCACAATATGGGCAGGGCTTGAAGCAGCTATGTTCAACGCTTTTACAAAAGCTTGATCCCCGCCTATCCCAAGAACTTTAATAGGAATAATTTCAGTTTGAGGAGCGAGACCTAAGATAATTCCTGCAACATGTGTTCCATGACTTTCAAAGCTATATTTACCATCTTTAAAGAATACGCTTTCAGAAATATCCCCCGAATTATTACGGGTATTATAGCGATATGCGCTTAATTTAAGCGCTTTATGAGAAGCATCAAATCCTTCATCAACAACTGCAACAATTGTCCCTTTGCCATCCAGAAGATGTGTCTGAGCATAGGAAAGACCAATCACAGTATGCGGTGAAAGAGAAAAGTGCGTCCCTTTCTTTTGACCCATCGCCCCAAGAATGATGAAGAAAATTATTGCATAAGTTAAAATCTTTGACATACTAACACTTTAATAATTTATTACTTATTGTAAATATAGATTGTTTCACAAAAAATGCAACTGATTAAAATCAATAAATTAGGGAGGAAAATCATTTCAATACCCTGAACAAGATGATCTTTTGTTGACTTTTCTCCTGTATTTCTTTAACGAAAACAATAGGCCCAGGTGGCGGAATTGGTAGACGCGCTAGATTCAGGTTCTAGTAAGCGAAAGTTTGTGGAAGTTCGAGTCTTCTCCTGGGCACCAATTCAAGGTATACTTCTTAAGCTTAATTTCTATTGAAAGAAAAATATGAAAATTCATTACCATCGTGGAGATATTCCTTCTAACCTTAAGTTTGGCCATTCAGTCGCCATAGATACAGAAGCTATGGGACTTTACATTCCACGTGATCGACTTACACTCGTACAACTTTCCTCTGGGAATGGCGAATGCCATCTGGTTCATTTTCCGCTTAAATCTTCTTATGAAGCCCCAAACTTAAGACAACTTTTAAACGATAAAAATCTTGAAAAGGTCTTTCATTTTGCCCGTTTTGATTATGCAATTTTAAAATATTATTTAAAAATTGAAGCCTCTCCTCTATTTTGTACAAAAATCGCCTCGAAACTCTCTCGTACTTATACAGATAAACATGGTCTCAAAGATCTTTGTAAGCAGCTCTTAAGCGTTGAAATTTCAAAACAAGAGCAAACTTCTGATTGGGGATCAGAACATCTTTCTGAAAAACAGATGGAGTATGCAGCCACCGACGTCCTTCATCTCCATCGACTTAAAGCCATCTTACAAGAGCTTTTAAAGCGCGAAGGACGAGAATCCATTGCCAAAGCTTGCTTTGAATTTATTCCTGCCCGTTGTGAACTCGATATTCAAGGATGGAATGAGGTTGATATTTTTCAACATTAAGTATAAAGAGAGAATAGTGTAATAAATTAAAATTTATAGGATGTCATTTTTAATGCAGCAAGCGATTATATCCCCTCTTTTTTCTACAAACGATCTTGAAGAAGCACGTCGCGTTTTAAATCTTGAAGCTGAAGCTCTTGTTCAACTCGCTCAAAATTTAGACGCAACTTTTGAAGAAGTTTTAGATCTTTTAACATACACTAAAGGACGGATCATTCTCTCAGGAATTGGAAAAAGTGGGCACATTGCTAATAAAATAGCGTCGACCTTTTCTTCAACAGGAACGCCAGCGTTTTTCCTCCATCCCAGCGAAGCGAGCCATGGAGATTTGGGAATGATCACCCTCCAGGATACCCTCGTCATGCTTTCACTTTCTGGGGAAACAGCAGAACTTTTCGATTTGATTAACTATGCGAAACGCTTTAATATTCCCATCGTTGCTATCACATGCAAAACAGATAGTGTGCTTGCAAAGGCGGCCTGCTACACACTTTTGCTTCCTTCTTTTTCCGAAGCTTGTCCAATGGGACTTGCCCCAACAACATCAACGACCCTTATGCTAGCTCTGGGGGATGCCCTTGCAGTCACTCTTTTGAAGCGTAAAGAATTTTCAGAAAGGGAGTTTAAAAAGCTGCATCCAGGGGGGCGCTTGGGAAAGAAACTGTTACATGTCGTTGATATTATGCGCCCCCATGAATCATTACCTCTGGTTCTACAAGGCTCTTTAATGAGTGAAGCACTCGTCGTCATGACGGAAAAAGGATTTGGGTGTATCGGCGTCTTAGATAAAACAAAAAATCTTATTGGCATTATTACTGACGGAGATTTACGTCGCCATATGAGCCCTTCTTTATTAGGTCAAAAAGTTGAAGATGTGATGACTCCTTCTCCTAAAACTATTCTAGCTTCTTCTTTTGCTGTGGAAGCTTTAGGGCTTATGAATCGCACATCCATCACAAACTTATTTGTATTAGATGAAAGTTCGAAACAACTTGTCGGCCTTTTGCATCTTCACGATTGTTTAAGAGCGGGCCTTGCATAAATGAGTTCGTCCTTTACCACAGGTTACTCTCGATACGTAAGTTTGATGAAGATTATTCTTCCAGCAGCGATCCTTTTATCTGTGGGGTTTGCTATTGGGTGGCCTTACCTTGTTTCCGTAGGCAAAGAAGCTCTCTCTTACATTGATTATTCCCTTCCTGAAATCAAAGAAAATCGTATGATACGTCCCCATTATTTATCTACAGATGAAAAAGGACAAGCTTTTCATATAGACGCAGACTGGGCTAAACAACAAACAAACGACCTTGCCAATCTCATAAGCCCTAACGGTTCCATGACAACGATTGAAGGACAAACTTTTAATCTTAAGGCCAAAGCTGGAGCTTATGATAGCCAAACAAAAATCTTAAATTTGGAGGGTGACGTCATCCTTACCAGCACAGATGGTTATTTTGTTAAGACAGAAAAAGCACGAGTCACTTTTGACAATAAGGTTATTGAAGGAGATAGTTATGTTGAAGGAAAAGGACCCTCTGGTGAAATCATGGCTCAAGATGGTTTTAAGGTCGAAAATCAGCCCCAAGGAAAAAAAGTTATTACCCTTAAAGGGCCTTCTAAAGTTGTCATTCATAAATTGAAAAAAACTAAGGATTCCAATGCACCATAAGCCCTTATACCTTTTCTTTTTTCTCATGAGCTCTTCCTTATGCTATGGACAAGCTTTAAATCAACTTAGCAATAGCAAGGATGATTCCCCCATAATTATCGAAGCAGATAAGTCTGTTGTTTGCGATGAAACATTAAACAAATGCGTTGCAACGGGAAATGCTATGGCTCAAAAAAGCACGAATATAGTCTATGCAGATATCTTAACTGTTTATTTCAGCGAAGGAAAAGAAAGAGAGATCACATCTATTGTAGCAGATGGACATGTACGCATGGAAACACCTACAGACACAGCTTATGGAGACCATGCTCACTATGATGTCGCTCTGGATCGTATTCTCATGACAGGGGGAAATTTAAGAATCGAGACCCCCCAACAAACACTCACAGCCCGAGATTCCATTGAATACTGGCATAGCAAAAATCAAGGGATTGCCCGGGGGAATGCAATAGCACAATTCCCTGAAAAAGAGGAACTCGTTCAAGCCGACACGCTTATTGCTTATTTCAAGCCCGCCACTGAAAAAACGGATGAGGGCAAAGAAAAATTAACCATTGATCGCGTTGAAGCTGAAGGCAACGTTTTGGCTTCTGGTCCTAAAGGCATCGTAACAGGCGATCGGGGCGTTTATTTTGCTCAAACACATCTGGTTGAGATCAGCCACAACGTTAAAATCACTCAAGACAAAAATGTCATTACTGGGGAATACGTCCGTCATAATTTAGACACCAATGTGACTGAAATGTATACTCAAGCTCCTGGCGTAGCGTCATCAGGCTCTGTAAAGCGCATTTCAGGTCTTATAAGCCCAAAGGATGCCAAGAAAATGAAAGGGAAGCCATCTGAAACTACACAAAAGAGTAAGGATGGACACTTATTCCCTGTATCTGCTAAAAACAAGAAAACATCAACTTCCTAAACCAGAGTAAAGTAGTCGTAGAATGCCTTCTTCAGAAAATAAAATCGCCTTAGCAGATGGGCTTAGAGCTCAAAATATTCGTAAATCTTACGCCCGACGCAATGTAGTTAATGATGTTAACCTTTATGTTAAACGAGGCGAAGCTGTAGGTCTTTTAGGTCCCAACGGCGCTGGAAAAACAACCTGCTTTTCGATTATTACAGGTTTAATTAAAGCAGACTCTGGCTCCGTTTTTCTAGATGACTACGATATTACGCTCTTGCCAATGTACCGAAGGGCTCGTTTTGGTATTGGATATCTTCCTCAAGAAACATCAATTTTCCGTGGACTATCTGTTGAAAATAATATCAAAGCTATTCTAGAGATCGTCGAGTCGGATTCTACAGTGCGAGAAGAACGACTTGAAATGCTTTTGGATGAGTTTTCCATCAAGCATATTCGTCACTCCCCGGCGCTTGCCTTATCCGGTGGAGAAAGACGGCGCACCGAAATTGCACGAGCTTTGGCGAGTAACCCTCACTTTATGCTTCTTGACGAACCTCTCGCTGGGATTGATCCTATTGCTGTTGCCGAAATCAGAGATCTTATTGCCCATTTAAAAGATAAAAACATAGGTGTCTTAATCACCGATCATAATGTGCGAGATACCCTAGGTATTGTGGACAGAGCTTACATTATTAACGAAGGACTTGTGCTTAAGGAAGGCATTCCTGCAGAAATCGTTGCTGATGCTGATGTTCGCCGTATTTACTTAGGAGAAGAATTTAAACTTTAAGGAGACACCATGCGTTCCTCACTTTATTTCTACCCTACACTTAAAGAAATTCCTCAAGAAGCTCAGATTGCCTCCCATCGCTTAATGTTGCGTTCGGGGATGCTGACCCAAGTGACTTCCGGCATTTATTCATGGCTTCCCTTAGGCTTGCAGGTTCTTAAAAAAATTGCACAGATTGTTCGCGAAGAACAAGACCGAGCGGGCAGCCTTGAAGTCCTCATGCCCACCATTCAACCTGCCGAATTATGGGAACGAAGTGGTCGTTATCATGACTATGGTAAGGAAATGCTCCGTATCAAAGACCGCCATGAACGGGACATGCTCTATGGCCCAACAGCAGAAGAAGTCATTACGGATATTTTTGCCCGCTTTATTAAAAGCTATCGTGATCTCCCGAAGCGTTTTTACAATATCCAGTGGAAGTTTCGCGATGAGATTCGCCCCCGTTTTGGTGTGATGCGCGGACGAGAATTTTTAATGAAAGATAACTATTCTTTTGATCTCACCCTTGAAGGAGCAAAAGCTTCCTATCAAGCCATGCTTGAAGCTTACGTCCGTACATTCGCGCGCATGAATTTAACCGCCATCCCTGTCAGGGCTTCTTCGGGAGCCATTGGCGGCAATTTAAGTCATGAATTCCAAATTATAGCGGAAACCGGTGAAAGTGAAATTTTTTATGATCCTGAATATGAAAACTTGGATGTAAACACCTTGACCCTTGAACGACTTCAAACTCTTTACGCTGCCTCCGATGAACTTCACAACCCTGAAAATTGCCCCGTTCCTCTTGAAAAGCTAAAGACAGCACGCGGCATTGAAGTGGGGCATGTTTTTTACTTTGGCACGAAGTATTCTATCCCCCTTGGAGCCTATGTCATGGGACCTGATGGCAAACAAGTCCCCGTCGAAATGGGATCTTATGGCATTGGCATTTCCCGACTTGTTGCGGCAATTATAGAAGCTCATCATGATGACAAGGGAATTATCTGGCCAGAAAGTGTCGCTCCCTTTAAAGTTGGTCTTCTCAATCTTAATCTTAAGGATGCAGCCTGCACAAAAGCATGTGATGAGTTTTATCAAAAGTTACGTCAAGCTAACGTCGAGGTTCTTTATGATGATCGAGACATAAGGACCGGTGCCAAATTTGCCGACATGGATCTCATCGGTCTTCCTTGGCAAATCATTATCAGTCCACGCAGTATCGCTGCAGGACAATGTGAAGTAAAAAACCGCCGCACAGGAGAAAAAATCGACCTTTCTCTCGAGGATGCCTTAAATAAAGTACGTTAGGACCCATGATTAATGTAAGGGAGTGCCATGGTTGATGCAGTTAATTTTAGAACACATAAAATTCTGAACTCCTTATACAAAGAATCGGAAAAGCTTTACTAAGATGAATCCCTATTAAAAAAGCCTCACGAGCGGCTTTTGTTCTTTATTTTATACATGATCTTTGGAAGAGATTTTTTTCTCAGAATCATAAATCTCTTCCATCCATCCCTAAGAGCCTCAAGAGGGGGCTCTTTTCTTTAGTCTCTGCTTTGAACTGTCTCAGGGCTTAGTCCGAGAAGGTCCAATTGGTCACGGAGTCTTTTTAATAAAGCCATATAAAGACAGGGTTGGTGGGGGCGATGCAGCATAAAAGATGACGTTGCAATGCTTTCCCCAGCGGGTAAGCGATAGCTTGCTAGTTTTGTATTAGTCTTGAGAAATGTCCTTTCATTTAGTAATTCTGGGTGGGCCTTTGCTTTCAGAGACTTAAATTCATCATTCGAGAGAAACTCAATAAATTTTCCGTCCTTAAATTTCATAAATACTTCGAAAGTATTGCTGCCCCCACCCGATGTTCCATAAACCTTTCCCTTAAATCCGTTAGGATTATTATTAAACAGGTTTACAACCTTTTTCCATTCAATGTTAGGGTCTGTCAGTAAAGTTGTATAAATGTTAGTTAAAAAAAGATGTTCAGCCTTGCCAATTTCAGCCTTTTTTATGAGGATGGGCTGAGGCTCTTCTACCTCATTTGTACGTAGGCGCTTCTTAGGAACTCTCTTTTGTTCCCGATCTTTCTGAGTTTGCTTATCTAACTCCTGTTTCCAATCACTACTCTCTTCTTTTAAGTTATCCCCAGGCAAAAGGTCTTCACTTTCTTCAGCGTGCGCAGCTAAAAGAGGCTCTTGTTCAGTCTTTATGTCAGTCTCAACTTGAGGGAGATTTATCTTACTTTTCTTTTCTGCAAGAGAAGAAATTTCACCTTCTTTTAATTTATCTTCAAGAAGATTTCTCTGGTCTCTGCTTTCTTCAGCGAGCACAGCTAAAAGAGGTTTTTTTTCAGTCTGTATGTCACTCTTATTCTGAGAGAGATTTATCTCACTGTTCTTTTCTACGAGAGAAGAAGTTTCAGCTCCTTTGAGGTTAAGAACAGCATCTGCATTTTTTACATCGGTCGTCTTTTTACGTCTTTTACGGGGCTTCCTCTTTTTTTTATTACCACCATCGCTGTTCGGAGTTTCTTCGAAAATAATTTCCTCAATTTTAAGGTTTGTAGGAAAGGTATATGTTTTATCTACAACGCTTTTGTAAAACGCTCTATATTCTTCATCTGCCGGGTTATCTCGCAATGCCTGCCCAGTAAGCTCAATCATATTTTCACAAATTGCCTTTAAATGGGGAGAAAACTCTTCTAAAATCCTTTGCTGCACTTGCATATGAAATTGAATTTGATCTTTAGGTGCTCTAACTTGATAGTCATTTATTTCGTTTTCTTGACAATTTGTCATTTGTTGAAATTTTTGTTTGTTTTCTTCTATTATCAGCTCACAATCTATTTGACTTGTGATTGAATAACAGTATGTTAGAGCAACTTTTTTGAGGATTTGACCAGGCCGTTGACGACAATCAATAAATTCTTGACTAACTTGAGCTTGATGTTGATGAAATTTTCTTAGGTCGTCAATTGCTTTATCTATAAAAGTTGAATGAAGAGGCATCCCGAGTATTGCACACAGTTTTTCCTTGTTAGGCTTACAGCTTTCTTCAGTTATAAAATTTTTCATATGTATATGGTAATCAACATGAGCGTGATAGAGATCAAGAACTCTCTCCCAGCCCGGTCGATACACCTTATCCTTTTCATCTTGCCTTTTTTGTAACCTTTTATAAGCTTGAGAGCGTCTCTCATCTCCATCCATAGCAAACACTGAAGAAGTAGAAAAAAGAGTGGCAGTCAAAAGAATAAGAATACTTTTAGAAAACATATCAACACCTTTATTATATAAATTTATTGTATCTAAAAATTAGGGTAATATTTGAAAATTTCAAGTACTTTTTTAAAAAATAAATGTCAAACGTAAAATGTCATCCTCATGATCGCAGACCTCTTTTTAGTCATAACGTCTTGGTCATACCAAGGGCTTGACGGATATGAGCAGCCCAAAAGGCTGGCGGAATTTGAGTTAACGGCTTAGATTAAGGTGACACTATCCTAGGTTTCATTCTCTTTCTGTCTGAAAAATAATCGGTTCATACTTTTGCAAATCTTGCGGGGTGCTGATATGAAAACAGTCCCCTTGGTGAATACACCCATACAAACGACCTCTTTGAAGAGCCTTATCCCATAACAAATTTACGGAGAACGGCCCCTCTGGAGCTCCATCAAAAAGATTGGGATGTACAAGCTGAACACCAATATAAACAAAAGGCGTTTTACCACCAGAAGTGGGGCGAGAAAGTTGTTGTTGAGTTGACATAAAAAAATCACCGTTTCCCTCATAGCCATAAACCTTTTCTCGGGGAATGAGCAGCAACAAAGCATCCATTTTTGCCGTATTCCACACTTTTCTCATAGCCGCAAGGCTTTTCATCCCAAGCCATATGCTATCCCCATTCAGGGTAAAAAAGGGTTCTTTTCCTAAAAGGGGCAGCGCCTTTTTAATGCCCCCTCCCGTTTCAAGGAGAGTCTCTTCATAAGAAATGAGGGCTTCCGGATAATGGAGTTTTATGTACTTTTCTAGAAGTGGTGCCAAATAATGTGCATTGACTACGATATTTGTTATTCCATACTCTTTTATATGGTCAAAGGCCCGGGCAAGCATAGTTTTACCCGCGACCGAAACCAAAGGTTTGGGGCGGGTATTGGTTAAGGGTCGCATACGAAGCCCAAGACCTGCCGCTAAGATCATTGCACTTTTAGCCATTTTTCTCAGTCAAGGCTAGTGAATCATTCGCAGACTGAACAAAAGCTTGAACATTACACATAGGGTCCATCTTTTGCCATTCTTCTCCACAATAGTTTGCAAACCATTTACGAATCGGCCGAAGACTTGGGTGCTGTAAATCCCGCTTTAAAATTTGCCAAACCCGCGGAAGATGGGTGAGATATTTTAATTTTCCATCCCTTTTTGCCAAACGAGAAAAAACACCCAAAATTTTTGTACTTCTCTGAGCTCCCCAAAGCGCATAGCTTGCCCAAAAGTCTTCTCGGCTAAGATCTGGAAAAGCCTTAAAGTAAATTTCCATCATATTTTCTGCAAACTGGGGCGTAATATCCCGACGTGCATCTTCTAAAAGAGACACAAGATCATATGTAATAGGGCCCCATATGCCTTCGTGCGTTCCATCTTGAAAGTCAATAAACCCACAGCGATTAAATCCTTGGCGTGAGGGGATCCACATAAGATTATCGACCAATACATCCCGCATTACAAAGCTGTGAGGAACGACTGGCTGACTTTCATAGGCTTCCGCCCAAACCTCTCTAAAACTCTCCCCCTCTTTCTCTGAGAGAGACAGACCGTACCATTCAATAAAAACTTCCGCTTCTTTTAAAAAGGAGTCAAGGTCATATAAAGGAAAATGAGTTTTATTTTCAATCACCTGCTGATGAAGATGAACAAGGCTTTTGATGGTTTCACCATAAAGAAGGTGTTCAGCGATCCCCCCTTGAATGGCATTTCTATAAGTCAGCAGGCCAAAGTCTTCAACCAACAAAAAACCATAGGTATGATCAGAGGCATAAATACGGGGCACGGAAAGACCCGCTTGATTTAATAATTCAGCAATAAATTGAAAAGAAACTGTTTTTTCAAAAGGCGGTGGCGCATCCATTAAAAGAGCCTGGGGAAGGCGGAAATAACATCTTTTCGAGGCATCAACAGGCAGAGGGATCAGAGACTCTTTTTCAAGTCCTTCTCTTTTCAAAAAATTATACCTTAAGAAAGCTCTTTCATCTTCAAAGGATTCGGTCGTCCCAGCCTGTAAAATGGAGGATGCGGTCATCTTCATGGTTTCCATAGAGTAGTTCAATTTCTAGAACGCCCTTTGGCAAGTTCTTTCCTAAGCGTTCTGGCCACTCGATAAGGGATACACCATTACCATAAGCTTCTTCAATCCCTAATTCATAGACTTCTTCAGGATGCTTAAGGCGATACAGATCAAAATGCCATATCACAAAGCGTGGAGCTTCGTAGGTCTGAACTAACGTAAACGTTGGGCTTGGAACTTCTGTCTTATCCCCGCACAAAGCCTGAATAAGCGCCCGGGCAAAGGTAGATTTCCCTGCCCCTAAATCTCCCTTCAACAATATCACATCCCGAGGGGACACATGAAAAGCGATTTTTCTAGCAAGGACGGCTGTTTCTTCAGCTGAATGGGTTAAATATATATTTTTCTGTTGCATGTTCAAAACTATGCCACTAATTTCTGAGAATCCACAAGGGGTCATAGCTCAGTTGGGAGAGCGCTACAATGGCATTGTAGAGGTCGGGGGTTCGATTCCCCCTGGCTCCACCAGATGTAACCTTTTCATATTATTAGATAAGACGGTTCTTGTTCCTCTTCCCCACGAAAGCTTGGGGATCGAGGTCTTCCAAAGGGAGGGCATTAAGAAAACCCTGTCTTTCTCTTTTATGCTCACATAAAAAGCTTGTCATTCTCGTGAGCGGCGAGAATGACAAGAGCCTAAGTCTATTCTTCTTGCTCACCAAGTGAAGGAAGAAAAGCATGGCTTTGCCGTACAAGCTTACGCTTGTGCGGCTGAACTTTCTCGAGGATCTCATAGAAAGAGTTCTCAACTTGTTGCAAGTCTTGGTGCTTCTTTAAAGCTTTTTCGGCTTTCTGTCTGAAGACACGCGCAATCTCGATATTTTGCGCTATTCTTTTCTCAACGACGTCCTTACCAAATGATAAAGTAGCAGAATGCTGATTATGCTTAGAAATTTTAACTTCATCCCTAGGATTTTCTAAGATAGAAGCTTTTAACAGTAGTTCATCGGCTCTTGTCTTGTAATGAGAGCTAATTTCTTCAGTAGCTACTAACCCTCTCATAAAATCATCCACCATTCTCACATTAGCGTTTCCTAAAGTCAAAAAAGGCTGTTTTTTGAGTTTATAGAGACGCAGCTCGTCATGAACAGCCTCAGCATCCAAGTTCTTAGGGGAGGCAAATACGGGCAACTTACGCGCCATGGATATAGGAATTTTCACGAGAGTCTGTCCTCCTAAAAGGAGTTTTGATAAGTTATCGCCACGGCCTACTCGTAGAAGAGCCATCCGTCCCTTGCTATAAAACTCTTGAAATTTCGCGCGATCTTCCGGCAAGTCATGAAGTGTCCTATAAGAATCACCGTAGAACAAAGCTTCTGATTTAGTTTCAAAATGGAAATTTATGGATTCCTCCATTATTTTTTCTTTGCTTTCTGCCTTTATTTCTTTTTTACCTTCCGGCATGCTTTCGAAAATGCATCCCTGTGAACATAGGGCTAGCGGCATTGATGTTTTGCCATTTTTACATACATGATACACCTGTCGTTGCCCTGAGAAGTTCCTCTCCCATCTACGATCGCTATTAATGAATCTAACCAGCTTTTCCTCAATGTCTTGTTTAATGTGGCCAAGATCTATGGGAGGGGAGAGAGGCGCACCTCTCTTTGCCTCCTCTTTTGATGTAAGAAAAAATTTCTTCAAGTAAGCTTCTACCTCTTTATGGGGAGCACGATAAAGATGGTTAAACGCCTTACGATAGTTTGGTTGAATTGTCGTCCCATCACACTTAGTCCATTTTTTAATATACGTTGTTCCAAGAGCTATGTGCGCTTTCGCATTTCCTCTATCAGCAGCTTTGGTGAGAAATTCAAGGCCCTTCTCTATATCTCGGGGAACCTTCGTCCCACCTTGCTTCTCCCACCCGTTTATATGCATTGTTCCAAGTAAAAATTGTGCTTCTGCATTGCCTTTGTTAGCCGCTAAGGTAAACAATTCAATGCCTTTCTCTGGATTTGGTAGAACCGTCATTCCACGTTTATTCGTCCATCCATCGCAAGAAATCTCTCCAAGAATTTTTTGTGCTACTGAGTCTCCTTGATTAGCAGCTAAGCTGAGTAATTTTACTCCATTCTCTGGGTCTGGTAGAACCTTCGTTCCTTGGTTATTCGTCCAACCATTGAAATAATATTGCCCAAGCAGACGCTGCGCTATGGGGTCATTTTGATCCGCAGCTGAGACAAGCAAATTAACGCCTTTCTCACGATCTGGTAGAACCTTCGTTCCTTGGTTATTCGTCCAACCATTGAAATAACATTGTCCAAGCGAACACTGCGCTATGGGGTCATTTTGATCCACAGCTGAGACAAGCAAATTAACGCCTTTCTCACGATCTGGTAGAATCGTCGTTCCCTGGCTATTCTTCCAGCCATTAAAATAATATTGTCCAAGCACACGCCGAGCTATCGGGTCATTTTGATCCGCAGCCTGGGTTAAAAGGAGAATACCTTCGTCTATATTTCCACGATTCACCTGCAGCATACCAAGATGGCTTCTTGCTCTTGCATTGCCTTGTTCAGCAGATAAGGTAAAAAGTTTAAAAGCAACCTCTGGAGATGCTGGTGAGGTTACACTATTCTGTGCTTCATATGTGCAACCATAATGACAAATCATACCTTTCAGAGCTTGAGCAATGGGGTTGTTCTTCTTTACATGTTCTTCGATAAGATATCCAGCTCCAAAAGGAACTCTAATACGATAGGAGCTCTTTGCAGAATAAAGCCTCTTTTCTGCTTCTGAATCTCCTCCCAGGGCAGCGAGAAAATCCTTTTTAAAGGATTGAAAAAGCTCGCTCGTTCCTTCTCTTTGAGCACCAAAGTTTGTGATCTTGCTTGTTTGCGAAGAAGTTGAGGAAAGGTTTTGAGGAGAAGGGGCTTGGGAAGGTGTTTCCCCTTTTGAAGTAGAGCTTTCTTGTGCGCTTTCAGGAGACTCTCCCTTCGTTGCATGAGCTTCCGTGCTTAAAAGAGAAATCAAAACTCCCATTGAAGAAAAAGATAAAATTTTTGACAAACGTATCATGTATCACCATCCTTTGTTGAGTATATGTGTAAACAATATAAGTACACATCTAAAATAGATATAGACAATAATTTTTCGACAACAAGTTTTTTATGATAAGTTATTTATTTTATTACAAAAAAACATTTAAAAAAGAGGATTTAAGTTAATGGAGATTCGCATTTCACCATTGAAATTGCCCCAGAGCAGATTGCACTTCAAGCTTGAATGTTGCACTCCCATTTTAAAATGGCCAAATGCTATTTAGGCGAACAAACGTCAAGACTTCAAAATGAGTTAGGGTAAGAGTGTCCGAGCAGATTGAATAAGCGCAGACCCAAGAGGAGTCATTTGGCCATGCGTCATAATGGTATCAAACCCCTCATGAAAACATTGCTGATAACGACCTATCAATTCTTTGCAATATTCTTGTTCTTCATCAGGAATTTCATTGATGGTGAGAGCCTTCCCGAGAACATATTGCATTCTGCTTAAAACAAAAGTTGCATGATAAATCCCCATAAGAGGTCTGTCTTCTTCTCTTAAAGGAGAGTAATACATTTGTGCAGGATTTAAAAGAATAGGATCGTCCTTATTCAAGGCGTGAACATAAAGATGGGATTGCTCATGAATAAGAAAATCAACAGCATCCGTAACTTTCTCACCTCTAAACAAAGAAGATTTATAAATCATGCCAAAAAGTTCAGAGCTGGATCCTTGTTTAAGCCCGCTCGCTTTTAAAACAAGTATTTCACTAACAAGGTCTTGAAACTCAGAAAAAAAGTCTGGAAAGGACCGTTCTAATATTTTAGCTCCTTTTTGAATGGACTTCTCAGCGGTTTCAAATTCTCCAAGAGCTAGTGAAAAAAATTTCACTTCTCTTTTTAATTCTTGTGAAAATATATGTTGAACAAAGGGAGAATAATAATCATCTAAGTAAGAAATATTCACATAAGCTATATCTTCATGTTGAAAATTCTCTTTACTTAGTCTTTCGACAATATAATTAACAAGCTTAGGATTGCTTTGTTCCGCAGCTTTGAAACATTCTGTATGCAATAAGCTGAGGAGGCCCGATAGCTTTGATGCAGGATTTAAAGAACTTAGCTTTTGCTTGGCCTTCGCAAGAAGACTAATGGGGATCACTTCATTACAAACCTCCAGAAGGTAGTTGAAGCTCTCAATTAAAGATTGATTAAAAGATGTTTTTAGAAAAAGAGCCCTCCCTTGAACAGGGAGAGCTCCTGAAAGATACATCAAAGAATCACTCAAAGACATTTAAAACACAGTTGTTTTAAGAACAGGGCCAACCCCATGAATACGAGATTTGTCTATATTCTTGATCATTGTTTTCTCCTTTTTGTTATTTAATTATAAACCAAACACGATCTTATATCATCTAGTCATAGATGTACCATACTCTACTGGAAAGTAAAGAAAAATTTACAGGTTATAATCAATTAGTTAAAAAAGTCTTAATCTAATAAAATTTCTAAAAATCTTTTTTGAATCTTTGTAAGTACTGCATCAGCACGGGTGACGTAAAATGCATCAAAACTGGGACCTTTTTCTTTGGGGAGAACACGAGTGAGCGTTGAATTTTCAAGATACTCAAACTCCTCCATCATTGCAATAATGCCCAAGCCTTGGCAGCCGGCTTCGTAAACAAGAAAGCCTGAATTAACGCTTAGCATACTTTCACGAAGAGAGTGATCAGGGAGATCTCGCTTTAAATGCCAGTCTACATTTCCCACGTTTCCTTCATAATCTGAATAAAAACTAATTAATCGGTGATTTGTTAAATCTTCCATTTTTTCTGGAATACCATACTTTTTTAGATAATTAGAGCTTGCAAATAACTGTGAGTGAATGGTTTTTATTTTTTTTTGTGAAAGCCCTTTGGACGCTTGCTTGGGCAAAATCCCGACATCAGCTTTTGAGGATTCAAAATCTATGTCGACGTTGGTTGTAATCACGGCAATTCTTAAATCAGGAAATTCTTCGGCAAGAATTTTAACTTTCCTGACAATCCAGACCCCTATAATGCCAGTTGTTGTAAGGATTCTAAGCTGATTAGTTTGAACTTGGGTTGGGGCTAAAATCTCAATAGCTCCATTCTCAAGACTTGGTATCGTGTTTTGAGCCAGCTTAAAGAGCTCATTTCCCTTATCAGTTAGCTCTAGCCTTTTGCGCTTTCTGACGAATAACTTAACGTTATAGGTTTCTTCCAATTCGGTCAGATGCTTACTCAAAGTTGTATGATTCTTTTCCAGAACTCCTGCGGCTTTTAAAAGAGAACCTTCTTTAATCACATAGTAAAAAGATCGTAATTTTTCTATATCTATCATTAAATCTTCCTACTCTTGACCCAATAAAGGAAAAGAGGGATACGCTGATGCAGCCCTTGCGCAATCATAACACCCAAAACGATAAAACCACCAGAAATCATTTGGATTGAGGTTACATTTTCCCCCATAAATATATAAGATAAAATAATCGAAAAAATAGGAAGCAATAGCATGAAAGGTGCAACAGATGATGCGGGGACCTTTTGAAGAAGGGAGAGCCATAGATAGGTTGCCCAGATTGTTGAAAAGAGAGTTGCGAATATAAGACATAAAATGACTGTTAAGGACATATGAATGATATTATAAAAAGTTTCAAGAGGGCCTTCAAAGATAATACTCACAAAAAACAAAGGCACTGCGGCTGCCATTGAAAGCCACGTCACATCGGACATACTATTCCCAATTTTATGTTTTTTCGCAAGAGCAATACCTATTCCATAGGAAGCGCAGGATGCTAAAAGAAAGATAATGCCTTCTATCGGTATTTGTTCCGGTAAGGAAGAGATTTTTAACAGATAAACACCGACAAAGGAGATTAAAAGCCCAGTCACTTGAAACCAGGTCGGCTTTTCTCCCAAAATAAAAAAACAACAGAGAATAACAAATAAGACGTGTGTTTGTAGGAAAAAAGCAGAAAGCCCCACTGCAATGTCTGACTTCAGTCCAAGCCCAAACAGCAGTAAATATAAGGCAAGGAGAAAAAATCCACACAAAAAATATTTCCAAAGGCTTTTTTCTGGCTTTGGGAAAAAAAAGAGTAAGGGAAAGACTAAAGCAACTCTTAAAAAGGTAAGGACAAGTATGGGAAGCTGAAAGACAGCAATTTTTAGAACGATAAGGTTCAAAGACCAAATCATAACAACCCAAAGGGCTATGGCCATATCTTTCCTTGTCATGTTCCTAATATTATTCGCTTTCTATAAGTTTTTGTTTTATTTATAGCAAAATACTAGCCTTCTAACCTTCATCATTCATATGCACAGCACTTTAAATTAATTTTTAACTTTAATCGGCAAAATAAATAAAAGTCAATAAATTTTCTCATATAGTTACTTGTGTTCAACAAAAAAATTATGTTTATTATTTTTTTTCATTCAAAAAAAATTAATGAAAAAATACACTTTTTATATTCTCCCCAATCACCCGTTAAGAATATCAACATTTTAAAAAAATTTGAAATACCGAAAAATTACAGCGTGATTTTTTGCTGAAACTTATGGGGACAGAATGATTGAGGCGGGACCATGAGTTAAAAAAGTCCTTCTTTCTGACAAAGAGAGATTAAGTATGTAATATTTCTGCTGCCAGATTCCAATCTAATATTATCTACGTACCTTTCTACCGTTCAGGGTGAGAGCTTGCATTCTCTTGCAATTTCTTTAGCACTCAGTCCTCGACTTTTATAAAAATGGCATTCTATTTCTCTTGGAGATAAGATGAATTCTTTGTGTTCTTCTGTTATGCGATATTTAGGAGTCGCTATTTTTCTATTGAATTCACTGATTTTTTCAGAACCAATGATAAAAGGACACTATTTTTCATGAAGAGAAAGCCCTATGGTTTTTGTGTTAGCGCAAACATTAATGATGTCTTTTGCGGTTCTTTTAAAATAATTAAAGAAACTTTTAAGTAAATCTAAATTATTTAAACAAAAATTTGCCAATCCCGTATCTTCTAAATTTCTCCCGAATGCGCAACCATCAATATACCCTTTTGTTATGTGAAAGAGTGAAATTCCATTTCCCATTCCCAGAAACGTTCTTATTTGTCCTCCACCATTTACTCGACTCCATAAAAAAAGGGTGTTTTTGCCTCAGCAGAAAAAGTGTCAGCGTGAAGAAGTCCACGATAAAAGTCAGCATGAGTAAAGAAGCCACGTTCAAAAAACAGATTCGTGTAGCTTTCATGGGTTTCAATCCTAAAAGAGCTTTGCTCTTTTGTAATTTTCACATACACAAAATTAGAAATCCCAAATGTCTTAAGGGGTTCACAGATTATTTATAATGGGGGAAGAATAGCCGTGTTGTATTCTTTCAGAGATGTCACCTTGCGTATATCTGTCATATTTAGGCTCCCTAAATAAGCCCACATTAAGGTACACGTCTAAGGTTACTTTTTCCATAGGGAACCGTACCCGTAAAAATACGGTACTTTTTAACTTATGCGGCTGAATTAGAATTCATATTTAAGGCTACTGGTAGCGCTTCTCAGTGGCGCATATTCTCTATTGAGACAAGAGAATACCTTTTGACAGCCTTAGGAAGAAAATTGTACATCCGCCCCCTCCCAGTAGAGGACGAAGCTCTATAGCGATTCAATAGCGTACGCTGTTGAATCAGAAAAAAGAGCGGAAAGAAGCTTGTGATGAAGGTTATGGCCCGTACGAACGCCATGGAATCTACCTAAAATAAGCCCTCCCGCCAAATGCAGATCACCCAGAACATCTAGCACCTTATGGCGAACACATTCATCTTCATAACGTAAACCTTCTTCATTCATGACATTTACACCATCATAAACAAGCGTATTCTCAAGAGAAGCACCTTTGGCCAGCCCCATTGCCCAAATTTTTTCTGCATCCTCTAAAAGTCCAAAAGTACGAGCAGACGCAATCTCCTCGGCAAAGTCTTCTTCTAACGGACGAAAAATAAAGTTTTGAGGAGCTTGTCGGAGGCGTCCTGCAAAATCAAAATCAACTTCAATCTCATAATAAGGAGAAGGAGAAAGAGTCACTTTTCGATCGCCTTCTTCAACTGTAATGGTTTTCAAAATTCGAATTCCGCGTCGAGGGGCTCGTTGTTCTCTCACACCCGCTTGTTCAACTAGAGCTACAAAAGGTTGAGCACTCCCATCCATAATAGGCAGTTCTGGTCCATTAATTTCAATACGAATGTTATCAATACCGCTTGCTGCAAGAGCAGCCATCAAGTGTTCAATAGTTGAAATAGTAACGCCCTGACCATTGCCTATTGTTGTACACTGACGTGCATCTACAACTGTTTTCCAATAAGCTTTAACTTCAGTTCCGCCTAAATCTGTTCGAATAAAAGTAATGCCACTCCCTGAAACAGCTGGATGCAACATAACTTCAACGGGAGCTCCCGAATGTACCCCAGTTCCATGACAGCAAACAACATTTGCAATTGTTTTTTGATGATGTTGAATGCACAACTCCATACTGGGTATGAGAGCACAAATCTGAGGAGACTTATTTTCAGCAGAGACAGAATGAAGGCTCGTCACCGATCACTATCCTTTATCTATATTTTCTTAGTGTAAAGGATAACTTAGCGTTGCGAGAGAAGCAAATCACTGATTATGACGAATTGTTACAAAAGCACACCAGTGCAAAGAAATACTCCCTAATTAAGGGATTCCTCACTCTATAGACATTTTTTTATAACTTGCAAAGCTTAGAAATAACTAAGCCATTCAATTTTTATTTTATAGGGTGATTTTTTTGTCCTATCTTTTCCTAATGTTTAAGCGTACTTTATTTTTAAAATCTTAAAAATCTCTTAACAAAACTAGAAAAATTAAAAATTACGTAATTTTTTCTCATATAAACCACTCCTGCGCGAAGGTGGGGGGTGAACACAGCTATATTTTATGAATTGATCTCACAAATTTGCGAGCGGAGCGCATCAATCTAAAAACGTAATTTAGATAATGGAATTGGTATGAAGCCCCTAACGTTTCTTACTTTCGAGCAAACGCTGCACAAAAAAAGCCCCCGGAAGGGGGCTTTTTACGTAGTTTATCGACGATCGCCAAACAAGCGCAACATTATCAAAAACAGGTTGATAAAGTCCAAATAGAGGCGAAGAGCGCCAAAAATAGCTCGTTTTCCAGCAATTTCTGTAGAACTTCCTTCTACGTATCCCTCCTTTATGGATTGGGTATCATAAGCTGTAAGCCCGGTAAAAATAATGACCCCCGCAACAGAGACCATAAATTGCAGCATACTACTCGCAATAAAAATATTCACCAGGGAAGCAATAATGATCCCAATAAGTCCCATAAAGAGAAAGGATCCCCAGGCGGTCAAGTCTTTTTTTGTCGTATATCCGTAAAGGCTCATCGCTGCAAACATGCCCCCCGTAATGAAAAAGACACGCGCAATACTTTCATAAGTAAACTGCAAAAAAATCACAGAAAACGCAACGCCATTCAGAGCCGCATAGAGCCAAAAGACAGCTTGAGCTGTTGAAAATTGCATCGTGTTAATTTTAAAACTTAAAAATAAGACCAAGGCGACAGGCGCAATAACAAAGAGAAGCATAAAGGGTTGAATGGCATGAAGCAAAGTGGGCGATGAAACCACTAAAAGAGCCACCCCTCCGGTTAAGCCAAGCCCTAAAGCCATATAATTATAAATACTTAGCATATAGGCACGAAGCCCCGCACTATATGCAAGACTTCTTCTTTCAACACCTAAAATAGTTCTATTCTTAGACCGATCACTCATTCAGAATTCTCCTTTTCTTTCCTTTTATATATAAGGGTTAATTTATTTTTGAGCAAGCCCCGCTTTTTTCAAACGAAAAAAAGTATAAGAAAGAGTAATTGTATCTACATCATCTAAAGTTGGATCTTTAACAATATCTGGATCTATAAAAAATTGCACAGGAAAGTCCGTTTCTTGACTTCCCTCTAGGTGTTGTTCAATAAAGCAAAAACACTCAACTTTATTAAAATAAATGCCTGCTTTATGTGGAGTTACATTATAAGTTGCCATACCAGTCGTATGTGCAGAAACTAAATTTTTGGCGTGATAAAAAGCAAGACCAACTTCTCCTGCTTTTACTTTAATCTCTCGCTGTAGCGGCTTAAAATCCCAGGGAAGTTCAGTATGCGTATCGGCGTTAAACCGTATGGTAATCACACGATCTTCAACACGATTAGGCATAAATTTTGCAACTTGCGTTGTTCCTCCATGACCAGTTTTCTCGCAAAACATCCGAAAAAGAGCTGATGAAGCAAAGGTTAAAGCTAGCATTCCAAAGGCAAGGGTTAACAGGATAATGAGTGTTGAATGATGGCGCGCTTTCACTTCATATACACAAGAGAAGACGCATAGAACAAAAGAGCCAAACTCAACAAACTCCAAAATAAGACTTTGTTTTTAGAATTTTTCATATCATCACAAACTTATCTATGATCATGGCTGCAAATAAGAAAAATAAATAAAAAATGGAATAGAAAAAAAGGCGCAACCCCTCTTTCGGTTTATTAGACAGTTTAACCTTTAGAGCAAACGCTAAAAAAAGAATATTTAAAAAGAGAGCCACCCCGCCATAAACACTCCCTAAATCGTGATGATAGACGGGGAACAAAGTTAAGGGAATCAGCGCAAGAATATAATAAAGAATTTTATTTTTTGTCATTTCAATCCCTGAAACAACGGGCAGCATAGGGACTTTTGCTTTTGCATAATCGTCATGACGATACAAAGCTAAAGCCCAAAAATGAGGAGGCGTCCATAGAAAAATAATACCAAACATAACCCAAGCAAGAGGGGCTGTTTCATTCATCACAGACACCCATCCAATCACAGGAGGCAGCGCTCCTGCGGCGCCTCCAATCACAATGTTCTGAGGAGTGATTCTTTTCAACCACATCGTATAGACAATCACATAAAAAAGAATCGCACACGCCAAATAAAAAGCAGCCCAAAAATTAACAAGTGTGTACATAACAAGGACAGAACCTATAGCAAGAGTGAGGCCAAACCCCAAAGCTTCTCCAGGATGAAGTCTTTTTTGTGGCAACGGTCGTGCTTTTGTTCGGTCCATGAGAGCATCAATATCTCGCTCGTACCACATGTTGAGCGCTCCGGCAGCTCCACTTCCCACAGCAAGGCAAAGAATCGACGCTAAAGCAATGACAGGATGAATGGGCCCAGGAGCAAGCAAAAGTCCCGCAATTCCTGTAAAAACAACTAATGCCATCACTCGTGGTTTGAGCAATTGCCAATAGTCATCTGCTGTCGCAAAAGATTCAAGAGATGAATGAAGAAGAGCAGTTTCCATCGTTTTTATGTTATGTGAGGCTGGGTTTCAAAGGTATGAAAGGGTGGTGGAGAAGCAAGCGTCCATTCTAATGTCGTGGCCCCCTCTCCCCAGGGATTGGCAGGCGCTTTTTTTCCCCATTTAAAGGCATAGAAAACAATGTAAATGAAATAAAGACCTGCTGAAAAGGTCAAAACAGACCCTATCGACGCCACCATATTCCATCCTGAATACGCATCAGGATAATCAGGAATTCGTCGCGGCATCCCTGCAAGACCTAAAAAATGCATGGGGAAGAAGATGATGTTGACCCCAATAAACGTCATCCAGAAGTGAATATTTCCCACCCAGTTAGGGATCATTTTTCCCGTCATTTTCGGAAACCAATAATAAAAGCCGGCAAAAA
Organism: Alphaproteobacteria bacterium; assembly: GCA_017992885.1. Lineage (GTDB taxonomy): Bacteria > Pseudomonadota > Alphaproteobacteria > UBA9655 > UBA9655 > UBA9655. The sequence continues at coordinate 182,001 of JAGONT010000001.1, forward strand.
TACCAAAAAGGGCGCCCATCGAAAGAACATAATGAAAATGGGCAACGACAAAATAAGTATCATGAAGGGAAATATCTACCCCCGCATTGGCAAGAGTCACCCCTGTTACGCCACCAATGACAAAAAGAATAATGAATCCAATGGCATAAAGCATGGGCGTTTCAAAAGTAAGGGATCCTCCCCACATAGTGGCAATCCAACTAAAAATCTTGATTCCTGTTGGAACGGCAATAATAAGAGTCGCCGCTGTAAAATAAGCATTGGCGTTAACATCCAACCCTACAGCAAACATATGATGTGCCCACACAACAAAGCCAATAACACCAATGGAAACCATGGCATAGGCCATCCCTAAATATCCAAAGACAGCTTTCCGGGCAAAGGTAGAAATCACTTGGCTTATAATGCCAAAGGCAGGCAAAATCATGATATACACTTCAGGGTGACCAAAAAACCAAAAGAGGTGCTGAAAGAGAAGGGGGTCCCCTCCTCCAGCTGGTTCAAAAAAGCTTGTCCCAAAACCACGGTCTGTCAACAACATGGTAATAGCCCCCGCTAACACAGGAACCGCCAAAAGAAGGAGAAAAGCTGTGACCAAGATTCCCCAGACAAAGAGAGGAGCTTTATGCATCGTCATTCCAGGAGCCCGCATATTGAAGATGGTTGTAATAAAATTAATGGCTCCTAAAATAGAGGACGCTCCTGCCAAATGAAGGCTAACTAACATAAAATCAACGGCTGCATCGGGTTGACCTATGCTGCTTAGCGGAGGATAAAAAGTCCACCCCGTCCCCGCTCCTGATCCAACCACAATAGAAAGCGTTAAAAGAATGAGCGCCGGAATTAAAAGCCAAAAGCTAATATTATTGAGGCGGGGAAAGGCCATATCTGGAGCCCCAATCATTAAAGGGATAAACCAGTTTCCAAATCCACCGATAAGAACAGGCATCACAAAGAAAAAAATCATCAATAATCCGTGAGCTGTAATCACCACGTTATAAATTTGATATTCATTACCAGACAAAAGTGTACCATGAGGATGAGCCAATTGCAGGCGTATCAAAAGAGAAAGAGTGGCGCCAAAAAAAGCTCCAAAGGCCCCAAAAATAATATACATCGTCCCAATGTCTTTATGATTGGTCGATAGAACCCACCGTCTCCACCCTATGGGGTGATGATCGTCATGGGCATGATCAGCTGTGAGTGCGTATGACATCGATTTCTTATCCTGCATGAGGGGCTTGAGTGGGATTTTTTTGAGACGCCAGCCATTTGTCAAATTCTGCTTGAGAAACAGCCTCTACCACAATAGGCATAAAGCCATGCTTCACCCCACAAAGCTCTGAACATTGGCCATAATAAACTCCTTCCTTGTTCACATTAAACCATGTTTCATTCAATCTTCCAGGAACACTATCTCGTTTAACACCAAAAGCTGGAATCGCCCAGCTATGAATAACATCAGAAGAAGTGGTAATCACCCGAATATTCGTATGAGTTGGGACAATCACCCGATTATCAACCTCAAACAACCGACTTTGCCCAGGCTTAAGTTGATCATCCGGAATGATATTACTATCAAAGTGAATATTATGATCTGGATATTCATAGGTCCAATACCATTGGTTACCAATGGCTTTAATCGTCAAATCAGCCTTAGGTGTCACATCCATCATGTAAAGAATCTTAAAGGAGGGGAATGCAATAAAAACAAGAACAAGAACCGGAATTGCCGTCCATATCACTTCAAGGAGGGTATTATGAGCTACCTTTGATGGAGCTGTATTCCTTGATGCGCGAAAACGCACGATCACATAAATTAAAAGAACTGCAACAAGAAAAATAATCGCCCCTTCAATCACGAGCAACGTAAGATGAAAATCATACAGATGCTCCATCACGGGTGTGACTGGACTTTGATAATACATTTGCCATGGCCTTGGATGGTCTGCCCAAGAGAATGAAGGCAAGAGAACGGCTAAAATTCCTAAAAAGATCTGAAAGCTTCGCATGGCTGTCCTTATTATTTTTCTAGGTTTCGTAAACAAAATTTTGTGAGAGCGCCCGATAAACTGATAGATGGTAAAAAGCGCAGCTCCATTTTTTCTACATCCAAACATACCAAGCCACCATCAGTACGAGGCCAATTATCATCGCAAAGGCATAATGATAGACGTAGCCTGTTTGTAGGCGACATAAAACACCTCCCCAAGCAACTGACAAGGAGGCAAGCCCATTAGGACCCAACCCATCTATCACTTCTTGATCCCCTTCTTCCCATAGAATTTTAGCAAGCTTAAGAGAAGGCTTAACAAAAAGATATTCATAGAGTTCATCAAAATACCACTTTTGATAAAGAAACGTATAAATCCCCCTAAAAGTGAATGAGAATTTTTGCGGCCAACTTTTTGCCACTACATAAAAAAGATACGCCAGAGCCACGCCACAACAGGCTGCTATGGTTGAAGACCAATGAATCCATCCAGAGACGTGATGTGCAGCCTTAATGACCTCATCTTCAGGTAAAACAAAAATTGCCGTTCCCCAAAAGGAAGTTTCTTCTCCCACAAACAACTCATATAAAACATTCCCTGAAAAAATGGATCCTATGGCCAGCACAACCAAAGGAATCAACATGATAAGAGGAGATTCATGAATATGGCTCATCACAACTTCATCCGCTCGAGGTTTTCCATGAAAAACAAGCAAAAGAAGCCGCCAGGAATAAAAAGCCGTCAGGATGGCAGCTGCAATGCCAAGGACAAACGCTAACTTCCCGACCGTCAGAAAAGAAACCCAATCCACTTCAATAATCATATCCTTTGAATAATATCCCGCAAAAAAGGGAATCCCTGACAAGGCCAAACTTCCTATCCACATGACCGCATAGGTGACGGGAATGTATTTCCAAATACCTCCCATTTTTTGAATGTTTTGTTCATCCGACATCGCATGAATAACGGCTCCTGCTCCTAAAAAGAGCAGGGCCTTAAAAAAGGCGTGCGTTGTGAGATGAAACATCGATGCACTATAACCTGAAAGACCAGCCGCCATAAACATATATCCCAGCTGACTGCACGTGGAATAGGCAATAATTCGTTTAATATCGTTTTGAACACAGGCAATCGTTGCCGCCATAAGGGCCGTTGCGGCACCAATTAAAGTGATAAACTCTCTTGCCATAGGAGCATACTCTAATAAAGGAGAAAGACGCACAACCATAAAAACACCTGCTGTTACCATCGTCGCGGCATGAATAAGAGCAGAAACAGGGGTGGGTCCCTCCATGGCATCAGGCAGCCATGTATGAAATCCAATTTGTGCAGACTTTCCCATTGCTCCAATAAAGAGGAGAAAAGAAGCGAGTGTGAGTCCATGATATTGACCACTCAGAAAAAGAAAATTATCATTTTCATGCTCTTCCATAAGTATAAAAATGCTTTCAAAATCAAGCGTTTCAAAGAGCACAAAAATCGTTACCACACCAAGGATAAAACCTATATCTCCTATACGATTCACCAGAAAAGCTTTAATAGCCGCAGCATTGGCTTTTTCTCGATCATACCAATACCCAATCAAAAGGTAGGAGCACAGTCCAACCCCTTCCCAACCAAAAAACATTTGAAGAAAATTAGGGGCCGTCACGAGAGTGAGCATAAAGAAAGTAAAAAGGCTTAAATAGGCCATAAATCGTGGAATTCCGGGATCTCCCTTCATATATCCTATCGAATACACATGGACCATAAAGGAAACAAGGGTCACCACCACCATCATCACCAAGCTAAGGCTATCCAACTGAAGCCCCCAACTTACCTCAAAAAATTCCACCTGGATCCAGGTAAAGAAAGGAATGAGCATGGTTTTTTCTTGAAGACCCATTTGCAGAAAGAGATAAGCTGCAAAAACCGTCGAAAGACCCATCAACCCACATGTCCCTAGTTGAGAAAAACGATCTCCAAATTTTTCTCCCAAGACTCCGGCTAAAGCAAATCCCAGTAAGGGAAGAAAGACGATTAAAATACCTATGATATTCATGCTTAACCCTTCATCACGGTAATATCATCAACATAAATATCCCCTCGATTACGAAAATAAACGACAAGAATGGCAAGGCCAATTGCAGATTCTGCAGCAGCAACCGTCAAAATAAAGAGGGTAAATACCTGCCCCACAAGATCACCAAGAGACTGCGAGAAAGCAACAAAATTAAGATTAACCGCTAACAGCATAAGTTCAATAGACATCAAAATGACGATTACATTTCGACGGTTCAGAAAGACACCCACCCCACCAATTGTAAAAAGAAGAGCGGCAACAGCAAGATAGTGATCAAGGCTTATCATCATTCTTCTCTCCGCTCCTTAAATCCCAGAACCACTGGGAATGTCCACAAGCTCAACACTTTCTTTCGCTCGACGTGCAAGTTGACTTGCAACATTTTGCTTTTTAACTCCTTCTCGATGACGCAAGGTTAAGACAATGGCCCCCATCATAGCGATCAGCAGAATAAGGCCCGCTCCCTGAAAAATAAGAGCATAGTGTGTATACAGCAGATGTCCTAAAGCTTTGGTATTTGACACATTACCATAAAAAGCAGAAGGAGCTGAGGTTAAATTAAAAGCTTCTGTTGACGTATTCCATGTCACCATGACGAGGATAAGTTCAATGGCTAGAATTCCTCCCACAAAGCTTCCGATCAGGGAATAACTTTTCACCGTTTCACGAAGATGAGATAATTCAACATTCAGCATCATCACAACAAAGAGAAAAAGAACCGCTACCGCTCCCACATAAACAACGACCAACATCAAGGCTAAAAATTCAGCATGCACTAAAATAAAAAGGCCGGCCGCATTAAAAAAAGCCAGAATAAGAAACAAAACTGCATAAACTGTGTTGCGTACCGTTACAACCATCATCGCTGAGCTTAAAAGAACGCCAGCAAATACATAAAACAAAATAGCTGTCACGTTAATCATTTTTCTCTCCTATTGATGAAGCACATCACGCTCAAGGCGAGCCGCAATTTCAATCTCCCATCGATCCCCATTGGAAAGAAGTTTATCCTTGTCATAAAAAAGCTCTTCCCTTGTTTCAGTTGAGAATTCAAAATTAGGACCTTCAACAATAGCATCCACAGGACACGCTTCCTCACAGAGGCCACAATAAATACATTTTGTCATATCAATATCATATCGTGTTGTCCGACGGCTCCCATCTGCCCGTTCTTCTGCTTCAATTGTAATAGCTTGAGCGGGACAAATAGCTTCACATAATTTGCAAGCAATACATCTTTCTTCCCCATTCGCATACCGTCTCAATGCATGCTCTCCCCGAAAACGAGGAGAGAGCGGTCCCTTTTCAAAAGGATATGCTATCGTTACTTTCTTTTTTAAAAACATATACTTAAGAGTAAGCAACATTCCCACCCAAAGCTCTGCCAAGGAAAAAGTTTTTAGAATTCTTAAAAAAGAGCCTGTGAGTTTAGTCATACCCTTATTATCCTGGCAAGATGTTGAAAGTTAATAAAAAGCTTGCCGTAAGAACCACCCAAGCAAAGGAAAAGGGCAAGAAGATTTTCCATCCTAAACGCATCAATTGATCGTATCGATACCGGGGAAAGGTCGCTCGCACCCACAAAAAGACGAAAAGAAACAAAGATATTTTTAAGGCAAACCACACAATTCCAGGCACCCAAGTGAAGGGAGCCACAGGAAAAAGCGGAAGCCATCCCCCAAGAAAAAGAATGCTCCCCATCGCACTCATCAAAATCATATTGGCATATTCGCCCAAGAAGAAAAGCGCAAAGGACATAGAGGAGTATTCAACATTATACCCTGAGACAAGCTCAGCTTCTGCTTCTGGCAAATCAAAAGGAGCCCTATTCGTTTCAGCTAAGGCCGATATCATAAAAATCACCGCCATGGGGAGATGAGGAATAATAAACCAAATATTTTTTTGAGCTTCAACAATTTGCGATAAATTTAAAGACCCAACAGAAAGAAGCACGGCAATAATGACAAGACCAATGGAAACTTCATAAGATACCATTTGTGCAGCTGATCTTAAGGCCCCTAAAAATGCATATTTAGAATTACTCGCCCATCCTGCAATGATAATTCCATAAACCCCTAAGGACGAAATGGCAAAAAGGTAGAGAATTCCTACATTAATATTGCTAATTGCCCCCTCAGGCCCAAAAGGAATGACGGCCCAAGCCGAAAGGCTGAGAGCAAATGTGAGAACGGGGGCAACCAGAAAAACCAAAGGGTTAGAACGAGTTGGAATAATTGTTTCTTTATGGAGTAATTTTAACCCATCGGCAAAGGGCTGCAAAAGACCAAACCACCCCACGACATTAGGGCCAACCCGAAGTTGCATTGCAGCAATGACTTTTCTTTCAGCATATGTCAAATACGCCACTGCCAAAATCAACGGAATAATGATGAGAAAAGTATATCCAACTAAAGACAAAACAGGAAAGAAGCCCTCACTCCAAAAATATTCAGCCTTAATCATAGGAAACAATCCTTTGCTTATCAGCTAAAATTTCCTGAGTACATCTTGCCATCGTCACAGAATGACGAGAAATAACGTCAGTCATATAAAAATTCTCAATCGTCGGCCTAAACGGATCTGAGCAAAGCACCCCTTCTTGACCAAATTCCCTCCACTGTGTTCGTTGAACGCCGTCAACTTCATCAAAAAGAGGGTTAATTTCAACAAGTCGTTTACGTATTTCATCAAGTGTCTTGTATGACAATTCAAAACCAAGTCTTTCGGCAAGAGCTTTAATGATCTTCCAATCTTCTTTAGCTTCACCAGGAGGTGACGCCGCTTTTAAACCCCGTTGAATCCGTCCTTCCGTATTAACATACGTCCCATCCTTTTCAGTATAAGCAGCTCCCGGTAAAACAACATCTGCGATAGCTGCCCCTCGATCCCCATGATGACCTTGATAAATAATAAAAGCTGATTTGAGGAGCTTCATCTCAATTTCATCCGCACCCAAAAGATAAAGAACTTCAATTTTTTTACGCCGTATGGCTTGGATTATTTCTCCTACAGCATAGCCATTGGGACCAGGAAGAAAGCCTAAATCAAGTCCTCCCACTCGACTAGCCACCGTTTGCAAGACGTTAAAGCCATTCCAATGCTCGAAATTTTGAGATTTTGTTTTATGGACAAACTCATACTTATCCGCAATCTGCCGCGCAAGGCCAAGAATAACATCTCCATCTTCTCGCTTTAAAGCTCCCTGTCCCACAATCATCATCGGATTTTTAGCAGCTTTTAGCGCCGCACAAATTGGGTGTTTCCCTTTCATAATTTTTTCCAAAAGGAGAGGATCATTGCCCAGATGATCCACAGGATATCCTTGCTCGTGAAAATGACCAATAAGCGCCACAGGAAGGCCTGTAAAAAGGTAATTTTTTCGAATTCGTGCATTGATCAGGGGCGCCTCCCAACGAGGGTTTGTCCCAATCAAAAGACAAAAATCGGCTCTCTCAATCCCAGCAATTGTCGTATTAAAGAGGTAGCTACAGCGAGGACCACCCCCAGTTTTCACTCCCTCTTGACGACAGTCCATATGAGGCGACCCCAGGGCCATCATCAAATCCTTTAGAGCAACCATGGCCTCTGCATCCATCATATCTCCAGCGATGGCGGCAATATGATCCCCAGGGACATGTTGAAGACGACCGGCAATCACGTTAAAAGCTTCAGGCCAAGTTACAGCGTGAAGTCGACCATCTTTTCCACGAACATAAGGACGATCCAGCCGTTGATATTTCAAGCCATCACAAGCAAAGCGAGTCTTATCTGAAATCCAATCTTCATTCACCTTATCATTTTGTCGCGGGAGAATGCGCATCACTTCCCTTCCACGTGTATCAATACGAATTGCACTTCCTACCGCATCCAGCACATCAATGGAGGGCGTATGAGAGAGCTCCCATGATCTTCCTTGAAAACTATAAGGTTTTGAAGTTAAGGCTCCCACAGGGCAAATATCAATCATGTTTCCAGAAAGTTCGGACGTAATGGCTTGTTGAACATATGTTCCAATTTCCATCTCCTCACCTCGTCCCATCGACCCCAATTCTGGAACTCCCGCAATTTCAGTCGCAAAACGGATACAACGTGTACAATGAATACAACGATTCATTGCCGTTTCAATTAGCGGACCAAAATCTTTATCGGGAACGGCTCGCTTATTCAACCCAAAGCGACTCGAATCCCCCCCATAGGCCACCGTAATGTCTTGAAGATCACATTCTCCTCCTTGATCGCAAATTGGACAATCTAAGGGATGATTAATAAGCAAGAATTCTAAAACTCCTTGGCGAGCTTTTTTGACCATGGGGGTTTGCGTATGAATCACCATTCCCTCACAAACGGGCATCGCGCAACTTGCGATAGGTTTTGGAGATTTTTCCATCTCGACAAGACACATGCGGCAATTACCCGCTATGGAAAGCTTGGGGTGATAACAAAAAACAGGAATTTCAATGCCCAACATCTCTGCTGCTTGAAGCACAGTTACATCCTCAGAAACTTCAATTTCCTTACCATCAATAAAAATTTTGGGCATCTTTGCTCTCCAAACGACTTACTGAACACCAAGCCGGCGCTCAAGTTCAGGACGAAAATGACGAATGAGCCCTTGCACCGGCCAGGCAGCCGCCTCGCCAAGAGCACAAATGGTGTGTCCTTCGATTTGGTAAGTCACCTCTTCCAATCGATCAATATCCTTAATCGTCCCCAATCCATCGGCCAAACGAACGAGCATACGCCATACCCATCCCGTTCCTTCTCGACAAGGTGTACATTGACCACAACTTTCATGCATATAAAATTTGGAAAGACGCGCAATGGCTCGCACAATATCCGTTGACTTGTCCATCACAATGACGCCAGCTGTCCCCAGTCCACTTTTAACATTGGTCAGTGACGTAAAATCCATCAAAACCGTCTCACAAATATCTTTTGGCAAAAGAGGAACGGAAGATCCACCCGGAATCACGGCCAAAAGGTTATCCCATCCCCCACGTACACCACCTCCATATGTTTCAATCAGTTCTTTAAGGGGAATTCCCATGGCCTCTTCTACATTACAAGGTGTATTAACATGTCCAGAAAGACAAAATATTTTTGTGCCTGTATTATTAGGTGTTCCAAGATTTGCAAACCAGGAAGCCCCCCGTCGCAAAATCGTGGGGACGACAGCAATGGTTTCTACGTTGTTCACAATGGTGGGGCATCCATAAAGCCCAACAAGGGCTGGAAAAGGAGGTTTTAGACGGGGCATGCCTTTTCTGCCTTCTAAACTTTCTAAAAGCGCTGTTTCTTCCCCACAGATATAGGCCCCTGCCCCACGATGAACGTAAAGATCAAAATCCCAGCCAGAACTTGCGGCATTTTTTCCTAAAAGACCTGCCTCATAGGCTTCTCTAATAGCAATTTCAAGGTGTTCTGCTTCTCGATAAAATTCACCACGGATGTAAATATAACCCGTATGCGCCCCTATGGCAAACCCCGCAAGAAGCGCCCCTTCTATAAGCTTATGGGGTTCATAGCGTAAGATATCGCGATCTTTGCACGTTCCAGGCTCACTCTCATCGGCATTAATAATAAGATAACGGGGCGTTATGCCATCATCTTTGGCCATAAAGGACCATTTACGTCCCGTTGGAAACCCCGCCCCTCCACGACCTCTAAGACCCGAAGCCATAATTTCTTGGACAATCCATTCTTGTCCTTGCACAAAGGCTGCTTGCGTATGATCCCAATCTCCTCGCTTTTTTGCCCCCGGCAAACGCCACTCTTGTTTGCCATATAGGTTGGTAAAAATAGCATCTTTTTGACTTAACATGGTGTCTCCTTTACCAAAGGAGCCGAACCTTGCCGACCCAAGGCAGATCCGGGTTTGACCTCGAGACCCTCTTCTAAATCTTTAAGCAGCTTTAGAAAGCTTTCTTCCGTTAAATCTTCATAATAATCATCGTTTACTTGAACAACAGGCGCGTTCACACAAGCCCCAATACATTCAACTTCACTGAGGGTAAAAAGTCCGTCTTCTGTTGTTTCTTTACAGTCAATCCCAAGGTGACGCTGACAGACCCGTTTTAAGTCCTCACTCCCCCGCAGCATACAAGGTGTCGTCCCACAAATCTGAAGATGGTATCGACCCACAGGATTTAGATTAAACATTGTATAAAAGGTCGCCACTTCGTAGCCTCTAATGAGTGAAACTCCTAGCCTTTCAGTGATGTTTTCAATAGCGCTTTTCGGCAACCACCCTCCACACTGCCGTTGCGCAAGATCAAACAGAGGCAAAATAGCACTGGCTTGTCGTCCTTTAGGGTAACGCTTGATAATTTCTTCCACGCGTTCTTCATTTTCTTTAGAAAAAGCGAACGTCTTAAGCTCTTCTGTGGAAGAAGAACTTACAGACGTGTCTTTGGTGGGCGCACTTTTTTTCACCGATCAATCTCCCCAAACACGATATCCAACGATCCAATAATACTCGGGACATCAGCTAACATATGACCTTTTGCCATGAAATCTAAGGCTTGGAGGAAAGCAAAACTCGGCGCCCTGATTTTACAGCGATAGGGATGATTACTTCCATCTGACACTAAGTATACCCCAAACTCTCCTTTTGGCGCCTCAACAACTGTATAGGTTTCCCCTTTGGGAACATGATACCCCTCTGTATAGAGTTTGAAATGATGAATTAAAGCTTCCATAGATGTTTTCATCTCTGCACGAGGCGGTGGCGTAATTTTGTAATTATCGACTTTAATCGGCCCTTCTGGCATTTTTTCTAAGCACTGCTGCATAATACGAACACTCTGACGCATTTCTTCCATCCGCACCACATAGCGATCATAGCAATCCCCATTTTTTCCGACAGGAATAAAAAAGTCCATTTGATCATAGACTTCATAGGGTTGATTGCGACGCAAATCCCAGGCGACATTCGACGCACGCAACATAGGTCCACTAAAACCCCAATCCAAAGCCTGCTCCGCATTGACTACTCCAATATCGACTGTTCTCTGCTTAAAAATGCGGTTTTCCGTCAAAAGCGTTTCAATATCATCAATCACTTGAGGAAACCGCTCTACAAAAGCCATGATATCTTCTGCAAGCCCTGGAGGAAGATCTTTGTGCACCCCACCAGGTCGGAAATAATTTGCATGCAAGCGGGCTCCAGAAACCCGCTCATAAAAGCCCATGAGAATCTCTCGTTCTTCAAATCCCCATAACAAAGGGGTCATAGCTCCAACATCAATAGCCATGGTCGTAATGTTAAGGATATGATTTAAAATACGGGTAATCTCACAGAATAAAACACGGATGTATTTTGCTCTTATCGGAATTTCAAGGTCTAATAACTTCTCGACAGCTAAAGCAAAAGCATGTTCTTGCGCCATCGGCGACACATAATCTAATCGATCAAAGTAAGGAATGGCTTGAAGATAGGTTTTATACTCAATCAGTTTTTCCGTTCCCCGATGCAACAGCCCAATATGGGGATCCGCGCGTTCGACAACTTCTCCATCCATGTCGAGAATCAAACGTAAAACTCCATGAGCAGCTGGGTGTTGAGGACCAAAGTTTAGCGTAAAACTTTGCTTATTCGCTTCCTTATTCTGTAAGGTCTCTGTCATGAGTTTACCTCAGGAAGAGGTTGTTTTGACTTTAGCGTTTGTGCCGCAAAATCCATCCCTTCCCAGGGGCTTTCAAAGTCAAAATTACGAAAGGCTTGAGGCAACTTGACAGGTTCATACACGACACGCTTTTGCTCTTCATCGTAGCGCACTTCTACATAACCCGTCAGCGGGAAATCCTTGCGTAAAGGATGGCCTTCAAATCCATAATCGGTCAAAATGCGTCTTAAGTCTGGATGATCCTCAAAAGGAATCCCATAAAGGTCAAAAACTTCACGCTCCCACCAATTAGCACTGCTATAAACTGAAACAACAGAAGGAACAGGCATTCCTTCCTCTACTTGAACTTTCAGGCGAAGACGCTGATTATGGACTAAGCTTAAGAGGTGATACACCACATCAAACCGCGGTTCACGTCCCAAGTAATCCACGCCACATACATCCATGAGCTGAGCAAATTGAAGACCTTTAGAATCTCTTAAGTAGGTCAACACGCGAACAATTGCTGGCCGTTCGACACTTACCATCAGTTCGTTATACTCAACTGACCATGCCAGCGTATCTGTGCCAATTTCTTCAGCAATTAAGCGTCCCAAATCTTCAAGCTTTTGAGAAAGTCCCATTCTTAACACCGTGAAAAATGTTTTTCGCGTTGAATCTTACGCTGTAATTGCAAAATTCCATAGAGAAGGGCTTCGGCTGTGGGAGGACACCCAGGCACATAAACATCAACAGGAACAATTCGATCACACCCTCGTGTTACAGAATAGGAATAGTGATAGTATCCTCCCCCATTCGCACAGGATCCCATAGAGATAACATAGCGAGGCTCGGCCATCTGATCGTAAACTTTTCGTAAAGCCGGCGCCATTTTATTCGTTAACGTTCCTGCCACAATCATCAAATCTGCTTGGCGTGGACTGGGTCGAAAAACGACACCAAATCGATCCAAATCATAACGAGACGCAGCCGTTTGCATCATTTCCACCGCACAACAGGCCAGACCAAAGGTCATCGGCCATATTGATCCTGACTGCGCCCAAGCAGCCATTTTATCAAGCTGCGTAACGATAAAGCCTTTTTGACTTACCTCTTGGCTAAGCGCTTCTAAAAGGATATCCGGATCTATTCCTTCGGGAATCGCTTGCAAGCCATAACCTGCTTTTAAAGCTTCTGCTGGTAAAGTTAGTTTTTTTACTCCCATTCCAAAGCTCCTTTTCGCCATTCATAAATAAACCCAACGGTTAAAATAGCTAAAAAAAGCATCATGGAAAAAAACCCATAAAGCCCTATGCCTTTCAAGCTAATGGCCCAGGGAAAAAGAAAGGCAATTTCAAGGTCAAAAATAATGAATAAAATAGCGACAAGATAAAATCGCACGTCAAACTTCATCCGTGCATCACTAAAAGCCTCAAAGCCACATTCATAGGGAGACAATTTTGCCGCATCTGGTCGTCGCGACCCACGCAAAAAGGATAAAAGGACTAAAAAAATAGACAAACCGAAAGCGATAGCCATAAAGATCAGAATATTAAAATAGTCTGCTAAGCTCCCATTTAGCGGCGTATTCATCATCTGGCTTGAAGAAAGATCCACGCTTTGTGCCTTACCTCTTTATTTGCTTTCATTCTTACAACGAAAGCGCCGGCTTGAAAACTGCAAATTTAAGGAATCTCACTCTTGCAGATTTCAAACGAGCAGATGCCTTACAGCTTGTTCATCTCCGATTGCTTTTTATAAAAGATTGTGCCTTTTTTTGACCACTGAGAGCTTTGTTTCGTAATTCTTGAGTTGGCGCAATCTTCAAAGCCTTAGAAAAGTGTTTGAGCCCCTCTTCATTATTTTTAGCAGCACAATAGGCATTACCCAACCCAATCTTTGCCTGGGCTTCAAGGAAAAGATCCCCAATTTTTCGAGCGATATCCAATGCAGCTCGATAGTGCTCTATTCCTGCGCGCGCATTGCCAAGTCCAATGAGGGCCTGAGCTTCAAGGGAAAGATCCTTAATTTCTCGCGCGATGTCCAGCGCATCTCGATAGTGTTCTATTCGATTACTATCGCGCGCATTACCCAGTCCAATGAGAGCCTGAGCTTCAAGGGAAAGATCCTTAATTTCTCGAGCGATAACTAATGCAGCTCGATAGTGCTCTGTTCCTGCGCGCGCATTGCCCAGTCCAATGAGGGCCTGAGCTTCAAGGGAAAAATCCTTAATTTCTCGAGCGATAACTAATGCAGCTCGATAGTGCTCTGTTCCTGCGCGCGCATTGCCAAGTCCAATGAGGGCCTGAGCTTCAAGAGAAAGATCCTTAATTTCTCGAGCGATAACTAATGCAGCTCGATAGTGCTCTGTTCCTGCGCGCGCATTGCCAAGTCCAATGAGAGCCTGAGCTTCAAGGGAAAGATCCCCAATTTCTTGAGCTATGTCCAATGCAGCTCGATAGTGCTCTGTTCCTGCGCGCGCATTCCCTAGCCCAATCTCTGCTTTGGCTTCAAGGGAAAGATCCCCAATTTTTTGAGCTATGTCCAGTGCAGCTCGATAGCGCCCTATTTGATTGCCATCATGCACCTTGCCAAGTCCAATGAGAGCCTGAGCTTCAAGGGAAAGATCCCCAATTTCTTGAGCTATGTCCAATGCAGCTCGATAGTGTTCTATTCGATTACTATCGCGCGCATTGCCCAGTCCAATGAGAGCCTGAGCTTCAAGGGAACGATCCCCAATTTCTTGAGCGATGCCCAAGGCAGCTCGATAGTGCTCTATACGATTGCCATCACGCGCATTGCCCAGTCCAATGAGGGCCTGAGCTTCAAGGGAAAGATCCTTAATTTCTCGAGCGATAACTAATGCAGCTCGATAGTGCTCTATTTGATTGCCATCACGCGCATTGCCCAGTCCAATGAGAGCCTGAGCTTCAAGGGAAAGATCCTTAATCTCTCGAGCGATGTCCAAGGCAGCTTGATAGTGCTCTATTTGATTGCCATCACGCGCATTGCCCAGTCCAATGAGAGCCTGAGCTTCAAGGGAACGATCTTTAAGTTCTTGAGCTATCTTCAAGGCAGCTCGATAGTGTTCTGCGCCTGCACGCGCATTGCCCAGTCCAATGAGGGCCTGAGCTTCAAGGGAAAGATCCTTAATTTCTCGAGCGATAACTAATGCAGCTCGATAGTGCTCTGTTCCTGCGCGCGCATTGCCAAGTCCAATGAGGGCCTGAGCTTCAAGGGAAAGATCCTTAATTTCTCGCGCGATGTCCAGCGCATCTCGATAGTGCTCTGTTCCTGCGTGCGCATTGCCAAGTCCAATGAGGGCCTGAGCTTCAAGAGAAAGATCCTTAATTTCTCGAGCGATAACTAATGCAGCTCGATAGTGCTCTGTTCCTGCGCGCGCATTGCCAAGTCCAATGAGAGCCTGAGCTTCAAGGGAAAGATCCTTAATTTCTCGAGCGATAACTAATGCAGCTCGATAGTGCTCTGTTCCTGCGCGCGCATTGCCAAGTCCAATGAGGGCCTGAGCTTCAAGGGAAAGATCCTTAATTTCTCGCGCGATGTCCAGCGCATCTCGATAGTG